>JAODND010000089.1 GCA_025465465.1 Frankiales bacterium | reverse complement strand
TCGCGCGCTACTCCCCGCAGCTGGAGCCCGATGACCCGTCGCTCGTCGCCGACATCGAGGCTCAGCTTCCCTGACCCATCCGGCGCATCGGCTCGGGGTTGCCGGCGAGCCCGCCCTCCGCGCGCTTGCGGATCGCTCGCAGGAAGTCGTCGAAGGTGTCGGAACGCAGGCCGGTGTGGGGGAAGTGCGCCAGCCGCGCCTCGGCGCTGGGCTCATCGGCGAAGAGCTGGTCGACGTCGGCGATGAGCGGCTTCAGGACCTCCGGACGGATCCCGTCTGCCGCAAACCAGTCCTCGAGCGCCGCGAACTCGTCGGCGAAGTCGATGTCCCAGTCCTGGTCGAGCGTCCACATGGCTTGGCCGAGGATGTAGAGCGGCGGGTAGTCAGGCACGGTCCCTCACGGGTGGAGATAGGCGGTGTGCACCTGCACTGTGCCATCAACCTTGACCAGTCTCACGACGACAGAGCCCGCGGGCACGACAGTGCCCTGCGCGTCGATGGCGGTGCCGACGGGACCTGGCAGCGGCTCCACGAAGGTCTTCCTGGTCAGGCGAGGATCGGACAGGAAGGCGCGGATCTCGCGCAGGTTGGTCCGCAGGGCATGGGTGATCAAGGCCTCCGCCTCATCGATGGTGCCGAAGCTGCTGAGGGGAAAGGGGTCGCCGTCGCGATCCACCAGGAAGCGCTGGCGGTCGCGGAGGAAGTCGGGGTCGCGTCCGACGTGGCGCTGCAGGGTGTGGCCACCCGCCGCCTCGTGATGCAACAGGTCGACGCCGTGCAGGTCCAGCTCGTCGAGCGACGGCAGCGGCATGCTCTCGAGGGTGAGCAGCGCTGCGACGAACTGCTGACGGAGGTGCTCGGCGAGCCAGAGGTCGACCGGCGCGTCCGAGCCGAGCGGCAGGGCTTCCCTGCGCAACGCGAGCATGACCCGCTCTGGCAGCTCGTCGTGGCCGCCGAACAGGTCCATCCCCGCGGCCCGGTCGCCACGGACCCGGAACACCGCCGCGCCGGCCAGCTGACCACCGGCGAACCAGGCGTTGCCGTCGGCCAGGGCGTCGTAGAGCTCCTGCACCTGCTTCCAGGGCTGCAGCGCATCGGCAACGGCGGCGCCGACCTCGTGCCGTGCCTCGTGGCGGTCCCGGTCGCTGCCGACCCCGGGCAGCGAGCCGAACAGGGCTCCGATGGTCTTCCCGAGCCCCGCCGCCTCACTCGCGAGACCCTGCGCGAAGTGGGCGGCGTTGTGCTGGAACCCATAGCTGGAGGAGACCCTCGGGGCCCGGTCGGTGAGGTACTGCAGCTCCAGGACGAGCCGTGCGGCGGCCATCGACTCGCCCTCCGCCACCGCGGCACGCAAGGCCACGCACCGTCCCAGCAGCTGCTCCGACGGGAGCCGTTCGAGCTGGTCGGCCTCCTGCGCGAGCGGCTGCAGGGCGGCGACCGCGCGGGCGTAGCCGAGCACCGCGTCGCACGCCGCCCCGAACGCGGACCGCATGCCGACCAGGCCGTCCGCCAGCCGCGACAGCCGCTCCTGGTAGTTCTCGCTCGGTCCGCCCACCCACGGCACGGCCGCCGAACGACGGCAGGCGGCCACCGCCGTCCCCAGCTCGTCGGCGCTGGCACCGAGCAGCGCCGCCGCCCGCATCAGGTCCGACGGCCTGGCGAGGGTGACCGCGGTCGTCACTGCCAGGTCCGGGGTGAGCGGTCCATCATCGCGTCATGCAGCGCCTGCTCGGTGCCGCGGTAGGACTCTGCCGCGAGCCGCAGGTTGTAGGCGAGCTCGCCCGCGCTGGTCGCGAGGGCGAAGGCGGTGCCGGCATAGACGTCGAGGAAGCGGCCGAGTGCCTCGCGCGCCTCCGGGCTGGGGCTGGTCGAGCAGAGGTCAGCCACCCCCTCGTGGTCGTCGCACAGCGACCACAGCAGCCGGTGCACCGACGACAGCGGCACCGCCGCGTCGGTCAGCGCCGGCGGGCACCACTGCTGGTAGGGGCTGGCTGGTGGAAGGGGCACGCGGGAACGGTAAACAGCGCAGGCCGACCGCGCTGCCAGCTGTCCACAGGGCTCAGGAGGTGTGCGGCAGCAGCAGCTGCTGGCCGACCCGCAGACCACCCGAGGCCAGGTGGTTGAGGTCCCGGATCTCGTCCACCAGAGCCCGCGGGTCGTGGTGCGGAGCGACCCGCTTGGCCACGGCCCAGAGGGTCTCGCCGGGCTGGACGGTCGTCTGGGTGTAGGCCACCGGCGCCGCGGAGTCGGTCGAGGCGCTCGAGACGCCGGTGCGGCCCACCAGGAAGGCGAGGAACAGCAGCATCGCGAGCAGGGCCACGATCACGAGGCGGCCGCGGCGGGTGAGGTGAAGGGTGCTGTTCATCGCTGCTCCTGAGTCCCTTTCGAATGGGTGTTCTCTCGAACGTCTGAGCCAATGTCTAACAGCCCGGTCCGACAAAATCCACGACACGTCGAACAAATGTTTGAGAGTTCGGTCGCACCGGGCTACGGTTCCAGCGTTCGACTGGATATTCGAGAGGGAGTGCTGGCGTGGATCAGAACAGCGTCGACGAGGTGGACGAGACAGTGCGGCAGAAGCCCGGCCGAAAGGCCGGCGTGCCGCCCAAGACCACCCAGATCCACAACCTGCCCGACGGGCCGGCCGACAACGAGGGCCTCACCCCACGACAGCGCAAGATCCTCGAGTTCATCCGCGAGAGCGTGGAGCGCCGCGGCTTCCCGCCCACCATCCGGGAGATCGGCGACGCGGTGGGGCTCGCCAGCACCAGCAGCGTGAGCTACCAGCTCATCACGCTGCAGAAGAAGGGCTTCCTGCGGCGCGACGCGACCAAGCCCCGCGCGGTCGACGTCCGGCTCCCCAGCGAGATGGGACTGGACGACGGCCAGGAGCACCACTCCTTCCCGCAGCCGGCCTATGTGCCGGTGCTCGGCCGGATCGCGGCGGGCGGTCCCATCCTCGCCGAGCAGGCGGTGGAGGAGGTCTTCCCGCTGCCTCGCGAGCTCGTGGGCGAAGGCACGCTGTTCATGCTCAAGGTGGTCGGCGAGTCGATGATCGACGCCGCGATCAGTGACGGCGACTGGGTCGTCGTGCGGCAGCAGCCGACGGCGAGCAACGGCGACATCGTCGCGGCCATGATCGACGGCGAGGCCACCGTGAAGACGTTCAAGCGCAAGGACGGCCATGTCTGGCTGATGCCGCACAACGAGGCGTTTGCGCCGATCCCCGGTGACGAAGCCACCATTCTCGGACGAGTCGTCACCGTCCTGAGAAAGCTCTGACGGCGGCGTAACCCTCACCGCGGCGCGGTCGATCACCTCCCTGACCCCGCCGAAAAGGCGAACTGCCGTCCCAGACGGCAGCCGCAATGCCGCCCCGTCCCCTCGAGGGTGGCTGCCGAAGTGAGGACACGTCCGATGCGCACCACCCTCCTCAACAAGCTCGTCTCCCTGAGCCACGCCGGAAAGGCCGTCGTCATCGGCGGGCTCGCGGCCGTCAGCCTCGCCGTGACCGGTGCGGCCCTCGCCGGCCCGAGCGGTCCCCTCAACCTCGCCGCTGACGCCACGACCAGCGCTTCCGCGTCGGCCACCGCGTCGGCGGCACCCAGCGAGGACCCGACCCCGGAGGCGACCGACGCCGCCGCGAGTGCCAAGGCCAAGGCGACCGAGGCCGCGGAGCCCTCCGACGCGGCTGAGCCGACCGAGTCCGCGAAGGCGATTCCCACCTGCACGGCAACCGCCAGTGCCGACCCGAACGCCACGACCCAGCCCAACGACCAGGCCAACCAGCAGGACGGCGACCAGAACGAGACGGACGCCGCCGAGGCCGGTGAGCACGACGGTGCCAACGACGGCGACAACGGCGGGCACTGCGGCCAGCTCAAGGCCGGCCACCGGGACGGCCACCACAGCGGCCGCGGCAACGGCGGCGTGGACAACAGCGCCCCCAAGCCCACCTCCGGCAGCAACTCAGGGCACGACTCCGGTGACTCCCACGGCAACGGTGACAGCAACAACGGTGCCGACAGCGGTGCGGACAACGGTGGTGGCGGCGGCAAGGACTGACCACCTGGCAGCATGACGGAGCGGGTCGCCTCAGCGGCCCGCTTCGTCCGTTGCCCGCCCACCCCTCGAGATCTCACGCCACCTCATGAGCGATGCGCTCCTGGAAGACCTGCTGCCTGCGGCCCAGGCCGGCGAGGCCTGGGCGCTGCGCGCGGTCTATGAGCAGCTGGCACCCAAGGTGTTGGCCTACCTGCGCGCCCGCGGCGCCAGTGAACCTGAGGACCTGACCAGCGAGGTCTTTCTCGCCGTCTTCCCCAAGCTGGCGGCACTGTCCGGCGGGGCCGCGGGCCTGCGCACCTTCACCTTCAGCGTCGCGCATGCCCGCCTCGTTGATGACCTGCGCAAGCGAGGACGACGCGAACCGCCCGTCGCCTACGTCGCCGCCGAGGACCCCCGGCAGAGCCCGTCGACCGAGGACGTCGCCGTCGAGGCGCTGCAGAGCGAGCGGATCCGGGCGCTGCTCGAGACCCTGCTGCCGGACCAGCGCGACGTGCTCGTGCTGCGGATCCTCGGCGACCTGACCGTCGACCAGGTGGCTGAGGCACTGGGCAAGAGCGCTGGTGCCGTCAAGCAGCTGCAGCGCCGGGGACTGCTCACCTTGAGGAGATCCGTCGAGAACCACCCGGATGGCGTAACCCTGTGACGCCCCGAGACGATGACAGGGACGTGAGACGCCCCCTGTCCGACCGCGACGCCGACGCGCTGCTGCGCGGCCGCGCCGTCACCGGCGAGGAGGGCCTCACCGGCTTCGTCTCCGACCTGCAGTCGCTCACCGCCGACGGTGCCCCGGCACCGTCGGCCGCCCTCGCCGCGATGTTCGACAGCGGCCTTGTCCCGGACCTCACGGCCAGCCCGACGTTGCCCCCGGCACCGCGCAGGCGCTGGTGGCTCGTGCCTGTGCCGCTCGCGGTCGTCCTCGTCGGCGCGACGATGGGCGCCGCCGGGGCCAACGCGCTGCCCGGCCCAGCGCAGCGCGTTGTCTCCGACACCGTCTCCTCGATCACGCCGATCCACCTCCCGAAGCCCAAGGCACACCCGAAGCCCGCGCCACGGCCGACGCCGCGTCACACCCCCAGCCAGGCACCCGCAGCGGTCGGGCACGAGTCGACAGACCCGCAGCAGCGACCGACGCCGGGTCCGACCTCGTCGGATCACGACGGTCAGCACAGCGGCAGCAGCGACGGTGGCCGCTCCGACGGCGTACGCCCCAGCGCCTCGCCGGGCCAGGAGGACGGGCACGGGAAGCCCTCCCCGGCGTCTCGCCCCGTCGGGGACGACCACAGCGCTGAACCCAGCAGCCGGCCCAGCGACTCCGGCGACGGCAGTGGCCGCGACAGCAGTGGCCACGACAGCAGCGGCAAGAGCTCCGGCGAGGGCTAGGCCACCAGGTAGTCGGCCAGCTCGGCCGCGAGCTGCGGCCCGACCCGGGCCTCGAGCCGGGTGCCCTCCTCGAGGTGCTCCTCAGCCAGGATCTCGCCCTCGTCGTGGATGCGCGCGACCAGCCGGCCCTCGGCGTAGGGCAGCACGACCCGGACCAGGGTCTCGGGTCGGGGCACCTCGTCCTCGAGCAGCGCGACGAGCTCGGCGAGGCCGGCACCGGTCAGCGCCGAGACAGCGATCGAGTGCTTCTCGCGACGCTGGATCCTCGACAGGACAAGGGGATCCGCGGCGTCGGCCTTGTTGATCACGACGATCTCGGGCACGTCGTTCGCGTCGATGTCGGCGAGCACGGACCGGACAGCCTGCAGCTGCCCTTCGGGATCGGGGTGACTGCCGTCGACGACATGCAGGATGAGGTCGGACTCCGCGACCTCCTCCAAGGTGCTCCGGAACGCCTCGACGAGCTGGTGCGGCAGACGACGTACGAAGCCGACGGTGTCGGTGAGGGTGAACTCGCGGCCATGGGGCGTCTGGGCCCGCCGCACGGTCGGGTCGAGGGTCGCGAACAGCGCGTTCTCGACGAGGACGCCGGCGCCGGTGAGGCGGTTGAGCAGGGAGGACTTGCCGGCGTTGGTGTAGCCGGCGATCGCGACCGACGGCACTGCGTTGCGGCGGCGCTCCTGGCGCTTCACCTCGCGCGCCGTCTTCATCTCCTTGATCTCGCGGGCCAGCTTGGCCTGACGCGAGCGGATCCGGCGGCGATCGGTCTCGATCTTGGTCTCGCCCGGCCCGCGGGTGCCGACACCGCCGCCACCGGAGCCGCCGGCTCCACCGCCCTGCCGGGACAGCGACTCACCCCAGCCGCGCAGGCGCGGGAGCATGTAGGTCAGCTGCGCGAGCTCGACCTGCGCCTTGCCCTCACGGCTGGTGGCGTGCGTCGCGAAGATGTCGAGGATCAGCCAGGTGCGGTCGATGACCTTCACCTTCACGAGGTCCTCGAGCGCACGCAGCTGACCGGGGCTGAGCTCGCCGTCGCAGATCACCGTGTCGGCGCCGGAGGACAGCACGACGTCGCGTAGCTCCTGGGCCTTGCCGGAACCGACGTAGGACTTCGGATCGGGCATGTCCTTGCGCTGCATGAGGCCCTCGAGCACCTCGCAACCAGCGGTCTCCGCGAGCGCCTTCAGCTCCAGCAAGGACGTCTCGGCGGCCCGGTCTCCTTCGCTACGGGGATAGACGCCCATGAGGACGACCCGCTCGAGGCGGAGCTGCCGGTACTCGACCTCGGTGACGTCCTCGAGGTCGGTGCGGATGCCGCTGACGCGACGGAGCGCGTTGCGTTCCTCGAGGTCGAACCCCTCGCCCTCGAGGTCGTGCAGGTCGATCTCTGGATCGAGGTGGATGGCAGGGTCGCGCGCTGGGCGGGAGGGGTTGGGGTAGGTCATGTCCCTTCCATGGTCGCACTCCCCGCCGCGGGCGGCGACCTCGTATCGCGACTGTGCTTGTGTTGTCCCCGTGAGCACTGAGCCGCCACCGCCGGTCGTCACGGTGACGCGCTCGTCCACCCCGGTGCCGCTGTCCGACGTGATCGGCGAGGACGTCGGGCGCCCGCCACGACGGATGTCCACGGCACAGAAGCGGTTGGCGTGGTTGGCCGCCGCGATCGTCACCACCGGTGCCGCCGGCGGCTGGGCGGTCGGGCACCTGCGCGAGGAGCAGCGGCTGGATCAGGCAGCCCTGCAGGACGTGGCGGTCGTCGCCGTCGCCGGCCCCGATGCGGCCGGCCGCGACAACCGCATCAGCCTGACGTTCCTCAACCAGGCGCACCATCCGGTGACGGTGCTGTCGGCCCACATCGCCGGGCTCCCGAACCTGCCTGCCGACGGCAACTCACTGGCGCCCGACGACCCGCAGCCGGTGACGTTTGCCCTGCCCACGGGCTGCCCGGCCGCGTTGGACCTGACACTCGCCTCCCCGATCACGCTGCTGGTCCGGACCTACCGCGGCGGCACCGCGACGATCCTCATCACCTCGGACCAGGGCGGCAGGTTCCTGGCGGGGCTCACGTCCGGCACGACCATCCGCTGCGGACTCCTGCCACCCGAGGTGAGTCTCGCGCTCACCGGCCTGCCCGTGGTGCGACAGGTGGGCGCTGACCTGCTGGTCGACTTGTTGCTCCGCAACGATGCCGCCGTGCCGAGGACCCTCGCTGCGGTCACGGCCACCGACGGCGTCACGGTGGTGGCCTCGGACACTCCGGTTCACCTCGCCGGCAAGGCGGCCGCGGTCGTGCCGCTGACGCTGCGGGTCACCGACTGCAGTGCAGCACTGTCGGCCTGGGGCGTCGCTCCGGTCCAGGCCGGCTTCACGCCGACCTACCGCGTCATCTCGCTCGACGGCGAGATCGACGGCACCGTGTCCAGCGGCAGCACCCACGACGGGCACACCTCACTGCTCAACGCGTCCCAGGGGATCGAGCTCATCGCCCGCTGGATCAGCAAGGTCTGCCCGCACTGAGGTCAGAGTGCGCGCAGGCCGTCGGTCAGCTCGGTGCGCTCGTCGCCGGTCAGGACCTCGAACGCCGGGGCCACGATCGCATTGGTGATCCGCTCAGCCGCGGCCATCTGCTCCTTGCCGGCCTCGGGGTCGGGCCACGGCTGCGGCCAGCCGAAGAACTCGGCGTTCGTCGCGCCGTACCGCCCGGACATCACGGCCTGCAGCGGATCGACGCCATAGCCGCGGACGGCCACGAGGTGCGCGCCGCCGCGATGCTCGCGTGCCGCCTGCAGCGCAAGGGCGAGCCGCTCCGGCGGGCTTGCCGCGTCAAAGTCGTGCAGCACGTCGCGCCAGCCGGCGAACAGCGGCAGTCCCATCGCCTGGGCGCTGTCGAGCGCCTTAGTCAGCAGGTCCGCCAGCCTGCCCGCGCCGTCGACGGACGCGAAGCGGCGGGTGCCCCACAGCGCGCAGCAGGCGGCGTACTCGCGGGCGGTGTCGGCCGGCGCCATCACGGCGCAGCCCTTCTCCCATGCCTTGGTCTGCAGCTCGGGCGGGAAGAAGCCGAAGGCCGCGACCACCACGGAGGCAGGCGGGTTGCCGAGGACGCCGCCCCGACCGCAGTGGTACCAGGCCCAGGTCTCGAAGCCGAGCTCCGTCCCGCGCGCGTTGACGACCGCGTCAAACATCCACTCGCCACCGATGCGGCCGACCGCACCGGCGATGCGCTTGGTGCACTCCTCAGGCGTCAACGGTCCACTCCCCCTCGGCCACGATCACAGCAGGTCCCTCGAGTGTCACGTGCCCGTCCTCGCGCCACGTGACCGTCAACCGGCCACCCGGCACGTCGACCGTGTACGCCGATCCGCGCGGGATCCCGAGCCGCAGCACGGTCGCGACCACGGCCGCGCACGCGCCGGTGCCGCAGGACCGCGTCTCGCCGACGCCGCGCTCGTGGACGCGCATCCGAAGGTGGTTGTCGGCGACGTCCTCGACATACTCGACGTTGAGGTCCTTGCGGTCCGGGTCGAGGGTGCCGAGGGCCTCGACCGACGCGACGTGCACGACCGCGTGCGGGTTGCCCATGTCGACGAACGTCGCCGTCGTCCCGTCGATCACGACCGTCTCCCCGATCACGGCGGGACCCATGTCGACGAGGACCGCGTCGCCCTTGACGTCGACCTCCTTGATGCCGTCGCGGGTCGCGAGCTGCAGGTGCCCCTCGGACTCCAGACCAGCCTCGACGAGGTAGCGGGCATAGACCCGAACCCCGTTGCCGCACATCTCCGCGATCGAACCGTCGGCGTTGCGGTAGTCCATGAACCACAGGCCGTCTGCGCCCCTCAGGACGCGCAGCACCCCGTCGCCCCCGATACCCGCACGACGGTCGCAGAGCCGGCGCACGAGGTCGTCGGTCAGGTCGAGGGAGCCGTCGAGGTCGGGGAGCAGCACGAAGTCGTTCTCGGTGCCGTGACCCTTGAGGAAGCGCACGCAATCAGCGTACGCAGGTCGCCCGCCACTGCAGCTCCAGGTAGGCCTCGAGACCACGTACCTCGAGATCGGCCGGTGCACCGTCGACGGTCGCCGGCAGCCGGTCCGGCGTGCCGTTCGCCGTTGCCGCATCCAGGGCCCGCCTCGCGGCACCGCACTCCTGCACCGTGGTGACCAGTGTCAGGTCCGTGACGGTGAGGCGGTCGAGGTCGAGCGGCCCGCGGCTGTCCCGCCCGGCCAGCCGCACGGGCAGATCTGCGGCGAAGGCGAACCCGCCGTACCGGACCTGGTCCAGGGTGAGCGGCCGGGTGCTCACGTCGACCAGGCCGAGCTGGACGCGTGTGCGCGCCGCGCGGGTGAGGCTGCTGGTCACCAGCCGCATCGCTTGCGCTCCCTGCCATGGGTCGCAGGTGCTGCGGAACAGGTCACCTTTCGCGACATGCACCGGTACGCCGAGCCGGCGGCCGTCGATCGTGACGAGCTGCAGCCGCGAGGGCGGCGGCACCGGTCGGTCGCAGACGACGGTGTGCGAGACCACGACGTCCGTCGCCGCCCCGACGACCGTGGGTGCGCGGTCGACGAGCACCCAGCCGCGGTCGGGGCGCACAAGCCGGACCTCGACCGGCGGCCCGGTCACGACCAGGTCGAGGACCAAGGCCGACGGCCGGCCGAGCTGAGCCTTTGACCCGCGGCTGGTCGCGGACAGCCCGCCGTCTGCCGTACCCGTCCGCAAATGGCCGGCGGAGACCAGTCCCGCCAGCAGCACGACCGCTGCGACGAGCGCGACGGTGCGTTCGGTGGCGCCCCAGCGAGGTCGGACGGCTGCCGGCAGGACCGGTCCGGCGTGGGGGTCGATGACGGTGACAGCCGGGCCGTCGGTCAATGACACCGCGCGCGCCGGATGCGTGCGGCGAGCTGCGGCAGGTCTGCGCTCGCGACGGTGAGGAAGGCAGGTCCGCCCTTGCCGTCGATCGCCAGCCCGACGACGCCCGCGGTGGCCCCGCACCCGCGGGCATCGACCACGACGACGGTTCGCAGGGTCGTGCGGGGGGCCAGCCGCGCCGGCAGCCGCTTGCTCGTCCTCACGTGCAGCTTGCCGACGGACACCGCCTTGAGGGTCACGGGGTGTGCGCTGCGGTTGGTGACGACCAGGGCGAGCTGCACGCCACCGGGCACCAGGACCGTGCCGGATGCCTTGAGGGCCAGTGCTTGTCGGGCGTTGACGTCGCCGCAGGCCTCGCGACCGGTGCGTCGCAGCACATCGAACACACTGGAGCCGAGCAACAGGTCGACGACGCGGCGCTGGCCGTGCAGCTCGAGGACGGCCTCAGCGCCCGTGGGCATCGGCGGGACTGCCCGGCAGTCGACGACCCGCACCAGCCCGACACCCTTGTCGTGCACCGCCTGCCAGCCGTCGCCGGTGACGTGCGCATCGACGAGCTTCGCCGAGGTCCCGGTGGTGACGGACAGCACGACCGCGATGCGGTGGTCGCTGGCGACGCCCACGGCGGTGACACCGATGACGGCACCGTCCAGGACGCGCCGAGCGGCGTCGTCCGCCTTCTTGTCCTGCCGATGCAGGATCACCACTGCCGCGGCTGCGGCGACGACGATCAGGGCGAGCGCAGCAGCGATGAGCGCGGTCGGCCCGGGACGCCGGCGAGCCTTCGCGGCGAGGACGTCCTGGGACACGCCAGCCAGGCTATTTCAGTGATGCGCCCGCTGGGTCGGCAACGGCAGCATGTCGCCGCCGACCCGCCAGCCCATGCCCTGCGCCATCAGCCAGCGCGCCTTGTCGGCCCGCTGCGCGGAGGCGAACAGCCAGCCGTGGGCGCGGTCGCAGCCGAGCTCGATGAGCCGGGCGTGCTCCGACCACTCCTCGACGCCCTCGGCGACCACATACATGCCGCGGGCGTGGGCGCGCTCGATGACGCTCGCGACGAGCACGTCGTCGTGGTCCTCGTTGCCGACGCCTCGTACGTAGTTGTGCCCGAGCTTCACCGCGTCGACGGGGAGCGCCTCGATCGCGCCGAGAGTCGCATAGAAGCTGCTGAAGTCATCGATGGCCAGGGCGACCCCGGCAGCGTGCAGGTCGGCGAAGATCGGCTCGGCGTCGGCTCCGAGCTGGAGGCAGGTCTTCTCGGTCACCTCCAGGCCCAGTGCGCCGTTCGGCAGGTCGTTGTCGCGGACGATCCCGGCGACCAGCTCGGCGAAGCCCTCGGCGCGGACCTGCTCGGCGGAGACGTTGAGCCACAGCTGGCGGCGCGGGCCACGCAGGTCGAGCCAGGTGGCCACCTCCGCAGCCCCGGTGCGCAGCACCCACTCGCCGATCGGGGAGATCTCACCGGTGCGGATCGCGAGGTCCAGGAAGTCGGCCGGGCCGAGGACGCCGAGCGCACCGTGGTGCCAGCGCAGCAGGCCCTCCATCGCGACGATCGCGCCGGAGTCGAGATCGATCTCGGGCTGGTAGACGAGCTCGAGCGAACCGTCCGTGGCCGCGCGGTGGAGCGAGGCGAGATCAACAGCCGTCGTGTTCATGCTCCTACCCTCGTCCCCAATGTCCGTTCTGCGACATGGCGAGTCGGGGTGGTTTGCGCCTAGTCACGCGTGTCTAGGAGCGTGAGCGCCTGGTCCAGAAGGTCCTGGTCAGTGTGCTGGTCAGTGTCCTGGCCAGTGTCGTGGCCAGTGTCGAGCCAGCGGATCCGGGGATCGCGCCGAAACCACGACCGCTGGCGGCGCACGAACCTGCGGGTCGCGGCCTTCGTCTGCTCCTTCGCCTCCGCCTCGGTGAGCGTGCCCTCGAGCTGCCTGAGCGCTTGTGCGTACCCCAGCGCCCTGCTCGCTGTCACGCCCAGCGGCCCCAGTCCCCGGACCTCGTCGAGCAGGCCCTGCGCCCACATCCGGTCGACCCGCGCGTCGACCCGTTCGGCGAGGTCTTCGCGGTCGAGGCCGAGGTACGTGGTGGGCACGTGCTCCTCGTACTCCGTCATCGCGCCGGGCATGTCGCCCGTCAGCGTCACGACCTCGAGCGCACGGACGATCCGACGGCCGTTGCTGGGCTCCATCCGGCGGGCCGCCTCGGGGTCGAGCTCCGTGAGCCGGGCGTGCATCGGTCCGGGTCCCCGCACGGCGAGCTCCCCCTCCAGTTGGGCGCGCAGCTCGGGATCGGTGCCGGGGAACTCGAGCGCGTCCAGGGCGGCCCGCAGGTAGAGCCCCGACCCGCCCACGAAGACCTTCGGCGGGCCGTCGAGCAGCGCCCGCGCGAGGGCCTGGTAGGCGGCGACGCTCGCCGGCTGCTGCACGTCCCAGACGTCCAGCAGGTGGTGCGGCACCCCCTGCCGCTCCTCGACGGTGAGCTTCGCCGTGCCGATGTCCATGCCGCGGTAGAGCTGCATCGAGTCGGCGTTGACGACCTCGGCACCGAGCTGGCGCGCCAGAGCGACCCCGAGGTCCGACTTCCCCGTCGCCGTCGGCCCGACCACGGCAACCACCCGCCTCACGACCCCACCCCGCTAACCCACCGGGTCGTCGGCTCGGACGAGGGCGACGCCGGCGAGGACCACGGCACCGCCGACGCCCTGGACCAGCGACGTGCTCTGGGCCACGAGGACGGACGCGAAGACGATCGCGAACAGCACCTCGGTCAGGCCGACGAACGCGGCCACCCGCGGCCCGACGAGCCGCGCCCCCGAGATGCCCGCGGTGTAGGCGATCACGGCCGCCACCAGGGACAAGCCCAGCACCGGGACGAGCCAGCTCAGGTCGGTGCCGGCCAAGTGCACCTGATGACGGTTGGCCTCCATCGGTATCAGCCGCACCGCGCCCGCGACCAGCAGGATCGCTCCCCCGACCACCATGCCGGCCCAGGCGTTCACCAGTGGTGGTACGTCGGTCTGGGCCCGAGACGACAGGACGTAGAAGGTCGCGAGGCCGACCGCGGCGCCGAGCCCGAACAGCACGCCGACCACGTCGACGTGCGCGCCCTGGACGACGTCGAGGACGAGCACCAGACCCGCCACCGAGAGCAGCGCACCGACGACGGTGCGGGTCCCCGGTCGCGTCCCCTCGTGGACCCACAGCCAGAGGACCACGAGGACGCTGCCCGAGTACTCGAGCAGCAGCGCCACACCGACCGAGAGGTGCTGCACGGCGTAGAAGAACATCAGCTGGCAGCCCGCGACGGCGAGCAACCCGTAGACCACCAGCAGCGCGCCCTCAGCCCGGATCGCCGCCCAGCGCCCACGCGCCAGCCAGAGGGCCGGCCCGGTCAGGACGAGGGCGGCGACGCAGATCCGGATCGTCACCGCGGCACCGGGCGACCAGCCCGTCACCAGCAGGCTCTCGGCAAAGGAACCACTCGTGGAGAAGGTGGCTGCGGAGAGGACGACGAGCAGCAGACCCGTCGCCCTCACCGGGCCAGCCTAGAGGCCGCGCAGAGGCCTACGTCAGGGTGGCCGTGACCGTATAGCTGCCGGCCTTGGTGCCGCTGTAGACATAGACCCCGATGTACCAGTAGGCCGCGGCGGGACTGGTGACGGTCACGGTCTCCGTGTTGCCCGTCGAGGCGCTCGAGCCGTCGTTGACGGCGGTCGTCGGCTTGGCGCCGGCCTTGACGTAGAGATCGAGGTCCGGGTTGCAGGAGAGCCCGAGGGTGCCGCAGGACGGTCCGGTCATCGCGACCTTGAGCTGGCTCTTGCCGGCGGGTACGAGGATCTTCGTGTACTGGTAGCTGCCGGCCGCGCCGCTGCTGGCCGTGCGGGCCTGACCGCTGGTGACGGTGGGCGTCGCCGGGTCGGGGTCCGTGGTGCCGGTGGGGCTCACCGTCGGGCTCGGGGTCGGGCTCGGGCTCACCGTCGGGCTAGCCGTGGCCGTGGCGGTCGGCGTCGGCGAGGGTGCCGTGTCGAAGGCCGTGAGCAGGCCCTTCCCGCTGCTCTGGTAGGCGATGGTCGCGTAGGCATCGGTCGACTGCGCCTGGGTGCCGCTGGCCGTGGCGCAGGCGTTGATGCAGCCGTCCGCGTAGCCGACGACGACCCGGCCGTCCTTGGTGAGGTTGGCGTCCAAGAAGTCGAGCAGGTTGCGACCGCTGCTGCAGCTGGTGCCGCCCGCGCACATCCAGCCGCGCTGCACCGGGTCGGTCGTCGCCTTGACGGTGCTCCAGGTGGTGCCGCCGTCGTAGGTGTAGCTGACGTAGAGGTCCCACACGCCCGGCCACGAGGCAGCGAACGGGTCGCCGCCGGTCGTCGAGCCGAGGTAGGCGACCGCGGCCCGGCCGTTGTCGCCCGCGGTCACGGCCTGGAAGGTGCTCGTGACGATGGCCGGGCTCATCGTGGCGCCGAGGTCGACCGGGGTGGACCAGCTGCTGCCGTGCGTCTTGGAGAAGGCCACCATCGGGTGGTTGTTGCCGCCCTGCCACGCCTCGTAGACGGTGTTGTCGGGCGTCGTCGCGACCGACGGGTCGAAGCCGTTGGCCGGCTCGCTCGAGCCCGGGATCGTGTACGACGTCCAGGTCGAGCCGTTGTTGCTCGTGATGCCGCCACCAGCGACGCCGCCGCAGTGCGCGTTGGGGAGGTACGCGGTGCCGTCGGCGCTGACCTTGAGGTGGCCGTGCAGGCTGCTGCAGGCGCCGCTGACGAGGACCGGCTGCCCGAAGGTCAGGCCGCCGTTGGTGCTGGTGGCACAGGCGTCGTTGCCGTTCTGGGCGCAGTAGTAGACCGCCCGGCTGTAGGTGCTGCCCAAGGGGGCGGCACCCTTCCAGGGACCGCTGCCGATGCTCTCGTGGTCCAGGACGCCGGCGCAGGCGTTGCCCTGCTGCGTCCAGCTGCTGCCGTCGTTGTCGGTGTAGCTCAGCGCCGAGCACTCGCCCGCGAGTCCACCGGCGAACGTGCGACCGGTGGTCCGATCCGTCGCGAGGATCGGATCGATGTTGAAGACGCTGCTCGCCGGGCTGACGTCGCTCCAGGCCGGCGTGCCGGCGGCGTTGACGGTCACCTTGTAGGTGCTCGCGTACGACTGGTACATGAGCGCGCCCGTGCTGCCGTTGACGCCCAGGCTGGGCTCGCCGGCGTTGTCGCTGTTGGCCAGGGCACTGGGCGCGGGCAGGTTGGTGAAGGTGGGGGTGCCGCTGAGGGCGGACGCCGGCTCCGACGTGCTGATGAGGCAGATCGAGGCGACGACCGCGACGGAGGCGAGCAGGACAGCAGGGCGCGTCAGACGCATATGAGGGTCTCCTGGGTTGACAGGTGTACTGGGGAACTTCCCTCTCAACGCGCGAGCAACCCAAACCTCGCGTAAACACCACAAATCAGGCAGGTACGCCGATCGTCGGCATGCCCAGGGCCACCCCGGGGGTCCGGGTGGTCGTCCCCGCCTCGTAGAGGTCGCCCGCCCGCGTCCGGCGGTGGCTCAGCAGCGGGCCGTCGGCGAGCAGGTAGTGCGGGGCGGCTCCGCTCACGACGGTCTCGACGACGTCGCCCGGGCGCGCGCCGTCGACCAGGGCGAGGTGCACCAGCCGGTTGTCGCGGGCGCGGCCCGTCATGCGCTCCGGCTGGTTCTTGTGACTGCGGCCGTCACCCTGAGACAGCAGCACCTCCACCGGCGTACCGACCTGCTCCTGCATCCCCTCGAAGGTGATGCGGTCCTGCAGCGCGGTCAGCCGCTGGTAGCGCTCGGCCACGACCTCGGGCGGCACCTGGTCGGGGAAGTCTGCGGCGGGGGTGCCGGGCCGGGTGGAGTACTGGAACGTGAACGCGCCGGCGAAGCGGGACTGCGCCACGACGTCGAGCGTGGCCTGGAAGTCGTCGTCCGTCTCGCCCGGGAACCCCACGATGATGTCGGTGGTGATGGCTGCGTCCGGGATCTGCGCGCGGACCCGCTCGAGGATGCCGAGGTAGCGCTCGGAACGGTAGCTGCGCCGCATCCGCCTGAGCACGTCGTCGGAGCCCGACTGGAGCGGCATGTGCAGAGACGGGCAGACGACCGGCGTCTCGGCCATCGCGGCGATCACGTCGTCGGTGAAGTCGCGCGGATGCGGGCTCGTGAAGCGCAGCCGCTCCAGGCCCGTCGCGCCGACGGCACGCAGCAGCTTGCCGAACGCGTCCCTGTCGCCGAAGGACCGACCGTAGGAGTTGACGTTCTGGCCGAGCAGGGTGACCTCGAGCACGCCCTGCGCGACGAGCACCTCGACCTCACGCAGCACGTCGCCGGGACGGCGGTCCTCCTCCTTGCCGCGCAGGCTCGGCACGATGCAGAAGGTGCAGGTGTTGTCGCACCCGACGCTGATGCTCACCCACGCGCTGTAGGTGCTCTCCCGCCTGGCCGGCAGCGTCGAGGGGAAGACCTCGAGCGACTCGAGCAGCTCGACCTGCGCCTCCCGCTCGACCCGAGCCCGCTCGAGCAGCACCGGCAGCGAGCCGTCGTTGTGGGTGCCGAACACGACGTCCACGTGCGGCGCCTTCGCGACGATGAGGCCCTGGTCCTTCTGCGCGAGGCAGCCGCCGACGGCGATCTGCATGCCGGGGTGGGCGTCCTTCACCGGCTTGAGGTGCCCGAGGTTTCCGTACAGCTTGTTGTCGGCGTTCTCGCGTACGGCACAGGTGTTGAAGACGACCAGGTCCGGGACCGAGCCGTCGACCGCGGGCACGTAGCCGGCCTCGTCGAGCAGCCCACTGATGCGCTCGCTGTCGTGCACGTTCATCTGGCACCCGTAGGTGCGCACCTCGTACGTCCGGGTCACCCGGACAAGGCTATGGGTTCCTCGGCGTGCGTTCCTAGGCGAAGGTGAAGGTGTAGCTGACCGTTCCGTTGGGCTCGCCCGCCAGGTTGCAGGCCCAGAAGGTGACGGCCTGCTTCTTCTTGAGCTTGTCGCTGGTCTCCTCGTGGGACGTGCCACCGGTCGAGGAGTCGAGGATGGCGCCGTCGGCATCCAGGACGTAGAGGTCCCAGTCCGTCGACACGGTCGCGTTGCCGGTCGGGTTGGGGCTGTCGAGGATGACGTGCAGGGTCCCCGCGGCAGGGACGGTGAACGGGTGCTTGTTCTGCGACTGCGGGATCACGCCGCAACCGCTCTTGCCGATCGTGTTGGTCGCATTGGGCGTGGGGTCAGGCAGCAGCGTCAACGCGTAGCTGCCCTTGATCGGCTTGGGCCTCTTGGCGGCGGCCTGGGCGGGCACGACGCTCACGGCAGCAGCCGTGATCAGCGCGAGGGCAACGACGGGGCGACGCGACATGACAGGGCTCCTGGGGCTGGGTCTGACTCCTCAGTTCGACGTCCGGGAGCCGTCTCCTGCCCGCGACGCGCTCAGCGGTCGGCTGCACGCTGGGCCTGCTCACGCTGAGCGTGCCTGGCCAGACGTGCTGGGTGAGATTGCAGGAACGCGGTCAGCGATCGGTGAGCGAACACCTAGTAGTGGGCGACCGCGACGCCGGCCGGCCGCGGAACGACTCGGTCACGGGGCAGCGCCGTGCTGGCCTTCTGGGCATCGCGTGGTTCGGTGACGAACCCGCCGCCGACGGCCTTGGCGGCATACATGGCGTGGTCGGCGCTCTGCAGGATCTGCGTGCTGCTGGCCTGGCCGCATTGGCCGAAGCCGATGCCGATGCTGACCCCGATGGTGACGGCCCCGGGGTGGTTCGGGCCCAGGTCGAAGGGCTCGCACAACGCCGCGTGGATGCGGGCGGCGGCGTGTGCGGCGTCCTGCGACGTGTCCAGCGCGGGAAGCAGCACGGCGAACTCGTCGCCGCCGATGCGCGCGACGGTGTCGCCCGCGCGGGCGGTTGCCTGCAGCCGCTGGGTCACCTGGACCAGGAGCGCATCGCCGGCGAGGTGCCCGCGGGTGTCGTTGACCTGCTTGAACCCGTCGAGGTCGAGGAACAGCAGTGCGCAGTCGGTGCCTTCGCGTCGTGCTCGGGCCAGCGTCTGCTCCATGTTGTCGACGAGCGCGAGCCGGTTGGGCAGTCCCGTGAGCGAGTCGTGGAGCGCCTGGTGCTGTAGCTCACCGACCAGCCGCGCGTTCGTCAACGCGGTGGCGGCCTGGTGGGCCAGCCCTTCGAGTCGTTCCAGGAGGTCGGGGTTGCGTTC
Organism: Frankiales bacterium; assembly: GCA_025465465.1. Classification (GTDB taxonomy): domain Bacteria; phylum Actinomycetota; class Actinomycetes; order Mycobacteriales; family SCTD01; genus RYN-111. Next base: position 223,361 of record JAODND010000089.1, on the reverse strand, counting down.
GAGTCGACTGGTGTCGGTGTGAACTCCGGCGGTGACAACGCCGAGGAAGTGCCGGCCACCGAGGATGGGCACCACGATCGCGGCCGCGCTGCCCGACCGCTGCAGCAGCTGGTGGAAGTAGGCGTCGGTCCCGTCGGCGTGCAAGAACAGCGGCTCGAGCTGCGAGAGCATGGCGCCCAGTGCGGGAGTGTCCGGCGCGCGGACACCGACCTCGCTCAGCGTTGCTACCACGTCGGCAGGCATGTTCACGCTGCCGCGGAGCCGCAGCACCTGCTCGTGCTCGTCCCACAGCAGGACGGACGCGCTGTCGCAGTCGACAACGCTCGGCACGGCCGAGGCGAGGCGCTGCGCGACGTCATCGGGGGCGGCGACTTCGGCGAGTGACCTCGACAAGTCCAGCAGTGCCCGGGCCGTCTCGTTCTGACGGCGGGCGTCTTCGAGGGCCCACGCGGTGTCCAGCACGTTCGCGGCATAGCCGGCGTACGCAGCGAAAAGCTCCTGCTCCTGGTCGAAGAAGGTGGCGCCTGCTGGGAAGATCGCGGCGAGGACGCCGTACCGTCGTGTGCTCGATGCGACCTCAGCCACCAGGCGAGACGGCGTGGAGACCTGATCGAGCAGGGTCGGAGCGAGCGCCTCGGCTTCATGCTGACTCAATCCACAGCTGTGCACCCGCAGCCGGTCCTCGGCGGGCATCGTGACGGCGAGCAGATAGCGGGTCGCCCGGACGGCCGCGCCCGCTCGTCGGGTGATGAGGTCGAGGGCCACGCCGACGTCCTCTGTGGTGACCAGCTCCGCTGTGGTCATGCGCATGGCGTTCAGCTGCATCTGCACCCCGTCGAGCTGCTCCTCCAAGCGCTGGACCCGGGCCTGGTCCTCGGACTGGCCCACGAGCGGCACGGTGTCCCAACTCAGGGTGTAGGCACACTCCCGGCCGCCCCGCGCTTGGCACTCGCGCTGCGTCACAAGCGCAGGCGGCAGGCCGAAGACCGTGGGGATGATCGACAAGATCCCGAGGGTGAAGTCGCACAGCAGTCGATGTCGTGGGACGCCCGGCGGCGTGGTGCCGACGACCATCGCGTGACCGGCCGACACCTCGCGGGGGGTCAGGGTGAACACGGTGCTGAACTTCGACCCGGACTGCGCGATGCTCTCCAACAGGGCCTCGGGAGAACCCAGCGACCGCAGCAGGTCGACGACCGCCGTCCCGCGGTGCTGGGTCAGCATCTCCTCCCCGATGCGGCGCGCCGCGTCTGGGCGGCCCGTGACCCTGACAGCTGCTTCGAGCAACGCTGTCGCCTGCCGGTAGGAGCTCCACTCCTCGGCATCCTCGAGCTGCGAAAGGAGTCGGGTCTCGCCCGCCTCGGCAAGCAGCTGGAGCACACCTTCGTCGCCGAACTGACCACGAACCCACCGCACGACGACGGCGGTCGTGGATCCGGAGATGTGAGCGCCGTTCGAGAGGTCCACCACGTCGGTCGTCGTCGCCAGGGCCCCCCCGCCATCCTCGCCGCGCGCACCGTGAACGTCGGCACCAGTTGCAGCATCGGCACGCGAGACGCCCGGACACCTCATCAATTCGGGTACGAATCTGGTCTGCGCGGTGCGTCCAGGCTGGCAGCGCAGGCGAGTTGCGGTCTGGGACTTGCGTCCACCTTGTGGGTTCAGCCGATCGTCGCTGCCCGTTCGGTGCGGGGTGACCCCGCGTTGTCCACCTGTCAGGCACGCTCCAACAGCGTTCGACGCACCCGGGTCGGTCCCGACAAGCAGGTGGCCCGAGGTCGCCCTTGCGAAGTGAGGCCCTAATGTAGGGGTTTGTCCATGATCGCCGAGGGGGTTTCGTGCTCACACGCCGGTCCATCGTGCTGCTCGCCAGTCTCAGCCTCATGGCGACAGGAGCACCGGCGGCCACCGCATCCCGCCCACAGCCAGAAGCCTGCTCAGCCGGCGCGGCGGCGGGTGGCGACTGGCCCGCCTACGGCCATGACGCGCTCAACAGCCGTACCCAAGATGCAGAGCACCTCCTCTCACCTGCAAACGTCGGGCAGCTTGCGGCTTCCTGGGTGTTCGACACGGCGGCCACCACGAACGGCGCAGACCAGAGCGTGTTCAACGGCACGGCGACGGAAGCCGACGGCTGCCTGTTCGCGGCCTCGACCGGTGGTTTCGTCTACGCCCTGAACGCCTCCGACGGAAAGGTGGTCTGGCAGCGCCAGTTCACCGTGCCGACGGCCGGGCTCGGCGGTGTTTTCGTCGGTGGTCCGGTGGTCGATGACGGTCGCGTGATCGTGTACGTCGATCGCGACTCCGGTCCTTACCTCGCCGCCCTCGACGAGCACACCGGCGAGGTCCTCTGGACGTCGGCGCCGGTCTACAGCTACCCGGGTGGTTACACGAACGCCACACCCCAGGTTTTCGGCGGACTGGTGTTCGCGGGCTTCTCGCCGCCGGAAGGTGATCCCAAGGGCGTCGGCGGCTTCGCCCTGCTGGACGCCACGTCGGGTGCGTTGCTGAAGGTCACCTCGACCATCCCCGCCGAGGACGTGAAGAAGGGCTACGCCGGGGGCGGTATCTGGTCCACACCGGCCTACGACGCGGCAACGCGCTACGCCTATGTCGGTGCCGGCAATCCGTACAGCCGCAACCTCGAGCACAAGAACGTCAACGCAATCCTGAAGATCGATCTCGACCGCGATCGTTCGACGTTCGGCGACATCGTCGGCTCGTACAAGGGCAACGTCGATCAGTACTCGCAGGCACTGGAGACGCTGTCGCAGACGCCGGCATGCGAGGCCGGATCCGATCAGACGCTCCCGCTGGACGATCCGGCGTGCGGTCAGCTCGACCTCGACTTCGGCGCCGCGCCCAACCTGTTCCGCGACGCGAAAGGCCGCCTGCTGGTCGGCGACTTGCAGAAGTCCGGTGTCTACCACGTCGCCGACGCGGCGGCGATGACGCCGGCGTGGACGCAGATCGTGGGCTTGTCGTGCCAGGCGTGCAATGCCGCCTCCACGGCCGTCGACGCCAGCGGGGTCTTCCTCGAAGGCACCCCCGGCGGCGTGATGTGGTCGCTCTCCCATGACGGGTCGCGGCAGTGGGCCGATCCGGTGGGCGACGGCGCGCACTACCAGGCGATCAGTACGGCGAACGGCGTCGTCTTCACGGTCGACAACGCGGGTGCGCTTGCTGCCTGGGACGCCGCTTCGGGCATCCCGTTGCTGCGGCGGCCGCTCAGCCTGGACACCATGAACGGAGACGTCGCCGCGACGAGTGCGGGCATCGCTATCGCCGGCCACACGATCTTCGTCTCGGCGTCAGCGGGGCCGGCGGGCGGGGCGTCGGCGCTCGGGATCGCGCCACCCGATGGCACGGCGACCGGCGTCATCGTGGCCTACCGCTTGCCCTGAACCCGGTCGCGTCCGTCTGTCGGCACCCGTCAGGTCGCGCGGGCTCGGTCAGAGCGCCAGGACCGTCGTGAGGTCGCGCGCCACCTGGCCGCCCTGCTCGATCGCAAGGTCAAGAGCTCTGGGTACGTCGAGATCGTCGGCCAGCGCGATCAGGACCTGCTCCCACGCGGCCTCGCTCGAGCCGTTCTTGCCTGCCGCCCGGTACAACGCGTCGTTGCGCGTGACTGCCTGCTGCAGCAGCTCGGGTGTGTAGTCCCACGGCGCGTCGTAGCGGCGGTCGAGCAGCATCGTGCGCACCGCGCCGGGGCTGGACTGCGCCACGAGGTCCTTCGCGAAGACCAGGTTGCCCACGGACTTCGCCATCTTGGCGCCCTCGAGCTGCACGATCCCGACGTGCATCCAGGCCCGGGCGAACGGCGCGACGCCGGTCGCGGACTCCGCCTGCGCGGCCTCGAAGGCGTGGTGCGGGAAGCGCAGGTCGGCGCCGCCTGCGTGCAGGTCCATCGAGGCGCCGTAGGTGGACAGCGCCATCGCCGTGCACTCGGCGTGCCATCCCGGCCGTCCCGGTGCCCCGAAGGGGCTGGCCCAGGCGGGCTCGCCCTCGCCGCTGACCTGCCAGACCGCCTGGTCGAGCGGGTCGCGTTTGGCGGGGTCGTCGAGCCGGCCGCCGTACTCCTTGAGCAGCCGCTCTGCGGTCTCGCGGTCGAGGCCGGCCCCCTCCACGACGGGGGCTCCGGGGAGGAAGACCGAGCCGCCTGACACGTACGCCGCACCGCTCGTGACCAGCGTCTGGGCGAGCGCGATCACCTGCGGGATGAAGACGTGCGCCCGCGGCTCGTGGGTGGGCTTGCGCACACCGAGGCGGTCCATGTCCTGCTCGAAGTGGAACTGCTGCACGGCCGCGAACTGCTCGTAGAGGCCACCGGCCCGCTCGGCCGCGGCGAACAGCACGTCGTCGACGTCGGTGACGTTGCGGCACACCTCGACCTGGCCGCCCAACCGGCGCAGCACCCGGTCCACGGCGTCGACCCAGACGTAGGTCGCGGCGTGACCGAGGTGGGTCACGTCGTAGGGCGTGACGCCACAGACATAGATGCGGGTGCGGCCGACGACCGAGAGATCGGTCCCTGCGAGAACAAGCCGTGGCATGCCCTCAGCCTGCCACTAGTCGAGCGCGGACAGCCCGTCGGTGTCGAGGTGCGGCACCTCGGTCCCCTCCGCCTCGAGCTCCTCCTTGACGACGCGGAACGCCAGACCCCCGGAGTACCCCTTGCGGGCAAGCATCCCGGCGAGCCGGCGGATCCGGGCGTCGGTCGCCAAGCCCCTCGTCGACGGCAGCTTGCGTCGTACCAGGGAGCGGGCGGTCGCCTCCTCCTGGGATGGGTCGAGCTCGACGACGGCCTCGCGGACCAGCTCGTCGTCGACGCCCTTGCGTCGCAGCTCCTGGACCAGCGCCCGGCCGGCCAGCCCCTTGCCGCGGTGCCGGGACGTGACCCACAGGCTGGCGAACAGTGCGTCGTCGATGATGCCGACCTCGGTGAACCGGCCGAGCACCTCGTCGGCGGCATCTTCGGGGACGCCCTTGTTGGCAAGCGCCTTCGCGAGCTCCTGCCGGGTGCGCGGCGCGTGCTCGAGCAGGTCGAGGCAGACCTGCCGGGCGTATCCGGTCGGGTCTCTCTCGATCTCATCAGCGCGTTGCTGGGCGCGCGCCTGGACCTTGTCAGCAGCCTTCTCGGCCCGCGTGGGGCGCGGACGCTGCTCGACGTGTCGCCTTGCCGTGCCTCCCCAGACCTGCGTCGGAGTGGGCTCGCCGGGATCAGGGGCGAGCCGCTCCAGACCCACGGCTAGAGGTCGACCGGGACCGGCGCGACCATGTCGGCGAGCGCGTCGTCCATGCCGCTGTCGGTCAGGTCGCTGTCGGTCAGGTCGACCGGGACCGTGCCGATGCCGAGCTTGTCCTTGATGAGGCGCTCGATCTCGTCGGCGAGCTCGGGGTTGTCGCGGAGGAACGCGCGGGCGTTCTCCTTGCCCTGGCCGAGCTGGTCGCCCTCGTAGGTGTACCAGGCACCGCTCTTGCGGATGAAGCCGTGCTCGACACCCATGTCGACGAGCGAGCCCTCCCGGCTGATGCCGACGCCGTAGATGATGTCGAACTCGGCCTGCTTGAACGGGGGCGCGCACTTGTTCTTCACGATCTTGGCGCGGGTGCGGTTGCCGACCGCGTCGGTGCCGTCCTTCAGCGTCTCGATGCGGCGCACGTCGATGCGGACCGACGCGTAGAACTTCAGCGCCTTGCCACCCGTGGTTGTCTCAGGTGAGCCGAACATCACCCCTATCTTCTCGCGGAGCTGGTTGATGAAGATCGCCGTCGTGCCGGTGTTGCTGATCGCACCAGTCATCTTGCGGAGCGCCTGGCTCATCAGTCGGGCCTGCAAGCCGACGTGGCTGTCGCCCATCTCGCCCTCGATCTCGGCGCGGGGCACGAGAGCGGCGACGGAGTCGATGACGAGGATGTCGATGGCGCCGGAGCGGATCAGCATGTCGGCGATCTCGAGCGCCTGCTCACCGGTGTCGGGCTGGCTGACGAGCAGCTGGTCGGTGTCGACGCCGAGCTTCTTGGCGTAGTCGGGGTCGAGCGCGTGCTCGGCGTCGATGAAGGCTGCGATGCCGCCGGCACGCTGTGCGTTGGCGACCGCGTGCAGGGCGACCGTCGTCTTGCCGGAGGACTCCGGGCCGTAGATCTCGACGACCCTGCCGCGGGGCAGCCCGCCGACGCCCAGCGCCACGTCGAGGGCGATGGACCCGGTGGGGATGACAGCGATCGCGGGGCGGTCCTCGTCGCCGAGGCGCATCACCGATCCCTTGCCGAAGTTCTTGTCGATCTGGGCGAGGGCCATCTCGAGGGCCTTCTCGCGGTCCGGTGCTGCGGGCACTGTGGTGCTCCTTCGGCTCGATGTCGGTGTCCCGATCTGCGATGGACGCTAGGTGCGGGCGCCGACGAAAAGAGCCGCCGACCTGCATCTGTGGACCACCCGGGAACGTGTCCACCATCGTCGAACAACCGTTCGAAGGGAAGCACCGACACGCCGTCAGATCCAGCTCACCAGAGCGGGGGTCAGTGGTGGGGGGTGTCGAGGTGGGCGCAGACGGCGCGCCACACGTCCTTCACGGGCTCGCCCTCGTCGAGGGCCTGCAGCACGGTGCGCGAGCCGAGGGTGGCCAGCACCATGTCCGAGGCGAACGAACGGGCGTAGAGCACGCCGAAGCGGTCCTCCATCCGTCGCCAGAACTCGGTGAGCCGCACCCGGCTCAGCGTAGGTGGACGACCTCGTCCGCCCGCGCCGACTCCCGGGCGGCGTCGAGGACGCGCAGGACGGCGAGGCCCTCCTCACCCGTGACCGGCATCGGTCCGCCGGTGGCGAGTGCCGCCGCGACGCCGGCATAGAACGCGCCGTAGTCCCCGGGCCGCGGCGCCAGCTGCTCCCATGCCTCGTCCGACCCGAGCCGCCCGCCGTCCTCGACGACCGGGAGCCCGCCACGCAGCACGGCCTCCTGGCCGTCGAGCCCGCGCTTGACCCAGGACGCCGACGTCCCGAGCAGACGAAACCTCGGCCCCACCTGCGAGGCCAGCACGGTGGCGACGAGCAGGCTGCTCGCGCCGGAGGCGTGCGTCAGCGTGATCTGCACGTCGTCGTCCTGGGTGGCTCCCGCGCGCACGGTCCGGACCGTCGCGTGCACCGAGACCACGGGGCCGACCGCGACGAGCGCCTGGTCGACGAGGTGCGAGCCCAGGTCGAGCAGCAGGCCACCGCCCACGCCGCTCTCACGCCAGCCCTCGCCGACGGCCGGTCGCCAGCGTTCGAACCGCGACTCCCACAGCACCAGCTCGCCCAGGGCCCCCGACCGCAGCAGGTGCTGAGCGGTGAGGAAGTCGCCGTCCCATCGCCGGTTCTGGAAGACGCCCAGCGGCACGCCCTCGGCGGCAGCCAACGAGACCAGTGGTTCGGCATCAGCCACGGACAGCCCGAGGGGCTTGTCCACGACGACGGCCACGCCCCTCCGGACCGCGTCGAGTGCCAACGGCACGTGTGCCGCATTGGGCGTCGCGACGACGACGAGGTCCGGACGCAGGTCCCACATCGTGTCGACGTCGGCGGACCGGACGATCCCGACCAGGTCGAGGCCGGGCGTGCTGCGCAGGAAGGGCTCGTGAAAGACCTTGCCCGCCAAGCCGTAGCCGGCGAGGACGACACGGACGGTCACGTCCGGGAGGCTACCCGCGCAGGTGCACGGCGCTGCTGCCGACGAGCCGGCGGGCGAGCTGCTCGGGGTTCTCCGCCGGCGGCAGCAGCCGGACCCCGGCGTGCAGCAGGGTGACGCCCTCTCCGTGCACCAGCACCGGGTCCAGGAGCACCTCGGCCACCTCAGGCAGGTCCTCGCCGAGCCGGGCCAACCGGTGCAACAGGTCCTCGAGGGCGCCGACGTCGGAGCCCTCCAGCAAGGGAAAGCCGCGGATCGACCGCACCAGCTCCGCGGCGTCGAGATCGGTCAGCGGCAGGGTCCGGACGTGCGGGTCGGCGAGCAGGTCCGCGGCCACTCCCCCGAGCCGCAGCGAGATCAGCGGGCCCACCGACGCGTCCTGCACCAGCCGCACCACCGTCGACACGCCAGGGCGTGCCATCGGCTGCACGAGCAGGTCGCTGGGGCCGACCAGCCGCTGCAGCTCTGCCCACTCCCGGTCGAGGTCGTCCGGCGCGACCGAGAGCCGCACCGCGCCCATGTCGACGCGGTTGCGCCAGCGGTCGTCGGGCGACTTCAGCGCGATCGGCCAACCCAGCGACGAGGCGAGATCCCTTGCTGCGTCGGCACTCTCGGCACGTCCGGTCGGCCAGGGTGCCAGCCCGTACGGCGAGAGCACTGCTTGCGTGCCGGCCAGCCACGAGCCGTCGTGGGGCAACGCGCTGAGGTCGGGGACGGTGACGTCGAAGGCCGGCACGACCCCGATGGGACGGGCCCGCCACGCGGCGTAGGCGACCGCGCGACCGAGCGCTGCTGCCGCGTCCTCGGGCGAGGAGTAGGAAGGCACCGAACCACGACCGGCGGCCTCCTCGCCGTCCCGCACCGCGAGCTCTGCCGGGACACCGTCGTGGCCGAGGTAGGAGGCCAGCACCGGCACCCCACCGGACGCCGACAGCAGGGCGGCACCGCTGGTCGAGGCGTTCGGCGTCACCAGGGCGATGACGGCGTCGACCTCGCCCGAGCCGGCGACCAGCCTGAGTGCCTCCCCGAGCTGGTCGCCGGTCGCGAGCGGTCCGAGGTCGACGGGGTCTCCCACCACCTGCAGACCCGCGGCGGCGCACGCGTCGACGGCGAGAGCCGCCAGGGCGGAAGAGGTGCCGACGATGCCGACCCGCGGACCGCGTGGCAGCGGCTGGACGGCGAGCAGCTGCGCGGTCTCGAACAGCTGGGACAGGGTGTCCACCCGGATCACGCCGGCGCTTCGAAACATGGCGTCGACGGCGACGTCCCGGGCACCGCGACCGCTCTTGAGGGCGACGATCGGCTTGGTCTGTCCGACCTCACGGGCGATGCGGGCAAACTTGCGGGGGTTGCCGAAACCCTGCAGGTGCAGGGCGACGACGTCGGTGCGGACGTCCTCGAGCCAGTACTGCAGAAGGTCGTTCCCGCTGACGTCCGCGCGATCGCCGATGCTCACGAAGCTCGACAGGCCAAGGCATCTCGCCGTGGTGGCCTGCAGCACGGCACCTGCGAGCGCGCCGGACTGACTGAAGAACCCGACCCGCCCGGGTGCCGCCGATCCGGTGGCGAACGTCGCGTGCAGCGACACCTGCGGGTCGGTGTTGATGATGCCCATGGCGTTGGGCCCGATGAGTCTCATGCCCCCGGCGCGGGCCGTCGCCGCGACCAGCCCGGCGTCGACCCCGGCCGTCACGATGACGAGGCCGCGGACGTGCTTGTCGGCGCACGCCCGGACGACGTCGAGGACCTGGGCCGCGGGCACTGCCACGACGGCGAGGTCGAGGTCGTCGGTGATGTCGCGGACGTCGGCGAAGGTCGGGACGCCCAGCACCTCGTCCGTGGCAGGGTTCACGGGGTACGCGGTGCCGCGATAGCCGTGCTCCAGCAGGGCCCGGAACACCTCGTGACCGGCGGCACCGGGCTCGCGGGAGGCACCGATGACCGCGACCGACCGCGGCGCCAGCAGCCGGGCGACCGACCTCGCCTCCGCCCGGTGCTCACGGGCCCGGGCGACCGAGATCGACTCGGCCGTGCGGCGGATGGGATAGCCGAGCTCGACGAGGCCGTCGGCGAGGTGCCGCTCGACCTCGTACCCTGCCGACCGGAAGACCGCCAGCATCCGGCGGTTGCTCGGCAGGACGCTGGCGACGAACCGCTCGATGCCGCGGTCCTCTCCCGCGGCCGCGAGGTGCTCGAGCAGCAGCGGTCCGAGGCCGCGACCCTGGTGGGCGTCCTCGACGACGACGGCCACCTCGGCGTCGGTGGTGCGACCGAGCCGGTCGAACCGGACCACCCCGATGAGCTGGTCGCGCAGCTCCGCGACGAAGGCGACCCGGTTCTCGTGGTCGACGCTGGTGAGGCGTGCCAGCTCCCGGTCCGACAGCGTCCGGACCATCGTGAAGAACCGCAGGTAGACGGTGTCCGGCGACAGCCGGGCGTGCATCGCCTGCAGGCGCGGAGCGTCGTCGGGCGAGATCGGCCGGATCCGCACGGTCCCGCCGTCGGACAGGACCGCGTCCGCCTCCCAGTGCGCCGGATACGACGCGGCGACCGCCACAGTGACATCCTCCCGCAGGGGTGGACATCCTCCCGCAGGCAACCTCGCGGGCGGCTGAGACGTCCTTGGGTCATCAGTCACAGCAGGGGGAGCCTTGGACGCCGCGACAGCGGAGGTGTTCGACGCCTTCGTGCGCGCGCGTCACGCCGCCCTGCTCCGCTACGGGATGGTCCTGACGGGTGACCCGCACAGTGCGGCCGACCTGGTCCAGGACGCCCTGGAGCGCACCGGATTGGCGTGGTCACGCGTGCAGCAGCAAGGCGACCCGGAGGGGTACGTGCGGCGGGTCATGGCCAACCGCAACATCTCCCAGTGGCGGCGGCTTCGGCGTGAGCGGCTGGTCGATGCGCCACCGGAGCGGGTCTATGACGAGCACCCGGCCGACGACGTGATGTGGGAGGTCCTGGCCACGCTCCCCCGACGGCAGCGGACCGTGCTCGTCCTGCGCTACTACGAGGACCTCTCCGAGGTGGAGATCGCCCGCGTCCTCGGGATCGCGCAGGGCACGGTGAAGAGCCAGGCCAGCAAGGGGATCGCCGCGTTGCGCGCGGTGATCGGTGAGAGGGAACAGCTATGGACCTAGAGAACGAGCTACGACGGGTGCTGCGGGAACGACCAGGCCCCGAGGTGATCGCGGACGTGGTGCCCATGGTCCACGCCGGGATGCGTCGTCGGGTACGCCGTCAGCGGCTGGCCTACCTCGGCGCGGCCGCCGGAGTGCTGGCGATCTGGGGTGGCGCGGTCCTGGTCCTCCAGCCCGGGCCGACGGTCGGCAGGCCGGCCGTCCCGACACAGCTGGTCGCGAACATCCCTCCGGGTTTCCAGATCAGCGACCTCACCTTCGTGTCGACGACCCGTGGCTACGGCCTGGGCACGGTGCCGTGCGGCGCCGCGCCCTGCACGGTGCTGCTGCAGACCGACACCGGCTCGCACGCCTGGGAGCGCGCCCCCGCTCCGCTGGTCAGGTCGACGCCGCCTGACGGCTCCGGCTGCACCGATGGCCTGTGCGTCTCGCAGATCCGGTTCGCGACGGACGCCCAAGGCCGGGAGGTCGGTTATGCCTTCGGACCGTCGTACGTCGTGTTCAGGGATGGCGAGTGGACCCCGCAGCTGGTCGGCCACCGCGTCGAGGCGCTGGAGGCGGCCAAGGCCGGCTCGGTCGTGCGGGTCCTGGCCCGACCGGGCGGGGGTCACCTCGTCCAGCAGTCGCCGGTCGGTTCCGACACGTGGAGGACGGTCCTCGACATCGCCGCTCCGACCTACAACGCGGTGCTCCGGCGCCAGGGCGCCCGGCTGGTGCTCGTGACGTATGACAACAACGACAACCAGGGCGCCGGCGGCGAGCCCGACGTCTCCGACGTGCGACTGTCCACCGACGGCGGGACGACCTGGAAGAAGGGCGCGCACAACCCGTGCGACCTGGACAGCTACTTCACGTCGATCGCCCTGGCGACAAGGCAGCAGGTCGTCGCGCTGTGCAACCACCGCGCAGGTGGGTCCTACGTGCGGGTGTCCGACGACAACGGGATGCGCTTCGGGCCCCCGCGCGACCTGCCCAAGGGACTCAGTGCGACCCAGGTCGCCGCGCCGGCCGACGGTGGCTGGCTCGTCGCCGCTGACGTCGCGCGCGAGCGGTCACGGGTCATCGTCGCGAGCAACGACCAGGGCACTACCTGGAAGCGCACTGCGACCGAGCAGGCCCCCCCGGGGATGGCGGCCGGCGGCTACCTCGACAACTCCAACGCGAAGACGGTCTGGTGGGTCGGCGCCGACCCGCGCTACGTGTGGCGGACCGATGACGCGGGCGCGCACTGGACGGCGGCCCGCTTCCGCTGACGACGCGTGTCAGGCGTTGCGGGAGCGCCGGCGGCTGATCGCGTCGACGGAGGCGGCGACGAGCAGGACGAGCCCCGTGATCTCCTGGACCACGCTGATCGGCAGGCCTGGGTGCAGCTGGATGCCGTTCGGGATCATGGCGATCACGACGGCGCCGAGGATCGCGTCGCGCGGCCTCCCGCGGCCTCCGAACAGCGAGGTGCCGCCGATGACGGCCGCCGCCACCGAGTACAGCAGGGTGTTGCCCTGGCCGAGTGCCGGCTGTGCGCCACCGCTGAAGTCGGCGAGGAACAGGCCTCCCACAGCAGCCATGGTGGAGCAGAGCACGAAGGCGCCGATGCGCACCCTGTCAACCGCGATGCCCGCTCGGGTGGCGGCTTCCCGGCTGCCGCCGATGGCGTAGAGGTGCCGGCCCCACGAGGTGCGCGCCAGCACGATGGTGAACACCACCATGAAGGCGACGGGCACGCTCGCCGCCCACGGCACGCCCTTGATGGCCGGGCCCGGGTTGGGGTTGCGGTTCTGGTTGAACCACCAGACGACCAGCACGCCGGCAACCGCCAGAACACCCACCCGAAGCGCGGTGAGAGCCGGACGGTCGAACGACACGCCCTGGCGCGCTCGCCGCTGCTGTCGCAGCACGGTGCTGACCGCATAGCCACCGACGACGACGGCGAGGAAGATCCAGCCCTGCGCCGCCGACATGTTGTCGTGGGTCATCGAGAACCACGGCTTGTAGTTGCTCGTCCCGATCGACTGGCTGTTCACGGCGTCGAGCGTGACGCCCTCCCAAGTGAGGAAGAGCGCGAGCGTGACGATGAAGGAGGGGATCCCGAGGCTCGTCACGAGCACGCCGTTGAACACTCCGATCGCCACGCCGATCGAGCCGGCAAGCGCGAAGGCCAACCAGACGTGCGTCTCGTCCGCTCCGGTCACGAGGAGCACGATGCCCGCGAGGATGAGTGCCCCTGCGACGTACAACCGCTTCCAGATCGCGAGCGCGGCGGCCAGAGCCATGCCGAGGATGAGCGCGGTGTAGACACCGCTGCCGACCGCGTGGTGCAAATCGCCTGATCTCAGGGCCTGCGCCGCGAAGCCGGCGGCGACCCCGCCCGTCGCTCCGGCCGAGAGGTCGATGTCGCCGAGGATGAGGACGAAGACGAGGCCGAGCGCGATGAGCGCGATGAACGAGGCCTGCGACATGAGGTTGCCGATGTTGGCCGCGGTGAGGAACAGCGGGGTGGTCGCGCTGAACAGAACGCCGATGACGAGCAGCCCGAGTACGGCGGGGAGTCCACCCGGGTCTCCGCGGCGCACGCGTACGACATAGTCCTCGAGCGCCGACCTGAGCCCGCGAGGGAGCGTGTCGACGCGGAAGCTCGCCCGCGGGTCGTCGTTCTCCTCGTGCGCGACGTCAGCCGTGGTGTCGCTGGTCATGAGCCCTCTCCTACGCGCTCTGGGCGGCGGTCGCTGCAGCCAGCCCGATCGAGCCGCTGCGGCCGGAGGTGATGAGCTCCACGACCTGGCTCGTCGTGGTCTCCTTCTTGAGGACCTCCGCTGCCAGGCGCCCGAGGTACAGGGCGTCGATGCGGTCGGCGACCTCCATGACGTCGTTCATGTTGTGCGAGATGAGCACGACACCGATCCCGTTGTCAGCCAGCCGACGCACGAGGTTGAGGACCTGTCGGGTCTGGGCCACCCCCAACGCGGCAGTTGGCTCGTCCAGGAACACGACCTTGCCGTTCCAGAGGACGGCCCGTGCGATGGCGACCGTCTGGCGCTGGCCGCCGGAGAGGCTAGCCACCGGTTGCCGGACCGAGTTGATCGTGCGGACCGCCAGCGACCGCAGCGTCTCGCGAGCCCTCGTCTCCATCTCGGCGTCCTGCAGGAACGGTCCCTGGCGGATCTCCCTGCCCAGGAACATGTTCTGTGTGATGTCGAGATTGTCCGCGAGGGCAAGGTCCTGGTAGACGAACTCGAGGCCCAGCGACGACGCCACGGAGGGCGACGCGATCGTGATGGGCTCGCCCTGCCAGTAGATCTGACCGCTGTCGATGCTGTTGATGCCGGCGATGCACTTCACCAGCGTCGACTTGCCGGCGCCGTTGTCGCCGACCAGCGCTGTGACCTCGCCTGCATAGACGGCGAAGTCGACGTCGTGGAGGACGTGGACGGCTCCGAAGCTCTTGTTCATGCCTTCGACGCGAAGGATCGGGTCGGTCACGCGGACTCCCTCCACTCAGGCGCGAGCCGGGGGTGCGTCAAAGACAACACCCCCGGCCCGCGAGCACCTGGCTAGCTGACGCCAGCGGCCGTGCAGGCCGCCTGGACACCCTTGCAGAGATCGGTCGCCGTGACTGCACCTGCGGTGACGACATCCTTGATGTTGGCCTTGGTGATGGCCTCGGGGACGAGCAGGAGCGACGGGATGTCGCGCTTGGCCGTCGGGTCGTGCAGCGTGCCGGTCGCGAGCGCCGCGGCAGCTGCGGTGTCGCCCTGGGCGAGCGCGATCGCCAGCTTGGAGGCGGCGTCGGCCTCCTTGCTCACGTCCTTGAACACCGTCATGCACTGGTCACCGGTGAGGATGTACTGCAGGCCCTGGATGCTCGCGTCCTGCCCGGTCACGGGCACCTTGAGCTTCTTGGACTTGAGGATGCCGATCGCGGCACCGCCGATGCCGTCGTTGGCCGCAAGCACGCCGTCGACCTTCCCGCCGTTCTTGGTCAGCAGCTGCTGGAAGTCCGTCGCCGCGGTGGTGTTGTCCCACTTGCTGACGTCGACCTCCTGAGCGATCTTGATCTTCCCTGCCGTGACCGCCGGGTCGAGCACCTGGTGGGCGCCCTGCTTGAAGAGCACGGCGTTGTTGTCGATGTCGGTGCCACCGTTGAGCTCGATCACCTGGGCGCCGGTCTTGCTCCCCAGGCAGTTGAGCAGCCCCTGGCCCTGGAGCTTGCCGACCGCGACGTTGTCGAACGAGACGTAGTAGCCCGCGGAGCCACCGAGGTTGACCCGGTCGTAGTCGATGACCTGGATCCCGGCGCTCTTCGCCGAGCTCTCCACGCTGATGCCGGTCTGCGGGTCCGCCGGGTCGATGAGCAGGACCTTGACGCCCTCCGCGATCATCGACTGCGCGATCGAGACGAACTTGGCGTTGTCTCCCTGGGCGTTCTGGATGTCGGCCTTGACGCCGGCGGCGTCGAACGCCTTCTTCAGCAGCGGCGCGTCGTACTGTGTGTAGCGCGCCGACGAGGTGGTGTCGGGCAGGATCACGCCGACCTGGACCTTGTTGCTCGTGGTGCTAGCAGTGCTCGATGGGCTCGCCGCGGGCGACGAGCTGCTGGAGCAGGCGCTGAGCGCCAACAGACCGGTCAACGCAAAGAGCGCACCGCCGGACATACGAACCCGTGATCTCACAGTCGTCCCCTTCGACGAGCTCACACCGCCGTGGTTGCGAGCTGATGACCGGACAATGGCGCGCATCACATTGATTCGTCAAGTCCGGCACGTAAATGGTCACCAAGTGTTGCGATTTCGGCCCAGTATTTGACAGAACGCTGAGAGCCGGGGAGGGTCGCGCCACGATGACCGCTCCCGGCACATCACCCAGCCGTCCGCGGCGCCCCTCCCGACTGCCCGGCTCCGGGTCGGCCGGCCAGGTCGCGGCGCTGCTGCGGGCGAGCGGCCCGATGACGCGGGGCGAGCTCGGGACCACGATGGGGCTGTCGCGCACCACGGTGTCAGCGACAGTGACGCGGCTCATCGAGGACGGCTGGGTCGACGAGCGGCCGTCGACCACCACCTTCACGGGTCGCGGACGACCACCCACGCTGCTGGCGCTCACCCAGCAGGCCGGCATCGCGATCGGCGTCGACCTGGGACGCAGCCACGCCCGGGTCGTCCTCGCGCACCTCGGGCACGAGGTGCTGGCCGAGCAGGCGCTCGAGCTCCACGAGAGCTGGCACGCCACGGCGGCCGTCGAAGCCGTGGAGAAGCTGGTCGACGACGTCGTCGCAGCGGCCGGCGTCGATCGCGCCGGCATCGTCGGGATCGGGCTGGGCCTGCCTGCGCCCCTGGACACGTCAGGCCACTCGGCGAGCATCACGATCCCGCCCGACTGGATGCGCGAGGACCCGGCGCGGGCGCTCTCACAGCGCCTGGGCGTGCCGGTCGTGGTCGACAACGACGCAAACCTCGGAGCCCTCGCCGAGGCCCGCTGGGGAGCCGGCCGGCGCTCCGACACGCTCTTCTACGTCAAGGCCTCCACCGGGATCGGCGCGGGTCTCGTGCTGGGTGGCCGGCTGTTTCGCGGCAGCGCCGGGACCGCCGGCGAGCTCGGGCACTTCACCGTGGACGAGGACGGGCTCGTCTGCCGGTGCGGCTCACGTGGCTGCTTGGAGGTGCGCGCCGGCGGGCCTGCCCTCGTGGCAGAGGTCGGCCACAGCCGTTCAGGGATCAACAACGTCGGGGACCTCATCGCGGCCGCCAGAGGCGGCGACCTCGCCTGCACCCGGGTGCTGGCCGACGCGGGAGAGACGCTGGGGGTGGCTCTTGCCGCCGTCCTCAACATCCTCAACCCGGACCGCGTGGTCCTGGGCGGCGAGCTGGGCGGGGCCGGCGAGCTGGTGCTCGCCAGCCTGCGGGAGAGCCTGGCGCGCAACGCCCTGTCGTCCGCGGTGCGCAGCTCCTCGGTGGTGCCGAGCCAGCTCGGCCGTCGCGCCGAAGCGCTAGGAGCCGTGCTCCTCGTCCTGACCGAGGCGGAGCGCTTCACCACGCAGCCAGGGCCCCGGGCGAAGGGCGCTCGGTCGCCGCTGACGCAGGGCCACCGCAGCGGCCAGCAAGCTCACGGCCACCAGCCCTAGTGGCCCGGGGCCGGTCGACGCCAGCTGCCCTGCGGGCGAGGCGATCGGGGTGCTGACCGCCGCGCTGCGCGGGCGGTGCTGGGTGAGCTTCACAGCCTGCTGGAAGGTCGGTCGGTTCTGCCAGTCGATGCCGCGCACGCCCACGACTCCCGCTGTGACCGAACGGATGAAGTCCTTGCGCTTGTCATAGGTCAGTGCGTCGACCGAGGACACCCCCTCGGCCGCCACGGCCGCGCCGGCGGCAGACCTCAGCGAAGCGAGCAGCTGCATGCGGCAGGTCGTCAGGACACCCTTGCCGCAGTAGGTCCGTGAGTAGCGGCCTGCCACCTGCTGACCGAGGACCTGCCGCAGGTCCTTGCTGACGTAGCCGTACCAGGCCACGCCGTTCCACGACGAGCCGATGCCCTGACGCGGATGGTCATCAAGGCCCTTGGGCAGCTGGTCGACGAGCGAGCCGAGAGTGCCGCGCAGGACGTCCTTCGGCAGCGATGCGGTGCCGGTGACACCCGCACCTGACGGGTCCCACCAGGCATCGAACAGGTCGATGGCGGCCTGGTGCGGGTAGGTCCCCGTGCGGGCGCGGTCCACCCGGTGCGCACCGTCGGCGAGCCAGGCCTTGAGCAGAGCGACGCTGCTCCTCTCGACGGGGTCCGTCGGGGTGCCCAGCACCTTGAGCACCATGGGGAGCAGGTAGGCGGCCCGCACGTCCACCGTGCCACCGTCGATCATGGCCTCGACCAGCTGCGGCCGGGTCACCTTGCGGTTGCCGGCGATGCGCGCCTTCACCCGGTCCTCGAGGGCGAGCGAGCGGTAGACCGCGCCGTACCCCCAGGCGTTGTCCGCCGCCGAGAACCCGGGTGCTGCCTTGTTGTTCCAGGAGACGAGATATCCGGTCGCGGGATTCGTCACATGGACGTGTGCGTCGAACGGCAGCGACCCCTGGTCGTCGTACTTCGGGTCGCCCCAGTGCGGGAGGTCCCAGTCATAGCCGGCGGCCCGTCGCGGGAGCAGACCGGAGCTGAAGTAGGAGATGTCGCGGTCGTCGGTGTAGAACCAGTTGAAGGTGTAGTCGATCGCGCTGACCGCGTGCTGGAAGCTCGTCGCGTCGTGCACGTAGGTCGGGTCCTGCAGCCGGCTGAAGCCGACCACGCTGTCGACCTCGTGGTTGTAGGTCGTGCGGGTGGTGACGATCGCGACCGGCTTGCCACCGACCGTGGTGCGACCCTGCACGACACCGTGCCGCGTCTTGAGGACGAGGAAGTTCAGGGTCTGCGGCGGAGTCGCGGACGAGCTGACGTTGGGGTTGGCCGTCTCCGTGTGCGTGTACTTCTCCATGGGGGTGCACGTGCTGCCCACCAGGTACGACGTGCTGTTGACCCCACCAGGACCGCAGAGCCGTTCGACGACGGTGTCGACGATGTCGTTGGAGGCGCTCGTGGCCGACCAGGCGTAGTCCACCCCGTGGCCGAGCTCGACGACCAGGTTGGTGCCGGCGAACGACACCCCGCGGGCTTTGATGTGCGGACCGTTGAGGTCCTGCTCCACCAGCAGCTGTGGCGTGTAGTAGCCGGTCTGCGGGCCGAAGACGACCGTCGGGTGACCGTCGGCGGAGTGCTTGGCGTCGACGAGCAGCGCGTTGCTCATGCCGTGCTGCGTGAGGCCGAGGTCGATCGGTCCGAAGGGACCGTCGACGACGTTCGGCTGGTCCAGCGGCGGCGCGGGGATCGGCGTCGTGGAGCCGCCGGCGTCCGAGCCCGTGCCGGGCGCGGTCGCGGACGGGTTGAGGTCGGGTTCCGCGACCCCCGGCAGATCTGGGTCGATGCCGCCACCGCCGTACTTCTGGGTGAGCGGTGAGGACGTCGGCGCCTCGGGGTCGTTCTTCTCGCGGAGGTCGTCGTAGACCTTGCGGGCGGTCGCCTCGCCGTACTTCGCCTTGAGCTGCTGGTACCAGCGGGCGTTCTCCGCCTCGCCGCCACCGCCCTTGCCGAAGATGCCGCCGACGAGCGAGGCGATGTAGACGATGTCGGCGCGGGTGTAGGGCGTCGGTGCCTTCTGCAGCGCGGCGTACTCGACCGGGCAGTTGACGCCGAAGCCGACACCGGTGCTGCCGGGGATCGGGATCAGCGTCTTCGCCGGGCAGAGCGCGTCCTGCGCCGCGTTCATGCCGGCGAGCATCGCGTCGAGGCGCTGGAGCAGGACGGTGCCCTCGTGGCCGTAGCGCTTCGCGACGGTCGCGATCTGGGCCGTCGCCTGTGCCGGCGTGTAGGGCGCGATCCGCAGCTGCGCGGCATCCATGTGGATGTTGGCTGGCGACGGCCCGACGAACTCGGCCATGTTTGCGGCACCGGTGTGACGCAGCACGTCGGTGAGGAACATCCGGTCCTCGATGTTGGCGTATCCCGCTCCGAAGGCGACGTCCTCGTCGGTGGCGCCCGTGATGTGCGGGACACCGAACCGGTCCCGCACGATCGTGAGGCCCGGCCGGGGTGACTCGGTGCTGACGACATCGGCGGGCGCGACTCCGAGACGGGCGTCCTTGTAGTACTTCGTGAGGTCGCCGTCCGACAGGGTGCCGGGGCTGACCTTGCTCAGTGCGTCGTACATCTCGAGCTGGTCGGCGAAGTGCGCGGGACTCGTCGGGGTCGCCGTGGCGAGGGCGCCCTTGGGGTCGCTCGGGGTCGAGACGACGTTCGGGAGGTTGGTGACGCCCAGCGCCGCGAGCTTGGCGACGTCGACGTTGCCGTTGCTCCCTGGCGGCAGGATGTTGAGGATCTCGCCATGGGCGGTGTAGCTGTCGAGCTCGGTGGCATGCGCCGGCGGCGCGCCCAGGGAGGCGGCAAGCACGCACAGCACGGCCAGGGGACGAAGAGGACGCATCGGGTGATCGTCTCATCTTTGTCACAAAAGGTGAAGATCACTCATGTTTCTGTACGTCGTCTGCCGGTACGGGCCGCGGGTGAAGGTGCGCACCACGTCGGGCTCGAGCGCGAAGACGTGGGCCTCTCCCGGCTCGTGCCAGAAGGATCCGTCCCGGACCTCGTAGTGCCACTCGCTGCCGAACCGCTGCGGCCACAGCACAGCCAGTTGCTCGAGCCGGTTCTGGTCGGTGACGCGGCGGGCCTGCCCCTCGACCGTGACGTCGACGCCCTGGGCGAAGCGGTTGCCCGTCGTCGTGGTGAGGGTGATCAGCGACGCGTGCCGCAGGTTGCGGCATTTCTGCTCGTCGGGGCCGGTGACCAGATGCAGGGCACCGGCGTCCCACAGAGCGAGCAGCGGGACGACGTGGGGGCGGCCGTCGGCGCGCACCGTCGTGATCGTGAACATCTCGGCGTCCCCGAGCACCGACGCGGTGACCTCCCACGGGGTCGCTTCGCTGCCGGGGTCGCTGTAGCGAGGGTCGAGCGCAATGTCCATGGTCGGTAGACGTCGCCGTTCCCGCGAACTCATCTGTCGGCGGTGACTGACAGACTGGACGCCTCATGGAGCGCTTCAGCCCGGCGACACGTGCATGGTTCGACGGTGCGTTCGCCGCACCGACGGCCGCGCAGGTCGGCGCCTGGGACGCGATCTCCCGCGGCCAGGACACCCTCGTGGTGGCCCCGACCGGTTCGGGCAAGACCCTGTCGGCCTTCCTCTGGTCGCTCGACCGGCTCGCCTCGACGGCTGTGCCCGACGACCCCAAGCGCCGCTGCCGGGTGCTCTACGTCAGCCCGCTGAAGGCGCTGGCCGTCGACGTCGAGCGCAACCTCCGGGCGCCGCTCACCGGCATCCGGCAGGCCGCGCAGCGGCTCGGCTTCCCTGTCCCGGACATCCGGGTCGCAACCCGCTCCGGGGACACCCCCGCCGACGAGCGACGGGCCTTCGGGAAGACCCCACCGGACATCTTCATCACGACGCCCGAGTCGTTGTTCCTGGTGCTGACCTCCGCCGCCCGCGACTCCCTGCGCGGCGTCGAGACGGTCATCATCGACGAGGTGCACGCCGTCTCCGGCACCAAGCGCGGCGCCCACTTGGCGGTCAGCCTGGAGCGGCTCGACGCCCTGCTCGACAAGCCGGCTCAGCGGATCGGTCTGTCCGCGACCGTGCGCCCGGTCGACGAGGTCGCGCGGTTCCTCGGAGGTTCCCGCGCCGTCACCGTCGTCCAACCGCCTGCCACCAAGACGATCGAGGTGTCCGTCGTCGTCCCGGTCGAGGACATGACCGAGCTCGGCGAGGCCGCGGCCGTCGAGGGGTCGGCGGCGGGCAACCAGCGCCGGGCGTCGATCTGGCCGGCCCTCGAGGAGCGCATCGTCGACCTCGTCGAGCAGCACCGATCGACGATCGTGTTCTGCAACAGCCGGCGTACGGCGGAGCGGCTCACCTCGCGCCTCAACGAGATCGCCACCGAGCGGGCCGCCGGGCCGCTGCCCGACCTCGCGTCGTTCCCCGCCCAGCACCCGGGGCAGGGAGGGGTCGGCCGGTCGGAGGGCACGGTCGAGATCGCCCGCGCGCACCACGGTTCGGTCTCCCGCGAGCAGCGGGTCGAGATCGAGGAGGCGCTGAAAGCCGGGCGGCTGCCCGCCGTCGTCGCCACGTCGTCGCTGGAGCTCGGCATCGACATGGGCGCCGTCGACCTGGTGATCCAGGTCGAGTCGCCACCGTCGGTCGCCTCCGGTCTGCAGCGGGTCGGACGCGCCGGGCACCAGGTCGGGGCCGTGTCGAGGGGCGTGGTCCTTCCCAAGTACCGCGGCGACCTCGTCCAGTGCGCCGTCGTCGCCGAGCGGATGGTCGCCGGCGGCATCGAATCCACGACCTACCCTCGCAACCCGCTCGACGTCCTGGCCCAGCAGATCGTCGCGATGTGCGCCCTCGACGCGTGGGAGGTCGACGAGCTCGCCGCAGTCGTCCGTCGGGCGGCGCCCTTCGCCTCGCTGCCGGCCAGTGCTCTGGAGGCCGTCCTCGACATGCTGTCAGGCCGCTATCCGAGCGACGAGTTCGCCGAGCTGCGGCCCCGCATCACCTGGGACCGCGTCACGGGTGTGATCGCCGGAAGGCCTGGGGCGCAACGACTTGCCGTCACCAGCGGCGGCACCATCCCCGACCGGGGCATGTTCGGCGTCTTCCTCGTCGGCGCGAAGAAGAGCCGCGTCGGCGAGCTCGATGAGGAGATGGTCTACGAGTCCCGCGTCGGCGACGTCTTCCTGCTCGGATCGTCAGCGTGGCGGATCGAGGACATCAGCCACGACCAGGTGCTCGTCACTCCGGCACCCGGTCAGCCGGGCCGGATGCCCTACTGGCACGGCGATGCACCGGGTCGGCCGATCGAGCTCGGTCGGGCGCTCGGGGCGTTCCTCCGCGAGATGGTCGCTCTCGAGCCACCGGTGGCCCTGGAGCGCCTGAGGTCCGCGGGCCTCGACGCCTACGCCGCCGACAACCTGCTGGCCTACCTCCAGGAGCAGCAGCAGGCCACCGGCGTCCTGCCCGACGACCGCACCATCCTGGTCGAGCGCTTCCGCGACGAGCTCGGCGACTGGCGGCTCGCGATCCACTCGCCGTTCGGGGCGCAGATCAACCAGCCATGGGCCCTGGCTCTCTCGGCACGGCTGCAGGAGGCCTACGGCGTCGACGTGCAGTCGATGCACTCCGACGACGGCATCGTGCTGCGGCTGCCCGAGACCGACGAGCCCCCCTCGGGGCTGTCGGCCATCTTCGAGCCGGACGAGGTCGAGCAGCTCGTGCGCGACCAGGTCGGCGGGTCGGCGCTGTTCGCTGCGCGGTTCCGCGAGTGCGCAGCACGGGCGTTGCTTCTCCCCCGGCGCAACCCGACCCGCCGCACCCCTTTGTGGCAGCAGCGGCAGCGGGCAGCGCAGCTGCTGGGAGTGGCGTCGCAGTACGGCAGCTTCCCGATCGTGCTCGAGACCATGCGCGAGGTGCTGCAGGACGTGTTCGACGTGCCGGGCCTCGTCGGGCTGATGGAGGACGTCGCGTCGCGCAAGGTCCGGTTCGTCGAGGTCGAGACGCAGCAGCCCTCGCCGTTCGCGCGGTCGTTGCTGTTCGGCTACATCGGCGCCTTCATGTACGAGGGTGACTCGCCGCTCGCCGAGCGGCGGGCGCAGGCACTGTCCCTCGACACCGCCCTGCTCGCCGAGCTGCTCGGCCAGGCCGAGCTGCGGGAGCTCATCGACGCTGACGCCCTGGCTGAGGTCGAGATCGAGGTGCAGCGACTCGACCGGGAGCTGCGCGACGAGGAGGCGGTCGCCGACCTGCTTCGCGTCGTCGGCGACCTGACCACGGACGAGCTCGTCGAACGCGGTGCCTCCCCCGCCTGGCTGGCGTCCCTCGAGGAGCAGCGGCGGGCCATCCGCGTGCGCCTCGCGGGCGAGCAACGGTGGGCTGCCATCGAGGATGCCGGCCGGCTGCAGGACGCTCTCGGCGTGGCGCTGCCCGTCGGCATCCCGGAGGCCTTCCTCGAGCCCGTGCGCGATCCGATCGGCGACCTGGTCTCGCGCTACGCCCGCACGCACGGGCCGTTCCTCGCCGCCGACGCCGCAGCCCGCTTCGGCCTGGGGGTCGCCGTCGTCGACGGTGCGCTGGCGCGCTTGTCGGCCACCGGCCGGGTCGTGCACGGTGAGTTCCGGCCCGGCGGCGTCGGCCTCGAATGGTGCGACGCGGAGGTGCTGCGCTCGCTGCGCCGCCGCTCACTCGCCAAGCTCCGCAAGGAGGTCGAGCCCGTCCCACCCGAGTCGCTGGCCCGGTTCCTGCCCGTGTGGCAAGGCATGGGTACGTCGGGAGGCCGCGGCATCGACGGACTGGCGCGGGCAGTGGAGCAGCTGCAGGGCGCGCTGCTCCCGGCCTCCGCTCTGGAGACCCTCGTGCTGCCATCGCGGGTCGCCGGCTACTCACCCTCGATGCTCGACGAGCTGACCTCCTCCGGCGAGGTGCTGTGGGCGGGCGGCGGTTCGCTGCCCGGCAGCGACGGCTGGGTGTCGCTGCAGCTTGCCGACTCCGCCGACCTGCTCCTGCCGCCGGTGCTCGACCTCGAGCAGTCCACGCTGCACCGCGCGGTGCTCGACGCCCTTGGCGAAGGCCAGGCACTGTTCTTCCGATCGCTGGCGGACCGCGTCGGCCCGACCGATGACGTTGCCCTCCAGCAGGCCGTCTGGGACCTGGTCTGGGCCGGTGAGCTCACCAACGACACCCTCGCGCCGCTGCGCGCCTCGCTCGGAGCCGGGAGGTCGACGCACACCGCGCGCCGCGGTCCGGTGCGCAGCCGCGCCCGGGTCGGCCGCGCCCTCCCGTCGCGCACCGGACCGCCGACGATGGCCGGGCGCTGGTCGCGGCTGCCCCCTCGTTCGTCCGACACGACCCGTCGCACCCATGCCCTCGCGGAAGCGCTTCTCGAACGGCACGGCGTCGTCACCCGTGGCGCCGTCATGGCGGAGCGGGTCGCAGGTGGGTTCTCGGCCGTCTACCCCGTCCTCAAGGCGTTCGAGGAGTCGGGGCGGGTGCGTCGCGGCTACTTCGTCGAGGGGCTCGGCGCCGCGCAGTTCGCCGCCCCCGGCGCCGTCGACCGCATGCGTGCCCTCGGCAAGCCCCGCGACGAGGAACCGCTCTGGACCGCGCCGGTCCCCGGCGGCTGGGATGCCCAGCGACGCCGACGCGACGAGGCCCGCGCAGCGGTCATCGCTGCCACTGATCCCGCCAACCCCTTCGGCGCCGCCCTCGAGTGGCCCCGCCTCGAGGGCCACAAGCCCGGGCGCAAGGCAGGTGCTCTGGTCGTCCTCGTCGACGGGCAGCTCGTGCTCTATGTCGAGCGGGGTGGCAAGACGCTGCTGTCGTTCACCGAGGACGAGTCGCTCGTCGGACCCGCGGCCGACGCGCTTGCCCTGGCCGTGCGCGAGGGAGCTCTCGGCAGGCTCACGGTCGAGAAGACCGACGGCGCGGCCGCCCTGTCGTCACCGCTCGGTGCGGCCCTCGAGGCCGCGGGCTTCCACCCCACCCCGCGAGGTCTCCGGCTCCGCGCCTGAGCTCCTCTCGCGTCCCAGACGTCGGGACGGGCCGCTCCGACTGATGAGCGTTGGCCCAGTCGACGTCCGATGTCTCGCGCTGTGGGACCTGCTGTCAGGCCGGC
The DNA here is from genome assembly GCA_025465465.1 of Frankiales bacterium. Classification (GTDB taxonomy): domain Bacteria; phylum Actinomycetota; class Actinomycetes; order Mycobacteriales; family SCTD01; genus RYN-111. The sequence goes on along the minus strand of JAODND010000089.1, from coordinate 198,335 downwards.
CCAGCGTCCCTGGCCACAGGCCGGGAAGACCGACGTTGGCGGACGAGGTCTACCGCGGCTTCGGGCCACGCCGGGTGCTCGAAGACGAAGCCGGCATCGAGCAGCCTGCCCGGGACGACGCGGCGGCTCTTCAGGAGCAGCTCGGTGTCGCTGCGCAGCACCCACGCGCCGAGCTCTGCCATCCAGGCTGTCGCCGGTAGGCCGGGGCGATGCCCCCAGGCCCGGCGCAGCGAGCGCATCAGCTCCCGCTGCGGCAACGGCTCCGGCGCCGCCAGGTTCACAGGACCTTCGAGGTCGTGGTCGATGAGAAACTCGACCGCGCGCACGAAGTCCTGGCCGTGAATCCACGACACGTACTGCCCGCCACCGGCGACCGATCCACCCAGTCCCACGCGGGCCATCCAGGACAAGACGTCGAAGACACTGCCGTGGTCGGGGCTCATCACCATGGCCGATCGCATCGCGACCCGGCGGGTGCCGGTCAGGTCGAGCTCATGCTGTGCCGCCTCCCACTGGCGGGCGATGCGGACACTGAACTCCCAGTAGTCAGGAACGCCCGGCTCGTGGCCACCGATGACACCCGTCGCCTCGTCGTTGGCCGCATCGCGGCGGTCGGCGTAGATCGTGGCCGTGCTCATCTGCAGCCACACGACCGGGGGTCGCGCGGCCAGGGCGATCGCCTGGCCGATGATGCGCGCCGCATCGACCCGCGAGCTCATCAGCTGCGCGAGGTTGGCGTCGGTGTAGCGGCAGCTGACAGATCGGCCGGCCAGGTTGAGGACCGCGTCGGCTCCGTCGATCTGCTTCGCCCATGCGCCGAGTGACCGACCGTCCCACTCGACCTCACCGGCAGATGGGTTGCGGCTGAGCACCACCACCTCATGTTCCGACAGCGACCGCTGCAGCAGCCGTCCGACATGACCTGTGCCGCCCGGGAGCACGATCTTCATGAGGACCTCACAGTGACGTCGCGAACTTGAACACGTTCAGGTTAGCTCCTTGCATCGGGTTCCCACCAGCCCTACCGTTCATTATCTTGAACACGTTCAGACTCTGGGAGAGAACCATGGACCAGGTGGATGACGGCGGTGGCCAGGTCGTCGTGCTCGATGCCTTCAGGACGTGTGCGAACACTCCGGCGGGCGCGTGATCACCTCGGCCGGGTCGGCGCGCGGCCAGGAGACAAGGCAGCGGATCGTCGACGTCGCGCTGGAGCTGTTCCGCGAGCATGGCTATGACGGCACGACGATGCGGGCGATCGCCAAGGAGGCGAGAGTCTCCCTCGGCAACGCCTACTACTACTTCGCCAGCAAGGACGACCTCGTACTCGGGTTCTACGACCAGCTGCAGACCGCGCACGAGTCGCTGGCCGAGACGGTCCTCGCACAGGAAACCGAGCTCGAGGCGCGCCTGCGCGGCGTGGTGCGGGCCTGGGTCGACGAGGCCGAGCCCTACAAGGACTTCGCCGGCAAGTTCTTCCGCAACGCCTCCGACCCGAGCAGCCCGTTGTCGCCGTTCAGCAAGGAGTCGAGCCCCGTCCGCGACAGCGCGATCGCCCTCTACGGCCGGGTGCTCGACGGCACCAAGGTCTCGCCACTCGTGAAGGACGACCTGCCGGAGCTGCTCTGGCTCTATGCCATGGGCATCGTTCTGTACTGGGTGCATGACGCAAGCCCACGCACGGCGAAGACCTACACCCTTATCGAACGCTCCGTGCCCCTCGTCGTGAAGCTCGTGAACCTCTCCCGCTACCGGTTGCTCCGCTCAGCGGTCGAGGACGTGAAACGGCTCCTGACCGACGTCAAGCAGTGAGTGATACGGCCGCAGCGCGTGCCTCAGGGCGAGATGGTCCCCGCTGTCGTCGGACGGTTACGAAGGCGTCAGCCGGCGGCGGACCACCCAGCCGGCACTGACGAGCCCGAGCAGGCCGAGACCGGAGACGGCGAGTCCCTGCCGACCGCCGGTGGCGGCAAGGTGGCCGCCGGAGGACGTGCCCTTGCCTGGCTGGATCACGACCGCGCCGGTCGTGCTCGCGGCCTGGAAGACCTCGAACTCGGTGATGGTCACCTGGGTCGTGTTGGTGGCCGTGCTGCGGCAGTCGGACGGGTTGGTCGGGTCGTCCTCCTGCTCATGGTTGAAGTCGGGACCGCCGGTGCAGGTGTTGCTGCGCACCACGAGCCGGACCGCATCCGCGGTGACCGGCTTGGGCAGGCTCACGGTCCTCAGCAGCAGGTCGGGAGCCGTCGCCCGTGGGTGGTTCGCCGGGAAGAAGTCAGCGGGGCTGCGATAGACGGTCGTCCAGGTCTTGCCGTGATCGCCGGAGGCCTGCACGTCGAACGCGCGGATGCCGAGCAACCTGCCCTCGATCTCGTTACCGCCGCCCTCCGGCAGCGCAGCGGCCGGGTGGTGCAGCGAGGAGAAGGCCAGCTTCTGGAAGGTCCGCTTGCCGTTCGCGAACTCCACGGTGACTGCGCGCCCCGCAACCGGGAAGCCCGCGAAGGCGCCGTTGGTCGCCTCGCTGTCATCGATGATCCGCCCCACGCGAAGTGCACCACCGTTCCCCGAGACGCTCGGGGCCGACGCGCTCGACGCGACGTTCGCGAGCAGCTTGAGCGTCGTCGTCGCCGTCCCGGGCCGATAGCTGACGTTGAAGCGTTGGATGCCATAGCCCTTCGCCTGGACGGTGAGCGCGTAGCTGCCCTGCAGCACGTCGGCCTTGGCGTCCAGCTTCGCGCCGCCGAGCGTCGTGGCGATCGGACGGCAACGCGCGGTGTACATGCCGACGAACACCGAGCCCTTGACCGGTTTGCCCGTGACCGCGTCCTTCAGCGCAAAGGTGACGTGGGCATTGTGGCCCGCCGTGTTGGAAGCAAAGCTCGGGACCGGCTCGAGGTCGTCGCTGCTCTTGGAGCTCGCGCCCAGGCCCAGACCCCGAGACGCGAAGGCCTCGTAGACCGTGTTGTAGTCCTTCGGGTCGCGCATCATCACCGAGATCAGCTCTGCATCACGCATGTCGACCATCGACGGTGCGCCGTTCGCCTGGTTGATCATCGCGTCGTACATGTAGGTGATGTACCGACGGTTGCCCGGGCAGTGGTTCCAGGTCGGGCCCTGAGTGCCGGTCCTGGTGCGGCCGAGAGCGCAGCTCAGCTGGAGCGCCTTGTTCGTGTAGGGGTAGGTCGCGTTGTACTTGTTGATGAGCGCCTCACGGACGGTCATCTGCACCGCGTTCCAGACCTCGCCGTCGGCGTGCACTTCGGGCCCGGTCGTGTCGAAGCCGAAGTCGCTGTAGTTCAACGGATTCCTGCTGGGGGCCAGGTTGTAGTCGCGGATGCCCACCTTGGGGTCCCCGGTGGCGTACGCACCGAGGGCGTACGGGTCCTCTCCTCGCAGCCCGGCGAGGCCGAACTCGTTGAGGTACTCGATCGCGTCGAGGTCGCTCCAGCTCTCACCCATCGAGCCGCCCTGCTGGCCGGAGAGTCCCGTGGCCGGTCCGGCGATCAGTCGGTTGCTGACGGCGTGCGTGTATTCGTGCAGGAACACGCTGGCATCGAGATCGCCGTCGGTGCACGGTGCGTAGAAGCCGACGATCGGCTGGAAGAGGTACTGGTTGGTGATGCCGGGGACACCGTCCTGCAGGGTGATCTGGTTGGCGTTGTCGCGGCCGGTGAGACCGACGCCGGCGGCGGGCCCGGTGGCCTGGTTGGTGACGGCAAAGGCGTTGTTGGTGGCCGCGGCGTTCTGGGCATTGCCCAGCTCCGGGTCGTTCTCGGCCACATCCGTGCCGCTCTTGCCGAAGTTGCTGATCTGCAGCGCGCCACGGGTCTCGGTGAGACCGAGCCGGTAGGCGAAGTCGTGGATCCGGTTGTGCCCGACGAACAGGTTGATGATCGCGGCGTTGACGTTGGCCGACGGCGGCGTGAGCAGCGCGGCGGGGTTGCACTTCGCGGTGTGCCACTGGTCGGTGAACGTGTCGAGGGGGGCATAGCCGTAGTCGCGGGTGCCGCCACCGTTCGGCGGGGCGAACGGAGCGCCAGGAGTCAGCGAGCTGGAGAGCTGCGCGTTGGTCGTGATGGCGTTGTTGCCGACCGTGCTGTTGCTCGCGACGCCCGTCACGCCGTCTGCGTCGTACGGCAGCCGGCTCGGGAAGTCCTGCGACCCGTCCTTCCCGCCCACCGTGCCATAGACGTAGTTGCAGCCCGTCAAGCTCTGCCCGACGGCCTTCGTCGCACCCCCAGTGCCTGAGCAGACCTTGTAGCGGTCGTCCACGCTGACGACCCCGTCGCGCGCGAGCTGCGGGTTGGAGGCGAACGCTTGCCAGGTCGCCGGGCCGAGCAGCGTGCCATCGGTCAGCGGACCAGGCAGGTTCACAGCCGGCACCGACTGGTCCGTCGAGACGTAGTTGCCGACATAGCTCCCACCCGCGACGGACGTGTCGAACGGGCAGACCGCGGCGTAGACCTTGTCCGCAGCGGTGATCGCCGGATGCCAGCTGACGGTGCCGCCCTCGGGAGAGCTGAGAGTGTCGAACTGCGCGACCTGGGTGCCGTTGCGGTAGATCCGCAAGGTGATGTCGTCGCTCGGCGTGCTCGCGGCAGCGGCGCTGGCGACAAGTGTCTGATCGCCCGGGGCGACGCCCGTCAGCAGCACCTTGGGCGAGCAGGCCTTGGGCGTGTAGCTCCCCTGGAAGAACCCGGGCGTCGTGGAGGCCGCGCTGGAGGCCTGGGTGCCGGTCCCCTCAGCAAGGGTGTTCACGGCGTCGCGACGGAGCAGCACCGTGCCGAGCTGGGCGTCGACGTAGCTCATCGTGGCGAGGGCGCGGCCGCCGGCGACGTCCTGGATGTCGGTCTCCCAGACCAGCCGGGCACCGCGGTCGGTCGTCGGGAGGACCCGCAGGCGCGCGAGCTGGAGCTGGTGGAGGCCCTTGGCGACGACCTGGTGGAAGCCGGCGGCACTGACCTTGGGCTGGAGCGTGAGGTCGGACGCGTTCAGCGTGCTGATGCCCGCATCCTTCGCCGCCGCCAGGACGGCCTGCTGAACGGTGAGGCGGGGGGTCACCGATGCCAGTGTCCCGAGCACGGCAGTGGGCACCAACGAGCTCGTGACACCGGCGATCCGCCCGCCCGAGGCGTCCTTGACGAGCCCGACGACGACATACCCGTCCTGCGAGACGAGCAGGCCGTGCACCTTCTGGTTGAACGAGACCGACCAGGCCGTGGCGCTCTGCGACAGCGGAGCGTTCTGGACGAGCTGCAGGCCATCGACGTCGGCCGCGGAGAGCCCCCAGATCGCGGCGTGCTCGCGCAGGTAGGTGCGGGCGATCTGCGCCGGCGACCCGGTGCGGCCCGTGGCGAGATAGCCGTGCTGTCGCAGGAGGCTCAGCGGGGTGCCATAGCTGGTGTAGGACGAGACCTGGATGCCCTGGCCCAGCGCGGCGACGGCGGCCTTCGCGGACGGGAGCGCCGCGAGTCGCGGACCCGTGCGGTCGGCGTCCCCGAGGGGCACCTCCGCGCCGGGGAAGTCCCCCGAGTCAGCGCCCTGCAACAGCCGCTGGAGGTGCCGGGACGACGTCGGCGTCGCCTGGCTGGTCGGCAGCGAGCCGACCAGCAGCGGGATCGTCGAGGCGCAGGCGCCGACGACGAGGGCGGCGCGAGTCCGCAGCAAGATGACCTCCAGGCAGGGTGTTCCGAACCTGTACAGACTTCGCCGCCGCAGTCGTACTTCCTGTCCGGCACTGTCGGGCACTGTCAGGCATCGTGGTGATCCCTGACGCATTCCGGCGTCATCGGGTTGACCTAGCGGGAGGATCGCGTGCCTGAGGGCGACACCGTGTGGCTGGCCTGCCGCCGCCTCCACGCAGCGCTCGCGGGCAAGCAGCTGTTGGGCAGCGACTTCCGGGTGCCACAGCTGGCGACGGTGTCGCTGGTCGGCGAGACGGTGCTCGAGGTGGTGGCCCGCGGCAAGCACCAGCTGACCCGGCTGTCGTCGGGGCGCACCCTGCACACGCACTTCCGGATGGAGGGCAGCTGGCACCTCTACGCCCCCACCTCCCGCTGGACCGGCGGCCCGGACCACGAGGTCCGCGTTGTGCTCGCCGTCCACGACCGGGTGGCCGTCGGCTACCGGCTACCCGTCGTCGAGCTGCTGCCGACCGCCGACGAGGAGTCGGTGGTGGGTCACCTCGGGCCGGACGTGCTGGCCGAGGACTTCGATCTCGACGAGGCGGTACGCCGGTTGGCCGCCGCACCCGACCAGCAGATCGGGATGGCGCTGCTGGACCAGCGCAAGGTGGCCGGCATCGGCAACCTCTACCGGACCGAGGCGCTGTTCCTCCGTGGGGTGCACCCGTGGGCCCGGGTCGCCGACGTGGACCTCCAGGCGCTGCTGAAGCTGACCGTCCGCCTCATGCGGGCCAACCTGCAGCACGTCCAGCAGAGCACCACCGGGTCGTTGCGGCGCGGCGAGGAGCACTGGGTCTTCGAGCGGTCGCGCAGGCCGTGCCGGCGCTGCGGGACACCCGTCGTGATGGCCGAGCAGGGCGACGCGCCGCACGCGCGCCACACGTACTGGTGCCCGCGGTGTCAACCCTCCGCAACTGGGTAATGGCGGACAGTCATAGTTCTTGAACGAATCGCCCCTTGCCGTCAGGATGATCATCATGCGTAACGAGATACGCGGGTACGACCCGGTTGCGGTCGATTGCTTCCTGGCGCGTTGCCTGGCCACGCCGGGCATCCAACGCGGCCGGTTCCCGCAGCTGCGCGGCCTCGCCCCGAGCGGCGAGCGGGTGACCCCCGAGCAGATCCGCGACGTGCGCTTCCCGAAGGCCGCGCTGGGCTACCAGATCCGCGTCGTGGACGCCCTGCTCGACGAGCTGCAGGCAGCCGCCGAGCTCACGACGTGGCGTGCGACAGCGCTGCGCACGGTCGTGACCCGCGATCCGCGCAAGGTGCCGCTGGTCGACGCCGAGCGAGCGCCACTCGTGCGCACCGCAGAGTCTCGCTGACACCTCACCACCCGGTGGGCTACCTGCCGCTCCGGAACAGCGGGAGGACGGGGATCCACGGCTCCGGGTCGCCTGTCCAGTCGAGCCCACGCACGACGTCGTCACTGCGTCGTCCGCCGATGACCCGCGCCAGCTCGCCCTCATCGGCGACGGTGAGTGTCGCGACGGGACCGCCCTCACCAAGGGTCCAGCTGCGATCGCCCGCATTGAGGGTCAGCGTGCCGAGGCCCTCGGCCCGGGGGCGGGCCCGGTCGATGATCCCGTCAAGCACCAGCGCGTGCGTCGGCGTGCTGCCCAGCGGCAGCCCGAGCGCCTCGAGCACGTCGTCGCCGTGCATCGTCACGTCATAGGTGAACACCCAGCCCAGGAACCCCTTGTCGGCCAGCCCCTCCTCGAAGGCCGGGCCCTCCTCGCCCCACTCGTCGAGCAGCTGCTGCACCGACGTGTCGCGCGCGGCGTCGACCTGGCGCTGGGTCCATGCCGTTGAGCCGGCATCAGCCATGTCGCCGGTGCGCAGCGAGACCGGCACGCCGACCAGGTGCGCGAGCACATCCCTGACCTGCCAGGCAGGACAGCCGTGCACGGTCCTCGTGAGGTCGGCGGTGCCCAGCCCGCCGTACAGAGCGGTCAGCGCCTCCCGCTGACCGCGGTAGTGCTGGGTGGGGGTCGTCACTCGCTCTTGTCGGCCGCGGGGTCGGCCGCGGGCAGCTGGCCGCTCATGCTGGCCCGGATCTGGTCGAGGCGGGCCTGCCCGGCGACATCGAGGGTGGCCTTCTCGACCTCGAGCATCCGGCCCTCGACACTGTTGCCGACGAGCTCGGCGCCACCCAGCGCCTTGGCGTAGCGGGCCTCGATCTTGTCCCGCACCTCATCGAGGCTCGGGACGTTGCCGGGGGCGCTGAGCTCGCTCATCGACTGCAGGCTCTTGGTGACCTGCTCCTGCATCTTGGCCTGCTCGAGCTGGCTCAGCAGCTGGGACCGCTCGGAGAGCTTCTTCTGCAGGATCAGTGCGTTGTTCTCGACGGCTTTCTTGGCGCCCTCAGCCGCCTGCAGGGCCTGGTCGTGCAGGCTCTTCAGGTCTTCCATCTGCTTCTCGGCGGACACCAGGTTGTTGGAGAAGGTCAGCGCGGTCGTCTCGAACTCGCCCGCCTTCTTCGTGTCCCCCGAAGCCTTCGCCTGGTCGGCCAGAACCAGCGCCTGCCGCGCCGAGCCCTGCAGCTTCTCGACCTCGTCCATCTGGCGGGCGAGCTTCATCTCGAGCTGCCGCTGGTTGCCGATGACGGCCGCCGCCTGCTGCGTCAGCGCCTGGTGCTGCTGCTGCGCCTCGGCGATCGCCTGCTGGATCTGGACCTTCGGGTCAGCCCTCTCGTCGATCTTGGACCCGAAGGCCGCCATCGTGTACTTCCAGAGCTTCACGAACGGGTTCGCGGCCACACGTACTCCTTGATGAGGATGCTGATCCCCATCCTGGCACGGTCCGGCCCTCGGCCTGGAACATCCAGCGGGGACCTCGAGCGTCAGCCCGGCCAGCCCAGCGCCCCGGACGCCACCTGCTGCGCTGGGACGGCGGCTACTGCCGGCGCAGCGACAGCGCGCGTGCTCAGGCCTCGCACGAGCGCAGCTGCCCCGGCTTGCGCCTCCTCACGGGTCAACGGCCACAGCACCTGGCTCACGCACCACCGCAGCAACGTGTCGACGTCGGCGGCCCCGCTCGGGGCACCTCCGGCCGTCAGGACGGCGGCGACGCCCTCCCGGGCGAGCTGCCAACCGCGACCCTGGGTCGGTGTCAGCAACGGCGCGAGCAGCTGCTGCTCACCGTCTGCCGCCTTGCGCAACGCCGGGTTGTCGCCGAGGACGGTGGCGGTGTGCACCAGGGCCTCGACGAGACCGCTGCTGGAGGCGGTCGTGACGCAGGCACCGACCAGGTCCGCGACCTGCTGCTCGACCACAGCCGCGAGCACGTCGTCCTTGGTGCGGAAGTGGTTGTAGAGCGTGGCCTTCGCGACGCCGCTCTTGCTCGCGACGTCGACCATCGTCGTCTTGCGGATGCCGTAGCGGGCGACGCACTCCGCGGTGGCCCCGAGCAGCGCGCTGCGCGTGCGGCCCATCGCGTTGCCGGACCGGGCACGGGTGCCGGGCTCGCGGACAGGGACGTCCGAGGGGTTCGTCTGCTGCGTCACAAGCCGAAGCGGATCAGGCTGCGGAGAGGACCGCGCTCACGGGCGCGGGCTCCGGGACGACCTCGAGGACGGGGATCGGGTGCGGCTCGTGGACGGCCAGCTCCTCGCTCACGTCGCGCAGGACGTCGGACAGCCGCACCCCCAGGGCGCGGCAGATGCTGGCGAGCAGCTCGGAGGACGCCTCCTTCTGGCCGCGCTCCACCTCGCTGAGATAACCGAGGCTGACGCGGGCGGCACCGGACACCTCGCGCAGCGTGCGGTGCTGCTGCAGGCGCGTCTCGCGGAGGGCATCGCCCAGCAGGCTGCGGAGCACGACGGTCTCGCCCACAGGTTCACCTCCGGTCAGGTCGATCAGGTCCAACGCTACCCGCATCCTCCGACGCGGGCACCGGTGCCCCGGCTGGTTCTCTCTCAGCACAACCGGCTAGCGGCTCACATGCTTCCTGAGCAGATGGAGGGCGGACTGGACGGTGAGCAGCCGTACCCGGTCACGATCCCCGGGCAGCCGCGCCTCGACGACCTCCGAGGTGGGACCGGCCACCGCCAGGAACACGGTGCCGACCGGCTTGCCCTCCTGCTCGTCCGGGCCGGCCACCCCCGTCACGGCCAGGCCCCAGCTGGCGGCGAGCCGCTCACGCGCCCCGGCGGCCAACGCGGCAGCGGTGTCAGCGGCCACCGCACCCGCGGCCGCGAGCAGCGGTCCGGGGACGCCCGCCAGCTCCTGCTTGAGGTCGGTGGCGTAGACGACCAGACCCCCGCGGAACGTCGCGGACGACCCCGGCCGGGCGGACAGCGCGGCGGACAGGGCGCCACCGGTGAGCGACTCGGCGACGGCGACCGTCTCGCCCCGTGCGAGGAGGCGGTCGTGCACGACACCCTCGACGGTCTCGTCGTCGTGCCCCCAGACATGGTGCCCGAGGGCGCGGTCGGCGGCAGCGACCAGCGGTGCCAGGACGGCCGGGTCGGCCGAGGTGGTGAAGCGCACGCGCACGAGCCCACCGCTGGCGAGGTAGGACAGCGAGACGCCCGCGGGCACCTCGGTCGCAGCCTCGACGAGCTCGGCGACCGCAGACTCCCCCAGGCCGTGCAGCAGCAGCTGCCGCGTGGTCACGACGCGACCGGTCATCGCCGAGAGCCGCGGCCAGACCGTGGCCGCGGCGGCCCGCAGCTCGTGCGGCGGACCGGGCAGCGCCACGACGACCTTGCCGTCCTTCTCGAGCCACAGCCCAGGAGCCGTGCCGGCGGTGTTCTCCAGCACCTCCGCGCCCTCGGGTACGTCGGCCTGCTGGAGGACCGCATCCGGCATCGGGCGGCCCCAGGCAGCGAACCGGTCGCGAAGCTGCTGCTCGATGCGAGGGTCGCGCGTCAGAGGGGCGTTCATCGCGGCCGCGATCACCTGGCGGGTCAGGTCGTCGAGCGTCGGGCCCAGACCCCCGCAGAGGACGAGCACGTCGACCTGGGCGAGGTGCCGGTGCACGGCGCCGACGAGCAGGCCGAGGTCGTCGGCGAGCGCCTCGGAGGCGACCACCTCCACGCCGGCAGCGGCGAGCTGCTTGCCGAGCAGCGCAGCGTTGGAGTTGATGACGTCGCCGAGCAGCAGCTCGGTGCCGATCGCGAGGACCGCACCCCTCACGGCTGTCGTGCCGCCCTCCGGGCCCGCTTCATGGCAGCCCGCTCGCTGGTCTGGCGCAGAGTGAGAGCCCTTGCCACATAGTCGATCCCGGTCACCACGGTCACCACCAGCGCGACCGCCATGACGACCGCGCGACCGGTGCCGAGCCAGCCGCTGAGCGGCAGCACGTAGAGACCGATGGCGACGGCTTGGAGAAACGCCTTGAGCTTCCCGCCGCGCGACGCGGGGATGACCCCGTGCCGGATGACCCAGAACCGCAGCAGCGTGACCCCGACCTCGCGCGCGAGCACGAGCACGGTGATCCACCACGGCAGCTCGTCGAGCAGCGAGAGCCCGATGAGGGCGGCACCGATGAGGGCCTTGTCCGCGATCGGGTCGACCAGCTTGCCGAAGGACGTGACCAGGTTGCGGCTGCGGGCGAGCTGCCCGTCGATGCGGTCGGTGTAGGACGCGACGGCGAACACACCCCACGCGGCCCAGCGCCACCCGACCTGGTGGCCGCCGTCCGCAAACAGCGCGAGGACGAACAGCGGCACGAGCACGAGCCGGAAGATGGTGAGGGCGTTGGCGATGTTCCAGGTGCTGGCGGTCGGCGATGCTGGGACCGCCATCGGCTCCGCGAGACGCCGCTCCTTCACAAGGCGGCCACCAGGTCGACACCCTCACTCGCGACGACCGTGGCCGTCACGACGGTGCCGACCTCGAACGGACCGCCGAGCACGGTCGTCGTGCCGTCGACCTCCGGAGCCTGGTGCAGCGCCCGACCTTCGCCGTCCTCCGACTCGATGAGCACGCTGACCGTCGTACCGATCCGCTCCTCGGCGCGCTGGGAGGTGAGCTCCTCGACCAGGGTGACCAAGCGGGCGACTCGCTCGTCGACCACGTCCTGGTCGAGGTGACCGGGCAGCGACTCGGCCTCGGTGCCGTCCTCGTCGGAGTAGCCTAACACCCCGACCACGTCGAGGCGCGCCTCGACGAGAAACCGCTCGAGCTCGTCGACGTCCTCGGCGGTCTCGCCGGGGAAGCCGACGATGACGTTGGAGCGCACGCCGGCGTCCGGGTCGAGGGCGCGCACCTGCTCGAGCAGCGTGAGGAACGCGTCGGTGCTGCCGAAGCGACGCATCCGGCGCAGGACCGTGGGGCTGCTGTGCTGAAAGGACATGTCGAAGTACGGGGCGACGCCGGGGGTCTTCGTGAGGACCTCGACCAGCGTCGGCCGCATCTCGGCCGGCTGCAGGTAGGACAACCGCACCCGGGGGACGATCGCGGCGAGCTCCGGGAGCAGCGTCTCGAGCAGCTTGAGGTCACCCAGATCCTTGCCGTAGGACGTGGAGTTCTCGCTGACGAGCACGAGCTCCTGCACGCCGTGGTCCGCGAGCCACCGGGCTTCGGCCAGCACGTCGGAAGGGCGCCGGGACACGAAGGCCCCGCGAAACGACGGGATGGCGCAGAACGAGCACCGGCGGTCGCAGCCGCTCGCCAGCTTCAGCGGGGCGACCGGGCTGTCGTCGAGGCGCTTGCGCAGCACCGTGGGACCACCGGCGTGGCCCGGGATCCCGACGTCGAGGTTCGCGGCGGGCTGCTGTCGGTCGACGGGGCTGATGGGCAGCAGCAGCCGTCGGTCCGAGGGGGTGTGGGCCTCGACGTGGCCGCCGCCGAGGACGGTCTGCAGGTGCGTCGAGAGGTCGGCGTAGGAGTCGAACCCGAGCACCGCGTCGGCCTCCGGCAGCTGGTCGGCGAGCTCCTTGCCGTACCTCTCCGCGAGGCAGCCGACCGCGACGACCTTGGCGCCGGTGTCCGACGCCGCGAGCAGGGTGTCGATGCTGTCCTTCTTCGCCGACTCGACGAACCCGCAGGTGTTGACCACCACGACATCAGGCGACTCGTCGGTGAGCTCCCAGCCCGCGGCGTCGAGCCGGCCGGCCAGCTCTTCGGAGTCGACCTCGTTGCGGGCACAGCCCAGGGTGACGAGGGACAGACGGCGGGACACGCCGAGAGTCTAGGTTCAGCTGGTGGCGAGGCCCGCCGTCGTACAGGAGAAGTGCCCCACCTTGCGGCTGTTGGCAGCGACCGGGCCGCTGTCCTTGCCGTTGCAGTTCAGGCTCACGACGGGCGGGTTGCCGACGATCACCTTGAGCTTGCTGCTGTCGTGGAAGTCCATGAACTGGCCGTCGCCGAGCGTGCCTTCGTACAGCGTGGCGCCCACGGCGTTGCTGATGCTGACCCACGATCGGCCCCCGATGAGCCGGACCCGGAGCTGAGCGCCGGAGACCGGCGGCAGCGACGCCTGCAGGCCCGGCTGGCTGGGCTGGCTCGGCTGGACCGTGGGCTGGGACGGCTGGCTGGTGGGCGAAGGGCTTCCGGTGAGCGCCGCCGGGTGGTTGCCACCGCTGCCGCCGAGGCTCCCGACGCCGATCAGCGCAACCAGGACGGCGCCGGCACCGGTCAGGGCCACCCCCCAGCGGGGGCCACGGCGCTCGGGGCGCAGCGAGGCGGCCTTCGACAGCGCAAAGTCAGAGCCACCGAGCGACGTGGGCGGGGCCACCTCGAGCGTCGCCAGCGGGACCTCGACGAGCGGGCTGCCCTCGGCCTCGTCAAACAGGGCCAGCAGCGGAGCTGGGTCGATCTTGAGCGTGGAGGCGATCGACTTCACATGGCCACGGGCATAGACGGCGGCGCCGCTGGAGGTGAAGCGGTCCGCCTCCAGGTCGCGCACCAGGGTGGCGCGGATCCGGGTGTCCGCGCTGACCTGCTCGACCGTCAGACCGGCAGCCTCACGCGCCTCGCGCAGGGCAGCGCCCAGCGTCAGGGCGAAGCTGTCATCGGTCGGCACGAGCACGGCCTCTCGGGTCGTTGGGGAAGGTCGAGAGACGGTCAGTCTAGGCGCCTCGGGAGGGTCTGGACAAAGGTGGCCTTTCAGCTGCCACCCAGGCTCTCGCGGCTGCCACGGGTCCCGCTGATCCACGGAGACCTTGCGTACTTTGCAGGCACCCAGGAGGACGGCAACTCTCCGTGGATCACCCGCAGGGGGCGCTAGCCGCGGAGCATCAGCAGGGTGCCGGGGAGGTCGTCGGGCTTGATGAGGACGTCGCGCGCCTTGGAGCCCTCGGACGGGCCGACGATGCCGCGGCTCTCCATGAGGTCCATCAGGCGACCCGCCTTGGCGAACCCGACCCGCAGCTTGCGCTGCAGCATCGACGTCGACCCGAACTGGGTCGACACGACCAGCTCGACGGCCTGCAGCAGCAGGTCCATGTCATCGCCGATCTCCTCGTCGACCTCGCGGGACGCCACGGCGGGCGCGACGATGTCCTCGCGGAACGCCGGCAGCCGCTGCTCCTTGCAGTGCTTGACGATCGCGGCGACCTCTGCGTCGGAGACATAGGCCCCCTGCACCCGGATCGGCTTCGACGTGCCCATCGGCAAGAACAGCGAGTCGCCCTTGCCGATGAGCTTCTCGGCGCCGGGCTGGTCGAGGATGACCTTGCTGTCGGTGCCGCTGGAGGTCGCGAACGCGAGCCGGGACGGGACGTTGGCCTTGATGAGGCCGGTCACCACGTCGACCGAGGGGCGCTGCGTCGCCAGCACGAGGTGGATGCCCGCGGCCCGGGCGAGCTGCGTGATGCGGACGATGGCGTCCTCGACGTCGCGGGGCGCGACCATCATGAGGTCGGCGAGCTCGTCGATGATGACCATGAGGTAGGGGTAGGGCGTGTAGACCCGCTCGGAGCCGGGAGGCGCGACGAGCTTGCCGGCGCGCACCGCCGCGTTGAAGTCGTCGACGTGCCGGAACCCGGACGCGGCCAGGTCGTCGTAGCGCTGGTCCATCTCGCGCACGACCCACTGCAGCGCCTCTGCCGCCTTCTTCGGGTTGGTGATGATCGGCGTGATGAGGTGCGGGATGCCCTCGAACGCGGTGAGCTCGACGCGCTTGGGGTCGACGAGGATGAGGCGCACCTCGTCGGGTGTCGCGCGCAGCAGCACGCTGACGAGCAGCGCGTTGATGCAGGTCGACTTGCCCGCGCCGGTCGCACCGGCGATGAGGATGTGCGGCGTCTTCGCGATGTTGGCGCAGACGAAGCCACCGTCGACGTCCTTGCCCAGCCCGACCAGCATCGGGTGGTGGTCGTTGGTGGCGGCCGCGCTCCGCAGCACGTCGCCGAGGCTGACGTTTTCGCGGTCGGTGTTGGGGATCTCGATGCCGATCGCCGACTTGCCGGGGATCACGTCGATGATCCGGACCTCATCGGTCTTCACGGCGTAGGCGATGTTGCGCTGCAGCGTCTTGATGCGCTCGACCTTCACGCCGGGGGCGAGCTCGATCTCGTACCGCGTGACTGTCGGGCCACGGCTGAAGCCGGTGACCTGCGCGTCGACCTGGAAGTCCTCGAGCACCTGGCCGAGGGCCTTGATGATCTCGTCGTTGGCGGCACTGCGGGCCTTCGGTGGCGTGCCCTTGCCGAGCACGTCGGGGCTCGGCAGCGCATAGTCGCCCTTGAGGACGAGCTGCTCGACGCGCTTCGGCGCCGGCGTGTGCACCGGGGGGTCGGTGAGCTTGACGGGATCCGGGGCGGGAGCGGTCACGACCGGGTCGAGGTCGATCGGCTCGTCCTGGATCGCGATCTTGGGCCGCGACGGGCGCTTGGCCGTCGGCTCCGGCTCGGGCTCGGGGTCAGGCTTGAGCAGCAGCCGGTTCTTGAGGTGGGTGAGCCGAGCGGGCACCTGGTGCAGTGGGGTGGCGGTGACGACCAGCAGACCGAAGACGGCCACCAGCAGCAACAGCGGCAGGGCGATGTACGGCGAGAGCATCCGCTGCAGGGGATCGCCGAGCAGGAAGCCGAGGACCCCACCGCGGTCGCGTCGCGGCCCACTTCGGGCCACCTGCAGCACCCCGAGGGCGCCAAGGCTCAGCGTGGTCCAGCCGACCAGCAGCCGGCCACGTCCCCCGGGGCTGGTGGGGTGCCGGAGCACGACGAGGGCGCAGAGCACCAGGACGACGGGGAGCACCATCGCGCCGACACCGAACACGCCCTCCACCACGTCGGCGAGCGAGTTGCCCGCGGAGCCCGCGTGCCACCAGGCGCCGGCCGCCGAGAGCAGGGCAGCGATGAGGCAGACCAGGCCCAGGCCGTCACGGCGGTGCGCCGGGTCGAGGTCGCGGGCGCCGCTGCCGGCGGCGCGGCTGACCGTACCGACACCGCTGGCGACCAGCTTGAACGTGCCGCCGATCGCCTTGCCGGTGAGCTGCAAGGGACCGGGACCCGAGCGGGCGGGCGGCTTGCGGGCAGCCGGCTTGCGGGTGGCGGGCTTGCGCTTGGCAGCGGGTTTGCGTGGCGCGCTCTTGGTCGCAGCCTTCTTGGCGGCCGGGCGTGCGGGCGTACGTGTGGCCATGATGTGACGCTACCGGTCAGGTACCACCTGTCCCACCGGTCCCAGGCGCGACACGCCGGGCGCCCCGCTGGGGGTGATCAACAGGGCTTTCGAGGGGCGACGCGCCGGCGGGTCGGCCCGGCGTATCCCTGTTGATCACGGCGGTCGAGCGGGCGGGCGGTCAGACCTCGAGGACGACCGGGATGATCATCGGACGGCGGCGGTAGGTGTCGTTGACCCACCGCCCGAGCACCCGACGGCACTGCTGCCCGAGCTGGTAGGGGTCCGAGACGCCCTCGACGGCCGCCCGGTCGAGCTCGGCCTCGAGCAACGGCAGCACCGCGTCGAAGGCCTTCGGGTCCTCGGTGAAGCCCTTCGCCCCGATCTGGGGGGCACCCGCGATCTTGCCCGTCACCGAGTCGACCGCGAGCGTGAGGGAGATGAACCCCTCCTCGCCCAGGATGCGGCGGTCGCGCAGGGTCGACTCCCCCACGTCGCCGACCTCCAGCCCGTCGACATAGACATAGCCGCACGGCACGGCCCCGGTGATCGAGGCAAGCCCGTCGACCAGGTCCACGACGACGCCGTCCTCGGCGAGCACGATGTTGTGGACCCCGGTCAGGCGACCGAGCTCGGCGTGCGCCCGCAGGTGCCGCCACTCGCCGTGGACCGGCATGAGGTTGGACGGCTTGACGGCGTTGAGCAGGTAGAGCAGCTCGCCGGCCGGCGCGTGTCCGGACACGTGCACCTTGGCGACGCCCTTGTGCACGACCCGCGCGCCCCAGCGCGACAGCCCGTTGATGACGCGGTAGACGGCGTTCTCGTTGCCGGGGATCAGCGAGGAGGCGAGGACGACGGTGTCGTGCTCGTCGATGCGGATCTGGTGGTGGCTGCGGTTGGCCATCCGCGACAGCGCCGACAGCGGCTCGCCCTGCGAACCGGTGGACACGAGCAGCACGCGCGCGGGCTCGAGCCGCTCGACCTCCTTCATGTCGACGACGATCCCGTCGGGGATGCGCAGCAGTCCCAGATCGGAGGCGACGCCCATGTTGCGGACCATCGATCGGCCGACGAAGGCGACCTTGCGCTTGTGCCGCTCGGCCGCGTCGAGGACCTGCTGGACGCGGTGCACGTGCGACGCGAAGCAGGCGACGACGACGCGACCCTTGGCGGTGCGCACGACCTCGTCGAGGGTGGGCCCGATCTCGCGCTCGGAGGTGACGAAGCCGGGCACCTCGGCATTGGTCGAGTCGGAGAGCAGCAGGTCGACGCCCTCCTGCCCGAGCCGCGCGAAGCCGCCGAGGTCGGTGAGCCGGCCGTCGAGCGGCAGCTGGTCCATCTTGAAGTCACCGGTGTGCAGCACCAGCCCGGCTGGTGTGCGGATGGCGATCGCCATCGCGTCCGGGATCGAGTGGTTGACCGCGAAGAACTCCACGTCGAACGGGCCGAGGGAGACGCGATCACCCTCGACGACCTGGTCGACGACGGGGACGATCCGGTGCTCCTTCAGCTTCGCCTGGAGCAGCGCCAGGGTGAAGCGGCTGCCGACGATGGGGATGTTGCGGCGCTCGCGGAGCAGGTAGGGGACGGCGCCGACGTGGTCCTCGTGGCCGTGCGTCAGCACGATGGCGACGACGTCGTCGAGGCGGTCCCTGATGTAGCTGAAGTCCGGCAGGATCAGGTCGACGCCGGGCTGATCGGTCTCGGGGAACAGCACGCCGCAGTCGACGATGAGGAGCTTGTCGTCGTACTCGAAGACGGTCATGTTGCGACCGATCTCGCCGAGACCGCCGAGCGCGACGACCCGCAGGCCGCCCTCCGGCAGGACGGGCGGTCCGCCGAGCTCGGGGTGCGGATGGCTCACAGAGCGCCAGCGTCCTTCAGGTCAGTGGTGAGCTGCGCCACCTCGTCGGGGGTCGCCTCGACGAGCGGCAGCCGTACGCCGCCGACCGGGAACCCGAGCAGTCCCAGCGCGGCCTTGACGAGGATGGTGCCCTGCGTCCGGAAGATGCCGGTGTAGATCGGCAGCAGC
The DNA here is from genome assembly GCA_025465465.1 of Frankiales bacterium. Lineage (GTDB taxonomy): Bacteria > Actinomycetota > Actinomycetes > Mycobacteriales > SCTD01 > RYN-111. The sequence goes on along the minus strand of JAODND010000089.1, from coordinate 180,114 downwards.
TCCTCGTGCAGCGCCCGCGCCGTGACGTGGTCCCCCCCGAGGAAGGCCTGGATGAGCTCCTGGGTGCGCCGGCCCACGAGGTGGGTCGAGGTGCCGACGACACCGACGGCACCGAGGGCGAGCATCGGAAGCGTCCACGGGTCGTGCCCGGAGTAGTAGGCGAGGTCGGTGCGCTTCAGCACCCACGACGTCGACTCGAGGTCGAGCTTGGCGTCCTTGAGACCGACGACCTGGGGATGCTCGGCCAGCGTCAGGATGGTGCTCTCGGCCAGCGCGAGGCCGGTGCGGCCGGGGATGTCATAGAGCAGCACGGGCAGCGAGGTGGCCTCGACGACCGTGCGGGTGTGGGCGATCACGCCGGCTTGCGGGGGCTTGTTGTAGTACGGAGTCACGACCAGCAGGCCGGACGCGCCGGCCTTCTCGGCGTCCTGGGCCATGCCGACCGCGTGCACGGTGTCGTTGCTGCCGACCCCCGCGACGACGTGCGCCCGGCCACCGACGGCGTCCACGACCGCGCGCAGCAGGTCGGCCTTCTCCGCCCGGTGGGTGGTCGGGGCCTCCCCCGTCGTCCCGCTGATGACGAGGCCGTCATTGCCGTCGTTGACCAGGCGCTCGGCCAGCTCACCGGCTCGCTTCAGGTCCACGTCGCCGTCGCTGGTGAAGGGCGTCACCATCGCGGTGAGGACGCGGCCGAAGGGCGGAGCTGTCATGCCTTGGAGGCTATCCCTCGGCCACAAGCGGACTTGCCGCGACCTCGGAGCCGTCCGGCAGGGTGGAGATGGTGAAGTCGTTGAAGACGTTGGCCGCGATGCGCTGCAGCTCGCGCAGCATCGCGATCGCGAGCTCGCGGATCTCCACGTCGGCGTGCTCACTGGCACGCATCGCCACGAAGTGGCGCATCGCGCGGTAGTTGCCGGTCACGACGATGCGGGTCTCGGTCGCGTTGGGCAGCACCGCGCGCGCGGCCTGGCGGGCCTGCTTGCGACGGGCGGTCACGTTCTCGACGTCGGCGAACTTCTTCTCCAGACCCTCGAGCAGCTTCGTGTACGACGACAGCGCCGCCTCCGATGCCTGCTCGAACAGGGCGTGCAGCTCCGGGTCGTCGGCGATGACACCCGGCTCGACCATCGCTGCGTCGCGCTCCGGGACGTAGCGCTGCGAGAGCTGGCTGTAGGAGAAGTGCCGGTGCCGGATCAGCTCATGGGTCAGGGACCGGCTGATCCCGGTGAGGTAGAACGACACACTGCCGTGCTCGAGCACCGACAGGTGGCCGACGTCGAGGATGTGCTTGAGGTAGCCCTCGTTGGTGGCCGTGGCCGGGTTGGGCTTGCCCCAGCTCTGGTAGCAGGCCCGGCCGGCGAACTCGGCAAGCGCCTGGCCACCGTCGACGTCGGTCTCCCACGGCACGTCCGACGGAGGGTCGAAGTGGGTGTAGGCGATGACCTGGACCTTGAGCGGGGCGAGCGCGACCACGAGCGGGTTCTCCTGCGGAAGTGCGGGCCGCGGGTGAGGAAGGGCGGCAGCACCCAGGGTAGCCGTCGGCACCGTCCCTCGAGGGCTGCCGCGCCGGGTTGACGTGCTGCCCTGATGATGTCACAGTGACGTCATGTTGACCTCGTATGACGCCACAACGCAGGCACGGTGACGGCATGGAGCTGAGCCCGCATCTGGCCGCGCTGCGCAGCGACCTTTCGGCCGCCGCGGCCCTCGGCAGCGACGAGGTGGCCCGGGCCGCGAGCCTGCTCGGCGACGCGATCGAGCCCGCCCTGCGCCTGGTGCTGCTCGACCTGCTTGCCGAGGCCGCAGCGGAGCTGTCCGACCAGCTGCCGGGGGCGAGCGTGGAGCTGCGGCTGCGCGGCCGCGAGCCCGAGCTGGTCGCCACTGTCCAGACACCGACGTCCGCGCCGGCGCCGGAGCCCGCCGGTGACGACGGGACGGCCCGGCTGACGCTCCGGCTGCCGGAGGCCCTCAAGGCGCGCGCGGAAGCCGCCGCGACGCTCGCGAACCTCAGCGTCAACAGCTGGCTCGTGCGCGCCGTGCAGTCCGCCCTCGACCCTTCGCCCACCTTCCCGTTCCTCGGCAGCCCAGGCGGTCCCCGCCGCCTGCAGGGCTACGGCCGGGCCTGACACCAGGAGTCCCATGACCACCTTCACGACCGACGGACCGCTCGACGCGCGGGTCCGCTTCCACGGCGGCACCGTCGAGGTCGACGCCACCGGCGACGGACCGACGGGGGCGACCGTCGAGGCCCTCGACCCGACCGACGAGCGCAGTGTGGCGGCCGCCCGCGGAGCTCGCATCGACTGCGCCGCCGGCCGGCTCACCGTCGACGTCCCCGGCAAGGGGAAGTGGCGCGGCGGCATCAAGGTGCGGATCCGCCTGCAGCTGCCCCCGCTGTCGACGCTGACCAGCGAGTCGGGCGAGGTCCGGCTGCACGGCACCGGAGAGCTCGCGAACCTGGTGGTCCGGACCGGCTCCGGCGACGTCGAGATGGCCGAGGTCCGTGACGCCCTCGACATCAAGGCAGGCGACGCCACCGCGGTCGTCGGCGGGTCCCCTGGGCGCATCAGCTTCACCACCGGCAACGGCCAGCTGACAGCCAAAGCCGCCGGCGACGTGATGTTCAAGACGGGCCACGGCCGTGCGACGCTGGGCAGCACCTCGGGCGCCGTGGTGGTCAAGGGCGGCAACGTGCACCTCGACCTCGGCTCGGCGCGCAGCGGTGAGGTCCTGTTCCAGACCGGCGCCGGCAGCGCCCGCGTCGGCGTGGTCGAGGGCACCAGCGTGCAGCTCGACCTGCAGAGCTCGCTCGGCGACGTGCGCTGCGAGCTCCCGCTCGAGGACCGCGCGCCGGCCGGTGGCAGCGACCTCAAGGTTCGCCTCGTCACCGGCCTCGGAGACCTGACGGTGACCCGCGCCTCCTCGTGATCACACCAGGAGCCGGAGCTCCCGGGCGAGATCACCGCGGTCCTCGACGACCACGGCGTCGAGCCCCTGCCACTCCGCTGCCCGACGCAGCTCCCGCGCCAGGCCCTCGGCCGTCGCCCCCGGCAGCGCTTCGGCCTCGCGCCACGCAGCCAGCACCCGGAGCACGCCGGTCTTGCGGTCGGCCTTGAGGTCGACCCGGGCCCGGATCGCCTCGTCCTGCAAGAACAGCAGGCAGTAGTAGCCGTAGACCCGCTTCGGCGCCGGCACATAGATCTCGATGCGATAGTCGACGCCCCACAGCCGCAGGGTGCGGGACCGCTCCCACACCAGCGGGTCGAAGGGCGAGAGCAGCCCCTGACGCCTGACCCAGCGGGGCTGGGTCGCGTCGACATGCAGGTACGCCGGTTGCTTCCAGCCCTCGACCTGCACCGGTCGCAGCGCGCCCTCCTCGACGAGGCTCGCGAGGGCGACCCGTCCCTCGTCCGGCCGGAGCCGGAAGTAGTCGCGCAGGTCCTTCTCGGTCGCCACCCCGTGCGCCACGGCGGACCGGCGCACCAGCTCGCGCTGCGCGTCCTCGCGGGTCGGCGTGGGCAGGGAAAGCACCGCAGCAGGGATGACCCGCTCCGTCACGTCGTACAACCGCTCGAAGCCGTTGGTGCGTCGCGACGTCGTCACCCGTCCGGACCAGAAGAGGTACTCGAGACCGCGCTTCACGTCGTCCCAGCCCCACCAGGTCCCCTTGCCACGCGGGGCGTCCCGCAGCGCCCCGGCTCCGCAGGGCCCCTCGTCGTGCAGCCGGTGCAGCAGTGATCCGACGAACTCGGGGCGCTCCTTGAAGACCCGGAGCGGGCCACCCCAGCCTTCCTCCATCGCCTCTGCTCGGGCCATCCGCCAGCGCAGCAGCGGGTGCAGCTCCATCGGCAGGAAGGAGGCCTCGTGGCCCCAGTACTCGAACAGCTCGCGGTTGCCGAACGCCAGTTGCTCGAGCAGTGGGACCGGCCACGGTCCGAGTCGGGCGAACGCCGGCATCAGGTGGGCTCGGGCGAAGACGTTGACGCTGTCGATCTGCAGCAGCTGCGTGCGCGACAGCACCCGGCGAAGCTGGCGCGCGCCGACAGAGGTGGGCGCCGGGTCGTTGAAGCCCTGCGCCGCCAGAGCGATGCGGCGGGCCTGCTTCGTCGTCAGTCGCTCCACGTCTGCGATCCTGCCAGCCATGCACGTCAGAACGGCCCACCACGAGATCGGCGGTCCGGTGACGCAGATCCGGAGGCGCCGTGGCTGACGTCTCGGTGCGGCTGGCCCGGCCGGGCGACGCCGAGCTGATCGCCAGGGTGCAGCAGTCGACCTGGGAACAGGCCTACGCGGCGCTGGTCGGTGCCCTGGAGGTGCCGCTGGAGCAGGTCGCCGCAGTCTGGCTCAACGCCGTCGAGGCACCGCCGTCCCCCGACCACCGGGTGCTGGTGGCGCTCGACGGCGGGTCGGTCGTCGGGTTCGCCGCCTGGGAGCCGACCGCGGACGGTGTGGAGCTGTCGGCGCTCATGGTCGAGCCGCGCTGGGGTCGACGCGGTCACGGGTCCCGGTTGCTGCAGGCCGCGGTCGAGCACTGGTCGTCGTTCGAGGTGGCCCTGACCTGGGTGTTCGACGCCGACACCGTGCTGAGCGGGTTCCTGTCGTCGGCGGGGTGGGACTTCGACGGGCTCGGGCGCAGCCTCGACACCGGCGAGCGCCTGGTCCCACAGCGCCGGATGCACACCGACATCAGGCCCGACGTGAGTGGTGCGCGAACGACCTGACGGTCACGATCGCGTGAGCCGCTCGAGCTCGATCGCCCTGCGCATCGCCCGGCGGCCGCGCGAGGGGTCCCGCGCGGCGTCATAGGAGGTGGCCAGCCTGAACCACGAGCGCCAGTCGTCAGGACTCGCCTCGGCCTCGGCCTTGCGGCGTTCGAACAGCGCGTCGGCCGCGTCCCGCTCCACCCGGCCGGACGGCAGCGTCGGCAGGTCCTCCTCGACGAAGCCCTCGGCAAACAGCCGCTCCCCCAACCGCTGCGAGCCGGCGGCGAGCCGGATCTCACCAAGGACGAGGACCGCGCCGAGCGCGACCAGGAGCAGCACCCCGATGCCGAGCAGGACAGCCGTCGCGGTGCCGGTGCTCATGAGCTCGACAGCCCGCACCACCAGGTAGCCGCCGACGAGCACGACGGCGCCGACCACGAGCAGCGCCCAGCGCTTCACAGCCCGAGCAGGTGCTCCAGGCCCACGGTGAGGCCTGGGTGCTTCCCGACCTCGCGCACGGCCAGCAGCACGCCGGGCATGAACGAGGCGCGGTCGTAGGAGTCGTGCCGGATCGTCAGGCTCTCGCCGCCGCCGCTGAGGATGACCTCCTGGTGCGCGACCAGGCCCTGGAGCCGCAGGGCGTGGACCGGGATGCCGTCGACGCTGGCACCGCGCGCGCCGTCGAGGACCTCGCTGGTGGCGTCGGGCATGGGAGGCAGTCCCACCCGCGCCTCGGCGATGAGCTGGGCCGTCCTTCTCGCGGTGCCGCTGGGTGCGTCGACCTTGCCGGTGTGGTGCAGCTCCACGATCTCGACGCTCTCGAAGTGCTTCGCGGCAGCGGCGGAGAACTGCATCATCAGCACGGCGGCGATGCCGAAGTTGGGGGCGATGAGGACGTGGGTCGACGTGCCCTCGAGCCAGCCGCGGACCGTCGCGAGCCGTGCCTCGTCGAAGCCCGTCGTCCCGACGACCGCATGCACGCCGGCCTCGATGCACGCCTTGAGGTTGCCCATCACCGCCGACGGGTGCGTGAAGTCGACGGCCACATCGGCGCCGCTGAGGTCGAGCGGGTCCTCGATGTCGAGGGTGGGTCCGAGGTCGAGGTCGTCGGCGGCCGAGACGGCCTTGACCACCTCGGCACCCATCCGGCCCTTGGCGCCGAGCACTGCCACCGTGGTCATGCGAGCACCTCTGCGAAGTCCTGGTCGGGGAACGGTCCGATGATGCCGAGCGAGAGCGGCCGGCTGAGCACGAGGTCGGCGGCGGCCCGCACGTCGTCGGGGGTGACCGCGTCGATGCGCGCGACCAGGTCGTCGACGGTGAGCACCTGACCGTGCACGAGGGCGGCCTTGCCGATGCGGCTCATCTGCGCGCCGGTGTCCTCGAGACCGAGCACGAGTGACCCGCGCATCGCGCCCTTGGCGCGGTCGACCTCCTCGTCGGTGAGACCCTTCTCGGCCGCGGTCGCAAGCTCGGCGCGCGCGATCCGCAGCACCTCCTCGACGCGTGACGGCGCGCACCCGGCGTACACCCCGAACATGCCGGCGTCGGCGTGGGCACTCACATAGGAGTAGGTGCTGTAGGCGAGTCCGCGCTTCTCGCGGATCTCCTGGAACAGCCGGCTGCTCATGCCACCGCCGAGGCCGGTGTTGAGGACGGACAGTGCCCAGCGCAGGTCGTGGTCGCGCGGCAGTGCATGGGTGCCGAGGACGAGGTGCGCCTGCTCGGTCGGACGGTCCTCGACGACCACACCCGACAGCCGCGCTGGGGTGTCGGCGACCCGGAGCCCGTGCGGAGCGGCAGCGGACAACGAGCCGAAGGCCTCGGCGACCAGCGCCACCACCTGCTCGTGACGGAGGTTGCCGGCGGCGCTGATGACCATGTCCTGAGCCGCGTAGCGGCCTCGGTAGTAGCCCTCGATCGCCTGGTGGCTCAGGGCTTCGACGCTGTCGACCGAGCCGATGATGCGGCGCCCGAGGGGATGCTCGCCGAACAGCGCCTCGGCGAAGGCATCGTGCACGACGTCTCCCGGGTCGTCGTCGTGCATCGAGATCTCCTCGACGATGACGCCGCGCTCGGACTCGACGTCGTCGGGAGCGACGCGGGCATTGGTCACGAGATCGGTGACGACGTCGACGGCCAGCGGCAGGTCGGCGTCGAGGACCCGTGCGTAGTAGCAGGTGTACTCCTTGGCGGTGAAGGCGTTCATCTCGCCGCCGACGGCGTCCATGACGGATGAGATCTCGAGCGCGTCGCGCTTGCCGGTGCCCTTGAACAGCAGGTGCTCGAGGAAGTGGCTGGCCCCGTGCTCCGTCGGACCCTCGTCACGCGAGCCGACACCGACCCAGATGCCGAACGCGGCGCTCCGCACCCCCGGCACCTCCTCCGTGACGACGCGCAGGCCCCCTTCGAGGACAGTCGTCCGGAAGGGGGCCTGCGTCGTCAAGGTGCTGGCGCTACTCGGCCGCAGCCGGAGCAGTCTCGGCGTTCTCCACCGGCGTGAGGCTGATCTTGCCGCGCTGGTCGATCTCGGTGATCTCGACCTGAAGCTTGTCGCCGACGTTGACGACGTCCTCGACCTTGCCGATGCGCTTGCCGTTGCCCAGCTTGCTGATGTGCACCAGGCCGTCCTTGCCAGGGATGAGGCTGACGAAGGCGCCGAAGGCGGCGGTCTTGACGACCGTGCCCAGGAACCGCTCGCCGACCTTGGGCATCGTCGGGTTGGCGATCTGGTTGATGACGGCCATGGCAGCCTCGGCGGCCGTGCCCGACGTGGCACCGATGTAGATGGTGCCGTCGTCCTCCACCGTGATGTCCGCACCGGTGTCGGCCTGGATCTGGTTGATCATCTTGCCCTTCGGCCCGATGACCTCTCCGATCTTGTCGACGGGGATCTTCACGGACAGCACGCGCGGGGCGTACGGCGACATCTCGTCGGGCTCGTCGATCGCCTCGTTCATGACCTCGAGGATCGCCAGGCGCGCCGTGCGGGCCTGCTGCAGTGCGGCCGCCAGGACCGACGACGGGATGCCGTCGAGCTTGGTGTCGAGCTGCAGCGCGGTGACGAACTGCGGGGTGCCGGCGACCTTGAAGTCCATGTCGCCGAAGGCGTCCTCCGCACCGAGGATGTCGGTCAGGGTGGCGTACTCGCCGCCCTCGTAGATCAGGCCCATCGCGATGCCGGCGACCGGCGCCTTCAGCGGGACGCCGGCGTTGAGCAGCGACATCGTGGACGCGCAGACCGAGCCCATCGACGTCGAGCCGTTGGAGCCGAGCGCCTCCGACACCTGACGGATCGCGTAGGGGAAGTCCTCACGCGACGGCAGGACGGGCACGAGGGCGCGCTCGGCGAGCGCACCGTGGCCGATCTCGCGACGCTTCGGGGAACCGACGCGGCCGGTCTCGCCGGTGGAGTACGGCGGGAAGTTGTAGTTGTGCATGTAGCGCTTGCGGTTCTCCGGGTTGAGCGTGTCGACCATCTGCTCCATGCGGAGCATGTTGAGGGTCGTGACGCCCATGATCTGGGTCTCGCCGCGCTCGAACAGCGCCGAGCCGTGCACGCGGGGCAGCACCTCGACCTCGGCGGCGAGCTGGCGGATGTCCTCCAGGCCACGGCCGTCGATGCGGACCTTGTCGTTGACGACCCGCTTGCGCACCACCTGCTTGTTGACCGACTTGAACGCGGCACTGACCTCGTTCTGGCGGCCCTCGAACTTCTCGGCCAGGTCGGCCAGGACCGCGGCCTTGAGCTCGTCGGTGGCCGACTCGCGCTCCGCCTTGCCCGCGATGGACATGACCTCGCCCAGCTTGTCCTGCGCGGCCGACTGGACGGCTGCATAGACGTCGTCCTCGTAGTCGAGGAAGACGGGGAACTCGAGGGGCTCCTTCGGCGACTTCGCCTTGAGCTCGAGCTGCGCCTTGCAGACGGCCGCGATGGCCGGCTTCGCGGCCTCGAGACCAGCCGCGACGATGTCCTCGGTGGGGGCGATGCCGCCGCCGTTGATGACCTCGTAGACGTTCTTGGTCGCCTCGGCCTCGACCATCATGATCGCGACATCACCGTCCTCGAGCATGCGGCCCGCGACGACCATGTCGAACGTCGCGTCCTCGAGCTCGGTGTGCGTCGGGAACGCGACCCACGCGCCGTTGACGCAGGCGACGCGGGTGGCGCCGACGGGGCCGGTGAAGGGCAGGCCCGACAGCAGCACGGCGCACGCGGCGGAGTTGATCGCCAGCACGTCGTAGAGGTGGTCGGGGTCGAGCGCCAGCACGGTGCTCACGACCTGGACCTCGTTGCGGAGGCCCTTCTTGAAGGACGGCCGCAGCGGGCGGTCGGTCAGCCGGCAGGTCAGGATCGCGTCCTCGGAGGGGCGCCCTTCTCGTCGGAAGAACGAGCCGGGGATGCGCCCGACGGAGTACATCCGCTCCTCGACGTCGACCGTCAGCGGGAAGAAGTCGAGGTTTTCCTTGGGCCGCTTGGAGGCGGTGGCCGCGGACAGGACGAGGGTGTCGCCCTGGTAGATCGTGACCGAGCCGGCGGCCTGCTTGGCCAGTCGTCCGGTCTCGAAGCGGATGACGCGCTTGCCACCCGGGTTCTCGATGACGGCCTCGGCGAACTCCGAGCCGTAGATGTTGCTCTCGCCCGTCATGGGCTTCTCCTCTTTGTTCTGCACCATGTGTGGTGCTGCGCGCCCGGCAGGAGGATCCGGTCTTCAGTGGAAGCGGTTCACGTCTGGTGAGCCGCCACTCCCGAGGACCGGTTCCGGGGTACTGCTCCCGGGTGCGGTCTGGTGTCGTCAGACGGTCGCCTGACGACGAAGGGAGCGCCCGTGGCGGGAGCTCCCTGTCGTGCCTAGCGGCGGATCTCGAGGCGCTGGATGATCGTGCGGTAACGCTCGATGTCGGTCTTCTGCAGGTAGTTCAGCAGGCGCTTGCGACGACCCACCAGCGCGAGCAGTCCGCGACGGGTGTGGTGGTCGTGCTTGTGCTCCTTGAGGTGCTCCGTGAGGTCGCGGATGCGCTTGGTGAGCATCGCGATCTGCACCTCGGGCGAGCCGGTGTCGCCCTCAGCCGTGGCGTACTCCGCCATGATGGTCTTCTTCTGCTCAGTGGTGAGCGCCACGGTTCTCCTCGTTGTCAGGGCGCGCCCGGGGTCTTCGTCACCCGAGTGGACATTCGCGCTCCCGACCACGCTACCAGCGTGAGCCCTCGGCTCAGACCGGAGCGGACGCGAACAGGTAGCTCAAGTACCGCAGCAGCTCGTCGGCCTCGAAGGGCTTCGCGAGGAAGTAGTCGACGCCTTCGGTCCACGCCTGCCACTGCTGCGCGTCGTCCGCGGCAGCCGTCAGCATGACGACGGGCAGGTCGTGCCCGCCCTCGACCATGCGGATGTACTGCAGCACCTCGTGGCCGTCCATCCCCGGCATCATCACGTCGAGCACGACGCAGTCGGGTCGACGAGCGTCGATCGAGGCGAGCGCCGCGTTGCCGTCGCCGACGGCCTCGACCTCATAGCCCTCGATCGTGAGCACGTCCGTCACCAGCTGACGGATGTTCGGCTCGTCGTCGACGACCAGGATTTTCGGCACAGTGCAACCCCCAAGGGACGTGTTGTCCCTTACGTCGGCATCCGATAGCCACGAATCACTCACCCGTTCGGGTGAGCCACGAGCTCCCGGGTGCGTTCCACGTCGAGGGCCATCTGGGCCACGAGCGGCTCGACGCCCTCGAACCGGAGGGTGTCGCGCAGCCGCGCCGTGAACGACAGCCCGACGTGCTCGCCGTAGAGGTCGCCGTCGAAGTCGAGGACATAGGCCTCGACCCTCCGCTCGGCCCCGGCGAACGTCGGGTTCGTCCCGATGCTGATCGCCGCGGGCAGCAGCTCGGCCTTGGCACCCGAGCCGCGCACCAGCCGCCCGGCATAGATCCCGTCTGCCGGCACGGCGCTCCACGGCAGCGGCTCGAGGTTGGCGGTCGGGAAGCCGATCTCGCTGCCGCGCCGGTCGCCACGCACGACGACGCCGTGGATGCGGTGCTCGCGGCCCAGTGCCTCGTTGCCGCCCGCGATGTCGCCGGCCGAGATGCAGGACCGGACGTAGGTCGAGGACCACATCGTCTGCGACGTGCCCTGCAGCGGGAACGGCTCGACGCTGAACCCCCACCGCCGGCCGTCCTCGGCCAGCGACGCGACCGTGCCTCTGCCCTGGTTGCCGAACCGGAAGTTCTCCCCGACGACCACCGAACTGGCATGCAGCCGTTCGACGAGGACGGAGTGCACGAACTCCTCGGCGGTCAGCCGCATGAAGTCCAGGGTGAACGGCAGGACGCAGAAGACGTCGACGCCGAGCTCCTCGACGAGGTCGGCCTTGTAACGCTGGCCGGTCAGCATCGGCGGGTGGCTGCCGGGCCGGATCACCTCGATCGGGTGCGGGTCGAAGGTGAGCAGCACGCTTGGCACCCCGAGCTCGGCGGCCTTCTGGACCGCCCTCGCGATGATCTGCTGGTGGCCGCGGTGCACGCCGTCGAAGACCCCGATGGTCACGACACAGCGTCCCCACTTGGTGGGGATGCCCTCGACCCCGCGCCAACGCTCCACACCACCAGCCTAGGGGCGCCCGGGGTCAGGCGGGACGGAAGACGACGAGCGGTCGTGCATCGTCCATCAGTGCGACGCAGCGGCCCTCGGGATCAAAGGCACCGACCACACCAGGTACGTCGGTGGGCTCGAGCTTCTTGCCGTAGGACAGCGCGACCGCCTCGTCCGCCGTGAGCTCGCGGCGGGGGAACGACGCCGACACGGCCGCATCGAGTGGGAGCACCCGGGCGTCGTCCCATGGCTCGAGCGGAGCCGCGTCAGCAAGGGAGAACGGCCCGACCCTGCTGCGCCTCAGCGCGGTCAGGTGGCCGCCGACGCCGAGGGCTGCGCCGAGATCACGGGCCAAGGCGCGGATGTAGGTGCCGCTCGTGCACGTCACCGCGACGTCCAGCGCGTCGCCTCGGCGTGCGAGCACCTCGAACGCCGACACCGTCACCGCCCGGGCCTTGAGCTCGACGTCCTCACCCGCGCGGACCCGGGCATAGGACCGGACGCCGTCGACCTTGATCGCGCTGACCGAGGACGGCACCTGGAGCAGATCGCCTGTGAGCAGGGCGATCTCGCGCGCAATCTCTTCGTCTGTCACGTGTGACGCGTCGACCGTCTCGAGCGCATCGCCGTCGGCGTCGTCGGTGACCGTCGTCTGCCCGAGGCGAATCGTCGCGTCGTAGGTCTTGTCGGTGAGCGCGAGGTGCCCGAGCAGCCGCGTCGCCTTGCCGATCCCGAGCACCAGGACGCCGGTCGCCATCGGGTCCAGCGTGCCGGCGTGCCCGACCTTGCGGGTGCGCGCCAGCCGACGCGTCCTTCCGACGACATCGTGCGACGTCCAGCCGCCGGGCTTGTCGACGACGACCAACCCGTCCGGCGCAGTGCTGCCCACGACGTCAGTCCGCGAGGTGAGGCGCGGCCGCGAGGGCGGCGCGCAGCCGCGCCATGGTGTCCGGCAACGACGCGTCGGAGGTGAAGCCCGCGGCGAACCGGTGGCCACCGCCTCCGAGGGACACGCAGACCGCACCCACGTCGATCTGCCCCTTGGAGCGGGTCGAGACCTTGAGCAGCCCGTCCTCGGGATCGGTCTTCACGACGACGGCGACCTCGGCTTCCCGCGCAGCACGGACGACGTCGATCACGCCCTCGACGTCGGCCAGGCCGAGGGAGTAGCGGTCGAGGTCCTCGACACCGATCGCCGTCCAGACCAGACCCAGGCCACCGACCTGGTCGGTCTCCAGGACGGCACGAGCACACACCAGGCCCAGCAGCTTGACGTAGCCGAAGGACGTGGTGTCCCAGATCTGGCGGCTGATCACGTCGTGCCGGATGCCGGTCTCGAGCAGCCGGGCTGCGAGGGCATGCACCGACGGGGTTGTCGCGGCGTACTTGAAGGAACCGGTGTCGGTGACGAGCCCGGTGTAGACGGGCGCAGCGATCTCTGCGGTCAGCTCGACGGACATCAGGTCGAGGAGCTCCACGACCACGACCGCCGTCGCCGCCGCATCCCGGTCGATGAGGTTGACACTGCCGAAGCGGGTGTTGCTGATGTGGTGGTCGACGACGAGCACGTGCTGCGCGACGTCCACCCGATCGGCCAGTGACCCGAGGCGGTCTGCCGACCCGGTGTCGAACGTGACGAGCAGCGCCGGCGCGGCAGGGAACTCGCGGGCGGGCACCAGCAGATCCAGGCCGGGCAGCCCGGCGTAGGCCGTCGGGACCTCGAAGGGCTCGCTCCCCCACGACGCCACGACCCGCTTTCCCAGGCCGCGCAGGGCGATCCCCATCGCGAGCATGGAGCCGAGGGCGTCGCCGTCCGGGTTGACGTGGCACGCCAGGGCGATCTCGTCGTGCTCGAGCAGCAGGCCGACGGCCTCACCCCAGGCGTTCGTCGTCACTCGCCTTCGTCCTCCTCGACGGTCCGTGGGGCACGGTAGGGGTCCGCCTCGCCGGCCGGTGCGGCGGACGAAGCGAGCTCCTGCACGCGGGCGTCCTCGGCGCGGGCTGCCGCCAGCAGGTCCTCGATGCGGCCGGTCGTCTCGGGGATGACGTCCGCGACGAACGTCAGCGACGGGGTGTAGCGGACGCCGGTCTGCTTGCCGACGGTGCTGCGCAGCACGCCCTTGGCGGACTCGAGGGCCTGCGCCGACTCCTGACGGGCGACGTCGTCGCCGTAGACCGTGTAGTAGAGCGTGGCCTCGCGGAGGTCGGGAGTGACCTTGGCGTCGGTGATGGTCACCATTCCGAGCCGCGGGTCCTTGACCTGCGTCTCCAGCGTGGCGGCGACGATCTCGCGGATGCGGACCGCGAGCTTGCGAGCGCGTGCGACGTCGACCATCAGTCCTCCTCTCCGTGCAACCGCTGGCGCGCGGACAGCACCTCGACCTCGGGCCGGTCTGCCACCAGCCGCTCGCAGGCGTTGAGCACGTCACGCACGTGCCCGGCGTCGGCGGCGACGACAGCAATCCCGACGAGGGCCCGCCGGTGCAGGTCGAGATGACCTGCCTCGGCGGCGCTCACGTCGTACTTCCTCTTGAGCTCAGCCACGATCGGCCGCACCACGGAGCGCTTCTCCTTGAGGGAGTGGACGTCTCCGAGGAGCAGGTCGATGGCGACAGAGCCAGTGAACATGCCCGTGAACACGTGCTACTTGCGGGGAACTTCGCGCATCTCGTAGGTCTCCACGACATCGTCGATCTTGATGTCGTTGAAGGACCCGAGACCGATGCCGCACTCGAAGCCCTCGCGGACCTCCGTGGCATCGTCCTTGAACCGCTTGAGCGACTCGATCCGGAGGTTCTCGGCCACGACCGCGCCGTCGCGGATGAGCCGCGCGTGCGAGTTGCGGACGATCGTCCCGGACCGGACCAGCGCACCGGCGATGTTGCCGAACTTGCTGGACCTGAACACCTCGCGGATCTCCGCGGTGCCCAGCTGGGCCTCCTCGTAGATCGGCTTGAGCATGCCCTTGAGGGCAGCCTCGATGTCCTCGATCGCGGCGTAGATGACCGTGTAGTAGCGGATGTCCACGTGCTCGCGCTCCGCCAGCTCGCGGGCGTTGCCCTCGGGACGGACGTTGAAGCCGAGGATCACGGCATCGGAGGCATTGGCCAGGTTGATGTCGTTCTCCGTGATCGAGCCGACACCGCGGCCGATGATCCGCAGCGACACCTCCTCGCCGACCTCGATCTTGAGGAGCGCGTCCTCGAGCGCCTCGACCGAACCCGACACGTCGCCCTTGAGGATGAGGTTGAGCTGGGTCTTCTCCCCCTCCTTGAGGCGCTCGAACAGGGTCTCCAGGCTCGGGCGGCCGCGGCTCTGCGCGAGGGCGGCATTGCGCTCGCGCGCCTGCCGCTGCTCCGCGATCTGCCGGGCCATCCGGTCCTCGCCGACGACCAGGAAGTTGTCGCCGGCACGGGGCACCGAGGTGAAGCCGAGGACCTGCACCGGCTGTGCCGGGCCTGCCTCGGCGACGGTCTCGCCGCGCTCGTTGAGCATCGCGCGGACCCGACCGAACGCGTCGCCGGCCACGATCGAGTCTCCGACGCGGAGCGTGCCACGCGTGACGAGCACGGTCGCCACGGCACCGCGGCCCTTGTCGAGCCGGGCCTCGATCGCCGTGCCCTGCGCGTCGACGCTGGCATCAGCGAACAGCTCCAGGGCGGCATCCGCCGTGAGGAGGATCGCGTCGAGGAGCTCCTGCAGACCGAGGCCCGCCTTCGCGGAGACGTCGACGAACATGGTCTCGCCGCCGTACTCCTCGGCGACCAGGCCGTACTCGGTGAGCTGACCGCGCACCTTGGCCGGGTCGGCGCCCTCCTTGTCGATCTTGTTGACCGCCACCACGATGGGCACGTCCGCAGCTTGAGCGTGCTCGAGCGCCTCGATCGTCTGCGGCTTCACGCCGTCGTCGGCAGCCACGACCAGCACCGCGATGTCGGTGACCTTCGCACCACGCGCACGCATGGCGGTGAACGCCTCGTGACCCGGGGTGTCGATGAAGGTGATCTCACGAACGCCGCCCTCGACGGGGTGGTGCACCTGGTAGGCGCCGATGTGCTGCGTGATGCCGCCGGCCTCGCCCTTGACGACGTCGGTCTGACGGATCGCGTCGAGCAGGCGGGTCTTGCCGTGGTCGACGTGACCCATGATCGTGACGACCGGTGGCCGCGGCGTGAGCAGGGCCTCGTTGTCGTACTCGCCGCCGAACGACAGGTCGTACTTGTCGAGCAGCTCGGCGTCCTGCTCCTCGGGCGTGACGATCGAGACCTCGTAGCCCAGGTGGGCGCCCAGCAGCTGCAAGGTCTCATCCGTGCAGGACTGCGTCGCCGTCACCATCTCGCCGAGCTCCGTGAAGACCACCTGCACGAGCGAGCCCGGGTTGGCGTTGATCTTGTCTGCGAAGTCCGCGAGCGAGGCGCCGCGGGACAGCCGGACGGCCTCGCCGTTGCCGCGCGGGACACCAGGTCCCATCGTCGGTGCGGAGAGGTTGTCGAACTCCTGACGCCGCTGCTTCTTGCTCTTGCGCCCGCGGACCGGACGGCCACCGCCACCGCGGCCGAAGGCACCAGGGGCGGCGCCACCACGCGCAGCGCCACCACGAGGGCCACCGCCGCCGCCGGGGCGACCAGCGAAGCCACCGCCACCGCCGCCACCGGGACGGGCGCCGTAGCCACCGCCGGAGGCACCTCCGGGACCGCCACCGGGGCGACCGCCGGGACCACCGGGACCACCCGGGCCGCCGGCGCCACCGGGACCGCTCGGACGGGCGCCCGGCATGCCGGGACGTGCGCCAGGCGAGCGGGACGGGAAGGCACCCGGACCGGGACGTGGACCGCCGCCGGGACCAGCCGGACCGCCGGGACGGGGCGGGAAGGCACCCGGACCAGGACGTGGTCCACCGCCGGCGGGCATGCCCGGACGGGCCGCCGCCGGACGGGGAGGCATGTTGGGCATGCCGCCCGGGCGCGGACCCGCGGGCGAACCGGGCCGTGGCGGGAGCGGAGCCGCCGGGCGCGGCGGCAGGGAACCGCCGTCCTCGGGCATCGTGAAGGGGTTGTTGCCGGGACGCGGGCCGGGGGCCGCCGACGGGCGCGACGGCAGCGACGCGACCTGGCTGTCGTCAGCGGGTGCCGGTGCGGCCGGGGCCTCGGCGAGCGGGGACTCAGGCGCGGGCGCCGGAGCCGGGTCGGCCTTCTTGGCAGGCGCCTTCTTGGCGGGGGCCGGGGCGGCTGCAGCGGCAGCGGCCTGGGCGGGGAACGCCTCGCGCACCTTGCGGGCGACGGGCGGCTCGATCGTGGACGAGGCGCTCTTGACGAACTCCCCGTTGTCGTTCAACCAGGACAGGAGAGCCTTGCTCTCCATGCCGAGCTCCTTGGCGAGCTCGTGGACGCGGGCTTTGCCGGGCACTGTGCTCCTTCTTCTGAAGGTCGGGCCCGGGTCGTCCCAAGCCGTGGTGGTTACTGCATGGCGGTGCTCATCGGTTGCTCATCGGGATAAGCCTCATCGAGTGCTCATGTGCGCTTCTCGACCTGCTCTCGAGTAGGTGACGTGCGAGTGGGTGACACGATGTTCGACTAGCTGTTCGACTAGCTGTCCTGCAGGTGCAGCCTCACGGGTGCGACGTCCAGCGGGCCTGGTACCCGGAGGGCACGTGGGAACGCTCGGCGACGGTCAGCGAGGTCGATGCAGGCCGGGTCGGGGTGCACGGAGGCGCCTCGTCCCGGCAGGCGACCGGCGGGGTCGACGGTGAGAACACCGCCCACCACCACGACACGCAGCAGGGCGGGCTTCGCGTCGCGGGCCCGGCACCCCACACAGGTGCGGACCGGACCCTCGATCGAGGCCGTCGAGGAGTCTACTCCTGAGCGCTGTTCACGCGTCGGGGGCACTCTCACCCTCGGTGTCGGGCTCGGCATCAGGCTCGGTGTCGAGCTCGGTGTCGGAGTGGATGTCGATGCGCCAGCCGGTGAGCCGGGCGGCCAGCCGGGCGTTCTGGCCCTCCTTGCCGATCGCGAGGCTGAGCTTGTAGTCGGGCACGACCACGCGGGCCGAGCGCTGCAGGGCGTCGACGACCGTGACGCTGAGCACCGTCGCCGGCGAGAGCGCCTCGGCGACGAAGCGGGCCGGGTCCTCGTACCAGTCGATGATGTCGATCTTCTCGCCGTGCAGCTCGTTCTGGACGGCCCGCACGCGTGAGCCCTGCGGGCCGATGCAGGCGCCCTTTGCGTTGAGGCCGGTCACCTTGGTCCGGACGGCGATCTTGGTGCGGTGGCCGCTCTCGCGGGCCAGCGCGAGGATCTCGACGGTGCCGTCGGCGACCTCGGGCACCTCGCGGGCGAACAGGCCGCGCACCAGGTCGGGGTGCGTGCGGGACACGGTGATCTGCGGGCCGCGCTGGCCTCGCGTCACGGCCACCACGCGGCAGGTGAGCCGGCTGCCGTGGTCATAGACCTCGCCCGGCACCTGCTCGGCGGGTGGGAGGACGGCCTCGAGCGCGTCCTCGCGCGTGCCGAGTTTGACCATCACGTTGCGGTTCGGGGGCCCCCCGGGACGCTGCGGTGCCTGCTGGACGATCCCGCTGACCAGGTCGCCCTCCCTCCCGGCGTACTCGCCGAAGGAGATGTCGTGCTCGGCCTCGCGCAGCCGCTGCAGGATGACCTGCTTGGCGGTCATGGCTGCGATCCGGCCGAAGCCCTCCGGAGTGTCGTCGTACTCCCGGATGACCGTGCCGTCCTCCTCGAGCTCCTGCACCAGGACCGACACCTCACCGCTGGTGCGGTCGAGCTCGACCCGGACGTGCGGCGCCGCGCCCTCGGTGTGCCGGTAGGCAGTGAGCAGCGCGGACTCGATGGTCTGGACGACCAGGTCGAGCTTGATGTCCTTCTCCCGCTCGAGGCTGCGGAGCGCTGTCATGTCGATCTTCATGCGTCTGCTCCCTTGGTGAACTCGACCTGCACGACGGCCTTCGTGACCTCGGCCTGGAGCAGCGTGCGGGAGGTGCCTTCGACGTCGAGGACGACCTCGTCGTCGGTGGTGGCCGTGATGCGACCCACGACGGTCTCGTCGGCGAGGGTCGCCTTCACCAGACGGCCCTCCGCCCGGCGCCAGTGGCGGGGCTGGGTCAGGGGGCGGTCGACGCCGGGGCTGGTGACCTCGAGCACGTAGGCGCCGTCGATCAGGTCAGGGTCGGCGTCGAGGACGTCGGAGACGGCACGCGCCACGGCTGCCACGTCGTCGAGGTCCACTCCGCCGTCCCTGTCGACGACGACGCGGACGACCCGGCGCTTTCCGGCGGGAGAGACGGTGATGTCCTCGAGGTCGAAGCCGGTTGCGGTCACGGCGGGGTCGAGGACCTGAAGGAGCCGGGCACGGGAGGCAGCGGGCGCTGTCATGCGACCCCCCTTCTCGGGATGAAGTTGGTGTGCAGTTGTCGATCCGACCCTAGCGGGCGTCCCCGGCGGGTCTGGCAGTCTGGAACGGTGCAGCCCTCACGACGGACCGTGCTGGTCGCGGGGGCCCTGTCGTTCGTGGCGGCCTGCCGCACGAAAGCCGCTCCGCGCGCTGTCGACCCCGACGTCGCCCTGCGGTCCGCGGCGCTGGCCCGCGAGCAGGCGCTGCTCGACGCCTACGGCTCGGTCGTGGCAGCGCAGCCCGCGCTCGCCGGTCGTCTCCAGCCGCTCGCGGCCGACAAGGCAGCCCACGTCGCCGCGCTCGGCACCCCGGTCCCAGGCATCTCGACGGTCACGACGCTCGCGGCGCTGACGGCGCTCGAGCGGACGGCCGCGACGGAGCACGGCCGGGCCGCCCTCACGGCCTCGCGCTCCCTCGCCCCGCTGCTCGCCTCGCTCTCGGCCTCGTCCTCGTGCGCGCTGGTGGCGCTGTGAGCGCGGAGGCGGTCGTCCTGGGAGAGCTGCTCGCTGCCGAGCACGCGGCAGTCTGGGGGTACGGCGTGATCGGTGCCCATCTCGACGTGCACCGCCGGGTCGCGGCTGTCGCGGCGTACGACGCCCACCGGCTGCTGCGCGACAGCCTCCTGGTCCGGATGCGTGCCCGTGGCCTGACCACGCCTGGCCCTCTGACGGCCTACCAGCTGACCGTCACCACGGCTGGATCCGCTGTGCAGCAAGCGATCTCGCTCGAGGACGGGATGTGCGTGCTGTGGCGCGACCTGGTGGCGTCGACCGATTCCACGGAGCTGCGCGGTCTCGCCGTGCGCGCGCTGTCGAACGCCGCCGTCCGGGCCGTCCACTGGCGGCAGGCGATCGGCGTCCGTCCCGTGACGGTCCCCCTCCCCGGCACGCCCTGACCGTCAGCTCCAGCCGTCGAGAAGCTCGAGGAGACCGGCCAGCTCGGGGAGGGCGGCGTCGGGCCGGACGTCGTAGGGCTCCACCTCGCGGCCGGTGAGCAGCACCGCCCTCAGCCCCGCGCCCTGTGCACCACTCACGTCGTCGCGCGGCCGGTCGCCCACGAAGACGGCCTCCTGCGGTCGGACGTCGAGCTCCTGCAACAGCGCCGCGAAGGCCTCCGGGTGCGGCTTCATGTGCGCGAGGTCGGAGGTATAGACGCGCGCGTCCAGATGCTCGAGCAGACCCGCCTCCTTGAGCCAGCGCTCGTGGAGGTCCCGCGGCCAATGGGTGTTGGACAGCAGCCCGGTGCGCCACCCGCGGTCGTGGCAGCCGCGCAGCACGTCGACCGCGCAGGGGTCGTGGTCGACGCGCGCCTCCCAGGCACCGTGATACGCCGCCAGCGCACCGGACACGTCGAGGTGCGTCCGGGCCGCGACCGAGCGCACGATCTCCTCGGTGGTGCCGCTGCCGGTGCCGTCGCCCGCACCGACCCGCGCGTGCCACCACGCGCGCTCGGCATCGAGCAGCTGCCGCGCCAGGGGCTCGGGGTCCTCCGGAGCAAGGACCAGCGCGGCCGTGCGCCACATGCTGAGCAGGTCGTCGTTGTTCGAGGTCGAGAGCGTGCCACCCCAGTCGAAGAGGACCGCCCGGATCAGAGCGCGACCTCGGCAACGACCTCGGCGACCGCGTCGACCACGGCGACCGCCCGGCTGGCACCGGTGCGGCGGTCGCGGATCTCGACGGTGCCGTCAGCCGCGAGCGTCTTGCCGACCACGACATAGGTGGGGATGCCGATCAGCTCCGCGTCCTTGAACGCCACGCCCGGACTGACCTTGTGGCGGTCGTCGAGCAGCACCCGGAGGCCGGCGGCCTCGAGGTCGGCGGCGAGCTGCTGGCCGCCTTGCTGCTGCTCGCCCTGGCCGGCGATGACGACGTGCACGTCGGCCGGCGCGATGGCGCGCGGCCAGATCAGGCCGCGCTCGTCGTGGGACTGCTCGGCGATCGCGGCGACGGCACGCGAGACGCCGATGCCGTAGGAGCCCATCGTCACGCGGACCGGCTTGCCCTCCGGCCCCAGCACGTCGAGCGACAGGGCGTCGGCGAACTTCCTGCCGAGCTGGAAGACATGGCCGATCTCGATGCCACGGTTGATCTCGAGCAGGCTCCCGCAGCGTGGGCACAGGTCCCCCTCGCGGACCTCCGCCGCGGGAATCGTGCCGTCCGGCGTGAAGTCACGACCCATCGTCACGTTGCGGGCGTGCTTGCCGTTCTCGTTGGCGCCCGTGACCCACGACGAGCCGGTGGTGACCCGGGTGTCGACGAGGTAGCGGATCCCCTCGAGCCCCTGCGGGCCGATGTAGCCACGCACCAGCTCGGGGTGATTGGCGAAGTCCTCGAAGGGCTCTGCCTCGGCCGGGAAGACGTTGGCCTCGACCGCCTTCATGTCGACGTCGCGGTCGCCAGGCACGCCGACGATCAGCAGCTCCCTGCTGCCGTCCGGATGGCGGAGCTGCAGGACGATGTTCTTCAGCGTCTCGCTCGCCGGCACCCCGAGAAAGGTCGCGAGCGAGTCGATCGTCGGTGTGTCCGGGGTGTCGAGCACCTCGATCGGGGGCGCCGCCGACGGGTCGGTGTCGGCGGGCGCGGAGACGGTCGCCGCCTCGACGTTGGCGGCGTAGTCGCAGTTGGTGCAGGAGACGTAGGTGTCCTCTCCGTTCGGCGCGACAGCCAGGAACTCCTCGGACGCCGACCCACCCATGGCACCGCTCACGGCGAAGACGATCCGGTAGTCGAGCCCGAGCCGCTCGAAGATCTTCACGTAGGCGTCGCGGTGGTCCTGGTAGCTCTTCTTGAGGCCGTCGTCGTCGACGTCGAAGGAGTAGCTGTCCTTCATGAGGAACTCGCGGCCGCGCAGGATGCCGGCGCGCGGCCGGGCCTCATCGCGGTACTTCGTCTGGATCTGGTAGAGCGAGACCGGCAGGTCCTTGTACGAGGCGTACTCGCTCTTGACCATGAGGGTGAACAGCTCCTCATGGGTGGGCCCGAGCAGGTAGTCGTTGCCCTTGCGGTCCTTCAACCGGAAGATGCCGTCGCCGTACTCCGTCCAGCGGCCGGTCGCCTCGTAGGGCTCGCGGGGCAGCAGTGCCGGGAACTGCACCTCCTGCGCACCCATCGCGTCCATCTCCTCGCGGATGACCCGCTCGACGTTGCGCAGCACCTTGAGCCCCAGCGGCAGCCAGCTGTAGATGCCTGGCGCGACGCGACGGACGTAGCCGGCGCGGACGAGCAGCTTGTGACTCGGGACCTCCGCGTCCGCCGGGTCCTCACGCAGGGTGCGCAGGAACAGCGTGGACATGCGGAGCACGGTCGGGACCTCCAGGCAGGACGGACGAGCGCCCAGCGTATTGCCCTTGCAAAGTCCTTACACGCGACGGACATGGCGGCGGCGGAAGGGGGCGGACAGTGGACCTAGCCCGAACCGCTACCCGACTGCCACCCGACCCCATGGAGCCCCGATGAGCTGGACCCGTCGCCTCGCCGTCAGCACCGGCTTGGCCGTTGCGGCGGCCGGCATCGCCGTACCGCTGAGCCTGTCCACCGCGAACGCCTCGGCAGGTGCAGCGACCGATCCGTTGGCCGTCGCGATGCAGGTCCAGGGCAGCAAGCTCCCCCAGCAGCTCAAGGCCGACCTCAAGGCGGCCTGGGGTGAGCCGGACGGTCAGCGGGTGGCCGCCCTCCAGGCGGTGCTCGCCAAGGCGGTTGCCGGTGCCTACGGCACCGAGGTGCAGCAGCGGGCGGAGCGGGTGCAGAAGCGCCTCGCGGCCATGAACCCGACCCTCAAGCTCGACCTGCAGAAGGCCGTCGAGCTCCCCAAGGACCAGCGCCGGGCGGCCTTCAAGGACATCCGCCAGAAGGTCAGGGACGGCGCCTACGGCGACCAGGTCAAGCGCAACGCCAGGATCCTCCGGCGCCTGCTCAGATCCCACCGTGTGGGCAACTAGCCTCTGGCGCGTGCTCGTGCTGCTCCCGCCCTCCGAGGGCAAGGCGACGGGCGGCGACGGGCCACCGCTCGACCTCGACAGCCTGTCGTTCCCCGCGCTGACGAAGACCCGGGCGCACGTCGTGACCCACCTCGTCCGGGCCGCCAGGCGGCAGCGGACCGCCTTGCAGAAGGCGCTGCAGCTGTCTGACGGACAAAGCGCCGAGCTCGACAAGGACCGCGAGCTGAGGGTCGCCCCGACGCTGCCGGCGCTGCAGCTCTACACCGGCATCGTCTACGACAACCTCTCCTACGCGACCCTCCCGGCGAAGGCCCGCCGGGCCGCCGACGACAGCCTTGTGGTCGCGTCGGCGCTGTTCGGCCTGCTGCGCCCGACGGACCGGGTCCCGCCGTACCGGCTGTCCGCCGCGACCACCGTTCCGGGTCTCGGCGGCCTCGCGCCGGTCTGGCGGCCGGCGCTCGAGAAGGAGCTGGCGAGGCACGACTTCGTGGTGGACCTGCGGTCCGGGGCCTACGCGCACCTCGCGCGGGTGCCCGGCTCTGTCGAGGTGCGGGTGCTGCGGGACGAGGGCGGCAAGCGGACGGTCGTCAGCCACGACAACAAGTGGACGAAGGGGCAGCTCGCCCGGCAGCTGTGCCTTCACGGGGCACGCTCCGTCGCCGACGTCGCCGAGATCGGGCGGAGCGTGAGCGACGGGATCGAGGTCGTGGGCGACCGGGTGGACCTCCTCCTCCACGGTCTCGCTTCTGCGCGTTGACCCCGGCGTGCCAAGATCCGCCGCATGGCCAAGAGCGTGCGTGACCAGCTGCGGTGGGACGGGACGCTTTCCGACCCGCACGACACCCCCGGGGTGAAGGGAAAGGCGCAGGCCCGCAAGGAGCTCGCGGCCATCGGGCCACAGCTCGCCGACCTGCAGGAGCGGTTGTTTGCCAACGGCAAGGTCGGTGGCGACCAGCGGGTGCTCCTGGTGCTGCAGGGCACGGACGCCAGCGGCAAGGACGGCACGGTCAAGCACGTCGTGGGGCTGGTGAACCCGGCGGGCTGTCGCATCACCTCCTTCGGCAGGCCGAGCAGGGAGGAGCTCGCCCACGACTTCCTCTGGCGGATCACCAACGCCGCGCCGTCGGCGGGGCAGCTCGGTGTCTTCAACAGGTCGCAGTACGAGGATGTGCTCGTCGTCCGCGTGCACAACGACGTGCCGCGGCCGGTGTGGCGCCGTCGGTACGGCCGGATCAACACCTGGGAGCGGCGGTTCGTCGATCAGGGCGGGACGATCGTCAAGGTCTTCCTTCACCTCAGCAGGGAGGAGCAGCAGCGACGGTTGCTCGCTCGGATGGAGGACCCGACGAAGCACTGGAAGATCGGTCCCGACGACGTCGCTGAGCGGCAGCTCTGGGACGACTACCAGGAGGCGTACCTCGACGCCCTCAACGCCTGCAGCACGGACGTCGCTCCGTGGTACGTCGTGCCGGCCGATCGCAAGTGGTATCGCAACTGGGCCGTGAGCAAGCTGCTGCTCGAGACGATGACCGACCTCAAGCTCGGTTGGCCGACACCGCCGGGCGTCGACCTTGCGGCCATGAAGCAGCAGCTGCTGGGCGTGTCCTAAGCGGCGAGCAGCTCCACCCAGACCCGCTTGCCGTCGGGCTCCCCCACCACGCCGTAGCGGTGGGACAGCGCGTCCACGAGCAGCAGGCCGCGACCCCCCTCGTCGGAGGACAGGGCAGCGCGCGGACGAAGCGGCCGGGTCGAGCCGTCGCGGACCTCGAGCCGGATGCCGTGGTCGATCTCCTCGACCGAGACGATGATGTCGGTGCCGGCGTGCCGCACGGCGTTGGCGACCAGCTCGGTGACGACCAGAGCGAGGTCGTCGCAGAGACTCGGGAACCCCCACGCTGCGCACTGCACCATGACCAGCTCGCGGGCCCGCGCCGCCGAGGCGGCACGCGGCGGCAGCACCGCGACGACAGCGTCGCTCACCCTGCGTGCCCTCCTGCGAGCCCCCTGTACGGGAGAGGGGCTACCCCAAAGGGCGTGACTTCACCCCCCGCCACCGGCAGGCGTCTCCCACCAGGCGAGGACGAACCCGGACGTCTCATAGCGAAACAGCCCCACACAGCCTCGGTGGGCCTTGCAGAACACCGGCTGGATGTCCTCCGACTGGCCGCCCGCGCTGTAGTCGGCGGCGACCAGGCCGTCGGCGACCTCCTTCCAGCCGTTCGCGGTCAGCGCTGCGAACAGGCTGTCGCTGGCGGCCCGGACGTCACCGGTGGCGGTGACCTCGAGGAACGACCGCGGGCCGGTGCGGCTGTCGCACCCGATCAGCTCGTTGCCTGTGCTGCAGTTGCTGCGTACGTGGTGGAGGGACTGGCCGCTCGGGTAGGGCAACGAGGGCCGGGGCGGCGTGGCGGCGCGCAGGCCCAGGAAGGTGCCCACCCCGGCCAGCACCAGGACGGCGACGACCCCCGTCAGCACCGTCCGCCGAGCAACCACGGGGCGACCGTATCCGAGGATCTGGCGCCGGTGCGGGAGTCAGTTGCTGAGCAGCGCGCCGAGCACGATCCAGAGGACCACACCGGCGAGGGAGACGAACAGGCCGATCTTGCCGAGCCGCTCGCCCTTGCGCGCCGCGATGGCGCCACAGACGATGCCGATGGCGCCGAAGACGATCGGCACGAGCAAGAAGCCCAGCACGCCCATGACGATCGACACGATGCCGAGCGTCCGGGCGGACGAGCTGGCGGGGCTGGTCGGCGCGGTGCTGGTGGGCGCTGTGGTGGTCGGCGCTGTGCTGGTCGGGTCGGGGGCTGTCATGCAGGGGTCCTCTCGGGCTGGTGGCCGTCGAGGTACCCCGCTCGCAGGGCGCGCAATCCGAACGCCGACGAGGCGATCGTCAGGACGCCCGTGCCGACCGTCGCCACGAAGGCGGCGTGGGCGCCGTAGGCGTCGACGAGAATGCCGGCGGCGGCGGTGCCCATCGCGACCCCGCCGAAGATCATGCTGCCGTTCCAGGCGAACGCCTCGGTGACCGTCCCCGGCGGCGCCGAAGCACCGATGAGCAAGGAGTTGCAGGCGCTGAAGGGCGCGATGGTCGTACCCGCGGCCAGCAGCAGGGCGCCGAGCGCCACGACGTTCGGCGCGAGCACCGGCAGCACTGCGGCCAGACCGTTGACGGTCACCAGCACGGGCAGCTGGCGGGCGGCCGGGGTGCTCAGGTGCATCCCGCCGTACACGAGACCGCCGAGCATGGAGCCGATGCTCCAGACCGCGAGCACGACCCCCGCAGCCGACCGGGACTGGCCCTGCTGCTCGACGAACGCGAGCACGCCGACCTCGAGGGTCCCGAATCCGGTGCCGATCCAGAGGACGTTGAGCAGGCAGGCCCGGACCACCGGCGACACCAGCGGGCCCGCCAGACCGGTCGGGCGCTGGGCGTGCGGCACCACCGAACGCACCCTGGGGTTCACCGCCAGCCCGAGAGCACCGGCGCCCGCGATCAGCCCGCTGGCCAGGACCCCCGCCTCCGGCGAGAGCAGGGCGAGCGCCCCGACGAGCAGCGGACCGAGCACGAAGCAGAGCTCGATGACGACCGACTCGAGGGAGTACGCCGTGCCGAGCTGGCCCTCGACGACGAGCTGGCCCCACAGGGCTCGCATCACGGCGCCGAGGGGCGGCACGGTGATGCCGATGCCGACGCCAGCAGCTGCCAGCGCGGCCGTCGGGGCACCGAGATCGGCCAGCAGCACGAGCAACCCGAAGGCCAGCGGTTGGGACAGGCCGGTGACCCGCAGCACCGACACAGGCCCACGTCGGTCGGCGGCGCGGGCGCGGTAGGGCGCGGCAAGAGCGAAGCTGACGGCATACGCGGCACTCACGGCGCCCGCATCGGCGTAGCTCCCCGTCGCCTTGCGCACGAGGAGCAGCAGCGCCAGCCCGGTCATGCCGAGGGACAGGCGTCCCAGGACGCTCAGGATCAGGGCTGAGGTGGCACCGGGCGGCGCCAGCACCTCGGCATACCTCCGGAAGACGCGCACGCGGCCACACTAGGTTTCGACCATGACATCCGCCCTGACATCCGCTCTGGTGCTCGCCGGCGGTGGCGTGACGGGGATCGCCTGGGAGACCGGGCTGCTGCTCGGACTCCAGGAGTCCGGTCGGCTGCCGGCCTTCGACCTGGTCCTGGGTACGTCGGCCGGTGCGGCGGTCGGCGCGCAGCTCAGGTCGGGTACCGACCTGTCCGAGCTCTTCGACCGGCAGGTCGCCGACGAGCACGGCGAGATCGACCCGAAGCTCGACCTGGAGCCGCTCATCGCGTTCTTCACCGAGATGGGCGACCTCAGCGCCGGGGTCTCCCCGGAGCAACTGGTGAAGGTCGGAAGCTTTGCCAAGGAGGCGCGGACCGTGCCGCTGGCCGAGCGACGAGCGGTCATCGAATGGCGGCTGCCGTCCCACGAGTGGCCGTCGGCACCGTTGCGGATCACGACCGTCGACGCCGACACCGGCGAGCTGGTGGTGCTCGACGCCACCTCCGGGGTCTCCCTCGTCGATGCCGTCATGGCGAGCTGCGCGGTGCCTGGGGTGTGGCCTCCGGTGCCACTGCTCGGGCGGCTGCTCATCGACGGGGGCGTGCGCTCCTCGACCAACCTCGACCTGGCAAGCGGCTATGACGAGGTGCTGGTCCTCGCGCCTCTCACACAGGGACCGATGCGCGCGATCGTCGCGAAGGAGGCGGCGGCACTCACCGGGTCACGGGTGACCGTGATCCTCGCCGACGCCGAGTCCGAGCAGGCCATCGGCCCGAACGCCCTCGACCCGGCGCGCCGTCCCGCCGCTGCCCGGGCTGGCCACCGCCAGGGAGCCGGCTAGTCCTTCGGGACCCAGCTCGCCGGTCGCTTCTCGCGGAAGGCCGCGATCCCCTCAGCGGCCTCCGGGCTCTGGAACAGCTGGGCGGACAGCGCCTGCGTGTGCGCGAAGGCCTGGTCGCGCGGCATGGCAGGCACGTCGCGCAGCAGGTCCTTGGCGGCGGCCAGCCCGCCTGGGCTGCCCGCGACCAGCTCGTGGAGCAGTTCCGTGACCGCTTCGTCGAGGGCTGCCGGCGCGACCGCGCGGTTGATGAGTCCGACCTCCGCGGCCCTGGCGGCCGAGATCTTGCGACCGGTGAGGAAGAGCTCGGCCGCGTCAGCCTTCGAGAGCTTCGGCAGGCACACCACCGAGATCATCGCGGGCGCCACGCCGATCCGGACCTCGGTGAACCCGAAGGTCACGTCGGTGCTGGCGAGGCTCAGGTCAGCCGCCGCGGCAAGGCCGACGCCCCCGCCCATGGCCGGGCCGCGGAGCACGGCCACGACCGGCTTCGGCGAGTCCTGCATGAGGGCGAGCACGTCGGGGAAGCCGAACCGCGCGGGCTCCTGTCCTCCGCCCTTGAGGTCCGCACCGGCACAGAACACCGGCCCCTCGTGGGTGAGCAGGACTACCCGGACGAGCTGGTCGGCCAGCGCCCGCGTCAGACCGTCGCCGATGCCGTTGATGAGGCGGGCGTTCAGGGCGTTGCGGTTGTCGACCTCGTCCAGGGTGAGGACGGCAACGCCCTTGGTGACCTCGTACTTCACAGGAAGACCTCCGGGACATCGACGTGCTTCGCGCGCAGGTACTCCCCGAGGCTCTTGGCCTGCGGATCCAGCCGGGTGCTCGACGCCACGCCCTCCCCGAGCAGCCCGTGCAGGACGAAGTTGAGCGACCTCAGGTTCGGCAGCTCGAAGCGCTCCACCCGACCGGCCTCCGGCAGCAGCTCCTTGAGCCTGTCGACCGTGAGGAGCTGCTCGAGCCAGGCGTACTGCTCGTCGGTGCGGACCCACACCCCGAGGTTGGCGTTGCCACCCTTGTCGCCCGAGCGGGCTCCGGCCACCAGGCCTAGCGGGACCCGCCGCGTGGGCCCCGACGGCACGGCGGCCCGCGGGACGTCGGCGACCACGGCGGTGGTCGGCTTCGCGAGGGTCGGCGCCACGCGCACCACCTCGTCCCCGACCGTCACCTCGTGGGTCAGCAGCTCGCTGGGCATCAGCGCGGGCCAGTAGACGCCGTAGGCCTGGCTGCTCGACGGTCCGCCGAAGAACCCGGGGTAGCTGGCCAGCGCCAGCTCGGTGATCGCACCGGTCAAGGGTCGGCCGAACTTGTCAGCGTTGTCATCCTTCAGGGAGACGCGCAGCTGGGCGACGGCCGTCTCGTTGCGCTGCGGGTCGTCCTGGTCGGACCGGACGAGATCCACCTCGACGCTGTCGAAGTAGCCCCGTCCGCCGGGAAGCGCCGCGAACAGACCGTCGACGAGCAGGTCCGCCTTCTGCTCGATGTCGAGTCCGACGAGCAGGAACGTGTAGGTCGCCTTGGTGGCGCCAGCCAGGTTGAGGCAGACCTTGGAGGTCACCGGAGGCGCTTCTCCCCGCACGCCACTGATCCGCACGCGGTCCCTGCCGTCCTGTCCCAGCGCGATGCTGTCGAAGCGGGCGGTGACGTCGGGGTTGAGGTAGCGCGGGCTGCCGATCTCGTAGAGCAGCTGGGCGGTGACGGTGCCGACGCTGACTTGTCCGGCGTGCGCGTCGTGCTTGGTGATGACGCTCGATCCGTCGGCCGCGATCTCGGCGATCGGGAACCCGGGGTGGACCAGGTTCGGCACCTCGGTGAAGAACGAGTAGTTGCCGCCGGTCGCCTGCGTGCCGCACTCGATGACGTGGCCGGCGACGAGAGCCCCGGCGAGGGCGTCCCAGTTGTCGTGGGACCAGCCGTGGTGGTGGGCGGCAGGTGCCATGACGATCGCGGCGTCGGTCGTGCGGCCGGTGATGACGATGTCGGCGCCTCTGCCGAGGGCGTCAACGATTCCCCAGCCACCGAGATAGGCGTTGGCGGTGAGGACGGTGCGGTCGCCGAGGGGCTCACCCGTGTCCAGGTTGGTCAGGTCGCCGACGTCTGCGAGCCGCGGGAGCACGTCATCGCCTGTCACATAGGCGATCCGGGGACTGAGCCCGAGGCCGGCAGCCACTGTCTCGACGGCCCGGGCACAACCCTGGGGGTTCAGGCCACCGGCGTTCGCGACGACCTTGATGCCGCGTTCGATGCAGGTCCCCATGACCTGCTCCATCTGGCGTACGAACGTCTTGGCATAGCCGCCGTCCGGGTTCTTGAGGCGGTCCTTGAACAGGATGAGCATGGTCAGCTCGGCCAGCCAGTCGCCGGTGAGGACATCGATGGGGCCGTCCTCGACCATCTCCCGCGCGGCGGCCAGCCGGTCGCCGTAGAAGCCGCTGCAGTTGGCGATCCGGAGAGGCTCAGTCATGCAGCACGACCAGGAGGTCGCCGGCAGCGACCTGGTCGCCGACCGCGGCCCGCACCTCGGCCACGGTGCCGGCGCTCGGCGCGGTGATGCGGTGCTCCATCTTCATGGCCTCCACGACGACAAGCAGCTGCCCCGCGATGACCGGGTCGCCGACAGCAACCGCGACGGCAAGGACGCCGCCGGGCAGCGGCGCGACGAGACCACCTTCGACGACCTCCCTCTCCTTGACGGGGAACCGCGGCACCAGGTGGAGCTCGATCTCACCGACCCACCACCGGTCCCCGTCGGTGCGGATGGCGACGCGATGCCGCACCCCGTCGACCTGCGCCTCGATCTCGCTGTCAGTGACGGCCAGAACGCTTGCCTCCCAGGCCTTCTCGCCCACCGTCACCTCGAACACGCCGTCCCGACGTGCCCGGTAGGCAACCTCGACGGTGACGTCACCGCAGCGGTAGCCGAACGTCTCCGGCGGCAGCACGGCATTGCGCCAGCCAGCCGGGAAGCCACCGAAGGAGCTCGCGGACCGGCGCCAGGCCTGTGCCGTCAGCGCGGCCAGCACCGCGCAGTGCTCTAGCTGTCCGACGTACACCTCCCTGGTGCGGGCCGGCGCGACACGGTCGATGAAGTCCGTGGTGGTGTCCCCGGCGAGGAAGGCCTCGTGTCGCAGCGTCGCCACCAGGAAGTCCCGGTTGGTGGTCGTGCCCTGCAGGGCGGTGCGTTCGAGAGCGAGCGCCAGAGCCAGCGCCGCCTCGCGGCGGGTCGGGGCGTGCGTGACCACCTTGGCCAGCATCGGGTCGAACTCGACACCGATGACGCTGCCCGACTCGATCCCGCTGTCGAACCTGGCGCCCGGCGCGGGCACCCAGGTCAGCACCGTCCCGGTGACGGGGAGGAAGTCGTTGGCGGGGTCCTCTGCATAGAGCCGTGCCTCGACGGCGTGGCCCGTGAGGGTGACGTCGGCCTGGGCGAAGGTCAGCGCCTCACCCTGGGCGATGAGGAGCTGTTCGCGCACGAGGTCGAGGCCGGTGACCAGCTCGGTGACGGGGTGCTCGACCTGGAGCCGGGTGTTGACCTCGAGGAAGTAGAACTCGCGGCCGGCGAGCAGGAACTCCACCGTGCCGGCATTCGTGTAGCCGATCGCCCTCGCCGCCGCGAGTGCCGCGTCGCCGAGGCGCTCCCGGAGCCGCTCGTCGACGGCAGGCGACGGCGCCTCCTCGATGACCTTCTGGTGGCGACGCTGGATCGAGCACTCACGTTCGCCGAGGTGCACGAGGTTGCCGTGGGCATCACCGAGGATCTGCACCTCGACGTGCCGTGCGCCGGTGAGGTAGCGCTCGAGGAACACCGTGTCGTCGCCGAACGCGGCGAGTGCTTCCCGTCGGGCGCCGGCCAGCGCCTCGTCGAGCTCCTCGGGACGCGTGACGACGCGCATCCCCTTGCCACCACCGCCCATGGCCGCCTTCACCAGCACCGGGAAGTGACCCTCGGGGGCGTCCAGGGTCGGTACGCCGGCGGCCGCCATCAGCTTCTTGGCCTCGAGCTTGTCGCCCATGGCAGCGATTGCCTCCGGCGACGGACCGACCCAGATCAGGCCAGCGTCGATCACGGCCTGCGCGAAGCGGGCGTTCTCCGACAGGAAGCCGTAGCCGGGGTGGACGGCGTCGGCACCGGCGCGCTTGGCCGCGGCCAGGACCTTGTCAGCGTCGAGGTAGGTCTCCGCCGCGGTGTGGCCGTCGAGTGCGACAGCGACCGAGGCCTCGCGGGCGAACGGCGCCATCACGTCGCCATCGGCATAGACGGCGATGGTGTCGATGCCCATGGCGTGCGCGGTGCGCATGATGCGCCGCGCGATCTCGCCGCGGTTGGCGACCAGCAGGCGACGGATCACCGGAACGCCCCGAACGACTCTGCGCCCCGCACCTCGGCCGAGTGGCAGGCGCTCAAGCAGAGCCCGACGACGGTGCGGGTGTCGCGCGGGTCGATGACGCCGTCGTCGACGCCACGCCCACTGGCGTACATCGCGAGCGACTGCCGCTCCTGCACCTCCGCGACCGTGTCCGTGATCACCTTCTCCAGGGCCTCGTCGACCTGTTCGCCGCGCCTGGCTGCCTGGGCGCGACGGACGATCGACATCACACCGGCGATCTGCTGCGGCCCCATGACGGCGACCTTCGCCGTCGGCCAGAGGAACACGAAACGGGTGCCGAAGCCGCGGCCCCCCATCCCGTAGTTGCCGGCGCCGTAGGACGAGCCGAGGATGATCGTGACGTGCGGCACCGCGCTGTTGGACAGCGCGTTGATCATCTGACTGCCCCACTTGACCATGCCGGCCTGCTCGTAGTCCCGGCCGACCATGTAGCCCGTGATGTTCTGCAGGAACACCAGCGGAGTCGAGGTCTTGTTGCACAGCTGGATGAACTGCGAGGCCTTCTGCGACGACTCCGGGAAGAGCGGGCCGTTGTTGCCGAGGATGCCGACCGGATAGCCGTGGACCTCGGCCCAGCCGCAGACCAGCGTGGTGCCGTAGCGGGCCTTGAACTCCTCGAACCGGCTGCCGTCGGTGATCCGGCCGATCACCTCGCGGACGTCGAGGGGCTGGCGCAAGTCCTGCGAGATCAGACCGAGCAGGTCGTCGGACTCCAGCACCGGAGGGTCAGCGGGACCGGTAGGCCCGGGTCCCCTCTTGCGCCAGTGCAGGTGCCCGACGACGTCGCGGGCCTGCCGGATGGCGTCGAGCTCGTCCTCGGCGAGGTAGTCGGCGAGGCCGCTCACAGCCGCATGCATCTCGGCGCCGCCGAGCTCCTCGTCGGTGGACTCCTCACCCGTCGCGACCTTCACCAGCGGCGGGCCGCCCAGGAAGACCTTGGCCTGGTCCTTGACGAGGATCGTGTAGTCGGACAGGCCGGGCATGTAGGCCCCGCCGGCCGTCGAGCTGCCGAAGACGATCGCGATGGTCGGGATGCCGAGACCGGAGAGCACGGTGGTCTCGTAGAAGAAGCCACCGGACCCGGCGAAGTGGAACGTCGAGCTCTTCAGGATCTCCTCGATGTCGCTGCCGCGGGGGCGCAGGTCGCCGCCGGCCGACTCGATGAGCTGCACATAGGGCATCCGGTTCTGCTTGGCGATCTGCAGTGCCCGGTCGATCTTCGGGATGCTGGTCTGCGTCAGCGCGCCACCGAGGACCGTCGGGTCGTGGCCGAAGATGACGCACTCCGTCCCGTTGATGCTGCCGATCCCGACGAGGGCGCCGCCGCCGACCGGGTAGTCGGTGTAGAAGCCCGCCAGCGCACCGATCTCGAGGAACGGCGTGTCCGGATCGATGAGCATCGCGACCCGCTCCCGCACGGTCAGCTTGCCCGCGGCCTTGTGCCGCTCGACGGCCCTTTCGGTGCCGCCCCGACCGGACAGCTGCAGCTGTTCGTCGAGCTTCTCGAGCTGGCCCAACATGTCTTCGCGGTTCTTGGTGTAGGCCTCCGACGCACGGTCGACGGCCGTGCCCAGCACGGTCACGCCGCCCCCAGCGGCGCGCGACCGGTGCCGGCGGGACCCGCGTAGGCCTGCGCGATGCGCGCCCACCCGGCAGCGGTGTCGCCCTCGACGGTCAGCGTGAGGTCGTCGAGGTGCCGGCGCTGCGTGACGAGCAGCGCGAAGTCGAGAGCCGGCCCGGCGATGCGGTCGGTCGCGTCCTCGGGACCCCACTCCCCCGCACCGGGTCCGGTGAGCTCGACCCGCACGGGCGTGTCCGGGTTCTCTACCCCGTGCACCAGGTACGCGTACGGCCGGGCCTGCACGCCGATGTGGCAGACGTGCCGCAGTCGGTCGCTCGTGACCGGCTCGAGCCCGAGGGCGTCGGACACGTCCTGTCCGTGCGCCCACGTCTCCATCAGCCGCGCGCTGGCAAAGCTCGCGAGGCTCATCGGCGGCCCGTACCAGGGCACGCGGGCAGCGGGATCGGCCTTGTCGAGGGCGGTCAGCAGCGCGGACCGTCCCCGGCGCCAGTCCTCGAGCAGGTGGCCGCCCGAGTTGTCACGCCCGAACTGCACGTCGGCCCCCGGCTGCACCCCGCCGCTCAGCATCGCGTCGAGGTGCTTGGTGAACGCAAGGCCGTCGACGAGCGCCAGGATTGCCGTCCCGTCGAAGTAGTGCAGGTGGCTGACGCAGTCGGCGACGTCCCAGCCCTCGGCCGGCGTCGGGCTGCGCCACTCCGTCTCGGACAGGTCGGCGACGCGCGCGTCGAGCGCGGCGTGCTCCGCCGCCAGGTCGTGCAGCAGCGAACTGAGATCGGGCTTCATCCGGCGGTGATCCTCCACGTGTCGGCTGCGTCACATCCTGCCCCGCCGCTACTCGGCGGTAGCAACGGGCCAGGACGACGGGGCCTACGTGGCGGCCACGCGCGTGCCCGGGCCCTGCGGCGTGGGCAGTCCCGAGCTCGACGCGGGCGAATGGTCGGTCGGAGCGTCCGCATGGCGGATCGAAAGTCTGAACGGGTCCGGCGAGGTCTGACGCGGTGAAGATCCCGGGTACGAGGCGGCCACGGATCGAGCAATGTGATGCAGTATACATTCTGCAACCAAGTCGAGATGCCCGCCATGGGCGTGGCTGGACAGTGACGACAGGACGGCGAGGTGGCCCCCGAGTGAGAGCTGGGCCTGAGCTCGTCTACGACCCCTATGACGCTGCGATCGTCCACAACCCGTTCCCCGTCTACGCCCGACTGCGGGACGAGGCGCCGGTCTACCGGAACGAGCAGCTGGAGTTCTACGCGCTGTCGCGCTACGCCGATGTCGTGGAGGCGCATCTGGACTACGAGACCTTCTCGTCAGCCAAGGGCGTCACCATCGAGGGCGACGAGGCCGCGACGCCGCTGCTCATCGTGAAGGACCCGCCGGAGCACACCCTGCACCGCAGGATCGTGGCGCCGTTGTTCACACCTCGGCGCATCTCAGCGCTGGAACCGTTCATCCGTCAGACGGCCGCCGAGCTGCTCGACCCACTCGCCGGCCTCGACACATTCGAGTTCGTCGATGAGTTCGCCATCCGGTTGCCGATGCACGTCATCAGTGAGCTGCTGGACATCCCGCTGGAACTGCGTGACGAGATCGTCCATCTCGCCGGACTCGTCGCGTCCGGGCTCGGCCGCGACGCGAGCCCGGAGGAGGCCGTCGCCGCGAAGGGCCTCACCGTCCTGCTCGTCGAACTCGCCTCCCAGCGACGCCGCCAA
This sequence comes from Frankiales bacterium, assembly GCA_025465465.1. Lineage (GTDB taxonomy): Bacteria > Actinomycetota > Actinomycetes > Mycobacteriales > SCTD01 > RYN-111. The sequence goes on along the minus strand of JAODND010000089.1, from coordinate 144,930 downwards.
CCCGGAAGCGATCTCGTCAGCCTGCTGATGACGACGCCGGTCGACGACGGGGCCGGCGGCACGCGCATGCCCGGCGACGCCGAGCTGGGAACCCGATTTCTCGAGCTCGCGTTCGCCGGCCACGAGACCGTGGCCAAGCTCATCTCGAACGCGATCATCGCCCTCAAGTGGCACCCGGACGAGCGGTCCCGGGTGGTAGCCGACCCAGGACTGCTGCCCAAGGCGGTCGAGGAGGCGCTCCGCTGGGACCCGCCCAGCCACTACCAAGGCCGGACGACCACCCGCGAGGTGACGCTGCACGGCGTCACGATCCCCGCTGACCACCGGGTGCTGCTCATGACCGGCGCCGCGCTGCATGACGCACGGGAGTTCCCGGACCCGGAGCGCTACGACCTCGACCGGCCGCTCGAGCGGCACGTCGGCTTCGGCCTCGGGCGGCACATGTGCTTGGGCTCCTCCCTCGCCCGGATGGAGACCCGCGTCGCGCTGGAGGAGTTCCTCACGCGCTACGCAGACTGGGAGCTCGTCGAAGGCGGCGCCGTGCGCGCCCTGCAGGGCAACCTTCGCGGGTTGAAGCAGCTGCAGGTGTCCGTCACGCCCCGTGCCGGTCGCCCCCAAACGCTTTCGAGATGAGCGAACATATTGTATGCATGATGTGGCGCCGCCCCGGTGCCACTGGTCCCACCCTCGATGGGGAAGGGGGGCCGCCGTGACAGGTGCCTTCAGCGGCCTGGAAGTGCTCGAGCTGACGTCAGGGGTCGCCGGCCCCATGGTCGGCATGATGCTGTCCGACCAGGGGGCGCGCGTGACCCGGGTCGAGCGACCGGATGACCCCTTCGCTGACCTCCCGGGGTACCGGGTCTGGAACCGCGGCAAGCGCAGCGCCACCCTCGATCTACGCCACGACGCCGACCGTCAGGTGCTGCTCGCGCTGCTCCGGAACGCAGACGTACTGATCGACTCCCTGCGACCGGGCGCCATGGAACAGCTCGGACTCGGCCCACAACAGCTGAGCGCCCTCAACCCGCGGCTCGTCAGCTGCTCCGTCACCGCCTATGGGGAGGGAAACGAACACAGCGACAGGCCTGGCTATGAAGCCCTCGTCGCCGCCCGCACCGGTGCGCAATGGGCGCAACGCGGCGGCATCATGTCCCATGGAGACCTCGGTGTGCCCGACGTGCCCATCCCCGACGGCGCCGAGCAGGCGGCGCGCGCGGACGGGCCGCTGTTCAGCGCCTCACCCTGGATGAGCCTCAACGGCTTCTACGCCGCGACGCTCGCGATTGCTGCCGCACTCGTGGCCCGTGAACGAACCGGCACCGGGCAGCACATCGAGGCGTCGATGCTGCCGCGTGCGTCGTTCGCTCCCGCGCTGCCAGCGGGCGGTGCCACGGGCGGGACGTGGATGAACCTGCGCGGCGCACCGCGAGGCCTGTTCGAGTGCCAGGACGGCCGGTGGGTGCACCAGTGGCCGATCAAGCCGCTGTCCGTCGTGCAGGCGGCCGAGCACGACCGCCTCGAGGACGCAGCCGCCCCGGAGTACACGCACCGGCGGGTGGATCCGAGCCGGATCGGCATGGAGCCTGAGAACATCATCGTCTTGTTCCACTACCTACCGCTCATGCAAGAGGCGTTCAAGAAGTTTCCGGCTGAGGACTGGCGACGCTGGGCCGAGCGGGTCCACGAGGGCGTCCAGATCGTCCGCAGCCCCGAGCAGGCCCTCTCGGACCCGACGCTGCTCAACGAGGGTCTGGTCGTGTGCGTGCAGGACCCCGACCTGGGAGACATCCGGCACGTCGGTGTCCTCACGGAGCTGAGCCGCTCGCCCGGCGCGGTCCAGGGCCCGGCTCCCCGTCGCGGCGAGCACACGGCGCTGGTCCAGCGAGACGCCGCGACGCGGGCCGCAGCGACCGATGAGGCATCTCCAGCCCGTGTCCAGCGCGCCCCCGTCAGCAAGCCGCTGCAAGGTGTGCGGATTCTCGACATCGGGCTCGCGCTCGCCGGGCCCTACGGCTCCTCGCTGCTCGCCGACCTGGGCGCAGACGTCATCAAGATCAACGCACCCTGGGACGGGCCGTGGCTCGCGACGGGGATCGGACAGCTGGCCAACCGCGGCAAGCGCAGCGTCCTGCTGAACCTGGGCAAGCCCAACGGACTGGCCGCCTTCCACGAGCTCGTCAAGACCGCCGACGTCGTCACGCACAACATGCGCTGGGGCGTCGCCGAGCGGATCGGCGTCGGCTACGACGACGTGCGCGCCTTGAAGCCCGACATCATCTACGCAGCCAGCCGAGGGTTCGACCGTGCCCGGTCCGCCGCCAACCTTCCCGGCACCGACCAGTCGGCATCGGCGCTCGCCGGCCAGGAGTGGGAGGACGGCGGATGTGGACGAGGCGGACGTCCCTTCTTCGGCACCTCGTTCGGAGACCTCGGCAACGGGTTCCTCGTGGCCATCGGGATCGTCTCGGCGATCTACGACCGGCAGCGCACGGGCGAGGGCCAGGAAGTCGGCTGCTCCATCCTCGGAGCCTGTCTCGCGACATCGTCCGGCACCTTCGCGTTCCCGGACGGCAGCGGACCTGACCGCGCCCGTCTCGACGACCTCCAGCTCGGTTTCTCCGCGCTGTACCGCCTCTACGAGACAGCCGACGGCTGGCTCTGCCTGGCCGCAGTCACCCCCCAGCACTGGGCGGCGCTCTGCACCACCCTGGGTTGCGAAGACCTCCTCACGGACGCGCGCTTCGAGGACCCGGCCAGCCGGCTGATCAACGACGAGGATCTCAGCAAGCGCCTCGGTGATGCTCTCTCCTGCCGGAGCGCCGCCGACTGGCTGAGCGTGCTGGACCGGGCCGGCGTCCCAGCGGAGGTGTCCAAGCCCCGTTTCGCGAGCACCGCGTTCCAGCGCCCGTACCTCGATTTCTCCGCGACCCCCGCCGCGCCTATCGGCTTCGCGCCGGCACTCGGCGCGCACACCGATGAGGTGCTCGCGCAGCTCAGCCTCCCGGCGGATGTGCGCGCCGCGGTAGACGCCGAGTGCCTGGACCGGTCCCGAGCATGACGGACAGACCCTGACCGGCAACCGACCAGCAAGGAGTGCCATGCCAGAGCGACTCATCTCCGCCGACTCCCATGTCCGCATCACCGCAGACTGGGTACGCGAACGGCTACCCGCGCAAGCGATCGACTCCTACAACGACGCCGTCGCGACCTTGGAAGCGATCGAGCTCGAGCAGCGCGGCGGGAAGCGCCAGCAGTTGGAGGACTTCGCAGACATGGCCCCCGGCGCGGCCGATCCGGGCTACTGGGACCCGAAGGCACGGCTCGCGGCCATGGACCGTGACGGCGTGCACGCCGAGGTCCTGTACTCAGAGCTGAGCGCGTTCCGCCAGTTCCCACTCGCCGGCAAACACTGGAAGGAGGTCGCCCGCGCCTTCAACGACTCGCTGGCCGACTTCTGCAGCATCGACCCGACCCGCCTGGTCGCCAGCTACCAGGTGCCGATCCTCGACATCGACCACGCCGTGGCCGAGGTCCAGCGTCTCGCCGCCCTGGGGGCGCGTTCGGTGCACCTCCCCAACTACCCCGCCGAGCTCGGCCATCCTGACTACTTCGACAGCCGCTACGACCCGTTGTGGGCGGCGCTGTCGGAGACCGACCTGGTGATCAGCCAGCACATCGGACTGAAGAACACCCTGTTCGACGTCTACGTGCGCGACCCAACGCCGTACAAGAGCATCTTCACGTCGTTGCCGACCCTCATGCTCGTCGAGAACATCTCGTTCTGGATCATGACAGGTCTGCTGGAACGGTTCCCGGCACTGCGCATCGCGTTCGTCGAGCCGGGCATCGAGTACGTCGTGATGTGGCTACGCCGTCTGGACGGGCAGTTCAAGCACAGCGGCGAGCGGTTGTTCCCGGGCGTCAAGAAGTTGCCCAGCGAGTACTTCCGCGAGCAGATGTTCCTGACGTTCGTCGGCGGTGACAGCGAAGGCCTGAGCCTGCGACACGAGGTCGGGGTGGAGAACATCCTCTGGTCCACCGACTTCCCGCACCCGGGTTCGAGCTGGCCGCATTCCCGCGAGAGCGTCGACCGTCTCTTCGTTGACGTACCTCCCGACGAACGGCAGCTCATCGTCGCCGGGAACGCGTCACGCCTCTACGGGTTGTCGGCCTGACCGAGTTGGAAACCGACGAGACGCGACGCCCGGCACCCTCGATCACACGCGACACCGCGTTCTACTGGGAGGGTGCCGGACGGGGGGAGCTGCTCATCCAGGACTGCGGCAGATGCGGTGTCCTTTGCCACCCGCCCGCGCCGCTGTGCCCCAGCTGCCACAGTCCACAGCGCACCGTCAAGCAGATGTCAGGACGCGGACGGCTGACGAGCTTCATCATCATTCATCACCCCCCCATCCCGTCGTTCGAACTACCGATCGTCGTCGGCACGGTCGAGCTCGAGGAAGGTCCACGGGTGACGACGAACATCTGCGACGCCGCACGGGACGAGCTCGAGCTCGGGATGCCCGTGGAGGTCTGCTTCGCCGCTACCACCGACAAAGCATTGGGCGTGCCGCTGTTCCGTCCCGTGCGCGCGTGAGCACCACCCGGCCGCTGGACGCTGCGATCGTCGGGATCGGGCAGACCGACTTCTCCAAGGATTCCGGTCGCAGCGAGCTGCAGCTCGCCGCGGAGGCCAGCCTGGCAGCGCTTGCCGACGCAGGGCTGGGCGTCTCTGACATCGACGGCATGGTGACGTTCAGCGTCGACCCGACCGAAGATGTCGAGCTCATGCGTGTGCTCGGCGTGCCGTCACTCGGATACTCCGTCCGGCTCCCGCACGGCGGCGGCGGATCGGGCGCGACCGTCTACCACGCAGCCGCGGCGGTCGCGACCGGCGCTGCGCGACATGTGCTCGTCTACCGGGCTTTGAACGCGAGGTCAGGCCGTCGGTTCGGGCAGCCGCGAGACCCCGGTGCGGCGCCGAGCGTCGGCTCCGGCTGGTCGTTCGCGCAGTGGTATGCGCCCTACGGAGCCCTCACACCCGCCGCGACGCTGTCGATGCACGCCATGGCCTTCATGAGCTCCCACGCGCTGTCCAACGAGGACTTCGCCGAGTATGTCGTCGGCATCCGTGACTTTGCGGCGACCAACCCGAGCGCATGGTTCCACAACCGGCCGATCACGTTCGAGGAACACCAGGCGTCGCGCTGGATCATCGAACCCGTCCTGCGGCTGCTGGACTGCTGCCAGGAGACCGACGGTGGTGTGGCCTTCGTCGTCAGCACCGTCGAACGGGCGCGCGACCTGCGACAGCGGCCCGCCGTCGTGCTCGGGGCCGCTCAAGGGGTGGGAGCCGCCGATGTTGCCGGCCGCGTGTACGCGCAGGCCGGTGTCGGGCCCACGGACCTCGACGCTGCCATGGTCTACGACGCGTTCTCCGTCGAGGTGTTCAGCAGTCTCGAGGACCTGGCCCTGTGCCCGCGGGGCGAGGTCAAGGACTTCGTGGCGAGCGGTGCGATCCGGCGGGGTGGGATCGTGCCGGTGAACACGAACGGCGGCCTGATCGGCGAGGGCTACCTGCACGGGATGAACCTGCTGACCGAGGCGGTACGGCAGGTGCGCGGCACAGCAGCCAACCAGGTGGCGGGCGCCCGTCACGTGCTGATGAGCTCAGGCCGCGGTGCGTGCATCCTCGGAGGCGAGACCTAAGCCGACCGTCAGAGGTGGCCCGCAACCGCAGGTGCTCAGGACCTGGTGAAGATGCGCCGCAGACCGTCGGACCAGCTCCATCCAGGGGATGCCGCGCGATGACCAGTGTGCCGGCCAACACCAGTTGCCTGTGTCGAGCCTCGGCGCCGGGCGCTGGACGGCCAGTGCTCCGTCGCCGGATGCCCCTGCCGCAGCGCATACTCGCGAGCAAAGTGGCGCATCTGACCGACCTCCTGATCACGAGCCCGCTAGGTCACGCCTTTGCCGGTTGCGGTCGAGCCGCCCTCGGCACCCAGGTAGGCGGCCTGGACTGCTGGGTCCCGCTGGACCTGCGACGGCGCTCCGGACGCGATGAGACGCCCGAAGTCGAGCACGTGCACGGTGCTGCAGATGCGCATCACCAGCTCCACGTCGTGCTCGACGATGAGCACCGCTGTCCCGGTCGCACTCGTCTCGACGAGCAGCTCGCCCAGCGCAGCGCTCTCGGTCCCGTCGAGGCCTGAGCCAGGCTCGTCGAGCAGGAGCAGGGACGGGCGGGTGGCGAGCGCCCGACCGAGCTCGACCAGCCGCGCCAGACCGGTAGGTAGGCCGTCGACGCGTTCGCCGGCCACCTCCCGTAGACCCACCCTGTCGAGGATGTCGTCCGCGACCCGACGCGGGTCGCTGCCATCGCGCGCCCAGCCCCGGCGGAACTCCGCGGCGGCGAGGATGTTGTCGAGCGCTGTGAGGCTGCCGAAGACCTCGAGTCGTTGGAAGGTCCGCGCCATCCCCATCCTGGCGCGGCGGACCGGAGTGCGTGCCGTGATGTCGCGCCCACGCAGCACGATGCGGCCGGCGTTCGGTGTCTGCAGGCCGGTGATGACGTTGAACAGCGTGGTCTTTCCCGCGCCATTCGGCCCGATCAGCCCGGTGACCTGACCCGCCTGCACGGAGAGGCTGACCGCGTCCAGCGCCCGGACGCCGCCGAAGGCCACCGACACGTCATGGACCTGCAGCGCCGGGTCCGTAGGCTCGTCGCCCTGGCCGTCAACCGGGCTCGGCGCGCTCAAGGTCGTCGTCCGCCTCACCCCTTGCCTCGGAGCACTCCGCAGAATGCATCGTGCATGTTGTATATCTGATTTATTCTGAAGGCTGCGCAGCCGATGTCAAGCAGTCTCGGGACACCCGCAGGTGGTCGGTCAGGGAGCGGAGGTGCGGCCCGGAGCTCGGTCGCGCCGGGAGGACGGGGCCGCCAGCGCCTGCAGGGCCTCATGCACCCGGTCGAGGCTGGCGAGCAGCTGCTGGTCGCGCTCGGCCTGGCGGCGACTCTCAGCTCGACGCTCCTCCGCGGCGAGCACCTGCCAATGGCCGAAGTAGAGGAAGCCGCCGAGGATGATGAGCCCCAGCCCCACCAATCCTCCGGAGGCGAGGTACGGCAGCTGGTCGAAGACCAGCGTCGTGTGCGCGACACCCCAGTAGCCGAGCGCCAGGAACACCAGACCGAGGGGAATCGCCACTGAGCCGGTAGCGAAGAACACCTGCGACAGCGTCCATCGGCGGACGCCGTCGGTCTCGGCCGCGATGCGGCGCACCAGGAAGCTGTGTCGGCTCTGCGTGCCGGGTTGTTCGAGCGCGGTCATCAAGAGACCTCCCACGGGCATCGTCCAGTCGCCGTTGCAAACGCCGTCGGAAGCCGACGGAGGTAGCCGAGTCCGAGCACGATGGCGGCCGCAATGCCCGCGAGCAGCCACCCGACGGCGAGCGGACCGGGGATCGCAGGCAGCTGGGTTGACGCCGCGTTGACCGGGGCGATGGCAGGGCCAACACCTCCCGCGGCGAGGGTGGGCTGGGTGACAGGGCCGCCCACGTTCGGCTGCGGCGCGACCTGGCCGTTCGACCCCGGGGAGCCCGGGAGCGTCGGCGGCAGGGCTGTCGAGGGAAGGTCACCGGTGGTCGGCACGACATAGCCCGGCACGGCGGACGCCGCAGCGGACGCTCCCCCGACGGTGACGACGATCTTCTCGTGGGTGTTCGGCCCACCGGGCGCCGGCGGCGGCATCCATGTCACCACGAGGGTGGCTGCCACGTAGCTCACGGTGCCGGCCTTCGTTGAGGTGGTCGGACCGATGAGCGCGATGGTCATGCCGAGGTTGCGGAGCGCCGTGTTGACGGTCTGCTGCGCCTGACCTGGAAGCGCCTGACTCGCGCTGGCAGCATGTACGCCGGAACCGTCGATCGCGACGGGCAGCCCTGCGACAGTGGCTCCTGAGACGATCGTGGATCCAGACCCGGTCGCCTTGCGACCATCGCTGACAACGGACGCCGTGGAGCGCACGGAGGCGATGCTGACGGCACCGCCCGCCAGCTTGACGTCGTGCAGGCTGCCGGTGGACGTCGCCTTGGCCGTCAAGGCGCCGACCAGCACCGTGGAGCTGTCCGCGCTGGTGTCGCCGAGAGCCAGAGCTGCCGAGGCCTGCGCCCCCTGGAGGTGCGCGGACGCCGAGGCTGAAGCCGGATGCGAGTCCGCGAGCAGGGTCATACCTGGGTAGCTCTTGTTGCTCACGCTGCCCTCGTTGTTCTTGGCCTCGGCGCGAACCGGATCGTCAAGAACGCTCGCCTGGTCAGGCACCTGGCCGCCGCTCGCTCCGATGAGCAGGGTCCCGAGGTTTCCCGCGAGCGCCCCCGGCCACACGGCGCTCGACAGCGCGTAGGAGCCGCCGGTGCTGCCGAGGGTGCTGACCGCCTCGGGCAGGTCACCCTCGGCCTCCGGATGTGCGGTCGCCCCGTCGTTGTCCTCGGTGAAGCTGAGGGTCGGAGCGTTGGCGGAGAGCCGGTAGGACGCGAAGCCGGACCCGGGTTCGACGGCTGCGTAGGCCGTCGAGGTCCCAGCCGGGATCAGAGGCGGCACGGCGAAGGCCGCGATGATCAGGCCAGTCGGTGCACACCAGCGAATCGATCTCATGCCACTCCTCCGAGATATGCGGCCGCGAGCTCCGCTGCGATGTCCACGGGATCGCCGACGGCCCGGATGACACCTGACGTCATGATCGCCGCATGGTCGGCGACGGCAAGGGCTGTCTGGGCGAACTGCTCCACCAGCAGGATGGCGAGCCCGTCCGCGGCGAGCTGTGCGACGAGCTCGTAGAGCTCGGCGACGATGCGCGGCGCCAGGCCCATGCTGATCTCGTCGAGGAGCAGCAGGCCCGCGTCGGCCACGACCGCGCGCGCCACCGCAAGCATTTGCTGTTCGCCTCCGGACATCGTGCCGGCGAGCTGCCGCCTGCGCTCCTTCAGTCGCGGAAACCGCGCGAACACCATGTCCTCGATCTCGGACAGGGACCGGCTGGTGCCGTGACTCCAGAGCTTCAGGTTGTCTCGGACGGTGAGGTTGGCAAAGACCCCACGTCCTTCCGGGATGCTGCACACGCCCCCGCGCACGAAAGCCTCCGGCGGAAGCCCGTTGACGTGTCGCCCGCCGACATGGACGCAGCCGGCTGTCGGCACCACGCGGCCACTGGCAACCGCCAGCGTCGTGGTCTTCCCGGCACCGTTCGGTCCGAGAAGGGCGACGACCGAGCCCGGCGGCACGACCAGGTCGACGGTGTGCAGCACCTCGATCCGGCCGTAGCCCGCGCGGACGTCGATGAGCTCGAGGGCCGGGATGTCGGCGTCGGCGCTCACAGGACACCGTCGCGGAGGGGCGAAGGACGGATGACCACGCTGGCAAGGGCACCACGGCCGGCCTGGCGGGCGGCGGCAAAGCGACGTGACGCCTCCCCCACGATGCCGTAGGGATTGCGACCGATGCTGACGGCTCCGAGCCCGGTCAGCAGCAGCGAGGCCTGGCTGAGGAAGGACACGTGCTCGGCAATGATCGGGAACGCGCTGAACAGGACGGCCCCGAGCAACGCTCCGCTGACGGTGGACGCCCCTCCGATCGTCAAGATGAGCAGCAGCACGAGGCTGTTGAGCATCTGGAAGTCGTTCCCGCTCACGAGTCCTTCCTGCCCGCCCAGCAACACCCCACCCAGGCCGGACATCGCCGCGGCGCCGGCGAAGACGCCGAGCTTCGTCCGGTTCACGCCGACGCCGAGCGTGACGCACGCGGCGGGGCTGTCATTCAGCGCTGACATCCGCCGCCCGACCCGGGAACGGCGCAGACTCAGCAGCCCCACGGCGCCGGCCGCGAACGCCAGCGTGAGCAGGATCAGGTAGCCGCGGTTGCTGTCGACACCTGGCAAGGACAGCCGGGGCACGCTGATCGCACCTCCGGTGCCGAAGGCGTTCAGGAAGAAGATCGTGTCCATCCCCGAGGCGAACGCGAGTGTCGCGAGCGCGAGATACAGGCCGCGAAGGCGCAGGACCGGCACTGCCACAGCAACGCCCAGCAGCGCGCACACAGGTACGACGACCAGGATCCCGAAAGCCGACCCGCCGGGCGCGACCTTGGCCATGACGTAGGCGCCGACCCCGACGAACGTGAGCTGGCACAGCGACACCTGGCCGGCGTACCCGCTGAGAAGGACGAGCGACAGCAGCACGAAGCCGATGGCCAAGGTCGACGACAGGAAGTCGACCAGGCCACCCGGTGCGAGGGCGGCGGCCAGCAGAGCCACGACGAGCAGGAGTGACGACCAGCGGACGGACTCGCCCAGGCCGACGGCCCGCGGACTCCAGCCCACGATGCGGCCACCAGCCCGCAGGCGCGTGTCGCGGAGGAAGACGACCGCCACGAACAGCAGGAACATCGGCAGCGCCGGCCGCAGCAGGTTGGGCAGGTCTCCGCCGAGATAGCCCGTCGAGTAGGACTCGGCCAGCCCCAGGGCGAGCCCGCCGACGGCAGTCAGCGGAAGGCTGCGCAGCCGGCCGACGACGGCCGCCGCATAGCCGTTGATGACCAGGAGCGTCAGCGTCAGGATGCTCAGCGTCACCAAGGGCGCGAGCAGGATGCCGGCCAGGGCGGCCAGGCTGGAGCCGAGCGCCCACGACAGCTGACTGGCGCGTGCCGGCGAGGTCCCGGTGAGTGCGACCAGTCCTGGGTCATCGACAACCGCCCGCATCGTGGCACCGGTCCGGGTGCGCGCGAGGAAGACCCGCAGTGCGACCGCGACCAGTAGCGACACGAGCACGACGATCGCCTGGTGGGCGCTGACGTTGACACCCGGCAGATGGATCAGGCTGTTGGGGAAGAACGGCTTGAGCACCCTGGGGGTCACCGGGCTCCAGATCAGGTTCGCTACCCCGATCAGTGCGAGCAGCAGCCCGACCGTCACGACGAGCGTGACGCTCAACGACGTTCCGTAGAGACGCCGGATGAGCACCCGCTCCACGACAGCGCCGAGCAGCGGCGCCACCACCAGCAGGACGAGTGCCAGAGCGGCAAGGGGTGGCACGTGCCAGGCCACGGTCAGCTGCCAGTAGGTGAAGGCCCCCAGCATGCCGAGCGCTCCGTGGGCGAAGTTGAAGATGCCTGACGTGGCGTAGGTGACCACCAGGCCGGACGCCGTGATGGAGTACACGCAGCCGTAGACGATGCCGGCGACGCTCAGGGCGAAGAAAGTTCCGATGATGGCTCCTGGTCAGGATCTGGGCATGGCCGTCCGACTGTTCGGCTGCTAGCCGGTGCGGAAGAAGGTGCCGTCGCATCGATAGCTGCTGGCAGGACTGTCGACCCGCACGAAGGCGCCGTTCACGACCTTCGTGAGCACGTAGCAGGTCGCGGCCTGCTTCTTAGCCGGTCCGCCCGGGGCAAGGATGTTGTCTGAGAACGTGGGGATGCCACCCAGGGCCGCCAGCAACGCCGGCCTGGTCAGCTTGGCGCCGGCCTTGCGTGCCGCCTGTACGAACAGCTCAGCCTGCGCCCACCCGTAGACGGAGAACAGGTCGAGCGCCACGCCGGGCGCGGCCGTGCCCATCCACTTCTGGTAGAGGGCGACCTCGGGGATGCGCGCCGCGTCGTCCTTGTTGAAGTACAGCGCGCTTGGCGTATCGGTGTAGAGGCCCTCGACCGCGGAGCCGCCCTGGCTCAGCGTCCCCTGGTCGTAGCCCTGCCCCGGTGTGGTGATCACTGGCTTGAAGCCTTGCTGGGCCGCGGCGGCCATGAAGTTCGCGATGATCGGTGGATTCGCGAGGATCTCGACGAACTTCACGTTCTTCTGCTTCATCTGGATGACGTCGGAGGTGAAGTTGCTGTCCGTCGCGGCCACCGCCCGCTCGTACACCACCTTGTAACCCAGATGCTGCATGGTCGCCTTGGCGTTGTCGTAGGCCGACTTGGCGCTGGGGCTGTTGACGTAGAGGGCGCCCGTCGTCTGGTAGGCGTTACCGAACTTCGCCTTGTAGTACTCGAAGGCGCCGGTCCTGAAGCCCGGCGTCACCGGCTGCACAGGGAACGTGTTCTTCAGCGCCGTGTGTTCGGGATTGATCGCCATCGAGACGTCAGCCACGCCTGGCGAGGCCTTGATGGCCTGAGCTCCGCAGTAGTCGTAGATGGAAAAGCTGCCGACGAGGGCGAAGTCGTTCTTGATGGCGTCCTGCGTGACCTTCTCGTTGGTGGTGCAGCTGAACGCGTCGTCCTTGCCGTCCACCTTCAGGGTGCGCCCGTACAGCCCGCCTTGGCTGTTGACGTACGCGAAGTACGCCTTTGTGCCGGCGATCGCTCCCTGAAAGAGGCCGGGGACGGGTCCCGAGAGTGTGGCGACGGTCCCCACCGTGATGGAGGTCGCCGTGACCCCGAGCGCGGTGGCGCCTCCGTTGCCACCGGGCCCCTTCGGGGTTCCGACCTGTGGTCCGCCGGTACTGCCCGTGGTGCCGCCCGACCCGCCCGACCCGGGGAGGTTGCTCCCTGTCGCGCCGCCACCCGCACCCGTGGTGCCGGTCGCCCCGCCGTTCCCGGGGCCGGCCGTCGCGCTGGGCCCCGCGCCGCTGCCGACCTGCGTTCCGCCTCCGCCGCCGAGCGCGGCTCGGGCGGCTTGGTCGTGCAGCGCCGAGTCCGTCATCGTCCCGCAGCCTGCCAGCGCCATCGCGACCCCGACCGCCGCGGCCAGGCTAGTGCGAACCCTCATCGACGCCATCACCTTCGGTAGAGACTCTGGGTTTCTGCCACCGTCCGGGCCTGTCACAGGTAACAGAGCGGCAACTTGTATACAAAATGCACCTTACGCACGCCATCCGGTTGTGACAAGGCAGGTAGACCGCCTCGGCCCGGTCTGGCAGGGACGAAGCGGGACCCGCGGAGGTCCCTCCCAGGATGGCCAACGGCCCGGACCTGGCGGTGATCGTCGCACCCTCCGGGCGCGTCGGACGCTAGCTGTCCTGTGCGTGCACGACCAGGCGCGGACCGCGGCCGTCGGGCCGCTCAGCGAGGCGCGGCGCCGGCACCGGCAGGGCGGGTGCCGGCCCTCGGGCGAGCATGCCGGCGAGCTCGTGCGCGGACAGCGGCGGGGAGCACAGGTACCCCTGGCCTGTGTCGCACCCGATATGGCGCAACCACTGCAGCTCTGCCTGCGTCTCGATGCCCTCGGCCACGGTCCGCAGACCCAAGGACCGTCCGAGTTCGACGAAGGTGCTGAGGAGCTGGCGCGCGGCTGCTGAGTGGGTTCCGCCGGCGACGAAGCCACGAGCAATCTTGAGGATGTCGACGGGGAAGTCTCGGAGATAGGCCAGTGACGAGTAGCCGGTACCGAAGTCGTCTATCGCAACTCCGACGCCGAGCTGCTTGAGCTGGGTGAGCACGTCGCGGGTGGCGCGGATGTCGCGCACGAGGGCGGTCTCGGTGATCTCGAGCACGAGCGCGTCACCCGGGATCCCGCTGTCGCGCAGCGCTGCTCGGACGTCGTCCACGAACTCGATGCACTCGAGCTGCCGTGCCGACGCGTTCACCGACATCGTCAGCTGATGTCCCGCATCGCGGAGCGCTGCCGCCTCGCGGCATGCCTCGCGAAGGACCCAGCGACCAACGTCCACGATCATCCCGCTCTCCTCGAGCAGCGGGACGAACGTCGTCGGCGAGACCTGGCCGAGGTCATCGTGGTGCCAGCGCAACAGCGCCTCGACCCCCACGACCGCCGTGGTGGTGAGGTCGACCATCGGCTGATAGACGATGGAAAGCTCGCCATGCCCAGGGAGATGCCCCGCGACGCCCGCGAGTTCCGCGCGCAGGACCACCGAGGCGCCGATCTCGCTCGTGAACACGCGGTAGCAGTTCTTGCCACTGGCCTTCGCCTGGTGCAGCGCCATGTCGGCGTCGTGCAGCAGGTCCTCGGCGCAGGCACGGTCGCCGATCGCGATGCCGATGCTGGCGCCGACGGCAATCGGCCGGTCGCAGCCCGGCAGCATGAGCGGTGCGCGTATGCCTCGGAGGAGTCGGTCAGCGAGGTCCGTGACGTCGGAGTCCATCGACCCGCACTCGACCAGGACGATGAATTCGTCACCGCCGAGCCGACCGACCGTGTCCTGGTCGCGCACGAGGCTCTGCAGGCGCTCGGCGACCGCCTGCAGCAGCCCGTCGCCGATGTCATGGCCCAGGGTGTCGTTGACCTCCTTGAAGCCATCCAGGTCGAGAAAGAGCGCCGCCACCGTTCCGTCACCGCTTCGAGCGTCGGCCAGCATCTGCTCGGCCCGTTCCATGAGCAGCGTCCGATTCGGGATGTGGGTCAGCGGATCATGGAGAGCCTGATGGCGGATCTGATCCATCAGCTGGCTGTTGCGGAGCGCGACAGCAGCTTGTCCTGCAAGCCCCGCGAAGCGGTCTGTCAGCTTCTCGTCGTCGAGGATGCGCGCCTTGTCGTGGCGCACCGACGCGATGAGCATGCCGTATGTCTCGCCGTCGATCTCCAGCGGAGCGGCGGCGATCGCCTGCCAGCCGAAGGTCTCCATCAAAGCTCGTCCCTGTGGCGACATGTCCTCGGGAGTCCGCCGGTCCAACTGGAGCAGCTGGAGCAGCTCATCGCCCGCGAACTCCTGACGGTCCAGCTCGTCGGCGAGCTCAGGCGAGCAGCCGTAATGGGCGGCTACCCGCGCCACGCCATCTGAGATGAGCAGCACCGCGGCACCGTCGCAGTCGATCACGTCGGGCACGGCTCGGGTCAGTTTCGCCGCCAGCTCCGCCGAGGAGGTGAGGTCGGCCAGTGATCTCGACAGCCGCAGCAGCGCCTCGGCCGCCTGCGCCTGTCGTCGGGCCTGTTCCAGCGCGAACGCGGAGTCGAGGGCCGTCGCAGCGAGCCGTGCGTAGGCCTCCAGTGAGGTTCGCTCGTGGAAGGAGGACGAGGGCGGCACGACCGCAAGCAGTCGTCCGTAACGCTGCCGCGCCGAGGCCACCTCGACGCAGAGGTAGCTGTCAGCATCGGCCAGCACCCGCTCCGCCTCCTCGACGCTGATCCCGTCGGCGAAGATCCCGGTCCCGTGGGGCAGCGCGTCGACCGACAGCACGAAGCCGGGCGCGGTCGTCGCTCGGGCGGCGCTTTGCACGATCCGCGTCAGAACGGCGCCCAGGTCGTCGGCCGAGACGATGTCGTTGACCGTCTGCTGGAACCCCTCCAGGCGGCTTTCCGCGATCTCCATCCTCATGCGCATGAGGTCCCGCTGCACCGCCAGGTCGGCGGTCTCATCCCACCGCAGCTCGGTCACGCAGTCCTCGTCGCCGCGCAGCTGGCAGTGCACCTCGCTCACGTCGAGTACGCGCAGACCGAAGAGTCGCACCGTGCGCGGCACGAGTCCGATGAAGAAGGCACAGAGCTCGGGGAACGGCTCGTGGCCGGCCAGCACGCGCCGGTGGAAGCGGACGTGCGTCGGCGCCAGCACCTCCACCGACATGGCGAGCAAGGGATAGAGGCTGGGCGCCGCGTCAGTCGTCGTGAGCGCCACGGCGAGCGGCGAGCCGAGCGCCTGCATCATGCGGGCAAGCTCGGGAGACGGGTTGGACCCAAGGCTCGGCAGCCCGGCCATGACCTCCAGACCGCCGTGCGACGCGAGGAGTCGGGCTGCCGCCTCCAGGAGGCGACGGAACTGCCCGTACGAACTCCACGTCGTGTCGTCGAGCAGCAACTCGATCGGCCGCTCCTCCTGGGCCCCCGAGAGCAGCGCGGCCACCCCGTCCGCGCCGAGCACCGCTCGGACATGGTCGACCACCAAGCGGGTGTTCAGCCCTGAGAAGTCCCGCGATGCGCCGTGTGGCATATGGCCTGGATCGGCCTGTTCGCGTCGCGGCTGAATGGCGATCGCAACAATCCCCACAATGAGCGACGCGCAACGCACGACATAACTAGCCCATACCATCCCAACGGGAGTGCCCGACCCGACGCGAACGCTCGGGCCGGGCCGCGACCAGCTCAGCCAGCAGCCCGTAGTGGTCGCTACCAGCGACCTTGATGCGGCGTACAGGTGCCTGGGCCACCATGCCCCGAACGAGCACATGATCCAACTCGAACGCTGCGGGCAGCAACGGGTGGCGGGGGTAGGTGGCCGAGGCCCTCCACGAGCGGCCGACCTCGCGCAAACCGACTCGTCGAAGCGCACGGAACACTCTGTGGTCTGCCGTGGCGTTGAAGTCGCCGGCCACGACGAGTGGCCGGCGCTGACCGGCGCTGAGGGCCACCAGTGCATCCAACTGGCTGTGCCACTGCTCCGCGAGGGCAGGCGAGAGCGGCGCCACCAGATGCACGTTGACGACGTGCACCCTCCCAGCCGGAGTCATGAGGTCGGCCCGGGTCATCGGCACCCCAGCGACCTGGAACCCGTGAGCACCTTCCAGCGCGAACCGGGAGAAGATCGCCGACCCGTAGTACCCCGGTCGAGCATCGATCAGCCGATGGGGGTAGCCATCGCTCAGCTGCCGGGTCAGGTCGGCGACATGGTCGGGTGGCACCTCCTGCAGCAGCACGACGTCGGCGCCGACCCGCGCGACATCCTCGGCTGCGGCGGCGGCCGCGCGGTTGTCGCACCAGAGGTTGACGGTCAGCACAGTCACACCTGAGTCGACACCTGAGTCGACACGTGAATCGGCGGATGGGTCAGCGGTCGGAGCCAGCCTTCGCCGCGCACCGACCCCTCCAACGCGCGTCATCACGTACCAGACCGATGGCGCCAGGCTGAGGGCCGCGACGGCGGGCCGTCGCCCCCGCGCAGCGCCGACGGCGGCGACCAGACCGGCAACGGCGAGCGGGCGGGCGGCGGCCTGCAGCACGAGCAACGGCGGGTACAGCAGGCGACGCAGCGGTTGCGGCACTGCCACGGAACTCACGGTGCCTACGGTGCCCGATGCGCAGGTCGGGCTGTTCCCCGGGTCCGGCGCGTACGCAGCTTCCGGGCGCGCTGCGTTCAGATGCCTCGAGGACGTCCGCTGGCGAGAAGCAGCGCCCGCACCCAGCCGCGGCGAGGCGGCAGGGTGACGACCGGCGCTCCGCAGCTGACGCACGGCAGGTCCTGCAGCATGAGGTCAGGGCGGACCTCCGCCTCGTTCGATGCCGACCAGTCGCACAGGCACCCGGTGGGCACGCCCAGCACCGCCGTAGCAGTGCACAGCGTGCAGGCGCGCAAGGGTCCCTTGCGGCGCGTCGCACCCTGGGTGCAGGGCGTTGTGACCACGTCATTCCCTTCGACGAAGCATGCGCGTGGGGCCAGGACCCGACCGCATCAGCATAGTCAGTACTATGTGATCTGCTCCACAACACTGAGCATATAATGTATTCAAGATCTAGGATCGGCACATGGGACTGCTCAAGGGCAAGAGCGCCGTCGTGACCGGCGGCGCACAGGGACTCGGCCTGGCTGTCGCGCGGACGTTCCTCGCCGAGGGCGCGGCTGTCGTGATCGGCGACCTCGACGACGCGGCGCTGGCGGAGTCGATCGCCGAGCTAGGCGAACGCGCGCACGGGGTGCGCTGTGACGTGACGTCATCCGACGAGGTCGCCGCGATGATCGACGCGTGCCGGGACCGATGGGGTGGTCCGGACATCGTGGTGAACAACGCGGGCATCACCCGAGACGCGACGCTGCGCACGATGCCGCTCGAGGACTTCGAGCTCGTCATGGATGTCCACCTACGCGGCACCTGGCTAGGCCTGAAGCATGGTTCGGCCGCCATGCGCGATCAGGGCATCGAAGGGTGCTTCGTCAACATGTCCAGCATCAGCGGCAAGGTGGGCAACCCTGGCCAGACCAACTACAGCGCGGCAAAGGCAGGCATCGTGGGAATGACGAAGGCGGCCGCGAAGGAGCTCGGACATGTCGGCATCCGCGTCAACGCCATCCAGCCCAGCTTCATCCGCACGGCAATGGTGGCCAAGATGGACCAGACGGTCCTGGCGGCACGGCTGAAGGAGATCCCGCTCGGCCGGATCGGCGAGCCCGAGGACGTCGCCAACGCCGCCCTGTTCTTGGCGTCGCCGTTGGCGTCGTACCTGACCGGCATCGTCATCGAGGTCGCGGGAGGGCGCAACATCTGAGCGCTCTCCGAGCGCTGTCGCAGCGAGCTCACCGCTGCCGTTCGACTCGACAGCGAGTCGTTCGATCCTTGATCTGAGTAGAAGAGGTTCTCATGCGTTCCGTCGTCATCGTCGCCGCTGCCCGCACCCCCATCACCCGTGCCCGCAAGGGTGCCTTGGCGGGCACCGATGCGTTCGCGCTCGCTCGCTCCGTCGTCATGTCGGTGCTGGAGCGCAGCGGCGTGCCGGCGGCAGACGTCGACGACATCGTGCTTGCCGAGTCCCTGCAGGGCGGCGGCGTGATCGCGCGCCACACCGCCGTCTCCCTCGGCATGTTCGGCGTGCCCGGTCTCGCCGTGAACCGGCACTGTGCAGGTGGCCTGGCGGCCGTTCAGACGGCCGTGGCGAACGTACTCGCCGGCGCGGCGGATGTCGTCGTCGCGGGTGGGACCGAGAGCCTGAGCACCATGCCGCAGGTCAGCCGGAGGAACGCCGACGGTCAGCTCTCCGCCTGGATGTCACCCAGCCATCCCGCCACAGCCGAGGCGCCGTCGCACGACATGACCATCACGGTCGGCGAGAACACCGCCCGCGAGCTCGGCCTGACCCGCCGCGACGTCGACGAGTGGGCCGCCTACAGCCACGGACGTGCCATCGCGGCGATCGACGGCGGCTACTTTGCTGACGAGATTGCCCCCGTGCTCACCGAGGAGGGCGTCAAGGTCGTCGACGACGAGCAGCCGCGGCGCGGCGTCACCGCCGACACGCTCGCCGCGCTGGCGCCACTGCACCCCGAGCTCCCCGACGCGACGGTCACAGCCGGCAACGCAGCGGGGCTGAACGACGCGGCCGCAGCTGTCGTGGTGACCACTGCCGACTACGCGGCAGCCCACGGCCTGAAGCCGCTCGCGCGCGTGCGGGGCTGGGCGAACGCGGCGCTGGATCCGGCCCGGACCGGGCTGACCCCGACGGTGGCCGCGCCCCGGGCACTCGAGCGCGCGAACCTGACGCTCGGCGACATCGACCTGTGGGAGATCAACGAGGCCTTCTGCTCCGTCCCGGTCGCCTTCAGCCGGGCGCTCGGCGTGGACCCCCTCACGATGAACCCGGTCGGCAGCGGCTGCAGCTTGGGTCACCCGATCGCCGCGACCGGCACGAGGATGGTCGTCTCGATGGTCAACGCCCTCGCCCGCACGGGCGGGACGCTCGGCGTCGTGGGAATGTGCGCGGGCGGCGGCATGGGGTCCGCCTTGGTCGTCGAGCGGGTGTAGCCCCGTGGAGCCGGCGCTAGACCGGGAGACCGAACCGAGCGGCGAGTGCCTCCACTGCCCGTCGGTGCTCCGGCTGCCGGACCGACCACTCCTGCGCCGCCAGCTCCAGGACGGCCGCCTCAGTCGCGTTCGGCAGCGGGGCGCTGTCGTGCAGGGTCTGCTTCGTGCGCCGCACGAGCGCCGCCGGTCGGCCCGCAGCCCGGACGGCAAGGCGGTCGACGAAGGCCCGCGCTTCCTCGGCCGGAAGGCAGCGCCACGCCAAGCCAGCCCTCTCGGCCTCCTCGCCGTCGAGTTCGTCGCCGAACAGGACCAGGGCCGCCGCTCCCTGGACCCCTATCCGACCGGCGAGCCGCCACAGATGGCCGCCGCCAGGGTGGATGGCGATGTCGAGGAAGCGCGGGTCGAAGCGGGCGCGAGGCGTGCAGATGATCACGTCACATGCGAGAGGCAGCGTGACACCGGCGCCGACCGCAGCTCCGTCGACCAGGGCGATCGTCGGCAGCGAGCAGGCGCTGAGCGCCTCGACGCCCGCGTACAGCGCTGACAGCGGATGCTGCGGCTTGAGCAGGCCGATCAGCGACCCGCCCGCACAGAAGACCGGTCCGCACGCCGACAGCACGAGCACCCGAGCCCCGCCCGACACCGCAGCCGCCACCGCGTCCGCCAACTCGTCGCTCAGCCGCTTGTCGAGGGCGTTGGCCTTGTCCGCGTCATCCAGTTCCACGTAGGCCACGCCGTTGTCGTCCATCCTGCTTCGCACCTTCACGTATGTTGTATACAACACTGGGGAGGGATCGCGACATGACGCCTGAGGATCGCGGTTCGCCACCCCTTGACGGGGTGCTGGTGATCGGGCTCGAGCAGGCGGTCTCAGGGCCGCACTGCACCCGTCAGCTGGCGGACCTCGGAGCGCGCGTCATCAAGGTCGAGAACCAGGCGGGCGGGGACTTCGCCCGCAGCTACGACGATGTGGTTGCCGGAACCTCCGCGCACTTCGCCTGGGCGAACCGCGGCAAGGAGTCCGTCGTGCTGGACCTCAAGGACCCCGTCGGCCGGCAAGCCCTGGAGCAACTCGTCGCGACTGCGGATGTGCTGGTGCAGAACCTGGCTCCCGGTGCCGCGGCCCGGCTGGGGCTGGACGCCCGCAGCCTTCTCATGCGGTACCCGCGACTGATCGCCGTCGACGTCAGCGGCTACGGCCGCGGCGGACCGATGGAGTCGGCCCGCGCCTATGACCTGCTGGTGCAAGCCGAAGCCGGCTCGTGCGCTCTCACCGGAACCGCTGACGCACGGGTCAAACCGGGTATCCCGTTGGCCGACATCGGCGCGGGCATGCACGCCGCGCAGGCCGTGCTCGCGGCCCTGCTGCAGCGTGAGCGCACCGGCAGCGGGTCAGCGCTGTCGGTGGGCATGTTCGACGTCGTGACGGACTGGGCCGGGTGGGCGCTCAACCAGGCTCGCTACGGCGGCCAGGACCCGGTGCCGAACGGCCTGAGCAGCCCGATGGTGGCGCCCTACGGGGCCTACCGGACCAAGGACGGGCAGGTGGTCGTGCTGGGCACGACCAACGACGGCGAGTGGCGGCGGCTGGCCCAGCAGGTCCTCGACCGCGCCGACCTGGCCGAGGACCCGCGGTACGCACGCAACGCAGACCGAGTGCTGCGACGCCCCGAACTCGACGAGGCGATCGCTGCCTGGACGAGCCGGCACAGCCTCGCCGAGGCACGGGCGGCGGCGGAGCAGGCGGGCCTGGGACATGCGCGCCTCAACACCGTCAGCGACGTTCTGGAGCACCCGCAGCTCGTCGAGCGGGACCGTTGGTGCGACACCGAGTGCCCCGGTGGAAGCTTCCTGTCGTTGCGCCCGCCCGTAGAGTCCGACACCTGGGACGTAGCCCCGGGGCCCGTCCCGGCGCTGGGGCAGCACACCCAGGCGGTGCTTGCCGAGCTGACGGACCTCGGGGTGCACTGATGAAGCGAGGAGTCAGTCCTGCCAACCGGTGCGGTCCTCACGGTGCGGCTGGCGGTGCGTGCGCAACGGCGAGAGCGGTGCGTCGACGAGCAGGATCCGCTCGCGCGACCGCAGCAGCTCTCGCGCTGCCGAAGGGACCGCGTCCGCGGCCCTTTCCGCCATGCGCCGCTCAGCCTTGCCCCAGCTCGGCCAGTCCGGGATTCCCCACAGCAGCAGGGCCTCTTCGTCATGGCGCATCGCGGTGCGGAAGGCCCCGATGAGCACCCACCCGCTGTCCGACGCCTCGCCGACGCCGTCCACGGCCAGGTCGAGAAACTCGTCGGCTCGGCCGGGCTCTACCGTCAGCATCTCGTGGGCGTACGCGGCGTAGGTCGTGCTCGCGCGACACAGCTCCTCGATGGTCCGCGTGCTGGGATGTGGCACGAGGATGCGGTCCACGCCGCCGCTGCGGAGGTCAGCGGCGGTCGCCCACCACGTGGCCAGGGCCGGGTCCTGCAGCGAGGGATCGGCGAGCTCGTGGGCGAACGACGAGGTCAGCCCGTCCCACCCGTCCTCCTCCCACAGGTTCACGACCTGGGGCCAGCGGCCCGTTGACCCCACCGTGCCCCACACGCCGTAGCAGAGCTGACCTCGTTGCTCCTGGGCCAGGGGGCTCCAGTTGGCCGTCATGTGGTGCATGTACTTCGCGCGGCCCTGCTTGGTGATGTCGATGTACTCGTGGATGTAGACCTTGTCGTTACTCATGTGCGGGTCACGGGCTGCTCGACCTTGCGGAGATGGGCGGTCGTGCCGGCCACCGCTGAGGGCGAGGCGAGCTCGATGCGGGGAACGCCCACCCCCGGTGCCCCGATCAGGGAGACGAGCACCCCCGTGAGGACGTCCGCCACGTCGTCGGTGTGCATGAGCTGCTCCTGGATGTGGCCGCGGCTGGCCCAGTCGTTCACCGCGACGGCCGCGACCTCGGGGGCGAAGCCCTGGGAGAACGCGGTCGGCATGGTTCCACCGAGCGCGACCGTGGTGAAGCGCAGGCCAGGGTGCTCGGTGCGCCAGGTGCCCATCATGTCCTCGAGCGCCGCCTTGCTGGCGGCGTAGGCGCCGAGACCCGTGCGGTGCTGGCCGACGCTCTCCGACGAGACGACCGCGAGCAGGCCGGCCGGAGCCATCCGCGGGACGACGGCCTGCAACAACGACGCGGTACCGATGACGTTGGTGGTGAGGGCGTTCTCCCACTGCGCCCGGGTCGTGGTGGCGAGGAAGGCCAGCGGGGCGACAGCGACGGTGCTCACGAGCAGCTCAACGGGACGGTCGCCCAGTGCGGCCATGAGCCGCTCGGCGCCGTCCGGGAGGCTGAGATCGGTCGCCAGCACGTCTCCGCCGCCGGCCGCGTACTGCAGCTCCTTCAGACGGTCGGCGTCCCGTCCCACGAGGAGGACGTCCGCGCCAGCCTTCACCAGGCGCAGCGCGACCGCTCTGCCGACCCCTGACGACGCACCGGCGATGATCGCGCGCAGGCCACCGACGCCGTCCATCAGCACGCCCCGGCGATGACCTTGGCTTCGAGGTACTCCTCGAAGCCGAGCACGCCTGACTCACGTCCGACGCCACTGTGCTTGTATCCGCCGAACGGAACGTCAGGTCCGTAGTACACGCCGCCGTTGACGGCAATCGTTCCGGTGCGGATGCGGCGCGCGACCGCCATGGCGCGCTCCGTGTCACTGCTGGTGATCGCGCCGGACAGCCCGTACGCCGAGTCGTTCGCGATCCGCACGGCATCGTCGTCGCCGTCGTGGGCGATCACGACGAGGACGGGCCCGAAGATCTCCTCCTGGGCGACGGTCGACGCGTTGTCGACCTCGACGAGCACAGTCGGCTCGACATAGAAGCCCTTCGGCAGGTGCGCCGGAACGCCGCCGCCGAGGGCGATCCTGGCGCCCTCCTCGACGCCGGTGCGGATGTAGGACAGCACCCGCTGGCGCTGCTGCTCACGGATGA
The DNA here is from genome assembly GCA_025465465.1 of Frankiales bacterium. GTDB lineage: Bacteria > Actinomycetota > Actinomycetes > Mycobacteriales > SCTD01 > RYN-111. The sequence continues at coordinate 121,586 of JAODND010000089.1, read as the reverse complement.
GCGGCCCGCCGAGCGTCGCCGGATCGGTGGGGTCGCCGTAGGGGATGGACCTCATCATCTCGACCAGGGCGTCCACTCCCTCGTCGTAGCGGGACCGGGGCAGCAGCAACCGCGTCGTGATGGCACAGCCCTGCCCCGAATGCACCATGATCTGGAAGGCCGCGGCGAAGGCAGCTGCGCTCAGGTCGGCGTCGTCCAGCACGATGTGGGCGGACTTCCCACCGAGCTCGAGAAACACCTTCTTGAGGTTGCCGGCGCTCGCCTGCACGACGCGCCGTCCGGTTGCTGTCGACCCGGTGAACGAGATCAGATCGACCCGCGGATCCTCGGACAGCTGCTGGCCGACCTCATGGCCGGCGGAGGTGACCACGTTCAGCACGCCAGGCGGCAGCTCGGTCTCCTCCGCCGCCACCCGGCCGAGAAGCGTTGCGGAGTACGGCGTGTCCGGTGCCGGCTTGAGGACGACCGTGCAGCCTGCCGCCAGCGCGGGAGCCACCTTCGCGAGGTTGATCTGGACGGGGAAGTTCCAGGGGGTGATCGCGCCGACCACGCCGGCCGGCTCCCGCCGCAAGGTGCGTTCGGTACGGATGCCGAAGGCCTCGCTCTGCCCCAGTGAGCTCTCCCATGCGTAGGAGCCGGCCAGGTCGGCGACCCAGCCGATGCCCTTGACGGGTGTGTCGTACTGCGCCATGCGGGTGAGGCTCACCGGACAGCCGACCTCCGCGACAACGGTGGCTCGGAACTCGTCGGCATGCTTGGTGAGTGCTTCCTCGAGCTGGCGCAGGCAACGGATCCGCAGGTCGAGGTCGTCGGCCCACCCGCTCCGGTCGAACGCGGTCCGGGCTGCGTCGATCGCAGCGTCCATGTCCTCGGCCGAGCCGTCAGCCACGGTGCCGAGCACCTCTTCGGTGGCGGGGTTGACGTTGGCAAAGCTACGACCGGACAGCGCGGGGGCGAGCTTGCCGTCGATGAGCATCCGTGGCTCGGTGACCAGCTCGCTCATGCCTGGCCCGCCCGCGCGAACGCCTGCTTGGCGATCACCACCTGCTGCACTTGACTGGTCCCTTCGTAGATTCGGAACAGACGGGCGTCGCGGTAGAAGCGCTCGACAGCGACGCCGCGCATGTAACCGGCGCCGCCGTGGACCTGGACGGCCCGGTCGGCGACGCGACCGACCATCTCGCTGCAGAAGTACTTGGCGCACGACGGCAGCATCCGCCGGTCTGCGCCACTGTCGTAGGCCTCGCAGGCAGACATCAGCAGCGCGCGACCTGCTTCGACATCGGTCTGGCTGTCCGCGACGAGACCCTGGATGAGCTGGAAGTCGGCAATCGGATGACCTGCCTGCTGCCGCGCGAGGGCGTACTGCACTGTCTCCCGCTGGAGCCGCTGCGCCATGCCGACGCACAGGGCCGCGATGTGCAGACGACCGTGCGCGAGACTCCTCATCGCGGTGCGATAGCCCTCGCCCTCGACCTCGCCGACCAGGGCCGACGCCGGCACGCGCACGTCATCGAGGAACACCTCGGCAGACATCGCGCCATGCTGGCCCATCTTGTGATCCCGCGGACCGACGGACAGACCCGGAGCGTTCCGTGGCACGAGGAAGGCCGAGACGTCCCGGCTCGCGTCGGTGTGCTGCCCGTGCCTGGCGAAGACGAGCAGCACGTCGGCCACGGGCGCGTTGGTGATGTAGCGCTTCGCGCCGGTCAGCACGTAGCAGTCACCCTCCCGCACCGCGGTCGTACGCAGTCCGGCGGGATCGCTGCCCGCTTCGGCCTCCGTCAGTGCGAAGGATGCCGTCCACTCACCACTGGCGATCTTCGGCAGCCACTCCTTCTTCTGCTGGTCGGTCCCGCCCTCGCTCACGGTGTGCCCGGCGATGCCGTTGTTGGTCCCGAACAGGGAGCGAAACGCCGGAGTCGTCCAACCGAGCTCCATCACGAGAAGCGCCTCCTGCGACATGGACAGGCCCAGGCCCCCGTGCTCCTCAGGGAGCGCGAACCCGAACAGGCCCATGTCAGCCGCGGCCTGGCGCAGCTCGCCGGGCACCTCGTCGGTCTCGTCGATCTGCTGCTCGAGCGGCACCACACGCTCCCGCACCAGCCGACGCACCGCCGTCACGACGGCACGCACGTCTGCGTCCTCCACCAGTTCTCCTCTCGCGCCCGCAGGCGACGTCGTCAGCCTCTCGGGACCTCGCGCCAAGGACGGCCCTCCCACGGGTCCGGGTCCTTGGGCAGGCCAAGCACACGCTCAGCCAGGATGGTGCGGTTCACCTCCGAAGTGCCCCCTTCGATCGTGTTGGCGCGGCTGCGCAGCATGCCGCGGACCTCGGCAGGCATGTGCTCGGCATAGCTGCCCTGCGCGCCCTCCCAGGCGGTCGCGTCCGCCCCGAGCAGGTCGGCCGCGGCCGCCTGGATGCGCTGGTTCAACTCACTGCCGGCGACCTTGCCGATCGAGCTCTCCGGGCCGGGAGCCAGGCCCGCCTTGAGGCCCTCGCGCACGCGGCCGTTCGTCCACGACCGGATCTGCTCCTCCATCCACAGCCGGACGAGCGTGTCGCGCACCAACGGGTCGTCCCAGCCCCCGGGAAGTCCCGCCGCGCTGCGGTCCTGTGCGAGCCGGAGCAGCCGGCCGGCGCCGCTACCGCCGATCCGGTCGACGCCACCGGAGCCGGCGCCACTGACCATCTGCCGCTCACCCGACAGGGTCGCGCGGGCCACTGCCCAGCCGCCGTGGACGTCACCGACGCGCTGGCGGTCGGGAACGACCACGTCGTCGAGGAAGACCTCGTTGAAGTCCACTTCGCCGCCGATGTGGCGCAGTGGACGCACCTCGATGCCCGGACTGCGCATGTCGACGAGGAAATAGCTGATGCCCTGGCGCTTGGGGACGTCGGGGTCTGTTCGGGCGAGCAGCACCCCCCAGTCCGCAAGGTGCGCCCAGGTCGTCCACACCTTCTGACCGGTGATGCGCCAGCTGTCGCCGGCCCGCACAGCGCGCGTCGCCAGAGAGGCCAAGTCGCTCCCTGCCCCAGGCTCGCTGAAGAGCTGGCACCAGACCTCACGGTTGTCCACGATGGGCGGCAGATACCGCAGGCGCTGATCCTCGGTGCCATGCGCGAACAGGGCCGGCGCCACCAGGTTGAGCCCGAGCGGGTTGAGCCTCGGCAGGTGATAGCGGGACAGGACCTGCTCTGCGGCCTTCGCCAGCCGGCGGTCCCACCCGAGACCGCCGTAGGGGGTCGGCCACTGCGGCACGACGAGGCCGGTTGCGGCGAAGGCTGGATACCAGCCGCGGTAGTCCTCCGGTGTCCGCACCTCCCGCACGGCCGACGGTCCTCCGCGTTCCGCGGCATCGCGCCAGTGCGCGGGCACCCCTGCGGCAAGCCAGCGCTGCACCGCCTCGGCGACGTCAGCGGCGGTCTCGCACGACTCGAGCTCCGCCCTTGCATTGCCGCTCGTCATGCTGCGTCTCCGGCAGTCGGTCCAGCAGTCGCCAACCGCACCCGTCGGACGTCCACGTCTTCCAGCGCTGCCCACAACGCCCACCGCCGGTGGCGCACCGCCGTCGGGTCGTTGGCGGCGACCTGCTCAGCGATGTGCTGGGCCCGCTGCCGCAAGGCGTCCGGCGGCACGACCTCGCCCACCCAGCCGAGCTGGAGGGCGCGCTCCGCGGTGACCCTCGCATGGACGCCGGTCAGCACCATGCGGGCCACGTCGCCGAAGGCCGCTCGCCGGGCCAGGCCGATCCCCTCGAAGGCGCTCACCTGACCGAGCGACACGTGCGGATCGAGGAAGGACGCTGTCGTGCTCGCGAGAACCAGATCGCTGTCGACGACGAAGTGCAGACCCCCACCTGCGCAGACGCCGTTGACCGCCGTGACGACCGGCTTCTGCACACCGCAGTGGACTGCCGTCAGCCGCAGGTCGTTGGCGCGCGTCCGGCGCGACATCGCCTTCAACGCCGCGGGGTCCCGGCTGAGCTGCTTGACGTCCAGGCCGGTCTGGAAGGAGCTGCCGTTGCCGGTGACCACGATGCACCGCACGTCGGCGTCCTCGTCGAGGTCGGACCAGGCTGCCGGGAGCGCCTCCATCATGGCCGCATCCATCGCATTTCCGGCTTCGGGGCGGTCGAACACGAGCCAACCGACCGGCCCTTCGCGTCGGACCAGCAGGCCCTCCGTCACAGTCGTCTCCCGCCGTTGCGCGCTTGCAAAGTGTATACAACATACGTAGGGTCGGCGCACGGGCTCAGCGGGAGAGGATGCATGACGGAGGACAGCACCGGTCGCATCACAGACGAGGGCGTCGAACAGCTTCGGCAGCGCATCGGCATCCCGCAGCCCTACCCCGTCCGGCCCCACTACCGGCGTCCCGGTGAGGATGCCTTCCGCACCGTCGCGTGGTCCTACGGCGACGACAACCCGTTGTGGAGCGACCCGGACTATGCCGCCGCCTCGGTATGGAAGGGCAGTGTGGCCCCGCCACCGTTGATCGGCGGCGACAGCCTCATCGGTGAGGACCAGCTTACGGACGCCGAGCGCGACCAGGCCCGGGGACTGCGTGGCGACCCACTGCGCGGTGTGCATGCGTTCTACGCGGCGAGCGAGCGTGAGTGGTGGGCGCCGCTGCGGCCGGACGGCACGGTGCAACGTCGCACCGCGCTGGTGGGAGTCCTGGACCACGCGAGCGAGTTCGCCGGCCGGGCCGTCGAGGAATGGACCGCACAGGCGTTCGCCACCAGCGACGGGACGCTGCTCGGCGCCCAGTACAAGATGATGTACCGCACGGAGCGTGCCAAGGCACGTGAGCGCAAGAAGTACGACGGTGTCGTCGTCGAGCCCTGGAGTGAGGATGCGCTCGCGACCGTCGAGGCGGCCTATGCAACCGAAGGGCCGCGTGGCGCGGAGCCGCGCTGGTGGGAGGAGGTCACCGTCGGTGACGCCATCACGCCTCTGGTCAAGGGGCCGCTGACCGTCACCGACATGGTCTGCTGGCACGTCGGCATGGGGATGGGCATGTATGACGTGTCGCCCCTGCGGCTCGGCTGGCAGAACCGTCAGCGCGTGCCGCGCTTCTACCACCGCGACGAGCTCGGCGTGCCGGACGTGATGCAGCGGGTCCACTGGGATCCGGCGTTCGCCGTCAAGAGCGGGAACCCGACCACGTTCGACTACGGCCGGATGCGTGAGACCTGGCTCGTCCACGCGCTGACCGACTGGATGGGCGATGACGCGTGGCTGTGGCGGCTGCGGGTGGAGTTCCGGCAGTTCAACTACGTCGGCGACGTCCAGTGGATCACCGGCGAGGTGACCCGGTCCTACCTCGCCGAGGGCGGCCGTCCTGCGGTTGAGATCGCGCTCAGGTGCACCAACCAGCGCGGGGTCGAGACGACACCGGCCACGGCCACTGTCCTGCTGCCCAGTCGCGAGCACGGTCCCGTCGAGCTGCCGTCGCCACCCGGTCGCGCGACGACGCTGTCCGAGGCCGTCGCCGCCGCAGCGGATGCCTTCTCGCAGCGCGACGTGAACCGATGACGGCGCCCGTCAGCGTGGTCGCACCGACGACGACCGCGGCCGAGCTCGCCGAGCTGCAGGACACGGTGCGCCAGGCGCTGCGCTCGCTCTCCCCGCCGGAAGCGGTCCGCACGACGATGGACTCCCCGCACGGCTGGGAGGCGCACGTGTGGAAGCGCCTCTGCGGCGAGCTCGGCGTCGTGGGACTCGCTGTGCCGGAACAGCTCGGAGGCTCGGGGCTCAGCTGGCGCGAGCAGGCCGTGGTCCTCGAGGAAGCCGGCGCCGCGCTGCTGTGCGCGCCGCTGTTCGCGACCGCCGCGCTCGCCGTCCCGCTGCTGCTGGCAGCAGGTGAGCGTGCCCATGCCCTGATACCCCCGTTGTGCCGCGGCGAGCGGACCGCGACCGTCCTGTTCGGCGCAGGGCCCTTCAGCAGCCAGCCCCTCAGCGCCAGGGCACACGAGGGCACCTGGACCGTCAGCGGCACGATCGCCCCGGTGGTGGACGGGGCGACGGCCGACGACCTCCTCGTCGTCGCGGAGGGTCCGACGGGCCCCGTCCTGCTCCACCTCGACGCCGCGCAACCTGACGTGACGGCCAGCCCGCTGGTGTCGCTGGACCTGACCCGTCGGCAGGCAAAGCTCAGCCTCGCGGCCGCGTCCGCCAGCTTGCTCAGCGACACAGCGCTCGCCCCCCAGGTGCTCGAGGAGGCGCTGCGCATCAGCCGCGCGCTGCTGGCCGCCGAAGAGGTCGGCGTCGCGCAGCGGGCCCTGGACATGACCGTGGCCTACGCCAAGTCCCGAGTCCAGTTCGGCCGTCCGATCGGTTCGTTCCAGGCCGTGAAGCAGAAGGCTGCCGACATGCTCATCAAGGTCGAGTCGGCGCGTTCGGCTGCACACGCGGCAGCCCAGGCGGTGAGCACGGGAACTCCCGATCCAGCGATCGCGCCGCTCGTCGCCGCGGCCTTCTGCGCGGAGGCCGCGGTGGCCGTCACCTCGGAGGCCATCCAGCTGCACGGCGGTCTCGGCTTCACGTGGGAGCACGACGCGCACCTGTACTTCAAGCGGGCACGCACCGACCGCGAACTGCTCGGTCGGCCCTCGGCCCATGTCGGGCAACTCGCCGACGAACTGGGACCGGCCAGCACCAGGGGGACAGCGTGACGACGACAGCCGACGAGAACCCCGACGTGCTGGCGCCGCTCGCAGCACTGCTCCGTGACCATCCGGCGGGGCCCGATGAGGCAGTCCTGCACACGCCCGACGACAGCCTCTCCCTCGGAGAGCTGAAGGCAGCGGCCGAACGCGTCGCCGACGCCTTGCGAGCGTCGTGTGTCGACGCTGGTTCCCCGGTGGCCTGCATCGTGGACGGCGGCGTGAGCGCCATCGCGGTGATGTTCGGCACCTGGCTGGTCGGCGGCGTGCACGTGCCGCTGAACGGCCGCTCCACCGACCACGAACTGGAGGCAGCGCTCGACGCGTTGCGCCCCGCGGCCGTCGTCGGCAGGCCCCGGACCCTGCAGACCGGTGTGCGCTGGGTGGTGGAGACGTCACCGCAGCAGTGGCACGCCTCAGCGTGCTTCCCCTGGTTCGGCGAGCGTCTTCCCGAAAGCACCGCGTTGCTGATGCGGACGTCCGGCACGACGGGCGAGGCCAAGACGATCGCACTGTCGCACGAGGGTGTTCTCGACGGCATCGACCGCGTGCTCGACAACCTGCGGGGTGGCCGCAGCAGCGGGTCGCGGATGCCGAACCTCGTACCGTCGAGCCAGGCGCTGTGGGCCGGCGTGTGGAACGGGTTGTTCGCGCTGCGCGCAGGCGCTCCGGTCGTGCTGCTGGACCGCTTCGAACCTGCTGCCTACGCCGAGCTGGTCAGGCGTTTCGAGATCCGGTCCACCGTGCTCGCGCCGGCGATGATGGCGATGCTCGTCGCCGACCCGGACGTCACCGACCTGGCGCCACTGCGCCGGGTCCGCAGCATCACCGCGCCCCTGACGCCGCAGCAGGCCCGATCGTTCCGGGAGAAGTTCGGCGTCGGGGTCATGAACTGCTACGGGCAGACCGAGCTCGGCAGCGAGGTGGTCGGCTGGACCGCAGCCGACCTGGAAGCCTTCGGCGAGGACAAGCTCGGCGCGGTGGGACGCCCGCACTCCGGGGTGTCGTTGAAGGTGCTCACGCAGGACGGCGAGGGAGCGCCTGTCGGAGAGGTCGGCGAGATCTGGGTTGCCTCGCCATCAGCGAGCCCCTCCCCTGAGATCGCGGCCAGGCTGGTGGACGGCCACCTGCGGACCGGTGACCTGGGTCGCCTCGACGAGGACGGCTTCCTGTGGCTGGAGGGTCGCGTCGCGGACGTCATCAACCGGGGTGGGCTCAAGGTGCTGCCCCAGGAGGTGGAGGACGCGCTGCGCAACATCCCAGGTGTCGCGGACGCCTGCGTGGCGGGCGTGCCGGATGACCGGCTCGGTGAGGTCCCTGTCGCGTGGATCGTCCCGGAGGCGAGTGCTCACGTCGATGCGGAGGACGTCGTGCGCGCACTTCGTGAGGTGCTGACCGGCTACAAGATCCCCGTGGCGGTTCACGTGCGCGAGGACTTCCCGCGCAACGAGGTCGGGAAGGTACTGAGGAGAGTGCTCGTGGAGGAGCTCACATGACAGTCCACAGCTACGACGGGTTCGACACCCTGGTCGTGGAGCGTCGAGGCCGGGTCGGGTGGATCCTGTTCGCCCGGCCGGAGCGTCGCAACGCGATGAACAACGGCATGCGCGACGAGCTCCGGAAGGCCTGGAACGTCCTCGACGCCGACCCGGAGGTGCGCGTCATCGTCAACGGCGGACAAGGACGCGACTTCCAGACCGGCGCCGACGTCGTGGAGCTCGCCACCGACGGCGTCGGGATGGAGCGCTACCGCACGTCGCTGGAGGCATGGGACCTGGGGTTCACCGCCTGGCACCTCGGGGTGTGGAAGCCCGTGATCGCGGCCGTCAACGGCGCGTGCGCGGGGGGCGGTCTGCACTTCGTGGCCGACGCCGACATCGTGCTCGCCGCCTCCGACGCGAGCTTCCTCGACCCGCACGTATCGGTGGGACAGGTGAGCGCCGTCGAGACGATCGGGCTCATGCGCAAGATGCCCGCTGAGGCCGTCCTGCGGATGGCTCTCGTCGGCAGGTACGAGCGGCTGTCCGCTGCCCGCGCCTTCGAACTCGGCATGGTCAGTGAGGTCGTCGATCCGCCGGAACGGCTGCACGAAGCCGCGCAGGAACTCGCCGAGAAGATCGCGCTCAACAGCCCGGCCGCGTTGGCCGCGACCAAGCGCGCGCTGTGGGGAGCCCTCGAGCGCGGCCTCACCGACGCCTGCAAGGCCGGCGTGCAGGAGCTGGTCTCGGTGTGGGGGCACCCGGACCAGACCGAGGGTCCTCTCGCGTTCAGCGAGAAGCGTGAGCCGATCTGGTCTGTGAGAGGTCTTTCTTGACGGTCTACTGACCGCTGAAGTCCGGTGGTCGGCGCTCGACAAACGCGCGCAGTCCCTCTTTGAAGTCCGGGCTGCGTGAACTCAGCTCCATGGCCATCGCTTCGGCCTCGAGATGACGCTCGAGGGTGTTGTCCGGCGCGGCTGCCAGCAACGCCTTGGTCAGGCCGAGCGCGACCGTGGCGCGCATCGCGAGCTCCTGCGCCCGTTCACGCGCCAGCGCGTTCACCTGCTCCGGGGGGGCCGCCTCCGCGACGAGACCCCACTCAACGGCGGTCGCGCCGTCCAGGCGCCGACCGCGCAGCAGGAGCTCGCGCGCCCGGACCGGCCCCACCAGCCGCGGCACCAGCCAGGTGCTGGCGGAGTCCGGGGTGAACCCGCGGTCGACGAAGGGCCACCAGAACCTCGCGTCGTCGGCGACGACGGCGTGGTCGCTCGCTGCGGCCAGCTGCGCACCGATGCCGACCGCCCACCCGCGGACGGCGCAGACCACCGGCAGCTGCAGTCCCAGCACCAGCGGGACCAGGCGGTGTGCCTGCGTCGGGAGCCGCCGCTGGATGCTGCCGGTGCGGGGCCGCTCGGCAGACCCGGCGTTGCGGCCCACGATGTCGAAGCCGCTGCAGAAGTCGGCGCCTGAGCTGCGCAGCAGCACAGCCCGCAGCGACTGGTCGGTCGAGGCACGCTCCAACTGCGCGATCAGGCCGGCGACGACGGCGTCGTTGAGGCTGCCCTTGGCCGTCGGCCGGTCGATGACGAGCTCGAGCAGGGCCCCGTCCCGGCCTACCAGCAGTCCCTCCACGAGCGGCTCGAGAGGCGGGGACGTCACGCGCTGGTCGCTGCGGTCGCGGAGGACTCTGCCGAGAAGCGCTCGCGGAGCTCGTTCTTGAGGACCTTTCCGCTGGCGTTGAGGGGAAGCTCGCCGACGACCCGTACCACCCGAGGGACCTTGTAGTTCGCCATGTGCGCACGGCACCAGCCGATGACCTCGTCCTCGCTCGGAGCGGCTCCCCGCCGTGGCACGACGTACGCCGCCCCCACCTCGCCCATCCGCTCGTCGGGCACGCCGATCACAGCGACTTGGGACAGCTCGGGGTGCTTGCTGAGCAGCGACTCGATCTCGGCCGGATAGGCGTTGAACCCGCCGATGATGTACATGTCCTTGAGCCGGTCGGTGATCGTGATGCGGCCGCCTTCGTCGAGACGCCCGACGTCACCGGTGTGCAGCCAGCCGTCCGCGTCGATCGCCTCGGCCGTGGCCTCCGGGTCGTCGAGGTATCCCCGCATGACGGTGTAGCCTCGGACCACGACCTCGCCTTCGCCGCCAGCCGGCACGGCACGACCCTCGGGGTCGACGATCCGGACCTCGAGACCAGGCAACGGGTGCCCGGCGCTGGTCGCGACGACCTCCAGCGGGTCGTCGTAGCGGCACATCGACACGATCGCGCACGACTCGGTGAGCCCATAGCCCGTCACGACGTGCTCGAACCCGATCTCGTCGCGGATCCGGTGCAGCAGGGACGGCGGGACGCTGGCCGCCCCCGTCACGGCGAGCCGCAGCGTGGCCACCCCGTCGCGGCTGAACGAGGGATGCTCGAGCAGCGTCTGGTACAGCGTGGGGGTGCCCGGCAGCACCGTGATGCGCTCGCGGCGCACCGCGTCCAGCACGGCCGGCACATCCAGGGTGCGCGCGGGAACCGCTGTCGCACCGCTGAGCAGGCAGGCCAGCCATCCTGCCTTGTAGCCGAACCCGTGGAAGAACGGGTTCACGACGAGGTACCGGTCGCCCTCCCGCAGGCCGACGACCGAGGACCAGACGGCGTAGGCGCGCAGCGTCTGCCCGTGGGTGCACACGGCACCCTTCGGACGCCCTGTGGTCCCCGAGGTGAACAGCACGTCCGAGACGTCATCAGGGCCGAGCGCGGCCTCCCGCTCGAGCACCTCGGCCTGAGGCGCTTGCTGTGCCAAGAAGTCCTCCCATGACCGCACACCGGGACCGTCCGGAGGGTCGCCCTCCAGGAGCACCACAGAGCTCAGCTCGGGCAGGTCTGCGACAGGCCGGTCCTGGCCGGCGCCGCCTGCGGCGCCCCGGAGCATCTCCAGGTAGTCGTGCCCGAGGAACCCGTTGACCGTGACCAGCACGCGGGCACGGCTGGTCCGCAGCACGTACGCGGCCTCCTCACCGAGGAACCTGGTGTTGAGCGGCACGAGAACACCTCCGGCGCGCTGAAGGCCCAGCGCGGCCACGATCCAGCCGGCGCAGTTCGGGCCCCAGATGCTGACCCGGTCGCCGTGGCCGACCCCAGCCGCCAGGAACGCCGCCGCGGCTCGGCTGACGTGCTCGTCGAGCTGGCGGTAGGTCAGGCGGAGCTCGCCGTCGACCACGGCCTCAGCATCGCCGAGGCGCTGTGCGGCGTCGCGGAGCAGTCCGCTCGTGGTCTGCCAGCGCAGATCTGCGCGCGGGTCCTGCCAGGTCGGTCCGACGGGATGCGCCGGGCTGTCAGCGGTCACTGTTCCTCCTGCGGTGAGACACAACGTATACATTATGGAAGGGAGGTGGCCATGGCTGACCCAGATCCCGTCCGGGACGAGCTCGAGATCCGCAACGTCGTGGCCCAGCTGGCTCTGCTCGCTGACGCCGGCGAGCTTGAGGACTACGTGCAGCTGTTCACCGAGGACGCCCACTGGGACATGCCCGGAGGTCCGCGCCGAGGCCACGAGCAGATCCGTCAGGGCGGTCTGGACCGACGAGCCGCGGGCACTGCCGGCCCCGGCAGCGCCTCACGTCACCTGGTGAGCACGACTGCCGTCCGGCTGCAGGGCGACTGCGCCGTGGCCGAGTCGTACTGGCAGTTCTTCACCCAGACCTTGACGAGCCCGACGCTGCAGGCGATGGGGCACTACCGCGACACGCTGGTCAGGACGGTTGTCGGATGGCGCGTGTCCTGCCGCGAGATCACGGTCGGCTGACCCGCTCGAAGACTGCCGCGAGTCCTTGCCCCCCGCCGATGCACATGGTCTCCAGTCCATAACGCGACTGCCGGCGGTCCATCTCCCTCAGCAACGTCGTCAGGATGCGGACGCCGGTCGCGCCAACCGGGTGGCCCAGCGAGATGCCGGAGCCGTTCACGTTGAGCCGCGCGAGATCGTCGCGACCGAAGCCCCACTCCCTGGTGCAGGCGAGGACCTGCGCCGCGAAGGCCTCGTTCACCTCGATCAGGTCGATGTCGGCGAGCGTCAGGCCCGCACGCTCCAGTGCGAGCGCGGTCGACGGCACCGGGCCGATGCCCATGGTGCGCGGGGGCACGCCGGCTAGACCCCAGCTGACCAGCCGCGCGAGCGGCCGCAGTCCGAGCTGTTCGGCTCGCGCGCTCGAGGTGACGATGCACGCGGCGGCGCCGTCGTTCTGACCGCTCGCGTTACCGGCCGTGACCGTCGCGTCGGGGTCCTGCTCCGCCAGCACGGGCCGAAGCCGCGCCAAGGACTCTTCGGTGGTGTCGGCCCGCGGATGCTCGTCGGTGTCGACGACAACGACCCCGCGGCGCGACCTGACGGTGACCGGGACGATCTCCTCGGCGAAGGCGCCGCTGCGCTGGGCCGCGATGGCGCGCTCGTGACTCAGGACCGCGAGCTCATCTTGCTCATGCCTGGGGATGCCGTACTCCCGGCGCAGGTTCTCCGCCGTTTCCAGCATGCCGCCCGGCACCGGGTAGCCGGCACCGCCCGCCGTGGTGCGCCCCCGCACGAGCGTGTCGTGCAGCTTCAGGCCGTCGCCCGTGGCGCCCCAACGCAGCTGCGTCGAGTAGAACGCCGCCGAGCTCATGCTCTCCGCGCCGCCGGCGAGCACGAGTTCGGCGGCACCGCACTGCACCTGCATCGCGGCATACAGCACGGCCTGCAGCCCCGACCCGCAGCGCCGATCGATCTGGATGCCGGTGACCGAGACGGGCAGGCCCGCGTCGAGCGCTGCGACGCGCCCGATGGCGGGCGCTTCGCCGTTCGGGTAGCACTGTCCGAGGACGACGTCGTCGACGTCCTCGGGTCCGAGTCCGGCCCGCTCGACGACCGCCTTGACGATGGTGGCGGCCAAGGAGTGCGCGGGTACGTCCTTCAGCGCACCTCCGTAGCGGCCGACCGGGGTGCGCAGCGGTTCGCAGATCACCGCGTCCCGCAGTCCAGAGCCGGTCACTTGGGCTCGAACCTGATGGCCCCGTCAAGTCGGACGACCGTGCCGTTGACGTAGCCGTTCGTCACCATGTGCTCGGCCAGCGCCGCGAACTCGTCCGGGTCCCCAAGACGCGGCGGAAACGGCACCTTCGCCTCGAGGGCCTTCCTGATGTCGTCGTACCCATCCCATGCCGCGGTGTGCATCGTGCCGGGCGCGATGGTGTTGACACGAATGCCGGCGGCAGCAAGGTCGCGGGCGGCTGTGAGGGTCATCGACACGATCGCGCCCTTGGAGGCGGCGTAGGCGAGCTGACCCACCTGCCCTTCGTAGGCGGCGATGCTGCTGGTCAGGACCACCGACCCGCGCTCTCCGGACAGGGCCGGCTCCTGCGCCGCCATCCTCGCGGCGGCGAGACGCAGCACGTTGAAGGTCGTCTCGACGTTGAGCTGGAGTACGCGCCGGAAGAGGTCGGGGTCGTGCGGGGTGCCGTCGCGGGTGACGGTGCGCTCCGAGCGGGGCGCGCCGCCGGCGCAGAGCACGACCGCGCGCAGCGGTGCGACGGCGGTGGCGGCGTCGAGGGCCGTCTCGACGTCGGCGTCCACGAGGGCGTCGCCGCCGACGGCGACGGCGTTGTCGCCGAGCTCCTTGGCCGTGCGAGCGGCCGCCTCACCGTCCCGGTCGAACAGCACGACGTAGCGGCCGCTCCGGGCGAGCCGCCGTGCGGTCGCCTGCCCCAGCCCGGAGCCTGCTCCGGTGACCAGCGCGCTGTTGTCCGACATGTGCTGCTCCTCAGCGCTTCTCGTAGGTGATCCCGGACGCCTCGACGTCCCAGCTGCCGGCAGCGGCGCCTTCTTCACGCAGCTGTCGCTTCAGCACCCGCCCGACTGGGCTGCGCGGCAGGTCGTCCCGGAACTCGATGTACCGGGGCAGCGCGAAGTACGGAAGCCGGTCGACAGCCCAGAGAAACAGCTCCTCGTGGCTGAGCGTGGAGCCCTCGACGAGAGTCGCCGTCACCTTCAGGTCATCTTCCGTCAGCGGGCTCGGAACCGCGTGCACGGCGACGTCGGCGAGCTGGCCGTGCCCCATCAGGATCCGCTCGACCTCGAAGGAAGCGATGTTCTCGCCGCGCCGCCGCAGGTAGTCCGCCTTGCGGTCGACGAAGTAGAGGAAGCCGTCCTCGTCGATCCTGCCGATGTCCCCGGTGTGGTACCACCAGTTGCGGCTGGTCTCGACGGTGACGTCCGGGCGCCCCCAGTAGCCCTCGAACATGACGTGCGGCCGCTTTGGTCGCACCACGATCTCGCCCTGCTCGCCGGTGGCGACTTCGTTGTCGTCGTCGTCGAACAGCCGGACGTCGAAGTAGTCGTCGTTGACGACCCCAGCAGCGCGAGGCTTGTTGCGGACCCCCCTGGGCTGCCAGGAGATGAGGGACGCTTCCGTGACTCCGTAGGCACCGCTGAACGTCTCGATGCCGAAGCGGCCGCGGAGGACGTCGTCGACCTCGGGAGGCAGGGGTGCCGCGCCCATCAAGCGCAAGGTGTGGTTCGCTTCGGCGGCACCTGACTTCGGCATCTCCGGCCGGTCCTGGTCGTGTGCGAGCAAGTACGCCATCGTGCCCAGGGTGCTGGTGATCGTGGCGCCGTTGCGGTTCATCTCCGGCCAGAAGTTCGAGACCGAGAAACGACGGTAGATGGCCGCCCTTCCGCCGAAGACCAGCGTCCCGACCACGGCCGTGACCAGCGCGTTGTAGTGGAACATCGGCAGTGGCGTCCAGACCACGTCCTCGGCCGTGCGCTCCCAGCAGTGACCGATCTGCTGAGCCAGGGCCTCGTGGTAGCCGTGCGAGAGCATGCAGCCCTTGGACAGGCCCGTCGTGCCGCCGGTGTAGACGAACGTCGCGAGATCTGAGGGACGCCGTTCGAGCCCGGGATCGTCGGCGGCCGCCCCGAGGACCTCCTCCCAACCGTGCTGCTTGGCGCCCGTGACCTGCACGTCGCCGCTGCCGACGACGACGACGTGATCGAGTTGCGGCAGCTGTGCGCTGACCTCTACGGCCCGGTGGGCCAGGTCATCGGCGACCACGAGCACTCGGGCACCGGCGTCGGACAGCTGATGGCGCAGGTACTCCCCCTTGTAGGCGGTGTTGACGGGAACCGCAACCGCACCGGCGAACAGGGTGCCCCACCAGGTGACCAGCGCCTCCGGGCTGTTCTCCTGCAGCGACGCGACGCGGTCGCCGGGCTGGACTCCCATGTCCCGCAGGCCGGCGGCGACGGCGAACGCCCTGCTCGCGACGTCGCGTGCGCTGAGGCTCTCGCCACCGACATCCAGGTACGGGACATCGGGCGCACTGGCGAGGCGCTCGCGCATCAGTGCCGTGACGGTGCGGTGCGATCCGCTCGTCCATGACCCGCTGACCACAGCACCTCCAGAGATCCGGCTCAGGATTGTATACATGATGTAACGCCGCCCCGCGCGCCGCACTCAACCCTAGGTCCGAGTCTGTCGAGCGGACCGATCTGCGACGTCTACAACATGTTGTATATTTCTGTCTCCCGTCACAAGGATCTGGAGCCGCCGTGCCGACCAGCCGCCCAGCCGTCCGGGTCGGAGACGAGGCGGTGCCGACAGAGATCGCGCTCAGCCGCACCGACTTCGTCCGGTACGCCGGAGTCTCTGGCGACTTCAACCCGATGCACCACGACGAGACGAAGGCAGTGGCCGCGGGAATGCCCAGCGTGTTCGCCCCCGGGATGCTCAACGCCGGCATCCTCGCCTCGGCGGTCACCGACTGGCTGGGGCCGGACTGCCTCACCCGGTTCGCCGTGCGCTTCACCAAGCAGGTCTGGCCTGGCGTCCCCCTGTCGACCCGGGTTGTCGTAGTCGGCGCAGACGAGGCGAGCGGGACGGTGGAGGTCTCCTGCCAGCTCGTCGACAGCGACGGGAACATCGTGGTGCAAGGGCAGGCCACCGCCCGCGTCGGCGGGCGGCGGCCGTGAGCGTGCGTTTCGACCTGCCGACGATCGAGGACGAGCACCGGCCGTGGTGGGACGCTGCGCGGGAGGGCAGGCTGCTGATCCAGCGCTGCGAGGCGTGCTCGACCGCCTTCCTCTACCCGCGGCCCTTCTGCCCGGCCTGCTGGTCTCAGCACGTCACCTGGGAGAACGCCAGCGGTCGGGCGACTCTCTACACCTGGTCGGTCGTGCGCAGCAACGACCTGCCGCCGTTCCGTGACCGGGTGCCGTATGTGGCTGCCCTGGTGGACCTCGCCGAGGGGCCGCGCCTGATGACGAACGTCGTCGAGTGTGCCCCCGAACAGCTTGTTGTCGGTCAGTCACTGGAGCTCGTCTGGCACCAGGACCCGGAAGCCGGCGAGGCCATCGGCCTCGGCGGGCCGCTCGCGCTTCCCTTCTTCCGCCCGTCCACATGAGGTCCCGATGACGACGACGTTGCCCGTCCAGTCCGCGCCACCCGTTCCCGGCACACCCCTGCCGCCGGCGGTGCTCGTGATGGAACGGGGACCTGTAGCCCGGTTCGCCGAGGCGGTGCGCGACAGCAGCTCCACCCATGTCTCGCCCGCCGACGCCGAGGGGATCGCGGTGCCCCCGACGTTCCTGTTCGCGGCGTCGCACTGGGGGCTGTTTCCCGAACTTCAGCCGACGCCTCCGGACGGAGCGCGCACCCTGCTGGATCTCGTCACCTCGTTGCGCGCCGACGGCGGCATGGTTCTGCACGGCGAGCAGGAGTTCACCTACGAAGCGCCGATCCGGGTTGGCGACGTCCTGCACGTGACAGGTGTGGTCGAGAACGTGGTTCACAAGCCGGGCAAGGACGGCCGCGCCGACCTGACCGTGATGACGGTCCGCACCGAGTACCGCAGCGAGGACGGGTACCTGCTGGTCACGGCGCGCGCCACTTTCGTGCATCGTCGATGACCGGCGCGGCTCGCTGCACGCCCAGCCGGCGCGTGCGAGGCTGGCCGGACATCGCGCGTCGCGAGCTGTTGGCGACGCATACGATATACTGGAAATTCGATGATCAGAGGGGCCTGTTAGGTGAGCCAGCCGCTGCCGGAGAACGCCGTCCCCGACTTCCCCGTCAGTGCTGCTGCGGCTGCGTTCGACCGCCGTAGCAGCGGCGATCAGGTCGCGAGCTACATCAGGGAGCAGATCTTCAGCGGGCACCTCAGCCGCGGCGACCGGATCCGCCAGGACGACGTGGCTGGAGAGCTGCGCGTGAGTCGCATCCCCGTCCGGGAGGCGATGATCGCCCTCGACCGCGAGGGCTGGGTGACCATCGAGCCGCACCGCGGGGCGTACGTCAACGGGCTCGACACCGAGAGTGTCGCCGACCATTACGAGATCCTGGGCATGCTCTACGGCCTGGCCGGCCGACGCGCCGCCGAGCACGGCACCGACGAGCAGATCAGCCGATTCAACGACCTCCGGAAGGCCGTGCGCGGGGCGTCAGACCCCGAGTCGCTGCAGCGCCACAACGAGGCGTTCATCCGCCACATGTACGGCTTGGCGCGGTCACCGCGGCTGTCGTCGGTGTCCCGGGTCATCACCGGGATCGTTCCCGGCAACTTCTTCGAGCGCGTTCCCGGCGCCAGCGAGTTGCAGAAGAAGGGCATCACGGCCGTCACCAAGGCCATCACCGCCCGCGACCGCGACCAGGTCGAGTCGGAGTGGCTGACGCTGCTCCGC
Source organism: Frankiales bacterium (assembly GCA_025465465.1). Lineage (GTDB taxonomy): Bacteria > Actinomycetota > Actinomycetes > Mycobacteriales > SCTD01 > RYN-111. Next base: position 103,732 of record JAODND010000089.1, on the reverse strand, counting down.
GCGCAGGGGACGGCCGTTGTGTCGCTGCTGCGGACGAACGGCGTCCTCGACGCCTGACCGGCGAGGTCAGTGACCGATCACGAGCGCGTCGACGGCGACGACGCCCTGACCCTCGGGCAGCACGAGCAGCGGGTTGATGTCGATCTCCAGCAGCTCGTCACCGATTTCCAGCGCGAGGCGCTGCAGGCTCATCACCACCCGGACGAGGGCGTCGATGTCACCGGCAGGACGACCACGGACGCCCTCCAGCAGCTTCGCGGCGCGCAGACCGCCGACAACGGCGCGTACCCGGTCCTCGTCAAACGGCGGCACCAGGTGCGCGACGTCGGCATAAACCTCAGCCAGGACGCCACCCAGGCCGACGAGCAGGGTCGGCCCGAAGGGGTGCTGGTGCGACAGGCCCACGATGGCCTCGGCGACTGACCCCGAGACCATGGCCTGCACGACGACGCCGTCCACCCGGGCCTCCGGAGCGGCGGCCGCCGCCCGCTCGACCAGCGACCGGTAGGTGTCGCGGACATCCTGCTCCGTCTGCACCCCCACCACCACGAGCCCGAGATCGGACTTGTGCGCGATGTCAGCGGAGAGCACCTTGAGAACGACCGGCAGTCCAAGAGCCTGCGCTGCACGCACCGCCTCCTCCTCCGACAACGCCACGTGCTCGATCACTGTGGGGATGTCGTAGGCAGCAAGGAGCCGCTTGCTGTCGACCTCGTTGAGCGCACCGCGGCCGAGCAGACCTCGGACGGCGTCGCGCGCGGGCGACGCTGCGCGCGGTGCCGCGTCGAACGGACTGCGGTACCCCGCCGTGAACGCGCTCCAGTCCCCCAGCGCCTTCAGGCCCTTCACCGACGCGGACATCGAGTGGAACAGCGGCACCCCGGCGGCGCACAGCGCCCGGTAGGCGTCGTTGTCGCGGAGTGGCGAGTTCCAGCAGGCCACGACCGGCTTGCCGCCCTCCTGGTGCAACGTGATGAGGTCGCGGGCGAGCGCGTCGCTCATGCCCGGGAACACACCGGTGATCGGTGCGAACAGGACGTCGACGGAAGGGTCGGCGAGCATCGCGCGCAGCACCTCGATGTTCTGAGGCGTCGCCGTGATGACACCGCCGCTGTCGACCGGGTTGTCCTTACGGAGGTACCACGGCAGCAGGTCCTCGAGCTTCGCGACCGTCTCGGGTGCGAACGTCGGAAGGGGTACGCCAGCCACGCCGCACAGGTCGGCGACGTGCGAGGCCGTCCCTCCCGACATGGCGTAGACGGCGACGCGCCCAGACGCCGGGAGCTCCCGGAGGTGGCAGAACATGCCGGCGATCTCGACGACCTCGTCGATGTCATCCACTCGCAGGACGCCGAACTGCTCGAAGACGGCGTCGTGCACCGCATCGGATCCGGTCAGGTGGCCGGTGTGGGCCTGCGCCATGACGCGGCCCTCCTCCGACCGGCCGACCTTGATGCAGACGATCGGCTTGCCGGCGCGCGCTGCCGCGTCGGCAGCCAGCATGAAGGTGCGGCCGTCGACGAAGCCCTCGACATAGCTGGCCACGGCTCCGACGTCGGGTTCGGAGACCAGATGCGCGACCATGTCGGACCATTCGATGTCGGCCTCGTTGCCGACAGTCGCCCAGGTGTGCACCGGAATGCCGAGGACCTCACCCTGCACCAACGGACGTCCCTGGAAGCCGGACTGGGTGACCACGGCGAGCTTGCGGCCAGGAAGGTCCTGGCGCCAGGGCTCGTAGAAGTTGAGGTTGGTGTTCGGCCCGATCACCCGCATCGCGCCGGAGGCGATCTGCTTCAGGCGGGCCTCTGCGGACCTTCCCTCCTCGGTGCCGACCTCGCTGAAGCCCGCCGAGAACACGAACGCGAACAGGACTCCCTTCTCGAGGCAGTCCTGCAGCGCCGGCAGCGGGTCCCGGACGAGGATCACGGCGACATCGACGTCACCAGGCACGTCGAGCACGCTCGGATAGGCCCGCGACCCCAGGACGTCCGTCTTCTTCGGGTGCACCGGCACGACGGTCGCGCCGCGGGCGCCGAGACGGTCCCGGACCTGCACCCACTGGTTGCGCGGCGGTCCGGCCGTGTCGGTGGCACCGATGACGGCCACGGTGCGTGGCCGATACAGCCGGTCCCAGTCCAGCTCCCGGAGAGCGAGCGGGCGCCCACTCACGTCGAGAGGCAGCGTCATCTGGTTCGTCCTCCTTAGTAGCCGCGGAAGTGCGGCGTGCGGCGCTCGACGAAGCTGGCGACGCCCTCCTGGGCGTCATGCGTCGCGGCCAGGGCGTCGACGAGCCAGGCCTCCTCGGCGGCGAGCGTGTGGCGGTCGACGTCGAAGGACCTGTTGAGCAGGAACTTGTCGGCGGTGAAGGCGCGCGTGGGCCCGGCGGCCAGCTGGTCCGCGAGCCTGCGCACCTCGTCGTCGAGCCCATCGGCGGGGACGACGCGGGTCACCAGCCCGATCTCGTAGGCCCGGCGCGCCGGCACATCCTCCGCGAGCAGCACGAGCTCCTTCGCGCGCTGCAGCCCGACCATGCGGGGCAGCAGCCAGGTCCCGAGGGCATCCGCCAGCAGTCCGCGTCGTGCGAACACCTCGATGAACGTCGCGTCCTCGCTGGCGACGACGAGGTCGCACGCGAACGCCAGGTGGGCGCCGAGGCCGGCAGCGGTCCCCTGGACGGCGGCGATGACCGGCTTCTCACAGTCCAGCACGGCCGAGACCAGCCGCAGTGCTGCGCGCATGAGGGTGCGCCGGATGTCCCCGACGAGCCGCTCGGGAGCGCCCTCCGGACGTGGGGGCGAAGGCGGCGTCCCGCGCAGGTCGGCGCCGGTGCAGAAGAACCGACCACGGGCGGCCAGGACGACGACGCGGATCGCGGCGTCCTCGTCGGCTCGCGCCAGCTGCTCGAGCAGCGCCTCGCGCTGGGTGGAGTTGATCGCGTTACCGGCCTCTGGACGGTCGAGGGTCAGCGTGAGCACCCCGTTCAGGAGCGTGACCTGGAGGCCTTCGCACGCGTGCTCGATCGGTTCGACGGCCGTCACTGCAGCGCTCCTCGCAACTGGGTGGCGACCGTCTCGGCCGCGGCGTCCACGTTTCCGTGGCTGACCGACAGCAGCCGCGCACGTTTGAGGTACAGGTGGGCGTCCAGCTCCCAGGTGAAGCCCATGCCACCGTGGATCTGGACGTTGGTGGCAGCGTTGTGCAGCGCGGCCTTTCCGGCGAGCACCCGGGCACCGGCGACGGCGCGCTCCGCTTCGGCACTCGTGTCCGCCAGCATCACACCGGCCGCGTGGACGGAGGCGCTGGCGACCTCGGCCAACGCGAGCATGTCGGCGAGCATGTGCTTTATCGCCTGGAAGGACCCGATCGTCCGGCCGTACTGCTCGCGGGTCTTCGCGTAGTCGGTCGCGAGCTCGGTGGTCCGTCGCGCGATCCCGAGCAGGGCGGCGGACGTGAGCAGCGACGCGGTGCGGCACAACGCGTCGGATGCCGCCCCGAGGAGGAGCACCTCGCCGGAGGGAATCGCGTCGAGGCGCGTCAGTGGACTGGTCGGATCCAGTGGCCGTGAAACCAGGTCACCGTGGATGCCTGCCGCCTCGACGAGCTCCACCCGGTCGTCGTGCAGCACGAGCAGCCAGTCAGCGTCACGGAGCCCGGGTACGAGCACCGGGCCGTCCGTGGCTGTCACGGCCGCGACCACCACGTCACCTGTGCTCGCACCCTCGACCAGTCCGGCGGCCAGGGTGCTCCCGACGATGGGACCGGGCACGAGGCCCGCGCCGAGAACCTCGAAGGCGAGCACCTGCTCGACGACGGTCAGGCCCGCGCCGCCGTCGCTGTCAGGGAGTGCCAGCGCGAAGACCCCCATGTCGGCAAGCCTGCGCCACAGCCCCCTGTCCAGACCCTTCTCGCCCGACTCGCGGGCGACCGCTACCGGGAAGAGGTCGTGGCAGAACCGCGTGAGGGCCGACTGGAGCTCACGCTGGCCGGCGTCGAGGTCGAAGTGCACCTCAGCGCTCCTTCGGCAGGCCGAGCACACGCTCAGCGAGAATGTTGCGCTGCACCTGGCTGCTGCCCGCGGCGATGCTCACGGCGAACGCGTGCAGCGAACCCTCGACGTGCCGGCCAACGGTGAGGTCGGGCAGGTCCTCCAGCACGAGGCCGGCCTGGTCGAGCACCCGCATCGCGAGGTCACCGAGCCGGTGACGAACATCGGCGTAGTACAGCTTGAACGAGGAGCCCCCGACGATGGGCACGGTGCCGCTCTCGCCGCGGGTGACGTTTCTCTTCGTCAGGGCCCAGAGGGCGTCGAGCTCCGCGGCGACGGTGCCGAGCTCGCGCCGGATGCCGGCGTCCTCCCACGCTGGGCCACGGCCACGGCGAAGCCGCTCGCTGAGCCGAGCGAGGTCCTCGACCAGTCGCAGGGACTCCAGCATCTCGGGAACGAATGCGGTGCCGCGCTCGAAGCTGAGCGTCACCATCGCGACGCGCCAGCCGTCGTTCTCCTCCCCCACCCGGTTGGCGACAGGCACGCGCACCTCGTCCAGGTAGGTCTCGGCGAACTCCGCCTCGCCCTGCAGAGTGACCAGCTCCCGCACCTCGATGCCTGGACTGCTCATGGGCAGGATCAGCCAGGTGATGCCCTTGTGCTTCGGGGCATCAGGGTCGGTCCTGACGAGCAGCTCGCAGTAGTCAGCGACCTGCGCGAACGACGTCCAGATCTTCTGTCCCGTCACGACGTACTCGTCGCCGTCTCGGACGGCGCGGGTGCGCAGACCGGCGAGGTCGCTGCCTGCGCCGGGCTCCGAGAACCCCTGGCACCACACCTTCGTCCCGTCGAGGATGCCCGGGAGGTGCTCGGCGCGCTGCTCATCGCTGCCCTCCGCGATCAGCGTCGGACCGGCGTGCCCCTGGCCGACGAAGCCGCAGCCGACATCCGGGGCGTCGGCGCGGGCCAGCTCCTCCAGGAAGATCAGATGCTCGGTTGGCGTCGCACCACGTCCGCCGTGCGCTTTCGGCCACGCGATTCCGGCATAGCCCGCGTCGTACTGGAGCCGCTGCCAGGTCTCGTCGAACCGGCGCGAGGCCCACCTGTCACGCGGGTCGGGAGGGGACGGGAGGCTCGGGACGACATCAGCAAGCCAGACGCGCAGTTCCTTGCGGAACTGGGCGTCGGCCTCGCTGTCTTTCAGTTCCATGGCTAGCCTCCCGCTTTTTGTATATCGTATGTACGAGTCGCGCGCGAAACATCGTGCCGGGCCAGGCCCCTGGAGGACGTATGTCGGAGCAGGTTGTCGAGCAGGACGTGCTGGAGTCGCGATTGCTGCGGATCCCGCCGATCATCGACGTCGACGCCCACGTCGTCGAGCCGAGGGACGTCTGGTCGAGCCGGCTCCCAGCAAGGTTTCGCGACGTCGGCCCGAGGATCGTCTACGCCCCTGGCGGCGACGTGAAGCTCGTCGGCTCGTCGTACGTCGAGGCGCCTGGGACCGACGGCCCCGACGTCGCCTGGTGGTTCTACGAGGACAGGCAGGTCAGCCTGAAGCGCTACATCGCCGCCGCCGGCTTCCCCGCCGACGAGGTCGGCATGCAAGGCGTGACCTACGAGAACATGCGTTCCGGCTGCTATCAGACGGTCGAGCGGCTCGCCGACATGGACCTCAACGGCGTGCAGGCACAGCTGTGCTTCCCGAACTTCCCGCGCTTCTGCGGTCAGATGTTCCTGTGGGGCAAGGACAAGGAGCTGTCGCTGATGTCCGTGCAGGCCTACAACGACTGGATGGTCGAGGAGTGGTGCGGCGACAGCGGTGGACGCCTGCTGCCGTTGTGCATCGTCCCGCTCTGGGACGTCGAGCTCGCGGTGCGGGAGGTGCGACGCAACGCGGCACGCGGGGTCCGTGCGGTCGCGTTCAGCGAGATCCCGGCCTACCTGGGGCTGCCCAGCATCCACAGCCGTTACTGGGACCCGTTCTTCGCCGCGTGCGCGGAGACCCGCACCGTCGTCTGCATGCACATCGGCTCCGGCACGAAGACGCCCCAGACATCCGACGACGCACCCGAGGCCGTCGCGGGCACGATCATCTTCGGCAACAGCGCCGCCAGCCTCGTCGACTTCCTGTTCAGTGGGGTCCTGCACCGCTTCCCGACGCTGAAGCTCATGTATGCGGAGGCGCAGATCGGCTGGATCCCTTACGTGCTCGAGCGGGCAGACGATGTGTGGCACACCCACCGCGGCTGGGCGCACGGCAAGGACAACTGTCCGGAGCTGCCCTCGACCTACTACTACCGGCAGGTCTACAGCTGCTTCTTCAAGGATGCGGTCGGCATCGACCTGCTCGACAAGGTCGGCGTGGACAACATCCTGTTCGAGACCGACTACCCGCACCAGGACAGCACCTGGCCCGACACCCGGGAGGCCGCGGCCCTGCAGTTCGGGCATCTCCCCCAGGACCAGATCGACAAGATCGCCCGGGGCAACGCCATCAAGCTGTTCGGCCTGGAGCTCTAGGTGCCAGGCCTGCTCGACGGACTGCGCATCGTCGACGTCAGCATGCTGGGACCGGGGGCCTTGACGACGCATCTTGCCGACCTGGGCGCGGACGTGGTGAAGGTCGAGCCGCCGGGCGGCGACTACATACGCAAGATGGTGTGGCCGTTCGTCGACGGGGTGTCCTTGCTGCACCTCCACCTCGGACGAGGCAAGCGCAGCGTGGTCCTGGACCTGCGGACAGAGGAGGGCGTCGAGGTCTTCCTCGACCTCGTCTCGCATGCCGACGCCGTGGTCGAGGCCATGCGGCCGGGAGCTCTCGAACGCCGCGGGCTCGGCCTGTCCCGGCTCCAGCAGATCAACCCCCGCATCGTGCTCGCCTCCATCAGCGGCTTCGGGGGCAGCGGCCCCTACCGTGACCTGCCGACGCACGGCGTGGCCTACGACGCGTGGGCCGGCGTCGTCGGGCCCGAGCTCGTCGACGGGCTGCCCACGATGCCTGCGCACCGCTCCGTCGGCATCCACACCGGCCCCCTCTACGGCGCACTCACCTTGCTGGCCGCGGTGCTCCGCGCCCGCGACACCGGGCAGGGCTGCCACCTGGACGTCGCCCAGTCCGACGCCGCTGCGGCGACCGACTGGATGGCGATCGAGACATGGAAGGCCTACGAGCGACCCGAGGACGAGGTCACAGGCAATCCCACTGACGGCTATGAGCGCAGGGCGCCAGGCACGGGCGGCATGCGCGACAGCGTGCGCTACCAGATGTACGCCAGCGCTGACGGACACGTCCTGTTCCAGGCGAGCGAACGGAAGTTCTGGAAGTCCTTCTGCTCGGCCGTAGGTCGCGACGAGCTCTTCGAGGCCCATCCCGGGGCCGAGTACGCCGATCACGCCCGCGGCAACACCGCGCTGCGCAAGGAGCTCGTCGCGCTGTTCGTGACCCGCACCAACGAGGAGTGGGTCCGGCTCGGCCTTGAGGCAAACGTCCCGCTGTCGCCCGTGAACAGCGCAGAGCAGATCGGCTTGGACCCCCAGTTCCAGGCGCGGCTGCCGTGGATCCCGGCCGAGCTGCTGGGTGCCGAGCAGATCCCGTTCCCCGTGCGCATCGACGGCGAGCTCCTGCCCGTCCCCGCGCACGCGCCGACGCCGGGCCAGCACGCCCGCGAGGTGCTCGGCGACCTGCTCGGCTACGACGATGCTCGGGTCGCCGCCCTGAAGCAGGCCGGCGCTCTCGGCTGACGCGTCACCCGAGACTCAGCGCAGCCGGTACGAAGGCCGCGCACCTGAAGCGAACAGCTGCTGTCCTTCGGCGAGCGATGCCTCGTCGCTGCCCAGCTGGACCAGCACCTTGCCGAGGTCGAGGGCCTGCCGATAGCCGACATTCAGCGCCTGCCAGATCGCTCGCACCGTCATCTGCACGGCCAGCGGCGGCTGGCCCGCAATGACCGCGGCCACCTGCCGCGCCGCCACCCGCAGGTCATCCGCGGGAACGACCTCGGACACCAGGCCGATGTCCAGCGCGCGCTGGGCCGACACCCGTTCATGGACGCCCATCAGCGACATGCGCAGCACCTCACCGAGCGGCATCCGCTGCAGCATGGCCATCGGCTCGAAGACAGCCGCCATGCCATAGGTGACGTGCGGGTCGAAGAAGGTCGCGTGCTCGGCGGCGATGATGACGTCGACCTCGCCGAGGAGGTAGAAGGCGCCTCCGCAGGCCATCCCGTTGACTGCCGCGACCACTGGCTTCCACAAGTCGGCTCCGGACTTCGGGCTGATGCGCTCACCGGGATCATCGAAGTGCAGCGGAGTCGCCCCTTGCTGACCGATGGCCGAACGTCGGCCGGCCACGCCGACCTGGGCCGCGTTGCGGTCGATCCCGGTGCAGAACGCCTTGTCACCTGATCCGGTCAAGACCACGGCCCTGACGTCGTCGTCCCCGCGGAAGGCACGCCAGCAGCTGTGCAGCTCCTCGATCATCACCTCGTCGAACGCGTTCAGCGCCTTCGGCCGGTCCAGCACCACCTCGGCCACTCCCGAGTCGACGGTGACCTGGAGGGTGGTGAACTGCGCATAGGTCGGCATCTAGCTCACCTCGACGGGGGCATCCGCGGGCGCCGTCTCGGCGAGCCGGCCCGGCCGCCAGCACACTGCGAGCATCACCAGCGCCGCGACGACCCCCGCGGCGGCGACAGCCCCACCGGACGCGCCGTTCACGACGATCCCGAAGGCGTCATCGAGCGACAGGCGGCCGGCTCCGAGGAGCCCCAGCGCGACCGCCGCGACCGCGAGGTTCACGACGTACTCGTACCCATCCCGGAAGACGAAGAAGCCGTTCGGACGGTGCGCGGTGACGGCCGCGACCGTCATCACCCCGATCACCGCGAGCGCGGCGATCGGCGTGAGCAGTCCCGCGAGCAGCAGGGCTCCGGCACCGAGCTCGACGGCGATGCTGGACCAGGCATGCAGCCGGGCAGGCTGCAACCCCAGTCCCCCGAACCAGCGCGCGGTTCCTTCGACCCGGCCGCCGCCGCGCCAGTGGTTCCAGCCGTGGGCGATCATCGTGACGCCGAGCGCGAGGCGAAGCAGGAGGGCGGCCACGTCGGGCGCTGACACGTCGGTCATGAGCGGTCCTTTCGGAAGGTGCGGCGGACACCAGACATGACCCCGGGGGTCCAGTAGGGTCCATGGTGGTCCATAGTCGGTGCTATGTCATGGAGGTCGAGATGCGGGTGACGGTGGACTTCGACGTGTGCGAGGCGAACGGCCTGTGCATGGCAGCCGCACCTGAGGTCTTCGAGCTGGACGACGACGACGTGTTGCACGTCCTGCAGGAGGCGCCGGGCGAAGACCTTCGGCCGGAGGTCGTGGCGGCGGTGCGCAGCTGCCCGAAGCAGGCGATCTCCGTCAGCTGAGGTTCCGGTCAGACCGCGAGCAACGAGGTCGAGGCGGACGAGAACCAGCCCCCGGTGCCGTTCACACAGGCGACCTTCGCGCCCGCCACCTGCCGGGCGCCGGCCTGCTCGCGCAGCTGCCGGACAGCCTCGACGAGCAGGAAGATGCCGCGCATGCCTGGGTGGCACGCCGACAGCCCGCCGCCATCGGTGTTGGTCGGCAGGGCACCTCCCACCCGCATCGTGCCGCCCTCGAGGAAGGCGCCTGCCTCGCCTCGTTCGCAGAAGCCGAGCGCCTCGAACGTGAGAAGGACAGTGCTCGTGAAGGAGTCGTAGAACTGGCACACGTCCACGTCTGCCGGGGTGATGTCGGCTCGCCGGAACGCGAGCGCACCTGAAGCAGCGGCGGGCGACACGGTCAGGTCGTCCCACTGGCTCATCGTCGTGGTGCCGCTGGCAGACGCACAGCTCAGCACCCGGACCGGCCGGGAGGGCAGGTCGCGGCCACGCTCGGCAGACGTCACCAGGACAGCGCCGCCGCCGTCGCTGCGGATGCAGCAGTGCAGCTTCGTGAACGGGTCAGCGACCATGGTCGCGGCAGCCACGTCCTCGACCGTGATCGCGTCGCGGTAGAACGCGTCCGGGTTGAGGCCTGCGTTGTAGCGCGTATCCACCGCGATGTTGGCCAACTGCTCGATCGTCGTGCCGAACTCGTGCATGTGCCGGCGCGCCACCATCGCGTACTTCGCGATCAGGGTGTGACCGAACGGGACGTCGAAGGCGCTGGGGCCGCGCGACGACAACTGCAGGTTCGCGGTCCGGAGCCTGTTCTTCAGATCCGCACGCGCCGTCGCCGCGTAGACCAGCAGCACGTTGTGAGCGGTGCCGGCACGCACTGCGTCGACCGCGTGCTCGAGCATGACCTCCCAGGCGCTGCCGCCGACACCGGTCGAGTCGACCCACGTCGGCCGCAGGCCGAGGTACTCGGCGAGCTCGACCGGCGCCAGCACCCCCAGCCCGGTGGACGCAAAGCCGTCAACATCGGCGTGGCTCAGACCCGCGTCCGCGAGTGCCCGGCTGGCCGCCTGCTGATGCAGCGCAAACGGAGTCATACCGTCGACGCGGCCGCACTCGGACAATCCGACTCCGGCGATGACAACCCCCGTATCCCGCATGCGATGACTGTATATTATCTACGAGACTGTCACCGGCGGCCCTTGCGTGGTGGCAGTTCCGGGCGGATCCAGGCCGGCTCGCGGCGCTCCTTGAAGGCGGTCCAGCCCTCGAGCGCCTCCGGGCCCGCAAGGCTGTCCAGCATCGTCATGCGGTCGATGGCGCCGTATGCGGTGGAGATGACGCGCTTGACCTCACCGTAGGCCTGCGGAGCCATCCGCATGCAGTCGTGCAGCGCCTCCAGCGCGGCGTCCTCGACCTCGGCGTGCGGCACCACGCGAGTCACCAGTCCCCAGTCCAGCGCCTCCGCAGCGGTCACGACGCGGCCGGTGAGGAGCATGTCCTTCGCCCGCCCCGGCCCGATCTGAGCTGGCAGGAAGGCTGCGTAGCCGGTGTCGGCGATGCCACGGAGAAGCTCCGGGGCACGAAACGTCGCCCGCTCGCTTGCCACGGCGACGTCACTGAGCAGCGCCATCAGCAGACCACCGCCCTGAGCGATGCCGTTGACGGCGCTCACGACCGGCTTGGGGCTGTACCGGATGGCGTCGAAGGGAACGTTGTCCAACCCGAGCAGGGCCGGCGCCCCCCAGTCGTCGACGGTGTCGCCTCCCAGGTCGCCGCCCGGGATGAAGACGTCGCCGGACCCTGTCAGCAGCAGTCCTCCGAGCCCGTCGTCACCGTTGACCAGGTCGACGGCATAGCGGACGCCGAAGTACATGGCGCCCGTCATCGCGTTGCGCGCCTGTGGCCGATCGACCACGACACGTGCCACGGCGCCCTGCCGGTCGAACCTGAGGTAGGGCGTGCCGAGCCAGTCGCCCTCGGGCGGTCTCCCTGTGGTCAACGCGGCGCCTCCTCAGTGCTTGCGCTCGAGCCTTGCATCACCCATCCCGGCTCATGTAGACAATATCCAAAAGTCGGAGGAAACAATGGGTCTGCTCGACGACAAGGTGGCACTCGTCACGGGTGCGGGTCACGGAATCGGACGTGGACACGCCCTCGAACTCGCGAAGCACGGGGCAAAGGTCGTGGTGAACGACCTCGGCGGCTCTGTCCGCGGTGAAGGCCAGGACCAGGCGGCAGACGAGACCGTAGCCCTCATCGAGAAGGCCGGCGGTACGGCCGTTGCCGACTACGGCGACGTGAGCGACCACGCGGACGCGGCCGCCATGGTGCAACGCGCGGTGACTGAGTTCGGGCAGCTCGACGTGCTCGTCAACAATGCCGGAATCGTGCGGGACGCCGTGATCTGGAACATGGTCGACACCGACTTCGACGCGGTGATTCGGGTGCACCTCAAGGGCACCTGGTCCACCTGCCACCACGCTGCCGTGCACTGGCGCGGAAGGGCAAAGAGCGGAGAGGCCGATGTTGGGGGACGCATCATCAACACGACCTCCGGCGCCGGCCTGGGCGGCAACTTCGGGCAGAGCAGCTACGCCGCCGCGAAGGCCGGGATCGTCGGGTTGACCCAGACGCTCGCACTCGAGCTTCACAAGATCGGAGTCACCGTCAACGCCGTCGGGCCGTCCGGCCTCACGCGCATCACAGCCACCATGCCGGGGATGGGCGAGGCGTTCGAGCCCAACGACATCGCCGAGGACGACTACCACCCGATGGATCCGTCGAACAGCTCGCCCCTCGTCGCCTGGCTGGCCAGCGACCAGGCCGCGCACGTCACCGGACACGTCATCCGCTCGATCGAGGACCGGATCATCTGGATGCAGGGCTGGAAGGAACGGCGCGTCGTGAGTGCCAACGGAAAGCGGTGGGACGCCGCGTCGCTCGGCTCCATCCTGTCCCAGGAGGTCTTCGAGACCCGCGCGCCCGGGATGCGCTTCTAGATGCTGCGTGGGGGTCCGTCGCCGGTCCGTGATGACCACAGCACTCACTATGGCACCGTGTTGGGCGTGGGCTCTCGACGACCGCCGGCGCTCCGCGAGGTGCAGGGTCCGTGAGCTGGCTGGCCGATGCGGTCCGTGGTGCCGCACAACGCTTCGGCGACGCTGCCGCTTTCGTCGAGGAGGATTCCGGCGAGCGCCTCACCTTCCAGGACCTGGACCGCAGGTCCGACGAGGTCGCCGCCGCGCTGGCCGCTCGCGGTGTCGGCGCGGGTCAGCGGGTCGTTCTCCAGCTGCCCAGCGGAAACGACTACGTCATCGCCTACGCGGCAACCGCCAAAGTCGGTGCAGTCGCCGCCGGGGTCAACGTCGCGCTGGCACCCGCTGAGCAGGAACGCCTGGTGGCTCTCGCCGACCCAGCCGTACGGCTGCGCAGCTTCGACGATGTCCGGTCGCTTGCCCAGGAGGGGGCCGGACGTGCCGTGCGCCCGGGCCGGTCATCGGGCATCTTGGTGTTCACGTCCGGGACGACGGGACTTCCCAAGGCGGCGGTGTTCGCTGACGAGCAACTGCGGGCGGTCACGATGGCCGACACCGGTGGCGAGTGGGCGGAGGCGCCGGGCGGGGCCGCGTTGGGAAGCACATCCTTCGCGCACGTCGGGTTCATGACGAAGCTGCCCTGGTATCTGCAGCGCGGACTGCGCACCCATGTGCTGAGCCGGTGGCGCGCGGACGACGTCCTGGACGTTGTCGAGCGTGAGGCGATGGCCGAGCTGGGCGCCGTCGCGCCGCAGGTCGCCCTGCTCCTCCGAGCACTGGGTGCCCGGCGCACGCCGCCGCCGCGGCTGCGGCGCCTGGTCGTGGGCGGCGCAGCCAGCTCGCGTCAGCTCGTCACCGAGGCACGTCAGCGCCTCGCCGATGCCTTCCTGGTCCGCTACTCGCTCACCGAGTCCGGCGGATGCGGCCTGGGCACGGGCGCCGACGACTCCGAAGCAGCTGCCCTCGACGGCGTAGGCAGGCCACGTGGCGGTGTCGAGGCACAGGTGCGCGACGAGACGGGCCGGCTGCAGCCCGTCGACGAGCCGGGCGAACTCTGGCTGCGGTCCCCCACGGTGATGGCGGGCTACTTCCGCGACCCGCAGGCCACGGCCGAGACCCTGCAGGCGGGATGGCTGCGCACCGGGGACCGAGCGGTGGCCCGCGTGGACGGCACGTACGCCCTGGTCGGGCGGAGCAAGGAGATGTACGTCCGCGGCGGGTACAACGTCTACCCGGCTGAGGTCGAAACGGCGCTGTGCGAGCACCCGGCCGTTGCGGATGTCGCTGTGGTCGCGCGCGAGGACCCGATCATGGGCGAGGTCGGCGTCGCATTCGCCGTTGCGCGCCCGACGCTCCCCGCGCCGTCCCTGGACGAGCTGATGGGCTTCCTTGGGCCGCGCCTGGCGCGCTGGAAGCACCCGGTGGAGGTGCGCTGGCTGCCCGAGCTGCCCTTGACGGCCATGTCCAAGATCGATCGCCAGGCGCTGCGCGCACGTCTGTGATCCTCGCTGACCGCAGGAAGCGAGCCGCGTGAGGCTATGAGCCCTTGAGCATCGCGCCCGCGTCGACCCGGAGGTTCAAACCCGTCATGTAGCGAGACTCGTCACTGGCAAGGAACGCCACCAACGCACTGATGTCCTCGGGCTCCACGTAGGGGATCGGCATGGCCTGCATCGCCGGAAAGGCCAGCATCGCATCCTCGCGGGTCGGCTGCTTGAGGTCGGGCCGGAAGGCGCGATAGATGTCGTCGTTGTGCAGGAGCGCGGTGTTGGTGTTCGTCGGGTGCACCGCGTTGACGCGGATCATGCTTGGCGCGAGCTGCAGCGCGATGCTCTCGACATAGGAGGCAAGAGTGCGCTTCGACCACGCGTAGGCCGCTCCTCCCGGACCGATCTTCGGGTTGTCGACGAGACCCTTCATGAGTCCCGCTGTCGAGCCGGTGATGATGATCGACGCCCCGGCTGTGAGGTGCGGCAGCGTCGCCGACACCGTGTGGAGCACCCCCACGAGGTCGATCTCGACGCCGTCGACGAAGGCCTGCAGCAGCGTGGGCGAGTTCATGGCGGTGACGCCGGCATTGGCAACGACGACGTCCAGTCTGCCGAGCTCGGCGAGGCCAGCTTCCACCGTTGCAACGAGGTCGGCCTTGATCCGCACATCTCCCTTGCGGGCCACGATGCGGCGGCCCAGAGCCTCGACGCCCTTGACCGTCTGAGCCAGGTCCTCGTCGGTAGCGAGTGGATAGTTCATGCTGTCCGGCGTCTCGCAGATGTCGACAGCGATGATGTCCGCGCCCTCCTCGGCAAGGCGGAGCGCGTGTGCCCGACCCTGGCCGCGGGCCGCACCGGTGATCAGAGCCACCTTGCCGTGCATCCTCTTGGTCTCCGTGCCGCTCACGTGTCCTCCTTCTGGGCATCACCGGCGATGCTTCGTATACTTTCTACGAGAAAGCCGACCCGCGCTAGTGCCACCGGCATCGCGGACGCCCCAGGGGGATCTCAATCCTCGACTGTGTCGACGAGGCCCCAGGCCAGGGCCGTCGCGGCGTCGATCGGCTCTCCGGTGAGGACCAGGTGCGCTGTCCGCCACCGGCCAATTCTGCGCAGGACGCTGACGGTGCCTCCGGCGCCGGGCACGAGACCCATAGCCAGCTCGGGCAACTGCAAGCTGGCGTCCCGACGGGACCGCACACGCCCCGCAAAGGCCGGCAGCTCCAGGCCCGCACCGATGCAAGCACCGTGTAGAAGGACGTCGGTTCGGTCGCGGAGCAGGTGCAGCAGCAGCCCGGCGCTGCGCTCCGTGCGGATGAGGTGCGCGCGGACGAGATCCTGCGCGGTGCCGAACTCGTCGAGGTCACCTCCGCTGCAGAACGAAGGACCTGTGCCGGAGATGCCAACCTGCAGATCGGGGTCGGCGACGGCCAAACGCAATGCCTCCACGAGAGCGTCGCGCATCTCGCGGTTGAACGCGTTGTGACGTGCGGGCCGGTCGAGCACAAGCCGAAGCTGCCGACCGGCTCGTTCGACCCGCACGACCGGTCCGGCCTCTGCCGGCACGTCCCGACGTGGCCGAGACAGACGCCATCGGCCGAACTCCGGCCCGCCGAGTAGCAGCGAGTACGCCAGCGACTCCGTTTCCAGCGCTTGTCGCACCGGCAGCACCGACGTCAGCCTCAAAAGGCTCACCAGCACACTGGCCGCTCGCGGCGTCTCGGCCACCCGCCGGGTCAGGGTCGAGAGGGCGCGTTCGAGGTCGTCGACGTCGACCTCGCATCTTGCGGACGCGCCACCCGTCACGAGGGTGCACGTGAGCGCCTCGCTCAGCTGTCGCGCGTGATCTGGCACGCCGCCGGGCGCGATGCCAAGCAGCACTCTGGAAGTCACACGGGCGACCTCAACGGCGTCCGGTGGGACGGGTGCGGACAGGTCGACCAGCAGCAGGGGCGCCATCGGCAGCCCGTCTGAGTCCAGCTCAAGCAGCCGCGAGCCGGCCAGTTCATGCGGCCGTAGGAGCGGGGCGACGGCGTTCACCCGGGATCGCCGTGGACGAGGCCGCCGTCGATCCACGTGCAGCGAACGTTGTCGGCCTCGGGATGGTCGAGCGCCTCGTCTCGCGGGACGTGCAGGAGCACGAGATCGGCCACCGCGCCGCCGACGACGGCCCGCGCGGGCGCTGTGAGGTCGGCCAGCGGTCGCAGCATGCCGTCGAGGGCGACTCGGACCGGAACTCGCTCGAACCGGCTGAGGACAGCACCGCTGGCTGCGCGGCGGTCCCGGGCTGCGCGCAGCACCTGCCACGGGTCGATCGGTCCGTAGGGGGCGTCGCTGGAAGGGACGACGTGACCGCCGGCCTGCAGTACCGAGCGATAGCGGTAGAGATCCGGCAGGTCGTCGTCGCTGACCTCCGCCCGATACCTGTCGCCATGGCAGGTCAGGAAGCCCGGCTGAGTGACCACCGTCGGTAAGTGGCCGAGCAACTCCTCTGGGATGACGGCCGCGTGCTCGATGCGGTCCCCGAGGATCGTCCCGACCTCCTCCATCGCTGCAAGCAGCAGGATCAGTGCCTCGCGGGTGACGCAATGGATCGCTGCCGCACGCGGCCGGATGTCGCGGAGCTGCGCCACCAACTCCGGGTAGGAAGGCAGCGCATGATCAGCGATGACGATCTTCCTGGGCCCGGTGCCGACTGCGTCGCCGAGCAGCTGCAACTTCTGCGGCACGCTCGCACGCAGGAGTCGTACGGCACCGGGCTCGAGGGCGGGTGTGGCGTCGGTGACCCCGGTGACGCCCAGCTGTGCGAGGCGCAGCCCGAGCCCCGCCAGGTCGGGTGTCTCCCGCCCCAAGAGCTCGCCCAGCAAGGCGTCCGCGCGCCACAGCCGTCCGGTGGGCTGACCGTGGGCATCACGTTCCACGCCGGGGTGGTCGGAGCGGTCGAGCTGCAACAGCCCGATCGCTTCGGTGTTCAGCACCCACAGGGCGCCGCTGCCGTGCTGGACGCGCACCGGTCGCCGCCGCTGCACCGCGTCCAGGACATGCCGATCCCCGTCGCCCGACCAGCCGACGGCCCGCAGCCATCCCTCCCCGGCGGAAGCGAGAGGGCCCAGACCATCGCGGACGTCGACTGAGGCGGAAGCAGCCGCGGTCGCGAGCAGATGGAGGTGGTGGTCATGGAGGCCGGGCAAGAGCGCCCCCCCGTTGCCGTTGACCGCCTCCTCGCCGGCGGCTCGGGACAACTGACCGACCTCGACGACGAGTCGGCCATCGACGCGTACGTCACAGCGGCCCTCGGGCAGCTCCACATCCAGCAGCAACGTCACCTGGGCCGCCGCAGGGCAGGTGCACGACCCATCGCCGGCCGGGCCCAGGGCGCCGCGACCCCGACGTGCCCGCGGTCGGTCGACACGCACCAGCCGCCCTCACACGCGACGGCGTCCGGCCCCTGCCGCACCGTCGAGGCGGCCACCGCGGCAGCCCGGCTCAGCGACATGTCCACCAGCATGCCGCCACCGTTCAGGACCCCAGCCCACGCCGCGAGGGCGGCGTAGGCGCCGGTCAACGGATCGGCGACTGCGTCCGCGACGAACACCGGCCGCCCTACGGTCCACGCGACTAGCCCACCCGCAACGGCCGCGTCGTCGCCGTACCCCACCCGGTCCGGCTGGTCGCGACCGTGCGCCGTGATCGACACCCACGTGACTCCCGCCTCCGCCACGACCTCCTCGGCGACCACCCCGAGCTGGTCGAGTGCCCGGGGCCGGGAGCTCTCGATGACGACGTCTGCAGCAAGCACGAGGTCGAGCAGTCGACGCCGTCCGTCCGCACCCGAAAGGTCGAGTGGGACCGACTTCGCTCCTGCGTGCAGCAGATCGAAGAACCGAGCAGGTCCGCCCCGCGCTCCGTCTGGACGACGCGGATCCTCGACCTTCAGGACATCGCAGCCGAGCAGTCCCAGCAAGGACGCGCACAACGGCCCCGCCCACAGCGCCGACAGATCGACGACACGCGGCCTTCCTCGCACCTCTCTGCCGGCCCCGACGCGCTGGACGACCCAGGGAGTCATGGTCGCCGGCTCCTCGCCGAGCACCGCCACCGGAAGGCCAAGAAGCCTGGCACGCTCTCGGGCAGCACTCGTGGACGATGACGCCACCCACCTGGCGACTGCCTCCCACTCGCGGCCGGGCACGACATCGTCTTCCACGAGCGCAGGCACGAGCTCGTGATCCTCCGCCCTGGCCAGCGCGACGGCGACCCACCCGTCGCGAGCCGCCAACAGCTTCGTCTTCCGTCCGCACGAGGTCGATCCCTGACGGCTGAGCCCGGCGCAGGCGGCGCGCTCACCGAGCAGCCGCACATCGGGAAGGACACGATCCGGGGCGAGCGTCCGGAGTGCGAGCAAGGTCCCTTCGAGGGCGACTGCAGGACCTGGGCAGGTCAAAACCGGACCCTCGGGCAGCCCAGTCAGGGCCATGCCGCCGCTGGCCGCCCAGGCGTTCGACGGAGAGTCACCGCGCGGCGGCTGCCCGTCGAGTCCGAGCTCGCGCAACAGGTGCGCCGCATGCGACTGCCCGTCCACCCGCTCACCCTCCCACCCTGCCGTGACTCGCGTCATGATCGGCGAAGAGGTCCGCCATGTACCGGCGTTGTCGCCGGCGTTGCATAGCGTTTACTATGCACCCTGTGCCGGATGCCATCTCAGACAGTTCACAAGGCTTTTGGGCGGCCGCGGGTGAGGGTCGGCTGATGCTGCAGGCTTGCTTCAGCTGTCATGAGTTCCGCCATCCTCCACGGCCAAGCTGCGCGAAGTGCGGGTCAGCCGAGTCCACCATGACCGCCGCCTGCGGGCGAGGCACCCTCTACAGCTACATCCTGCCCCGCCATCCCGTCAGCCCTGGCGCCCCGCCCCGCATCGCGGCGATCGTCGCCTTGGAAGAGGGTCCCCGGATCGTGAGCGCGCTCGTGGGCGCAGAACTCGATGAGCTGACCGTCGACATGCTCGTGGACGTGGAGTTCGAAACCCACGAAGGCGGTGCCCAGCCCGTGTTCCGGCCACGCCGGTGAGCACCGTCGCGCACTGCCTCGAGAGGCGGCCGGCCGGGTCGACAGGGATGTGCTGAGGTGGATCCCCTCAGGCTCAGGCAGACGGCCATCGCGGGTGTCGGCGCGACCGAGTTCTCCAAGAACTCCGGACGCAGCGAGCTGCAGCTGGCGCTTGAGTGCAGCCGTGCGGCGATCGCGGACGCCGGCCTGCAACCGAGTGAGATCGACGGCTTCGTCACCTTCACGGTCGACAACAACGCGGAGACAGCTCTCGCGCCGGGCCTGGGCGTAAAGCAGCTCCGCTGGGCGTCGCGGATGCCGTACGGCGGAGCCGGTTCGGTCGCTGCCGTCCTGCAGGCCGCAACGGCCGTGGCGTCCGGAGCGGCTCGCGCAGTGCTCGTCTGGCGGGCCTTCAACGAGCGATCGCAGCGGCGGTACGGTCAGCCGACGACGACCGACCGGGTTCGGACGACGGACAGCGTCGACACCAGCTGGTACACGCCGTTCGGTCTCGACACCCCCGCGAAGTGGGCTGGCCTGCAGTTCCAGCGATACATGGCGTCGGTCGGACTGACCAACAGCGATCTCGGGCACTACTCGGTCGCCTGCCGCGACTGGGCCTCGACCAACCCGGCAGCGTGGTTCTACGGACGGCCCATCACCCACGACGACCATCAGAACTCCCGCTGGATCGCCGAGCCGGTCCTGCGTCTGCTCGACTGCTGCCAGGAGAGCGATGGCGGTGTCGGCCTCGTCGTCACCTCCGCGGAACGGGCGGCCGACGCACCCTCGGGGGGCGCGAGGCTCGCGGCGGGTGCGCTCCGGACCACGACGGACTTCAACCCGATCGTGGGGTTCTACGGCGATGATCTCGCCGGGATGCCGGCCGCACGCGCCGTCGGGCAGGCGCTGTGGGCAGGTGAGTTGCGGCCGCACGACATGGACGCGGCCATGCTCTACGACGCGTTCAGCCCGGCCGTCTTCGTGCAGCTCGAGGAGCTCCGGTTGTGTCCGCGGGGCGAGCTCCGCGAGTTCGTCACCAGCGGCCAGCTCGGCCGAGGCGGGCGGCTGCCCGTGAACACGCACGGCGGCTTGCTCGGAGAGGCCTACATCCACGGGATGAACAACATCGCCGAAGGGGTGCGTCAGGTCCGATCGCAGTCGGCGAACCAGCTGCCAGACGCGCGCAACGTCATCGTGGCCAGCGGCATCGCGGCGATGGTCCTGCAGCGCCTTGACTGACCTGTACATTCCTGCCCAACCGACCGCCGACCTGAGGACGCCATGACGGACAGCGCGCCCGCGGCCCGGCGCCGCTCAGAGCCGCGAGACGGTCAAGCGACCCAGCAACGCGTGCTCGACGCAGCACTGGCGACCATTCTCGAGCGCGGCATCTATCGGGCGTCGAGCAACGAGATCGCCCGGCGGGCAGGTGTGACGTGGGGCGTGATCCAGCACCACTTCGGGACCCGCAGTCGCCTGATGGCGGCGGCGCTGCAGCGTCACGCTGTCGGCTTCGCCGGCACGGCCGGGGACTTCCAGTTCACCCAGCCTCCGGGGAGGGGGCGGCTCGCCGAGCTGTTCGACCTCATCGTGCGCTTCTACGGAACACCCAACTACTTCGCGTGGGTCCAGCTCCTCATCGAGATGCGCTACGACACCGATGCCTCACCGGACGCCAGGGGCATCATCGACGAGACCCTGCGGGTGAGCCAGGAGCCCGTCGGCAGACTGGTACACGAGGCGTTGGGGTCGGCGGCCGATGACGAGGACTTCCGCGCACTGGTCTTCTCGGCGATGCGCGGCCTCGCGGTCAACCACCTGCTGCTGGCGGCGACGCCGGGCATGGAGGAGATCCATTCAGGCGAGGCACCCTTCCGTCGGCAGCAGGAGCTGCTGATGGACGCCCTCGTCGCCCTCGCTGAGCAGCGAGGCCTGTCCCTGTCCGCCCAACCCGCCCCGCCCGCGATGGCAGCCCCGAGCCGCCGCCAGTCGCGACGGGGCAAGCGCACTGCCTGACCACCGGGCAGGGTGACGTCCCGTCTCAGGCGTCGACGACCACGTCGACGATGACCTTGCCCTCGATGAGCGCGTCCACTTCCTCGGGCGACAAGCCCAGCTCGGTGACGATCTCTCGCGAGTGCTGCCCGCACAGCGGCGCAGGGCGACCGGGCGAGGTGGGTGTGCCGTCGAAGGTGATCAGGTCGCCGTAGGTGTCGAGCCGCCCGATGACAGGATGCTGCTGCGTCGTGGTCAGACCCAGCTGACGGAGGCGCTCGTCGTCAAAGAGGCCTTGCGTGAAGCGCGCCGACGCCGGCTCGCATGGCACCCCGCCGGCCTGCAGCCGGGCAATCCAGGTCGTCACGTCTGCGTCGGCGAACCGGCTCTCGAGCTCCTTCGCGAGTTCTTCGTCATGGAGCGCCCGCGCATCAGCGCTGGCGAAACGGTCCTCGTCGCCAAGGCCGACGAGCGACAGCAGCGCTGACGCCGCAACGTCATCGACGGCAGCAAGCGCAAACCAGTCCTCTGTCGTCGGGTCGGTGCCGGCCGGGTAGAGCCGGTGCAGCGCCGAGAAACCGAGCATCTGCGGGTCCAACCTCGCCCGTTGGGGGGCCGTGCCGTCGGCGCGGACGTACGTCGCGGACGTCGCGAGCAGGCAAGCATTCACGATGGCCGAGTCGACGGACTGGCCACGGCCGGTGAGCTCACGCTGGTAGAGCGCCTGCAGGATGCCGATCGCGGACAGCCAGCCGTTGCCGGTGTCGCCCATGCTCGTCGGGCTCCAGAAGGGACTACCGCCGCGGTGCATGGCCCCGTCCTCATAGGACGTTCCACACAGGGCACCGGCGGTCTGGTCCGTGCCCGGAAGACCCAGCCGGCTGCCATGGTCAAACCCCCGGCTGTGGCAGTAGACCAACCCTGGGTTGTCAGCGGAGAGGCTGTCGTAGTCCAGACCGAGCCGCTCAGCCGCGCCGGTGCGCATGTTGTGCGCGACAACATCGGCAGAGAGCGCGAGGCGCCGGACGAGCTCGCGGCCGCGGGGATCCTTCAGATCCACCGACAGGCTCCGCTTGCCGCGGTTGGCGGCAGCCCCCATGTGCATCGCCAGCCAGAAGCCGTCCCACTGCGTGTTGACCTTGATGACGTCAGCGCCGAGCTCGGCGAGCAGCGACGTGGCGAACGGCCCCGCCACCCCCAGGCCGAGGTCGAGAACCCGGATGCCCGCGAGAGGTCCGGAGCCGGCCGGGAGCCGGCCGCTGCTCGGCGCGGTCGGTGACGGCGTCGGCGTCGGTGTCGGCGGCAGGTCGGCGAGGACTTCCTCGGTGTGCTCGCCGAGAGCGGGCGCTCCTCGACGGACCTCGCCCCTGTCGCGGCTGAGGGCAAAACCCAGTCCGGGCTGGCGCACGAGGCCGTGCTCGCGGTCCGCGACGTCGATGACGGTCTGGTCGGCAAGGAAGTCCGGGTCCTGAAGGGCCTCTTCCGGCGAACGCACCAGCTGCAGACCGACGTCGGCGCGCGCGCCGAACCTGACCCACTCCTCGGCGTTGAACCGGCGGTGCGCCTCCACCATGTCGGGGAAGTAGTGCAGCAGGACGATCAGGTCGTCGGGGCTCATCCCGAGGCGACGGATGTCGTCGCGGTTGCGGGTCGCGACGGCGTCGTCGAGCGTGGCGGCCTGGCTCGCCTCGGTGACGGCGAACGGGTTCATCGGCCACTGGTGGACCCAGCGCCCGTCCGCGCAAGCGAACAGGCCCTTGGGGGCGCGGCGGTCGAGCACCCACATGCGGTACAGGTCGGCGTCGATGTTCTCCGGCCGCTGCCAGGAGGAGAAGTTCACGGCAAACAGTCCCTGCAGCATGCTGGTGCTCAGGTGCTGCCCACTGCCGGTGCGGAGGCGGGCGACGAGCGAGGCGGAGATGCCCAGCGCGGCGTTCAGCGCCGTCGACAGTCCAGCCCACGGGGACGCGACCGCCAGGGGGCCGTCACGGTCGGGGCCCTGTTCCGCCCCGACGGGCACGTCGAGGTCGTCGGGACCGCCCTCGATACCGAGAATGCGGTCCATGGGTGTGCCGTACCAGCCGCGCTGCTCGTGGTAGGCGCCGAGGCGGGCACTGACGAGCATCTCCGCCCCGGGACCGGCGGCGGCGACGCGTGCCTCGTCCTCCTCCGGGAAGGCACCGCCGTAGGCGGACAAGCTGCAGTGGACGAGCATCGGGTTGAGCTCGCGCAGCGTCTCCGGACCGAGTTCCCACCGGGTGACCTCGGTCACGAGCAGCGCCTCGAGCAGCACGTCGGCCCCGGCCAGCAGGGCCTGCAGCTGCGCACGGTCGCCTTCGACGTCGAGGTTCAGCACCACCGACCGCTTGCCGCGGTCCCAGACGCGCTCGCCGGGCAGCGACCGCACCGCACGCCCCTCCGACGGCTCGACGAGCACGACGTCGGCGCCTTGGTCGGCGAGGATCATCCCGGCGAGCGCCGACGGCCGTCCGCCGGCCAGCTCGATGACCCTGATGCCGGTGAGGGGCCCGCTCACGCAAGGTTCCAGATGCGCTCCGCGTTGCCGCTCGTCATCAGGCGCCGCTCGTCCGCCGGGACGCCGTGCATGATCTCGTCGACGATCTTGTGGCTGTGCGGCCACGAGCTGACGGGGTGCGGGTAGTCCGTGGACCACATCAGGTTCTCGACACCGATGGTGTGTCGCTGGGTCTGGATGGCAGTGGCCTCGTCGATGAAGGTGACCGAGCAGTTGCGCTTGAAATAGAAGCTCGGCAGCTCCTTGATCGCCGGGAAGTCATAGCCCTGCCGCAGCGTCAGGTCGTCGGCGACCTCCATCCACCAGGGCAGCCAGCCGACACCGGGCTCGACGTAGACGATCTTGAGGTCGGGGAAGCGCTCGAGGACCCCACCCATGATGATCATGCCGTAGGACTCGGCACACAGGAGTGCGACGATCGGAACCATGACGCCGGCGTTGGGCGTGGGGTCGCGCCGGGCGAGGTCCTTGATGTTGGTGTTGAGACCGATGTGCAGGCACACCGGTAGGCCGGTCTCTTGGATCGTCGCCCACATCGGGTCGTAGCGCTTGTCGAAGTACTCGGGCAGGCCGGCCTCGCTCGGATACACGGGCAGCTGCAGCGACTTGCCGCCGAGCTCGACGATCCGCTTGATCTCCGAGACCGCGAAGTCGACGTCGTAGATGGGGATCTGGTAGGAGACGATCAGCCGCTTCGCGTCGACCGAGGCCCACTCGTGCAGGGAATCGTTGAAGGCTCGGGTGGCCTCGTCGCGGCCCTCACCGACGTCGGTGAGGAACCGGAATGCGCTGACCTCCGAGTACAGCACCTCGACATCGACACCGTCCACGTCCATGTCCTTGAGTCGCTCGGCGGCGTCTTCGTAGCCGGCCCGCGTCGACGCGGGGTGCTTGCGCTGGTTGGTCATGTTCTTGCCCTCGAACATGTACATGAGTTCGGTGTACATGCGCGTCATCGCGTTGTCGTAGGCGTCGTGGTACTTGGTCGCGAGGTGGCGCTTGACCGCGTCGTGCGAAGTAGCGACGTGCGAGTCGGCGGAGATGAGGCGCTCAGTCATGGTGTTCCTTCGGGGGTTCGGTCAGGTGGTGGGCTGCAGGGAGGCGACGAGCTCGTCGCGCAAAACGCGTTTGAGCACCTTGCCGGTGGCGGTCAGAGGCAGGTCCTCACGCAGAACGACCTGGTCGGGCGTCTTGAGGGAGCCGAGCAGCTCCCGCACCCGCGCCCGCAGGGCATCGGGCTCGAGGCTGACGCCGTCTCGTGCGACGACCGCCGCGGCCAGTCGCTCGCCCCACTCCTCGTCGGGTACTCCGACGACGGCCGCCTGGGCGACGCCGTCGCAGCGCAGCAGCGCGTCTTCGACCTCTGCCGCCGAGATGTTCTCGCCGCCCCTGATGACGACATCATCGGCGCGGCCCTCCAGGAACAGGTAGCCGTCGTCGTCGAGATGACCGAGGTCGCCTGTGACCAGCCAGCCTTCCCGGTCGAGCGTGCTTCCCGTGCCCAGGTAGCTCCCACCGACCTGGGCGCCGCGCATCCGGACCCGACCGGACCGGCCGGTCGAGACAGGCCGACCGGCCTCGTCGATGATCTCGACCTCGACGGAGGGCACGACCTGGCCGACCGATGCGAGTCGTCCTACGGCGACGGGATCCGTGGGGTCTGGGCGGTGGTCCTCGGGCCCGAGCACCGCGATCGTGGAACTGGTCTCGGTGAGCCCGTAGGCATTGACGAACTGCACCTCTGGGAACAGCGCCAACGCCTCCTCCAGAACCGGTCCCGGCGTACGGGCGCCGCCATACGACAGCGTGCGCAGTGACTGACCGGCCAAGGTCGGGTTGTCGCGGAGTGCCGCGACGATGCGGGCCAGCATCGTGGGGACGACGAACGCGTGGGTGACCGACTCGTCGCGGACGGCCTGAAGCCAGGCGTTCGGATCGAACGCCGGCAACGCGACGACGCGACGACCGAGGTAGGCATTCGACAGAACCGCTGCGATGCCGGCGACATGGAAGGGCGGTACGGCCAGCAACAGGCATTCGTCGTCGCCGGCCGAGCCGAAGTCCAGGGTTTCCATGACGTAGGCGAGCAGGTTCTCGTGAGTGAGCACAGCGGCCTTCGGGGCCGCCGTCGTGCCGCTGGTGTAGAGCAGCACCGCTACGTCCGACGGCTCGGAGGCCGGCACGTCGACGCGCTCGAGGTCGTCGAGCCGCGCCGTCGTGAGGACCAGCGGTGCCGTGGAGTTCAGGGCGGTCTCGAGGTCTGGCGTGCAGACCACCAGCGCGGGGTCGAGCCGACGCACGAGCTCGACGACCTGCTCACGCGGCAGTCGCCCGTTGACCGGCGCGAACGGCGAGCCCGCCGCCGAAGCCGCGAACAGCAACGTCGCGGCGTGCTCGCCGTGCGGACCGACGTAGACCACGGGACGTCCCGCCGGAAGGGCCGCCGCGAGCCGCTCGACGCGTGCGTGGAGCGCGGCGAAGGTCAGGCCGGAGTCGCTGCTCCCGATGGCCACCCGGTCCGGGAATCCGTCGGCGGCCATCCCCAGGATCAGACTCAGATCCATAGACGTCAGTCCGAGGAGGGGAGCTTCTTGGGCTGCAGCACGTCGACCTCGACGCCGCAGCACAGCACCTGGCCCGTGCCGGCGGAGACGACCAGCAGCTGCCCGCCGCAGGAGGGGCACTCATAGCGTTTGCCGAGCTCACTGGCCACGGGAGACACCCGCCTTCGTGGCGGCAGGCGTGAGCGGCTGCCCGCAACAGGTGGGCACGCTCTCTGGGCTCTTCACGACAACGAGCTGGGCGCCACAGCTACTGCATTCCAACTTCGCGCCTGGGCGGGGGACGTCCACTGTCTCTCCTCGAGCGACGATCTGTGTGACCATTGCAACATAGTCGTTACTATGGATCTGCGCCAGCGTTCGCTGGCATGTCAGCCGCGGAGCTGACGGACGAGCCCCTCCTGGACGACCGCCGCGACCAGCGCGCCTCCGCGGTCGAAGACCCGGCCGATGTTGAGCCCTCGGCCGCCGCCGGCCGACGGACTGCTCTGGTCGTACAACAGCCACGCATCAGCGCGGAACGGACGCAGGAACCAGACGGCGTGGTCCAGCGAGGCAACCTGCAGATTCGGGCGCTCGTCCGCGTAGGCACCGACCGAGCAACCGAGCAACGTCATGTCGCTGACGTAGGTCAGGGCGCAGGCGTGCAGGACGGGATCGTCGGGCAGCGGGGCGGCGTGGCGCACCCAGACCTGCTGGACCGGGCTGGATCCGCTCGTGCCCCGCGGAACCGACGCCCGTCGCAGGTCCCAGTCCGGCCACTCGGTCCGGTGCCACTGACGGAACTCGGCGTCGGTCTCGTCGACATGCGAGAGCTGTTCGGGCGTCTCCACGTCCGGCGGTAGGTCGGCATGGTCCGGACCTTCCTGGTGACCGAGCTGAAAGGACGCGGACAGCGAGAAGATCGCCATCCCTGCCTGCGAGCCGGTGACTCGGCGCGTGCTGAAGCTTCCGCCGTCGCGGACCCGGTCGACCACGTAATCAGTCGGCACCCCGGGCTTGCCTGGCCGAAGGAAGTAGGCGTGCAGTGAATGGACCGGACGCCCCGCCTGCACGGTGCGGGTCGCCGCCACCAGCGCCTGGGCCGCCACCTGCCCGCCGAAGATCCGCTGCAGGCTCGTATCCGGCGACGCCCCGCGGAACAGGTCCGGACCCACCACCTCGAGGTCGAGCACCTCCTCGAGCCGCACCCGCCCACGCACCTCGGGTCCGCGGATGCTCATGTGCCGAGCAGCACGCCGGACCGGGTCGCGGCGACCAGGGCCGTGCGGGCGGCGCGCACCTGGTTGGCGGCCGTGCCGCGCAGTTGGCGTACCGCCTCGAGGGTCAGGTTCAGCCCGTGGATGTAGGCCTCTCCGATCAGCCCGCCATTCGGGTTGCACGGCAGCACTCCGGTGACGGCGAGTCCGTCGTCGCCGATCAGGTCCTTCGCCTCGCCGGGTCCGCAGAAGCCGAGGGACTCCAGCTGCATCAGGAGCACGGGTGAGAAGGCGTCGTAGATGAGGGCCACATCGACGTCGTCACGCCCCAGCCCCGCGTGCGCGAACAGGCGGTTGCCCAGGGCGCGGCTCTCCGGGAAGTCGCCGATGTCGGGGACATAGTGGTCACTCGCCACCTCGTGACCGTTCAGGGCGCTCCCGGTCACCGCCAGGATGCGTACCGGAGTCGTCGCCGCAGCCGCGACCGGCTCGTCCGCCGAGGTGACGATCAGCGCGACCGCCCCGTCGCTCTCCTGGCAGCAGTCAGCACGCCGGATACCCGGCTCCGCGATCCAGCGTGACTGCTGGTGCTCCTCCAGGCTGAGTGGGCGGCCGAAGTAGTGCGCCTCGGGGTTGGTCGCAGCATGTGCTCTGAGCTGCACGACAGCACGCCCGAAGTCCTCGTTCGTCACGCCGAAGGTCTCCATGTACCGGGTCGCCAGCAGCGCGATCCAGGACGCGGGTGTCAGTGCGCCGTAGGGCGCGCTCCACTGGGCCGCCGAGGTTCCTGCGTGTGCGCTGGTCGGCGACCTCGGGACAGCGGCGCCGCCGAACCGCGTGCCTGACCGAGCCTTGATGGCACGCCACACCACCACCGCTCGGGCCGCGCCCGACGTGACTGCTGCCGCAGCGTGCAGCAGGGTGGCCTGAGAGCCGGCGCCCCCATAGGGGACGCGGCTGGACCAGGTGAGCTCCTGGAACCCGACCGCCCGCACGAGCTCGGCCTCCTCCACCGGGTCGATCGTGTAGCTGACGACACCGTCGACATCGGAGGCATCTAGCCCGGCGTCGGACAGGGCTGCGACGATCGCCTCGCACGCCAGCTGCGTCTCGCTGCGTCCGGCCGCCTTCGAGAACTCGGTGGCCCCGATCCCGACCACTGCGGCGCCTCCCTGAGGAGTCGACACCGTCACCGTTCCAGCCTGAAGACGGGCAGCACCGCACCGTCCTCCACGTCGAGGAAGTCCACCGTGACCGGCAGGCCGATGCGCACGTCCGAGGGCTGCACGTCGACCAGGCCTGAGACCAGGCGCACGCCCTCCTCAAGTTCGACCACGACGACGATCGCGGGATAGCTGAACCGCGGGCTCTGCGGGTAGTGCACCGCCGTCCAGCTGTGAATCGTTGCCCGGCCGCTGCATGCAAGCAGCCCGAGGTCGGTGCTGTGGCACGACGGGCACATCGGCCGCGGTGGGTGGTAGCGCTGCTGGCACCTGCGGCACTGCTGCACCATCAGCTGGCGCTGCCGGGCCGCATCCCAGAACGCGGCGTTGTCCTGAGTCACGACCGGTCCTGGACGAGCCGGCTCCGCGCGGAGAGCAGCGGGTGCGCCGGTCGTCGTCACCTGCTCATCCGATGGCTGCAGGCGACGGCTTGACCGCGATGATGAGGTTCCTGAGCCCGCGGACGTTGCCGTTCATCCGCCGCTGCGCCCCGCCTTCGACGAGATCCCACTCGGGGTAGCGCTGAAGCAGCTCCTCGAAGGCGATCCGCGTCTCCAGGCGAGCGAGCGACGCTCCCAGGCAGACATGGCGTCCCAGCCCGAACGCGACATGCCGCTCGAGCAGCCGGTCCATGTCGAAGGTTTCCGGGTCGGGGAACTGCCGGGGGTCGTGCAGGGCCGCACCGGTGAGCAGGATGACGCGCTGACCGGCAGGAATCGTGACACCGTGAAGCGTGACGTCGCGGGTCGTCCAGCGGCCCTGGTAGTGCGACGGCGGGTCCCAGCGCAGCATCTCCTCGACAGCCTTCGGGAGCTGGCTCGGATCGGCGCCGAGGCGGGCTCGCTGCTCGGGATGCCAGGCGAGGGCGACAACCGCGTTGGGGATGAGCTTCGCGACCGTCTCGTGGCCGGCAAAAGCGAGCTCGAGGAAACGGACACCGATCTCATCGTCGTCCAGGTAGCGGCGGCCACCGTCCTCGTCCTCCACCGGAGTCTGCATGAGGGTGGTGATGACGTCGTCACCAGGGTTCCGGCGTCGCTCACGAGCGAGTTCGGTCAGGAGTTCCTGCAAGCCCATGCTCGCTTGGATCTCCTCTTTGGTCAGCGGCTCGCGCCCATTGCGGGCCGCTGCGATGTCACTGAGCCGGTGGACCTCCGCCCGCAGTTCCACAGGAACGCCGATGAGCTCGCTGATGACGTCGAGCGGGAGCCGGATCGCGAACTCCTGCACGACGTCGAACGTGTCGCGGCCGCGGAGCCGATCGAGCAGCTCGACGGCTGTCTGGCGGACGAAGCTCTCCAGCTGTCCGATGCGACGAGGCGTGAACAGCGTGCTGACCACGCGCCGGTGAGCGGTGTGGTCAGGCGGGTCCTTGACGATCAGCAGCGGCATGAACCGCTCGAGACCCTCGATCGTCACTCCGTGCGTTGAGGTGAACGTCTCGTGGTCGAGGTGTGCCTCGACCACGTCGTCATAGCGGGACAGCGCCCAGAACCCGTGCTGCTCGTTGACGTAGACCGGCGCCTCGTCACGCAGCCGCCGGTACACCGGGAACGGGTTGTGGACGGTTTCGGCGTCGTAGGGGTCGTACTCCAGCGCGCCTGCGTCGGCGGGCGCCTCGGGCGTAGCGGTCACGCGGTCGCCTTCGCTGCGATGTCAGCCAGCGATACGCCACCAGAGGTGCGCTCGTAGCGACCCTGGTCGAACGACCGGATCGAGACGTCGTGACCCGACGCTTCCTGTCGCAGTGCCCCGACGGTCGAGTCCGCCTTGGAGCGGTGCTCGAACGGGTCGAAGTTGTACCAGCGCATCGCGTTCTGGTGGCTGACCTGCTGCAACTCCTCGAACGGGACGCCAGCGCCCTGGGCGGCGTCCCACAACTCCTCCGGCGCGTAGGGCCAGGCCGAGTCGGAGTGGGGGTAGTCGCACTCCCACGACATGTTGTCGAGCCCGATCTGGTGGCGCAGCTGCAGGCCGACCGGGTCGGAGATGAAGCACGTCATGAAGTGCTTGCGGAACACGTCGCTCGGCATCAGGCCCCCGAAGTCCTGACCGGTCCACAGGTGATGCATGTCGTAGGTGCGGTCCAGCCTGTCCAGGAAGTACGGGATCCAGCCGGTGCCGCCCTCGCTGAGAGCGAAGCGAATGGACGGGAACTGCTTGGGGATACGGGACCAGACCAGGTCCGCGGCTGCTTGGCAGATGTTCATCGGCTGGAGCGTGATCATCACGTCGATGGGTGCGTCCGGCGAGGTGACGGTGAGCTGCCCGGAGGAACCGAGGTGGATGGAGAGCACCACGTCCTCGTCCTGGCACGCCTTCCACAGCGGGTCCCAGTGGTCGTCGTGGAAGCTGGGGAACCCGAGCGTTGCGGGGTTCTCGGTGAAGGTGAGGCTGTGCACCCCTTTGGCGGCCAGCCGCCGGACCTCCTTCGCGGCGAGCTCCGGGTCCCACAGGACGGGAAGGCCCATCGGGATGAACCGCCCGGGTGCTCCTCCGCACCACTCGTCGACATGCCAGTCGTTGTAGGCGCGCAGCACGTCGTAGGCGAGCTCCTTGTCCTGGGCCGCGGCGAAGATGCGCCCGCTGAAGCCCGGGAATGAGGGGAAGCACATCGAGCCGAGCACGCCGCCGGCGTTCATGTCCTTGATGCGCTCCTGGACGTCGTAGCAGCCCGGACGCATCTCGTCGAAGGCCGTCGGCTCGATGCCGTACTCCTCCTTCGGCCGGCCGGCGACGGCATTCAGGCCGATGTTGGGGATGGTGGCGCCGTTGAACGTCCAGACGTCGGAGCCGTCGTCGGTGCGCACCACCTTGGGAGCCGCGTCCCGGAACCGGTCCGAGATGTGGTGGTCGAACAGCGTGGGCGGCTCGACGAGGTGGTCGTCGACGCTGATCATGATGAGGTCGTTCACGTCCATGGTGGCTCTCCTCCTCGGCCTCACCGGCACCCGTTTTGCGACGCGTGCGTGAGGATGTGGGCTGTGCCATAGTGAACACTATGGAAAGCCGGACGCGTCAAGAGCTGAATGCAGCCGACGCAACGTGAGAGTGCTGACCACCGCGCTCGACCTGACCAGCGAGACGGCGCGGCACAATCGTGCCGCGATGCTCGAGCGACTGGCCGAGCTCCACGAGCAGCAAGGATTGGCACGTGACGGCGGCGGCGGCGCGGCCGTCGACCGGCACCGCAGTCGCGGCAAGCTGTTGGCGCGGGAGCGGATCGAGCTGCTCCTGGACGCGGACGCCCCGTTCCTCGAGCTGAGCACGGTCGCCGCATGGGGCACCGAGTATCCGGTCGGGGCGAGCGTCGTCACCGGGATCGGGGTCGTCTCGGGCATCGAGTGCATCCTCATCGCGCACGATCCGACGGTGCGCGGCGGAGCGTCTAACCCCTACACCTGGAAGAAGGTGCTGCGCGCGACCCAGATCGCGCGTGAGAACCGGCTGCCCGTCGTCAATCTGGTCGAGTCTGCAGGCGGCGACCTGCGCCACCAGGCCGAGCTGTTCGTGCCGGCAGGGCGGCTCTTCCACGACCTCTCGGCGCTGTCGGCAGCTGGGGTGCCGACGATCGCGCTCGTGTTCGGCAACTCCACGGCCGGCGGCGCCTACGTACCGGGCATGTGCGACTACACGGTCATGGTGGCCGGCGGCGCGAAGGTGTTCCTCGGCGGCCCCCCGCTGGTCAAGATGGCGACCGGCGAGGAGGCCGACGACGAGAGCCTCGGCGGCGGCGAGATGCACGCCCGCACGTCAGGCCTCGCCGACTACCTCGCCGCCGACGAGCACGAGTGCATCGCGATCGGCCGGGAGATCCTGCAGCACCTCAACTGGCGCAAGCCCGGCGGTCCGACGTCGCCGCCCGACGAGCCGGTCTACGACCCCGAGGACCTGCTCGCCGTGATCAGCGCCGACATCAGGGTGCCCTTCGATCCACGCGAGGTCCTCGGGAGGGTGGTCGACGGCTCCAGGTTCGAGGAGTACAAGCCCCTCTACGGTCCGGCGCTGGTGACCGGGTGGGCAGCCGTGCACGGCTTCCCGATCGGCGTCATCGCCAACCATCACGGCATCCTGTTCAACCGGGAGGCGAAGAAGGGCACCGAGTTCATCCAGCTCTGCAACCAGAGCGACACCCCGCTGCTGTTCCTGCAGAACACCACCGGCTTCATGGTCGGCACTCAGTACGAGCAGGACGGGATCATCAAGGACGGCGCCAAGATGATCAACGCCGTCACGAACAGCACTGTCCCCCACCTCACTATCAACATGGCCGCCTCCTACGGGGCCGGCAACTACGGCATGTCCGGCCGCTCGTACGACCCGCGGATGCTGTTCAGCTGGCCGGGTTCCAAGACGGCCGT
Organism: Frankiales bacterium; assembly: GCA_025465465.1. Lineage (GTDB taxonomy): Bacteria > Actinomycetota > Actinomycetes > Mycobacteriales > SCTD01 > RYN-111. Next base: position 70,881 of record JAODND010000089.1, on the reverse strand, counting down.
GATGGGCCCGGAACAGCTCGCCGGAGTCATGTCGATCGTGGCCCGGCAGTCCGCCGCCGCCGCCGGGCGGGCCTTCGACGAGGCGGAGGACGCCCGGCGCCGCGACGAGCTCGCCGCCCGCATCGAGAGCGAGTCACTCGCCCTGTACATGAGCGGCCGAGGTCATGACGACGGGATCATCGACCCGCGTGACACCAGAACGGTGCTCGGCATCGCCCTGTCGGCCTGCTACTCCGCCGAGGTGCGCGGCTCCCGCGCCTTCGGCGTCTTCCGGATGTGAGGAGGACGCCGTGATCGAGAAGGTCCTGGTCGCCAACCGGGGCGAGATTGCCCGGCGTGTGTTCCGGACGTGCCACGACATGGGCATCGCGACCGTCGCCGTCTACTCCGAGCCTGACAGCGACGCCCCATTCGTTCGTGAGGCCGACGAGGCCGTCCCTCTCGGAGGGGCGACACCCGCGGAGTCCTATCTGCGCGCGGAGAGGGTGCTCGAGGCCGCGATCCGGTCCGGCGCCGACGCGGTGCACCCCGGCTACGGATTCCTGTCCGAGGACGCCACCTTTGCCGCAGCCGTCGTCGACGCGGGCCTCACCTGGATCGGACCGCCACCGGAGGTCGTGCGACGGATGGGCTCGAAGCTCGAGGCACGCTCGCTGATGGCAGCGGCCGGTGTGCCCGTCCTCCCCGGCCAGGACCTCACCGGACTCGACGACGACGAGGTCCTCGCAGCGGCCGAGACGGTCGGCTGGCCGGTGCTGGTCAAGGCGTCCGCGGGGGGCGGCGGACGGGGGATGCGTGTCGTGCGCGCCCCCGAAGACCTGCTTGAGGCTGCGGCCTCGGCCAGGCGCGAGGCCGCGTCGGCGTTCGGTGACGACACCGTGTTCCTCGAGAGGTACGTCGAGGCACCGCGGCACGTGGAGATCCAGGTGTTCGGTGACACGCACGGTCAGCTCGTCGCGCTGCACGAGCGGGAGTGCTCGCTGCAGCGGCGTCACCAGAAGGTCCTCGAGGAGGCCCCGTCGCCCGTTGTCGACCCCGACCTACGAGAACGGATGAGCGCGGCCGCCGTCACCGCGGCCACCACGCTCGGCTACGTCGGAGCGGGGACCGTCGAGTTCGTGCTGGCACCGACCGGAGAGTTCTTCTTCCTGGAGGTGAACACCCGGCTGCAGGTCGAGCACCCTGTCACCGAGCTGGTCACCGGACTCGACCTGGTCCGGCTGCAGCTGCTCGTCGCCGACGGCCATCCGCTACCGCCCGAGGCGCTGTCGGCCCCCCTGGTCGGACACGCCATCGAGGTGCGCCTCTACGCCGAGGACCCCGCTCGGGGATTCATCCCTACCGGTGGTCGGGTTCGCCGATTCTCGGTACCGCAGCAGGCCGGCATCCGTGTCGACAGCGGGATCATGGACGGCGACATCGTCTCGCCCAACTACGACCCGCTGCTCGCGAAGGTCATCGCCTACGGCGCCAACCGTGACGAGGCCATCCTCCGGCTCCGCCGGGCCCTGCGACACGCAGCCGTCGATGGCATCATCACCAACCTCCCTCTGCTGTTGGCTGTTCTCGACGAGCCCGATTTCCGCGCAGGCGACCTGGACACGCACTGGTTCGACCGGCACCCGCCGGCGGACCTGCTGCAGGCGTCGCGCGATGAGGACGAGCGGGCCATGTGCGCCCTCGCCGCAGCCCTGGCCGCCCAAGCGCAGGCCCGGACCTCGGCTTCGGTGCTGCCCGGGCTGCCGTCCGGCTGGCGCAACAATCCGGCGCAGCTGCTGCGGCGCGACTACGCCGACGACGACGGGACCGTGGAGGTCGGATACCAACTGGGACGCGCGGCCAGGTTCCAGATTGACGGCGTCGACCGTGACATCACGGTCCGCTCCGCCACACCGAACGGGGTGGTGCTGGTCGCTGACGGCCTGCGCCGGACGTTCTCGGTGATCGCCGATGAGGGTCAGGTCACGGTCGCCGGCTCACGCGGTTCGGTGACACTGCGCGAACTACCCAGGTTCCCCACCCACACGGCCGAGCTGGCGCACGGCTCACTCGTCGCCCCGATGCCGGGAACCGTGGTGAGGACCCTGGTCGCCGCGGGTGACTCCGTGACGGCGGGTACCTGCCTGGTCGTCCTGGAAGCGATGAAGATGGAGCACCAGGTAGTCGTCCCGGTGGATGGCGTCGTCCTCGAGCTGTCCGTGCAGGCCGGCCAGACGGTGAGCGCAGGCGACCTGCTCGTCGTGGTCCAGGAGCCGGCCGAGGAGACCGCCGTGGAGGCGAGATGACGCAACACGAGCTCCGCGACCGGATCCGCGTCGAGATCGACGGTGGCGTCGCCCGACTGGTGCTCGCGCGCCCGGACCGTCGCAACGCCCTGGACCTGGACGGCGCGCTCGCACTGCGGGACGCCGCGGAGCTGATCGTGGCGGCGGCGCCACGCGTGGTGCATGTCCGCTCGGACGGCGAGGGCGTCTTCAGCGTCGGCGGCGACCTGGACGCCTTCGCTGCCAGTGACTCCCCCGCCGGCCTCGTCGGTGACATCGCGGGCGGAGTGCACGCCGCGGTGGTGATGCTGAGGGAGCAACGGGCGCCGATCGTGACCGAGGTGGCCGGGGTCGCGGCGGGCGGTGGCTTCGGTCTCGCGCTGGTCGGCGACATCGTCCTCGCCGGCCCTGGCGCCTGGTTCCGGGCGTCCTACACAGCCGGTGGCCTGTCTCCCGACGTGGGTTTGACCTGGCTGCTGCGGCACCTCGTGGGACGCCCACGAGCCATGGACGTCGTCTTGACCAACAGGCGGATCTCAGCCGACGAGGCCGCGGCGTGGGGTCTGGTCAGCCGAGTGGTCGCGGATGACCTGGCAGGTGCCGCCGCGGCACTCGTGGCCGAACTTGCGACAGGATCGCGCGGGGCGCTGTCGGCGAGCCGCGGCCTCGTCGAAGCGGCCGGCAACCGCCCGCTTGCAGATCAGCTCGCTGCCGAGCAGGCATCCATCTCGGAGCTCGCCGGGAGTGTGGACGGCCGGGAGGGGGTCCGGGCCTTCGTCGACAAGCGCGTCCCGCACTTCCGCTAAGGACACGACCGGCCGGGCTCAGCCCTCTGCCGCAGCGGCGCAGGAGAGCGCGTCGAGAACCTCCGGTTCGAGCGGTACAGCGCTGTACGGCGTGATCCGGTCCAGGAGGGTTCCCCACCGCTCGCGCAGGGCGCGTCCGGCCTCCGCCGGCTCGCCGACGACCGCGACCTCGTGCAGCAGCTGGTCGGGGATGGCGGCTCCCATGTCCTGCCAGCGTCCCTGCTTGGACAAGGCAGTCAGCTCCGGCTGCAGATCCTCCAGTCCGTGGGCGGCGAGCACTCCACGGTATGCAGGGGTGGAGGCATAGAACGCGATCCGCTCGCGGGCAGCTCGCAGTGCCGTGTCCATCTCCTGCCCGTCCCGGCCGACGACGACGAAGGGGGTCCCGCAGAGCTGGAACGGCCGTCCGTCAGCTCCTGCCGCGCGCAGTGCGGGCCAGGTCACCTCGCGCAGGTAGGGCCGGGTGGTGAAGGCGTGCACGAGCATTCCGTCGGCGACCTCACCGGCGACCTGCGTCATCCGCTCCCCGACGGCGGCCAGCATCACGCGCGGCGGGCCGGCCTCGTGCGCAGCAGGGCTGAAGAACGGTGTCATCAGCGTGTGCCGGTAGAACTCGCCCTCGAAGTCCAGGGTCGCGTCGGTCTGCCATGACCGCCAGATCGCCTGCAGCGCGAGCACATACTCACGCATCCGCGCGGCGGGCTGCGACCAGGGCATCGAGTACCTCCGCTCGACGTGGGCCTTCACCTGTGTTCCGAGCCCGAGCACGAACCGTCCCCCTGAGGCCCCGGCCAGGTCGTAGGCCGCGCTCGCCACCGTCATCGGCGACCGGCCGAGAGCAATGACGACGGCCGTTCCGACCGTCGTCGTGGACGTCGCGTCCACGGCCCGCAGCGCAGTGAGGAAACCATCGTGCTTCGTCTCCGGGCACCAGATGCCCGCGCGGCCGGAGCTCTCATGCGCCGCCGCCTCGATCGCCGCCTGGGAGAAGTCCCCACGCAGAGCCGCATCGACCTTCACCTCAGCAGCTCCATCGGGATCGGAAGGCGCGCTGCGCGGACCTGTTCCGCGAGGCCTTTCGCCTGCGGGTCCGGACGTGTCGAGGAGGCGACGCCCTCACCGAGGAGGCCGACGACGACGAAGTTGAGCGCGCGCAGGTTTGGCAGTACGTGTCGCCGGACTTCGAGGCCGGCAGCCTCCGGGAGGAGCTGCACGAAGCGCTCGACCGTCAGGGCCTGGACCATCCAGGAGTACGACGCGTCCTCCCGCGTCCACAGCCCGACGTTCGCGTTGCCTCCCTTGTCACCCGAGCGGCCGCCGGCGACCTCGCCGAGAGCGGCCTCGGCGACCGGCCCGGTGCCGAGCCAGGCAGCGGGCTGCTGCGGCTGCGGGACGATGGCGGCGCCGCGCGCTTCCGCCGGGATGACCTCGCGGGTCCCGTCGGGAAGCACGACCGCGTGCTCGACTGCCGCAGCAGGGACGAGGGCCGGCCAGTAGACGCCGTACTCGACCGCGTCGGAGGGTGGCGTGGTCGTCCACGCGCCTGCATAGGACGCGAGGAGGAGCTCGATGACGGCGCCGGAGAAGCGCCTGCCGACCTTGTCGTGGTCTGGATCCTTGACGGTGACGCGCAGCTCGTCACCCACCTGACGCAGGTCGACGTCGGCGAACTGCTCCCATCCGCCGAGGACCTCGCCCAGCATCGCTATCGCCCGGCGAGCCTTGGCCTCGCGGTCCAGCCCGACGATCATCAGCCCCATCGTGTTGCGCCAACCTGCGGACAGGTTCAGGGCCACCTTGAGTTCACCGGACGGCGGCTCCCCCCGGGTGCCGCTGAGCTGCACCCGGTCAGGGCCAACCTGCGTCAGGGTCGTCGTGTCGAGGCGTGCCACGACGTCCGGACCCGCATAGGCGGGCGACTGGATCTCGTACAACAGCTGCGCCGTCACCGTGCCGACGGTGACGGCGCCGCCGGTGCCAGGCTGCTTGGTGATGACGGCGGACCCGTCCGCGGCGACTTCCGCGATCGGGAAGCCCGGGTAGCGCAGGTCGGGGAGCTCCTCCTGGAAGCAGTAGTTGCCTCCGGTGGCCTGCGGTCCGCACTCGATCACGTGGCCGGCCACGACGGCACCGGCGAGGGCGTCGAGATCGTCCGCCTTCCAACCGTGCCACCACGCTGCGGTTCCCACCACGAGCGAGGCGTCGGTGACGCGCCCCGTGATGACGACGTCGGCGTCCGCCGCCAGTCCACGTGCGATGCCGAACGCGCCCAGGTAGGCGTGCGCGGTCACCAGCTGGGCTCGGGTACTGGAGAGCGGCGCACCGGTGTCGAGGTGGTGGAAGTCGCACCCCTGCCGCTGCAGTTCGTCGACCCGGGGCAGCAGGTCGTCACCTTCGACCACGGCAATCTGTGGCGACAGGCCTGTCCTTCGAGCGAGCTCGCGCAACGCCTCGGCACAGCCATGCGGGTTGACCCCGCCAGCGTTGACGACGACCCGGATCCCGCGGTCCAGGCACTCGCCCAGGACATCTTCCATCTGGGCGAGGAAGGTCCGGGCATAGCCGGCGACAGGATCCTTGCGGCGCTGCTTCCACAGCAGCAGCATCGTGAGCTCGGCCAGGTAGTCGCCGGTGAGCACGTCGACCCGTTCTGGGCCGCGCACGATGTCGGAGGCGGCGGCCCGCCGATCTCCGTAGAAGCCGGAGATGTTGGCGATCCGGACGGGTCGCGGCTCGATCGTCTGCTCCAGAGCCATAGTGGCTACTATATACATTCTTGCCGTCAGGAGGACTTGTGGGTCGTGACCGCTACACCGAGGAGCAGCAGGCACTGCGGGGCAGCGTCCGGGCGTTCCTCGACAAGGAGATCACCCCCTACCGGGAGCTCTGGGACGAGCAGGGCCAGATCGATCGCAGCGCCTGGCGCGCGGCCGGTGCCGCGGGCCTACTCGGCCTCGGCGCCCCGGAGTCGCTCGGCGGTGGCGGGCAGTCTGACTTCCGGTACCGGGTCGTCGTCATGGAGGAGATGCTGCGTGCCGGCGCGGCGTCGTTCAACGCAGGCACGTGCGTGCAGGACGACCTGGTCCTGCCATACGTGCTGGACCTCGGCACCCCCGAGCAGCTCCAACAGTGGGTGCCGCCGCTGTGCAGCGGCGACGCAATCGGCTGCCTGGCCATGACGGAGCCTGGTGCGGGCAGCGACCTGCGTGCGATCCGGACGACGGCCCGCCGGACATCGCAGGGCTGGTCGCTGACCGGCTCGAAGACCTTCATCACGAATGGTGTGCTGGCTGACGTCGCGCTGGTCTTCGCCCGCACCGTCGAGCAGGGCGAGCCGACCGGATTCAGCATGTTCGTCGTACCGACCGACAGCGCGGGCTTCCGGCGCGGACGGCCACTGAAGAAGCTCGGTCTGCTCGCCAACGACACCGGCGAGTTGTTCCTGGACGAGGTGAGCCTGCCTTCCGAGGCGCTGCTGGGGGTGGAGGGGCGCGGCTTCGTGCACCTGATGGAGAGGCTGCCGCGCGAACGCATGTCGATCGCAGCCACCTCGCTGAGCCTCGCCGCGGCCGCCTTGGAGTGGACGAGCACCTACTGCTTCCAGCGCACTGCCTTCGGCAAGCCGATCGGAGACTTCCAGAACACCCGGTTCGTCCTGGCCGAGCTCGAGACCGAGGTCGACGTCGGCACGGTCTATCTCGACTCGGCTGTACGCCGGCTCAACGATGGCGTGCTCTCCGCGGTGGACGCGGCGAAGGCCAAGCTGTGGCTGTCGGACCTGGTCAACCGGGTCGTGGACCGATGCGTTCAGCTGCATGGCGGGTACGGATACATGCGCGAGTATCTCGTCGGTCAGGCCTTCACCGACGCGCGGGTGCAGTCCATCTACGGCGGCACGAACGAGATCATGAAGGAGATCATCGGACGCGACATCGCGGCCCGGCACCGGTGAGCGGTCCCTAGGGTGCCGCTGGCTCGCCGCTCGTGCGCAGCTGGAGAAGTGGCTCGACGTCGTGCTCCAGGAGCAGCCGGTCCTCCACGAGCCGATCGACGGCGCGTCGCCACCGCCGCTCGTGGTCGGCATCGTTCGGGTAGAGCCGCCCGGTCTTCTCCGGTGCGAAGGGGACGACTTCGCCGAGCGTCGGTCCGCACGCGCAGCGCGGAAGGTACTGCGCTCGGGGTGCCTCCAGCCATGGCACCCGGACCCCGCCGACGGCGTTGCCGTGCTCGTCACGCACGATGCCGTCCACACTGGAGGGGTCGCGGGCGATGAGCGGCACATGTGGCATCGCGATGCCCTCTCGCACCCATCGGTCGAGCGCGTGAAAGATCGCCTTGAGCACGGCCTGGTAGGGCTCCTTGGTGTGCAGGTGGTCGTCCACGGGCCGCTCCACCTGATCGTGGCCGATGACGTGCGGCGCCCCCGCCAGCTCGATGCCACGCACCCGGGGGACATCGCTGTCCGGCGGAGCTGTCATCGTCGACTGCACGATGGTGCCAACGACCTCAGCCTCGCTGAGGACGTTGACGAGGACCGCGTCAACCGGCCGGTGAGCTGGCGCTGCCGACACCACGAGACCGTAGGCGTCGAGCAGCGGAGCGCCGTCGCTCAGCCGCCGCAGCTCGTGCCACCCGTGATCGAGGAACAAGCTCCAAAAGTGTGCTGTCTGCGACGCGCCGCAGCCGTAGATGCGTTGCGCGGCGACGGCGGCAAGCTCGGGGCTCGTCCGGAGCAGCTGGGCCACGTCCGCCATGATCGGGTGGCCCTGTGGATGCGCCATCGCCATCGTCCACGTCAGGGCGAACGAGTCGGTGCTCGGCCCCGGGTAGGAGCGCAGCCTCGGCGGCCGGTGATAGGTCTCCAGCCGCAGTGGACCGTAGCGTTCCTGGTCCTGCTGCTTGAGCGCCTCGATCCCGCCGGCAAACCCGTAGAGCTCACCGAAGGAGCTGTTGTGCACCGAGACGCCGACCCAGGCGTGACCGCTGCGCATCATCCAGTCGCCCACGGACGCCCAGGTGGCCGGCATCTCACCGATCATGTGCAGGGGCTCCAGGAACAGCGACCCTGACGCCCGCGAGCCCTCCGCGGGTCGGCGCAGCAGAAACCGCGTCAGATAGGGGACGTCATCGGCGATCCGGACGCCGTCGGGGTCGAAGGCATCTGCAGTCCCGGCGACGAACCACTCCTCCTCCACGTAGCCGTGCGCGCGCAGCTCGGGCGGCTCGTTCAGCGCGACCCGGCCCGCCAGCGTCGCGCCTGCCACGCTCACCGTGCGCGACGTGGTGCGGCCAGCTTGCTCGCGTGCTCACCGTCACCGCGCACAGCGAGCGCCTCGACGACCCGGTCGGTCTGCGCAGCCTGCTCGAAGGTGAGCCGCGCGAGCCAGAAGCGCAGCACCTGGCCGAGGGAGTAGCGCACGAACAAGGCTGTGCCGACGACACTGAGGCCCACTCCGAGCAGCGCCAGCACGATCGCGTCGCGCTGAGCGAGGGCGTCGGAGCTGCTGTGGCTCATCAGGTACGCGATGAGACCGACGATCGGCCCTGCGGCGAGCAGGGCTGCGGACGCGCGCAGCAGCAGCCGGTCGCGAGCCGCCGCGGGGTCCCGCAGCCCCATGTCCGCAACCTGCGCCTTGAACTGCTCGATCCGGTCGTTCATCGCTTCCCCTCGTGGGTTCCGCCGAGGTAGGCCTCAGCTAGTAGTGCTTGGACGTGCGCCGGTGTGCCTTCGTGCGCGACCCTGCCGTGCACGACGACGGCCGCCCGGTCGGCGACCTTCAAGACCACATCGGCGAACTGCTCGACGACGACCACGCTGACACCATCGGCGGCGATGCCGGCGACGACGGCGTAGAGGTCCTCGACGACGAGCGGCGCAAGGCCCATGGACAGCTCGTCGAGAAGCAGCAGTGCCGGGCGGGTGGCGAGCCCGCGTGCCATGGCGAGCATCTGCTGCTCCCCACCCGACAGGGTCCCGGCGGCCTGATCGCGACGTTCAGCGAGCCGTGGGAACCGGTGGTAGGCGATGGCCTCCACGTCCCCACGACTGCAACCGGCGTACGTCATCATCCACAGGTTCTCGCGCACGGTGAGGTTCGGGAAGACGCCACGTCCCTCGGGGATGACGCAGACGCCGCTTCTGGCGAGCCTGTCCGGTGCGGTGCCGTTGACGCGATGGCCGAACAGCAGGACGTCCCCGCTGCTGGCCGGGTGCTGCCCCGCGATCACCTTCAGCGCCGTGGTCTTACCAGCGCCGTTCGGGCCGAGGAGCGCAACAACGCTGCCCGCCGCCACCGTCAGGTCGAACCCGTGCAGAACCTCGATGCCGTCATAGCCGGCCCGGATGCGTCGCAGCTCGAGCAGCGGTGGATCGATCGCTGCGGGCTCGCGAGGCTCCAGCCGAAGCACCGTCATCAGCCGACCTCCTCGAGGTGACCCAGATAGGCGGCCCGGACGGCGGGGTTCGCCTGCACCTGTGCCGGAGTGCCGACCGCCAGCAGAGCGCCGAAGTCCAGCACGTGCACGGTCGTGCACACCTCCATGACGAGCTGCACGTCGTGCTCGACGAGCAGCACGGCGACACCGTCATCAGCGAGCCGCCGGAGCAGGCTGGCGAAGGTCTCGGTCTCGGCCTCGTCCTGCCCGGAGGCGGGCTCGTCGAGCAGCAGCACCTTCGGGTCGCACGCCAGCGCCCGGGCGAGCTCCACGACCCGGCACTGGCCGGTCGGCAGTGCGGTGACCCGGGTGTCGGCGACGTCCCCGAGACCGGTGAGGTCGATGATGCGCTGGACGCGCTCGTCGAGGGAGCCGTGCTGCCTCGGCGCCCAGCTCCTGTGAACGTCCGCGGCGACGCCGATGTTCTCGCGGACGGACAGCATCGTGAACAGTTCCAGGCGTTGGAACGTGCGCGCGAGACCGTGCCTGGCCCGCTTGTGCGGCGACAGGCGGGTGATGTCGTGCCCATCGAGCACGACTCGGCCGCTGTCGGGTCGCTGGAGCCCGGTGATGACGTTGAACAGCGTCGTCTTGCCCGCCCCGTTCGGGCCGATGAGTGCCGTGAGGCTGCCTGCCTCGGCCGTCACCGAGACCTTCGACAGTGCCGTGTGCCCTCCGAACCGGACGGTCACGCCAGCCACGTCAAGTCGCGCCATGGGCCACCTCGCTCAGTGACATCCGGGTCTGCTCCAGCCGCAGCGCCCGGTCAAGGTCCGCGACCCGGCTTGCGGACCACGGCTCGTCGACGCCCTGCCACTCGAGCGCGATGACCTCTGCGGCACCAGCGGGGCGGCGGCGCCGAGAGGCCGCACCCAGCCCGACAAGGACCGTGACCACCATCCCGACCCACATCGTCGGGTTGCCGAACACGTCGAGCAGGCGCACGGCGTACCACGCTCCGCAGCCGGCCACCGTGATGCTCAGGACGACCGCGTCCTCACGGAGCGGAGTGAAGCTGCGGGAGACGTCCGCCGCTGCGCCACTCGGCGACCTGCCCAGTGCGATGCCGACGATCCCGGGCAGGATCGGCTGAACGCGGGTCAGCCCGCTCCAGAGCGACGGCAGCAGTGGCAGCGCCGCGTAGAGGCCCACTCCGGCGAACAGGCCGGCGCTGACGAAGCCTGCTCCTCCTGCGACGACGAGCATGAACAGCGGAAGCCCACTGAGAAGCTGGAAGTCCGCCGCGGTGATCGAGGACTGCTGCATGGCAAGCAACGACCCACCGAGGCCCGCCATCCCCGCGCTGAGCATGAACACGCCCAGGCGAGCACCGACGAGGTTGAGGCCGAACGTCGCGCAGGCTGCTTCGCTGTCGCGCAGCGCAAGCAGCCGCCTGCCGTAGCGGCTGCGGCGGAGCGCAACAACAAGGGCGCTCATCGCGGTGAACGCCACGACGGCGAGGAGCATCTGCCGGCGGGGTGTGTCGAAGGTGTAGCCGAGCACGGTCAGCGGCTGGATGTCGAGGCTGCCGGACGGGAAGAACGCGAAGCCGGCGATCTCCGGCAGATTGAACAGCCAGCGATCCAGGACGACGGCGAACGACAGCGTCGCGAGCGCGAGGTAGATGCCTGAGAGCCGCAGCGACGGAAGAGCGACGAGGCCACCCACGAGGGCGGCCACGACCACGGAGGTCACCACGCCGAGCAGTGTCCCCTTCGAGACGTGTGCCGCAACGGCAGCTCCGATCCCGGCGAAGCTCAGCTGGCACAGTGAGACCTGCCCGGCGAACCCGACCAGCGGGACGAGGGACAGTGCGACGATCCCGACCGCGAAGACCTTTGCGTAGGCGATCGTGTCGGGACCGGACAACGTGGTGGCGAGGACGACGCCGAAGGCCGCGATGACGGCGCAGTACGTCGCTGCGCCCCGCAGGCTCGGCGCCGGAAAGTACTCGCGGGACCGGACGTGCGTCCGCAACGGGCGACTCGGGAGGACCAGCAGCACCGCGAACAGCACGAGCACCGGGAACGCCGGTCGGAGCCCTGCGAGCCGCTGATCCTGCGGGAGGTATCCAGCGAGGTAGCCGTCCCCGAGGCCGACGACGAGCGCCCCGACGAACGTCAGCGGAAGGCTGCGCAGGCGGCCGAAGGCCGCCGCCGCGTAGGCGTTGACGATGAGCAGCGACAGGGTGGCGGCGTTCAGCCCCGCACTGGAGACGATCAAAATGCCGCCGAGCGCTGCCAGTGACGTGCTCAGCGCCCACGACAGCTGGGCGACCCGGTCGGTGCGCACCCCGTTCAGCAATGTCAGGGGGCGGTCGTCGACGACGGCCCGCATGGCGACGCCGGTGCGGGTCCGCGTCAGGAAGACCTTGAGGCAGACGGCGACGACCACAGCTGTCGCGATGGTGATCAGCTGGTGGTAGGTAATGGACACGTCACGGGTCAGGGTCAGCTGACGACCTTCGAAGAACGGTGCGACGACTCGCCCGACGGCCGGTGACCAGACGGCCTGCGCCAGCCCGATCATCGCCACCAGCAGCGAGATGCTGACGACGAGCCGGGTCGCCTCGGTCGTCCCCGCCAGGCCCCGCATGATGACCCGCTCGAGCAGGACCCCGAACAGCGGCGCCAGGACAAACAGCACCAGCAGGGCAGCGGGCAGGGTCGGGATGCCCCAGGCGACGTGCAGCTGCCAGTAGGCGAAGGCAGACAGCATGCCTGCCGCGCCGTGCGCCACGTTGAACACACCGGTGGTCGCGTAGGTGAGCACAAGACCGCTCGAGATGACCGCGTAGATGGCGGACGTGCTGAGCCCGACGAACGTGAAGATCATGAACTTGTCCACGGGGCTCCTCTCTCCGGAGCGGTCGGGCTCTCGGGTGACGACAGCGCGACGACCGACGGTCGGGTCCGGTCAGGACCCGACCGTCGGAGGCGCTACTTCAGGTCGGACAGGCTCTTGCCGACGCTGGCCAACGTCGCCGGGGTCCCGTAGTTCCCGGACAGCCGGACGATGTTGTCCGGTGAGCAGTTGAACGGCCCGTTCGTGGCGCCGAAGTCGCTGACCGCCTGCAGATGGTCGCCCGTCGACACCTCGAGGCTGTAGCACGGGCTGGACGTGCTCTTGGCGGGGTTGGCGGGACCATGCAGGCCCCCGGCGTCCCAGCTGGTGACGGCGAGTGCCTTCTGGACAAGGCACGCTCGGGTGAGGTTGGCACCACACTCCGAGGCGCTGTGTGCGAACAGCAGCCAGGCCCCGAACGACAGGACACCGAGCGACGACCTGGGGTCCACGGAGCTGTCGTATCGCTTGAACAAGTCCAGGTACTTCGTCATCGCCGGCGACGCGGACGTGAACGGCAAGGTGCCGCCGGACTCATAGGTGTTCTTGACCGCACCCGGGGCGAGCGCGAGCCACTTGTCGTCGTAGCCGGCGACCGTGCCGAGGATGGCGTCGGGGTAGTAGTTGATCTGCTTCATGGCCTGCTCCAGAGGAGCCAGCTGCTCGAGGCCACCGATCCAGCCGAGGACCTTCACGCCTTTGCTCTTCATGGCCTGTGCGAACGGCAGGTAACTGCTTTCACCCGAGGAGTTGTACTGCTGGTCATAGACGATCTTGTAGCCGAGCTTCTTCACCGCCTCGGCGTTCTGGTCGTGGATCGTGGCGAAGTTCGAGATGTTGGCGGTGAGGAAGCCCATGGCATTTTGCGATCCGGGGTACTTCTTCTTGAAGTAGTCGTAGACGCCGAGCACCGCCGAGTTGGACTCAGACGGGTTCGTCTGGAACGTCAGGTCGGCACCTCGTACGGTCGCGTCCACCGCTGCGCCCGGAAAGTCCGGGAGCAGGCACTTGAGGCGGTCCTTGATGACCTGGCCGTCCTGCACGGCGAAGCCGCCGGCGAGGACGAAGTCGGCGGCGCACGCCTGAGTCATCACCTTTTTCACGTTCAGGACGGCCGCGTCCCGCTTGACGATCTTGATCTTGCGGCCGTTGATGCCGCCGTTGTCGTTGCACCACTTCGAGAACACGTCGGCCACGTCGTTGAGCTCGTGGTTGAGGCCGGGCTGGCCGGGGAAGCCGACGTCGCTGATGACACCGACCTGGATGCTGTCGGCGGTGAGGCCCTGCGCGGTCGTGGTGCCGTTCGTGCCGCTGCCGGGTCCACACACCGACTTCAGGGAGCCGAAGTCGGCGTTCGGCGCTTGCCCGCCTGCGCTCGGGGTGTCTGAGACCTGGGGCGCGACCTCCTTCACGTTGCTGCGGCTGCAGGCAGTGAGCGCGAGCGCCGGCAGGACGGCGAGCACGACGGCCCGCCGGCGCAGGATCGAGGGATGCACAGAGATCTCCTGGTCTCGCCGGGAACGGCGCGTGAGGTGGAGTGGGACGAGCACTAGGCGTCCACGGAGGGAGCAGCCAGTGCGGCGCGGGGGCGGGGTCGTTCGAGTCGGTCGTGCTGCCCGGTGCGTGCTTCCGGCAGGACGATGGTGCGGGGATGTGTGGGCAGGGAGCGCAGTCTCCAGCGCAGTCGGGCGACGTCACGCAGCATCTGGTAGCCGTCGCGCAGGGGTGCGACGCGGCTGTCGCCGACGTGACCCCACTGAACAGGGACCACCCGCACGTCGCAGCTGAGCAGTCGGGCTCGGAGCAGGATCTCGACGTCGAAGGCGAAGCGACGCGTCTGCAGATCGCAGAACAGCTCGAGGGCGATGTCCCGCCGGAACGCCTTGAGCCCGCACTGGGTGTCCGGCAGGTCGAGCAGGCCCAGCGCCCGTACTGCCCGGTTGAACGCTTTGCCCGCCCGCTCGCGAGGCTGTGGCTGGTGGGTAGTGATCAGCGAAGCCTCGTGGCCGCGGGACGCCACGACCACGTCCGCGCCGAGGTCGATCTCGTCGAGGCATCGCACGATCTCATCGGTCGGTGCGGACAGGTCGGCGTCGGTGAAGCAGACGGCATCGCCGCGAGCGCGCAGCACTCCCTGGCGCACCGCTTCTCCCTTGCCGCAGTTCCGGCCGAGCAGCACCACCTCGGCCTGGAGTGTCGATCGCCTGAGGGCCTCGTGGAGCACGGCAACGGTCGCGTCGTCACTGCCGTCGTCCACGAAGATCAGCTGGACGTCCGGGTCCGACAGAGCGCACGCCGCGAGCTCCTCGACACATCGGGCGATGCGGCTGGCCTCGCGGTGCATCGGGATGACGACGGTGCGACGGCAGCGCTGTTCAGGGAGCATCGCAAGCACCTGTCGTCGAGTCGGTGGGCGGGCGCACGGCGCGGCGGCGGTCAGCGGGTGGGCTCGTGGTCGGTGACCGGATCGGCCGTCGGCCGGGGCCGCGGGGCACTCCTCAGCGGTCCGCTGTCAGGGAGCACGATCGGGGCGGCGCTGCCGGTGCGCCTGCCCAGCACCATGCCGAGCGCGAGTGCCAGCGCACCCAGGATGAGCTCGACGATCGGCCCGAGCGATCCCGCCAGCGCGAGAGTGCGCCTGGCGTCCTTGGCGTAGGCGACCCGGTTCGCGATCGTCTTGTCGTTGTAGCGGAAGGTCGCGTCGAACAGGGTGAAGACGTCCTTGGAGCTGCCCGCCTGCCGCAGCGTCTGCTGCTCGCGCTCTTGGCCGAGCACGATGGCTCCGGTGCGAGGTTCCACCCAGACCGTGCGGACGTCGGCGTAGTACCGGTCCAGTGTGAACAGGTCGAGCGGGTGTGTCTGGTTGCCGACGAAGACGCCTGGCACCGGCAGCGTGCCCGTCTTCGTGGCCGGCACCTGCTGTTCGAACCTGTAGGTCACCAGGCCCTTGACCTTCTCGGTGGCCTTGTATGTCATCGGGTAGGCCTGCTCCACGACAGTGTCGTAGTAGTCGTAGGTCTTGGTCTTGCTCACGTCGAAGGGGAACCTGTACTCGATTCCGCTGTGCCGGACAGGCTTGCTGTCGACGGCTTCGCCGTAGCCGTTCACCGCGCGAGAAGTCTTCCGATCGAACGCGACCCGATCGGTGGTTGCGCTGACCAGCGGGGTCGCCTCGTCGGGGTTCTCGATGCGCAGGAAGCTGTCCCAGACCGCAACGTCGCCGGAGGACGCCTTCACGTCGCCCCGGATCGTGCGGGTCGCCGTCAGCGTGGCCTGTGTCTTGACGGTGCCGGACGCCGCGTCGAAGTACTGGGCGTTCTGTGCCACAGCGACGGTCGTGGCGTACTCGTCGATCGGAGCGCGTTCCACGCGGGGCAGCAGAATCAGCCGTGAAGCCACGGCCAGGACGATGAGGAAGGCCGCGAGGCCGACGAGGGCGCGGTAGGCGGTTCGACGCATCTGCGACTCCCTGCGGTTGAGGACGTGTCGCAGAACCGTATACAGAATCCAGGATCCAATGTGCGGTTACGGCAAGATTAGTTACTCGGGGCTGCGACAAAGCAGGGCAACCGTGGCAACGGTGGCCGCCTGAAGCAGCGGGCCTGTCGCCGCACCTGAGGTGCCTGCACCGCTGATGAGCGCCAAGACGGTCCCTGACGCAGCGAAAGGCAGCGGCACGACCCACCACGGCGTTCGCCGCCGGACGAGCCAAGCCAGCAGTCCGATGACCGCGCCGACAGCGCCGGCGACCAGACTTGCCGCGAGCACTGGTGACAGCGCCAGGCCACCGGGTCGCGCCAGCTCGATGGGCGCGTGGCTGGCGCGGCCGGTGGTCATGATGGCAGCAGCGCCGACCAAGACGATGGCAATCAGACCCGCAAGCAGGCCTCTCCGAAAGGCCGTGTCAGGGCTGTAGTGCAGGGTGACGGTGCCCGATGCCCCGGCCGGGACCAGCCACCCCTGTTGCCATCCGTCGATCCGGACGGCGGCCAGCCGGTTGCCGTGCAACGTCGCAGTCCAGCCGTCGTTCGCGCTCTCGTGGATGTTCAGGAGCGTGACCGTCCCAGGACCGAGTCGGACCGTCCGAGCGACCGGACTCGCGAAATCCGAGGCGAGCACGGCGCGCGGTACCGCTGCCGGCCGTGGCGTCGCCGTCAGGGTCAGGCCCTCCACCTCGACCGCTGCGGTGTCCACCCCCTCGATCAGGTGGGTCCCGGACGAGACAGCGACGAGACCGTTCGGGACGCAGGGCAGGGCCGGCACGTCACGCAGGTCGAGCAGGTCGCCGCGGGCGAGCCGCACCGTCGTCTGCATTGTCCGGCCGTCGATCACCAGCTGAGGCCCGGCACCGCACCGCAGGATGATGGGCTGGTCCTCCGGGTCAGGGCGTTCGAGGTCGCGCAGCGCGGGCACGTCTACCTCGGCGATCCCGACGGGCAGGACCGAGGTCGAGCCGAAGACCGCCTCCGTGGTCTGGGCACGCTGGCTGCTGACGACCTCGAGCGTCAGCCGGTCGGTGCGCAGCGGAGCGAACCGCACAGTCCCGTCCGGCAGGACCCGGGCACGCCTCGTTCCCGCGGGAGACACGATGACGAGTTGCGTCGGCACGGACGCCGGAGCCCTGCCGTCCTCGACCAGCCGCAGGCGGTCGATGACGCGCAGGCCGCGCCACGTCAGAGTCAGACTCGGTTGCGGATCCGCCGGATTGGCGCGCCAGGCGGTGTCCAGACGCCCATCGAACGCCGCGGACGCCCCCGTGCGTGGGACCCCCAGCCAATTCGAGGACGCCGTGGCCCGCGTGGGACTGGTAGAGGTCCGCTGCAGCAGCGCGTCCAAGGCCGAACCCTGGCGAGGCCGCACCCGCAGCGACAGCCCGTACGTACCGCCCGACGTCGTCACCTGCCGAACCAGCTGGGACTCCTCCTGGCCGCGAGCGAGGCCCGGACCGCACCGCACCTCGTCGCGCGCAGCTGCGGTGAGGGCCGACGCATCGGCGAGGCGCACGCACGCGCCGGTGCCGCCGTCGGCGCGGTCGAGCGCGACAACCTCCGTCGTCCCGCCGCTGCCGTCGGGAGGCGTGACGATGACACGGGTCACGTTGACGCCGGCGACAGTCAGGTCGCGTACCCCGAAGACGCTGCCGCGGCTGCCGTCGCCGGTCCCGACAGCGGTGACCCGCACCCGTCGTGTGAGGCCAGCCGGGACATCGAAGTCGCGCGTCACGCCGCCGGGCGGCACGTGCCGATCGACGGTCCCGCGGTCGGTCGAGATGCGGACGCGCGTCACGGCTGCTCCGAGCATCGGGTCGTCCACGACCACGAGCCGGACCTTGCGCACGTCAACGGGACGGTCCAGACGCAGCTCCAACCACTGACCGACGGCGGGGGTGCCCGAGATCCAGGAGGTCGCCGGGTTGTTGTCGACGCCGGCATAGGGCGCGTGCTCCGGACCTCGGTCAAGGGGGGCCTGGGGGTCGCTGGCAGAGGAAGAAGCCCGGACGGACGACGCTCCCAGCAGCCGGGCCGATGTCAGGTGCTGCGCGGCGTCGCGGTCGGTGATGTCGCGCGCCGGGCGGTTCAGTCGCAGCGGATCGTCCGGAGTCAGGGTGGCGGACCAGCCCCCGCGCACCTGCGTGGGGTCAACCTCCCGTCGCCGGTGGCCATCGGTGATCGCGCGAGCGAGGCCGCGCAGTGCCCCGTCGTCCCCCGCCAGCACCGTTGCCCGTCCGGCAAGCAGCTGACGGTCGCTGAGCTGGAGCACCGACTCGGGACCGCCGCTGACCCGAAGGGCGCTCGCGGCGTCGTAGGTGTCGACCAGCCCGTGGCTGCCCTGCACCGCGTAGATCTCGACAGCCGGGTACGGCACGGACAGCCCGGCGTCGTCGGCTGGCGCGACCTGCATCGGACCGAACGCGGCGACGCGTGTCAGTCCTGGGCTGTCGTTGATCGCCTGGTGGGCGACCACCGGCCTCAGCGCTCCGGTCCGCGCCTGGTCGAGGTCGTTGCGTACGACGAGGTGCGTGATTCCGCTGCGTGCGAGCAGCGGCGCGAAGCCGGCTGACCCGCGTCCGCTGTCGAGTCTGAGAGTGATCGCGTCAAGGATGCGCGTCCAGCCGACAGCGCCGAGCGGGACCACGTCACGACCGGTCCACGGAGCCGACGACAGCAGCTTCAGCGGCTCGTCGTCCAGGGGACGGCCCCAGGTGTACTCGCCGAAGGCGGCCGCGGGGACAAGCAACGCGCGACCTGGCGGCTGCCGGTCCAGCCAGCTTGACGTCTGCTGCCACCAGGCGGGCAGCTGGGTGAATCCCCCGTCGGGCGCGAGGCCGCCGGCGAAGGCCGGCGAGGCGATACCCGCGACGAGCCCCGCGACGAGCAGCGCGACGGCACGGCGGGGCATCCGCATCCTGATCGTGCCCAGCAGATGCGCGACCCCGACAGCGAGCGGAAGGCGCAGGACCGGATCAAACTTGTGGACGTTGCGGAAAGCCGCCAACGGGCCGTCGAGGAGGGCTTGCGCAGTCCCCGCCAAGGGCGGCACAAACGGTGTCGGGAGATGCTCGCCGAAGCCGCTGCTGGAGAGGACGATCCCGAGCAGCGCACACCCGACCCAGACTCGACGCTGGGGCAGATCCCCCCGCGCGAGGCCGAACAGGCCGGCAACCGCGACCCCCACCGTGCACAGAACCGCCCAGGGCGACGTCTCGAGCCAGGCCGCGGCCGGCCACCACGAGTGGCCTGCGACAACGAGGTGACCGAGCCAGTCGGAGGTGCCGCGCAGCACTTCCTCAAGCGAGGTGAACTGTGTCGTCGCCGACGCAGACTCCGTGTAGGCGGCGAACGGCGGTGAGTAGCGGCCGAGCAGGAGGAGCGGCACCAGCCACCACAGCGACACGAGCCCCACGCCGACGATCCACCAGCGGGCGAGGGCACGGCCGCGTTCCTGACGGCGCCACGACAGCAGCAGCAGCACCGGCACCGGAAGGATGGCGAGGGTGGCTGCGGCGTTCACCGCACCGGCACCCATCAGGGCGAGGGCGCTGCGCGCTGCCGCCCGACGGGGCGACCCGGCGCGTGACCCGTGGATCAGTGGCAGGAGCACCCACGGCAGTACCGCCAGCGGCAGGACCTCGGACGACAGCGCACCCACAGCGCCGACGGTCCGTGGCGACAGCGCATACGCGAGCCCACCAACGGTGGCGGCCAGCGGTCCCGCGACGTGCAACGTCAGGATGAGACGTCGCACTCCGAGGGCCGCCAGCGACAGGACCAGCGCCAGCCACAGCCGCTGGACAACCCACCCTGGCAAGCCGATGGCGTTGCCCAGCAGGAAGAACGGGCCCATGGGAAACAGGTAGCCGTACGCCTGGTTCTGCAGCTGCCCGGCGCCGCTGAGTGGATCCCACAGGTGCAGGGCCCGTCCCAGGAAGCGGGCCGGGTCGACGGCCAGGTCGAGCTTGGTGTCGTGCACCAGCTTGCCGGGCTGCTGGCTGAGCGCAAGGGCCGTGAAGGCCATGACGACGGCGCCCGGGACGGCGAACCGCCGACCCGTTAGGCGCACTCGAGGACCAGTTGCAGGTTCCAGGTCGCAACCTCGCGCAGCCCGGGAACGCGCAGCAGGTGACGCGACCACGGCGGCAGGTAGCGCGGCTGTGCCGCGATGAGACGAGCCCCGTCAACGCCACGCGCCCACGCGAGCGCCTCCCCCACTCTCACGGCGAACAGGCTCGTGCCATAGACGTTCTTCGGGGGGTGACCGTGGGTGCGCTCGTAGCGCAGTGCCGCTCGCTGCCCCCCGAGAAGGAGGTGCCAGGGCGACGTCTCGTGCCCTCCCCACGGTCCCCACCAGACGGTGAACGAGAGGTGGACCAGGCCCCCCGGGCGGGTCACGCGGATCATCTCCGCCCCCATCCGGTTCGGGTCGGACACGTGCTCGAGGACGTTGGACGAGTAGCAGACATCGATGCTGGCATCGCGGATCGGAAGTGCCAGCGCGCTGCCGACGACTGTTCCGGGGCCGGGTTCTGCAGCGAGCTCGCCGGCATCGGCGTCGATGGCCAGGTAGGTCGCGCCGGCCGCTCGGAACGCATCCGCGAAGAACCCTGGACCGCCACCGACGTCGAGCACGGTGGCGCCATCGAGCGAGCGCCAGCGCTGGACCTGGCGGACCGAGTCCGAGGCCAGGTGCCGATAGAAGCGGCCAGGCTCGGTCTGTTCGTGACGGAAGGCGCGGATGAGGTCGACGGACCGTCGCAGCTCACTGGTCATCTGCGGCGCGCCCTAGGCTCGGCGGGTGCATGTCCTGGTGTTGAGCTGGAGGGACCTCTCGCACCCGCAGGCCGGTGGCGCCGAGGTGTACGTCGAGACGATCTGCGCCGGCCTCGCACGGCGCGGCCACCAGGTGACCCTCGTCTGCTCGTCGTTTCGGGGCGCGTCGGGTGCAGACGCGCGCGATGGTTACGCCGTCATGCGGATGGGCGGTCGCTTCACGGTGTTTGTGCGGGTAGCCCTGGCCGGACGTCGCGGCGGCCTGGGCGACCCGGACGTGGTCCTCGACGCGCAGAGCGGGATGCCGTTCCTGTCGCCGCTGTGGACCGGCGCGCCGGTGGTCGTGCTCGTCCATCACGTGCACCGCGACCAATGGAAGCTGCACTTCCCGGCCGCGGTTGCGCGGCTCGGCTGGCTGCTCGAATCGCGGGTGGCGACCCACGTCCAGCGCGGCGCGACCTACGTGGCCGTCAGCGAAGCCACCCGCTCCGACTTGGCCGCACTGGGCGTCTCGCCGACACGCGTCACCGTGGTCCCGAACGGCACGACGCCGCCGGAACCCGTCGACGTCGCGAGGGCCGCGCACCCGACGGTGTGCGTGCTCGGGCGTCTGGTCGCCCACAAGCGGGTCGAGCTGGCGGTGGAGGCCGTGTCCCGTCTGCCAGGGGTGCGACTGGAGATTGCTGGCGACGGGCCGTCGCGTCCACAGGTGGAGCAAGCCGTACGCAGCCACGGGGTGACCGATCGAGTGGCGGTGCTCGGGCGCGTCACCGAAGCGGACAAGGCAAGGATGCTCGCGCGGTCGTGGGCGCTGCTGGTGCCGAGCGTCAACGAAGGATGGGGACTGTCGGTCGTCGAGGCTGCCATGCACCGCACGCCGGCACTCGCGTTCGCCGGCGCGGGCGGGCTCAGCGAGTCCATCCTGGACGGACGTACCGGATTGCTCGTCGACGAGGGAGACGATCCTGCAGGTGCCCTCGCTCATGCCCTGGAACGCCTCCTGCACGACGATCTATGGGAGCGGCTCGGTCGCAACGCGCGCGAGCACGCCGCAGGCTTCACCTGGGAGAGCAGCGTCCGCCGGTTCGAGCAGGTGCTGCGGGAGGCGGTGGCTACGGACGGCTGCCGTAGCTGACCAGGGGCGACTTCACCGGAGAGGCGCTGGTGGCCGCCGCCGCCACCCCGCCGACGAGTACGAGCGCGACGACTGCGCCTGCCAGGGCAGTGATGGCGGTGACTGCTGTCTCGCTCATAGGTGGAGCTCCTCGTCTTCGACCGTAGCTTCTATCAAGAACACTTTATACATTCCTACGCCGCGCGCAGCGAAATAGCGAAACTCCCGCGACAGCTACGCTCAGAGCGACCGCGATGTCAGCCGCGAGCACGGGAACCAGCGGCGGTTCGGCGGGGTGACCTGCCGCGGGCCCAGGCACCCGCCAGAGCTCCAGAGCATCACCGGAGTAGATCCGCACAGCCCCGGTCAGCCGCCTCGTCAGCTGCTCCGCGCCCGGCTCGCCGCGTTCGACCAGCACCCAACGAATGCCTGCGTGCTCCAGCCCAGCCACGAGTGGCCCGTTGCCGGAGACGACGGCGCCGACCGCTGTCGCGCCAGGGTCCTCGCCCCTGACGATCTGCTGGCCGACGAGGACATCTCCGTCCACCACGACGTCGCGTGGCAACCAGCGCGGCGCCGGGTCAAGCACGACGCGGTCGGAGTTCCACACCGGCTGGCGATACAGCGCCCATGGCAGCGCCACGACCGCTCCAGGGTGAGGGTCGCTGCGCACCGCCTCACGCACCGCCGCCCAGTCCGGGGGATACGAGACAGGATGCAGCTGTCCGCTGACACCCCACACCAGGGACGGCAGGGCCGCGACCGGCGCCACCGCCACCAAGACGGCGAGCGCGCGCGTCCGTGCCCGGCGCTGCAACCGACTCACCGCCGCTCCCGTGCCGACGGCCATCAGCAGCGTCCACGGGGCAGCGGCGCGCTGGCCGTCGCGGAACAGCGCCGCACCCTGGACATGATCCACGGCCGCTTGGTAGGCGGACCTGACTCCGGGCAGCAGCGCGGCCGTCGCCAGGACCAGCCCGAGCACGGCTGCGACCACAAGACCACGCACGAGGGGGCGTCGCCGCTGTGCCCAGACGCCGGCGACCCCGACACAGAGCAACACCGCGAGCACTGGCATCGGCAACCACGCGTTCCGACCCGGCGGCACGACCGAGCTGCTCCAGATGCCACCATGCGTGAGCAGCGACCAGGCTGTCCCGAGCGGCGTGTCCGCAGCCGGCGCGAACAGCCGCAGCCCGGCCGGGTCGGCCGGCACGCCCGTCGGCCGGAGCAGGCTCGGCAGGGCCCAGGGAATGCTCACCAAAGCCGTGGCCCCCAGCGCTGCAGCAGCCGCCCTGGCACCACGCGTGCCGGCGATGCTCACCGCCACCAGTCCCGCGAGCAGTGTCCCCGCAGGACTTCCCAGGGCCGCGCCGGCCATCGCGAGAACCAGCACGGGCCCACCGCGCAGCGCCGCCGCCGCCACCCAGGGAAGCGCAGCGTAGGAGACGAGAAACGCCCACTGACCGAGCACGAGCCGCTCACCGACACCTGCGGTCCAGACGTAGGTGGCCGCGGCGGCGAACTGGGCGACCCGTGGGCCAGGTACGAGCCGGCCGGCGCCCCACCCGGCCAGGACGAGGACCGCCGCCAGGATCAACCGCTGCACGATCTCACCGGGGAGCAGCGTGGACAGGGCGGCGACCACGAGGTCGCTCGGGACCGCCCGCGCGACGGTGGAGCCGACGCCGACGAGGTCACGCCGCCATATCGGATGGGGCACGAACACCATGTCGTAGGAGAGCGCGAACCCCCCGGCGAACCACAGGGGTCCGAGCACCAGCAGCGCAGCCGCCCCGCCGGCCAGCGCTCCCGCCGGCGGTGGACGTCTCATCGGCCGCGGCTCCTCACCCTCATCGAAGCCGTCCATCGATCTCGCGACCCGATGCTGTATAACGTATCCGCGTTCACGGTGCGTCGCTTCGAAACAGCCCTGGCCTGCCAGCTGGCTGCCAACTGGCCGACAGGCGTGCACGTCCGTAGGCGATCACCGAGAGGCGAGAGGCGACATGAAGTTCGCGGTCACCCTCCCCTTCCTCGACGCTCCCCCGAACCCGGCCTTCCTGTCCGGCTCCGCGATCGCCGCGCTCGGTCAGTGCGCCGAGGAGGTCGGCTTCGACGCGGCTGCGCTGACCGACCACCCCGCACCGGGAGAGCGGTGGAGGCAGGCGGGCGGGCATGACGCCCTCGACCCGTTCGTCGGGCTGGCGTTCGTGGCAGCGGCGACCCGCCAGCTCCGGCTTCTGACCTGCCTGGTGGTGCTGCCGTATCGCAACCCGTTCCTGCTGGCGAAGTCGGCGGCATCACTGGATGTCCTGTCCGACGGGCGGCTCGAGCTCGGGCTCGGGGCCGGCTATCAGAAGCGTGAGTTCGCGGCGCTCGGCGTCGACTTTGACAGCCGCAACGAGCTCGTCGACGAGGCACTCCGCCTGTTGCCGAGGATCTGGTCCGGCGAGCCCGTGACCCACCAAGGGCTGCATCACGACGCCGTAGACGTCACCAGTCGGCCTCGCCCGGCGCAGCTACCGCATCCTCCGCTGTGGCTGGGCGGGAACAGTCGGCTCACGTGTCGGCGGGTCGTCGACCACGGGACAGGCTGGATGCCGCTGCCCAACCCGGCGGCCACTGCTGCGGCGCTGCGTTCACCTGCTCTGGAGACCGTTGACGACCTCAGCAGACTGTTGGACTGGTGCAGGTCCTACGCGCAGAGTGTCGGACGGCCGCCGCCGTCAGAGGTCATGTTCAGCCTGCCACCGCTCCGGACGCAGACGAGCGATGAAGAGCTGCAGATTCACCTTGACCTCATCGAGCAGTACCGCGCGATCGGCGTCACTTGGCTCAATCTCGAGCTCCACGCGCAGTCGGTCGCGGCCGCGCAAGATCTGCTGGTCAGATACTCCGCCGTTGTTCGGGCAGGCCAGAGCCACCGTCCGGAACCGACGACACCATGAGCAACACACCACACCGTCCTGAGCCTGCTGCGGAAGGCACGGCTCTCATCGTGCAAGAGCTGCAGAACGGGGTCGTCGGGGACGAGACCCGGTTCCCAGAGCTGGCGACAGCGGCACGCCAGGTCGGGGTGGCGAGCAACGTGGCTCGCCTTGCACAGTTGGCGCGCACCTCGAGCATCTGGGTCGTTCACACGACTGCGGAGAACCTGCCCGGCGGTTTCGGCTGGAACCACAACGCGCGGCTGTTCCCAGGAGCCCGCCGGGCCGGTGCCGTCAACGCGCCGGGGACGAGCTCCGTCCAGCCGATACCGGAGGTCTTTGCCGAGGGGGACGTCGTGCTGCCCCGCTTCCATGGGTTGTCGCCCTTGACGGGCGGCCCCTTGGACTCGCTGCTGCGAAACGCGGGCGTCTCCCGGCTTGTGGTCACTGGCGTATCACTCAACATCGCCATCCCGAACCTGGTCTTCGATGCGGTGAACCGGGGCTACGAGGTCGTGCTCGTCACGGACGCCGTCGCAGGCATTCCCGTCGAGTACGGCGAGCAGGTCGTACGGCACTCGCTCGCCCTCGTGTCGACGCTCGTGACGACTGACGAGCTGCTCGCGCGCTGGGCGGCGTTCCCCCAACGCCGCCAACCGTCGGTCTCGCGGGCGGAGAGGGACGGCTGACGAGGCAGCCAACCGGTTGACGGCAGGGCTTCGCATCCGCCACCGGCCAGTCCCCCCATGGGTGCCCAGGTAGGTTGCGAACGGACGACATGATCGAGCACTCCCCCCTCATGCGACGCGCGTCGGGGCTCACGGGCCGACGTGCGGAGTGCGACGTCCTCGACCGGCTCATCAGCGCGGCGCGCACCGGCGAGAGTCGGGCACTCGTCATCAGTGGCGAGCCAGGGGTGGGCAAGACGGCACTTCTGGGCTATCTCATCGAGCAGGCGTCGGGCTGCTCCGTAGCGCAGGCCTCCGGGGTCCAGTCGGAGATGGAGCTGGCGTTCTCCGGGCTGCACCAGCTGTTGTCGCCCATGCTGCCTCGGCTCGCGGGGCTGCCGGCTCCGCAACGGCTCGCGCTGGGCACGGCGTTCGGTCTGAGCTCCGGCCCTGCACCCGATCCGTTCCTCATCGGCCTGGCCGTCCTCACGCTGCTCTCCGAAGAGGCTGCGGAGCGACCGCTGCTCTGCGTCATCGACGATGAGCAGTGGCTCGACCGCGCGTCAGCGCAGGTCCTCGGCTTCGTCGCGCGCCGGTTGCAGGCCGAGTCGGTCGGGATGGTCTTCGCCGCACGCACCATCGAACACCAGCTCGCCGGACTGCCGGCGCTCCTGGTCGAGGGCCTGCGCGACGCCGAGGCGCGGGCGCTGCTGGACTCGGTCCTCACCTCGCCGCTGGACCCACGGGTGCGTGATCAGATCGTGAGCGAGACGCGTGGCATCCCCCTGGCGGTGCTCGAGCTGCTGCAGGAGGTGACCCCCGCCGCGTTGGCGGGCGGCTTCGGGCTTCCCGCCGGCGTGCCGGCGTCGATCGGGATCGAGGACAGCTTCAGGCGACGCCTGGACGCGCTTCCGACCGAGACGCAACGATTTCTCCAGGTCGCCGCCGCCGATCCGGTCGGCGACCCGTTGCTCGTGTGGAAGGCGGCCGAGCGGCTGGGCATCCCCGCGGATGCCGCAACTCCGGCGGTGGAGGCGGGCCTTCTCGAGCTCGGCGCGAATGTACGGTTTCTGCACCCGCTTGTGCGCTCGGCCGCCTACCGGTTGGCGACGGTCCAGGCCAGGCAGCACGCGCACCGCGCCCTTGCGGAGGTCACCGACCCGGAGCTCGACCCCGACCGCCGGGCGTGGCATCGGGCGCAAGCCGCTCCTGGCCCGGACGACGACGTGGCCGAGGAGCTCGAGCGCTCGGCAGCCCGGGCGCAAGCGAGGGGCGGAATGGCCGCCGCGGCCGCGTTCCTCGAGCGCTCGGTCGAGCTCACCGTCGACCGGGCCAACCTGGGCCGCCGCGCCCTGGGCGCGGCGAAGGCCAAGCTCCTGGCCGGGGCGCCCGAGGCCGCGTTGAAGCTGCTCGCCACCGCGGAGGCCGGGCCTCTGACAGAACTGCAGAGTGCCTGGGTGGACCTGCTGCGCGGCCAGCTCGCCTTCGCCTCCAGCCGTGGGAGTGACGCGCCCCATCTGCTGCTCGCTGCCGCGAAGCGGCTCGAGGTCCTCGACGTCGATCTGGCTCGTGAGACCTACCTCGAGACCCTGTCGGCAGTGACGTTCGCGGGGCGCCTCTCCAGTCCAGGAGGTCATGCTCTGGACGTGGCCAGCGCCGCCCGGGCGTCCCCAGGGCCCGCGCACCTGCCCAGGGCAACGGACTTGTTTCTTGACGGGCTGGCCGTGCACTTCTGCGAGGGCTACGCCACCGCTGCTCCCCTGCTTCGGCACGCCCTGATCCGCTTCGGAGAAGACGTGTCAGATGAGGAGGAGCTTCGCTGGTTGTGGCTGGCGTGCATCGTCGCGCTGCACCTGTGGGACGACGCGAGCTGGATCGCGCTCTGCAGGAGGCACGTGGAGCTCGCGCGCGCGACCGGTGCGCTCAGCGAGCTCCCCCTAGCGCTGACCGCCCGCGTCTTCACGCACGTCCTGACGGGCGAGATGACGGCGGCCGTCACAGTGAGCAACGAGGCACGTGCCGCGACCCAGGCGACGGGCGGCACCCTGGCTCCCTACGGGGGCTTCGCCATCGCCGCCGTGCACGGTCGCGACGCACAGCTGATGGCGCTCATCGACGCCAGCAAGGACGATCTCGACCGGCACGGCGTCGGGATCGGCCTCACGATCACCGCATGGGCCTCGGCGCTCCTCCACAACGGGCTCGGGCGCTACGAGGTCGCCCTTGCCGCAGCGCAGGAGGCGACCAGCTACCCGCAGGACATGGGTACCTCCTACCTCGCCTTGGCCGAGTTGGTCGAGGCGGCTACCCGCACCGCCGACCACGAGATCGCCCACGCGGCCCATCAGCGGCTGCTCGAGGTGGCTCGTCCGGCGGGGACGGACTGGGCACTCGGCGTGGAAGAGCGCAGCGGCGCCCTCCTGACGGCAGGCGACGATGCTGAGCGGCTCTACCGCAGTGCGATCGATCGACTCAGCCGCACCCAGGTGCACCTGGACCTGGCACGCGCCCAGCTGCTCTATGGGGAGTGGCTACGCCGGGAGAACCGCCGGGTCGACGCGCGCGTCCAGCTTCGGGCCGCCCATGAGCTGTTCACGGCGATGGAGGCCGAAGGCTTCGCCGAACGGGCCCGACGGGAGCTGCTGGCCACCGGCGAGACGGTCCGGAAGCGTCAGGCGGCGACCCGCGACGGGCTCACGGCGCAAGAGGCCCAGATCGCCCAGCTCGCCCGCGACGGGCTGTCCAACCCCGAGATAGGGACCCGGTTGTTCCTGAGTCCCCGCACCGTCCAGTACCACTTGAGGAAGGTCTTCACGAAGCTCGGCGTCAGCTCGCGGAGCCAACTCGAGGACGTCCTGGCAAACGACGCCCCTCCGCCCGCCTCCCCGTGACGTCAGCCCGGCCAGCACGACTGTGCGGTGGCGGGTGCGAACCGACCCCGCACCTACGTACCCTCCCTGCGTGAGCTGTCCCCCAGACCCACCGACTGCGGCTCGATGAGCGCAGGACCGGCCAACGCGCTCGGCACCAAGCTGATGGGAGCGCCGCAGATCGCCCAGTCTGCGGTCGTCGTCGGCGCGGCGTCGTTCGGGCTGGGTTCAGGGGTCGCCGAAGGCGCGGTGATCAGGGCACCACACGCAGGTGTCGAGATCGGGTCAGGGAGCTACGTGCTTGAGAACGGTGTGGTGGTGGGCACTCCGTCGAATCCGGTCTCCATCGGCCGACGAACGACCTTCGGTCACCGCTGCCTGGTGATCGGCGCGACGGTCGGTGACCTCTGCGAGATCGGCAATGCTTCAGTACTCATGCCCGGCGCCCGCCTCGGAGACCGAGTGTTCCTCGGTGAGGGGACCGTCGTCCCAGCCGGGGCGCAGCTGCCCAGCGACGTCGTCGCCGTCGGCCGGCCGGCTCGCGTCATCCGCGCGGTCTCAGCCAGCGACCTCGACCGACTGCTCGGCCTGCGCGAGGGAGACCTCTCCGTCCCGGCGCCGTCCGCCGTCATCGTCTCGCACAGACAGGGAGCGATCACCATGGGACAGCTCTACGCGTACCGCGGTGTCGTGCCGACCATAGCCAGTACAGCCAGGGTCTTCCCGACTGCCGAGATCACCGGTGACGTGGTTGTCGGCGAGCGTTCCATCATCGGCGCCGGAGTGAAGATCGTCGGCGACTCCCACGGACCGGTCCGGATCGGCAACGGCGTCCAGATCCTCGAGAACACGGTCTTGCACCTGCTGCCCAACAACGACCTGGTCATCGACGACGGGGTGACGGTGGGCCCGGGAGCCATGATCCATGGATGCCGGATCGGCGCCCGATCGGTGATCGAGCCCGGCGCCATCCTGTGTGATGGCAGCGTGCTCGGTCCCGGGTGCGTGGTGCGCGCCGGAAGCGTCGTCAAGCAGCGCACGCAGTTCCCTGCCGGCACCGACATCGACGGGATGCCCGCGGTTGCGGTCGGCCACCTGCCAAGCTTCCCGGCCGTCCCGGACTGGGCATGGCAGCTTGACGACCTGCCGGAGCTTGGCCCGAACCAACGATGGTGAGCCCAGCCAGCACCAGGTCCTGGTCTCAGGCGGTCGGAGTCCGGGCGAGATGGACCGAGCGGATGACGCTGGCGCCCTCACCGACGGCCGCCGCCACGCGCTTGAGGGAGCCGGCCCGGACGTCGCCCACGGCGAACACGCCGGGCACGCTGGTCTCGAACGGAAGCGGCCGTCGGCCCAGCAGGGTCCAGGCGGGGCCGAGGTTGTCGGCAGTGAGGCGCTCATCGGTGAGGACGAACCCGTCGACGTCGAGCACGATGCCGCCCAGCCAGTCCGTCGCGGGAGCCGCGCCGATGAAGCAGAACAAGCCACGGCACGGCCGTCGGATACCAGCTTGCTCGTCCGTCGACGTGACCGTGATCCCGTCGAGTCGCCCGTCGCCGTGCAACCCGGTGACGTTGGAGCTGATCCGCACGGTGATGTTCGGGTGCGCGAGCACCCGCGCGACCAGGTAGTGCGACATCTCCGTCGCCAGGTCGGGCGCACGCACGACGAGCTCCACGGCGCTACCGCGGTCCGCGAGGAACAGCGAGGCCTGACCAGCTGAGTTGGCGCCGCCCACGACGGTCACCGGCTGCCCCGCGCATGCCCTCGCCTCGAGTTCCGTCGCCGCGTAGTAGATACCAGTGGCCTCGTAGTCACTCCACCCTTCGAGGGGCAGCTTCCGGTAGCGCGCACCCGTCGCCAGGACGACGGACTTGGAGTCCACGACCTCCCCGTTGGACAGCGTCACGTGGAGATGGCCATCCGCGCAGTCCAGGGCGACGACCTCGCAGGGGCTGGCGATGTGGGCGCCGAACTTGTTCGCCTGCACCAGGGCACGCGACGCGAGCTCTACCCCGCTGACACCAGAGGGGAAGCCCAGGTAGTTCTCGATGCGGGCGCTGGCTGCCGCTTGGCCCCCGACGGCGACGCTGTCGAGAAGCATGGTCCCGAGTCCCTCGGAGGAGCTGTAGACCGCCGCGGCGAGACCAGCCGGACCGCCGCCGACGATGGTGACGTCGTAGGTGACGCCCTCGACGTGGCGGAACGTCAACCCGAGATGTTCGGCCACGTCTCCGGGCGTCGCCCGGCGCACGATCCGGTTCGGCATGATCACCGCGGGCAGATCGAGAGCCTCGACGCCGGCGGCACGGGCAAGGGCCTGACCGGCACGTTGGTCGAAGTCGACCCAGTCGTGCGGGACATGCTGCCGGGACGCCCAAGTGCGCAACGCGTGAGTGGCTGCGGACAGCGTGCTCCCGAGAATCTCCACCGTCTTGGCGCCTTCGCCGAGTCGGAGCGACTCGCGCCGCTCGAGCAAGGCCCGCAGGATCACGTCTGACAGCGCGGCATCCTCGTCCATCAGGCGGCGAAACGCCGCCGGACCCAGCCGGTAGACGTCACCAGGAGACGATGCGACGGTGGTCGCCATCGCCGTCTGGCCCGTGACCAGTCCCAGCTCGCCGAGGAAGCGGCCAGGTCCCCATCGGACGATCAGCTCCGGGGCTGCCCCTGGCATCGCGGGACGGAAGACATCCACCTCAGCCGAGCCGAGGACGACGAAGTCGTAGTCGCGGTCACCCGCTCGGTAGAGGACCTCCCCGGCCTCGACGTCCTGGCGGACCCCTCGCCTCGCGATCGCGTCCAGCTGCTCCGCGGTCAGGACCGGAGCCTCCGGTACCGCGGCGACTTCGATCGATGACATGTCACCCACCCAAGCTGTCAGGAGCCGGACTCTCATCCCGTACTGCACAGTGCCATGGACGCTGACCCTCAGGACAGCCCAGGCCGTGACGACTGGCCATCGGCAGATGCGAACCGTGACCGCCCCGACCGACGGTGTGCTGGTCGCGACCGCGTCGCACGGGGTGACCCGAAGGAGGATCCAGGATGACGACCAACACCTCGGAGCGCTTTGCCACCCCCGCAGACGAGGCGACGGTCCAGCGCACCGTCGTCGCCCTCGAAGAGCACGGGTACAGCGTCGAGGTGGTAGGCGACCTCGACGCGGCCCGGGACGCAGTCCTGACGCGGATCCCACGCGGATCGTCGGTCATGACCAACACGTCGGTGACCTTGCAGGAGACCGGCATCGCAGACGCCGTGAACGACGTCGACGGCCCGTACGAGTCGGCGCGGAACAAGATGTTCGAGCTCGACTTCGCGACCCAGGCGCAGCAGATGAAAGCCATCGGAGGGCAGCCTGACTACGCGCTCGGAAGCGTGCACGCGGTCACCCAGGACGGGACGCTGCTCATCGCCTCTGCGTCAGGGAGCCAGCTGGCGTCCTACGCCTGGGGCGCCGCCAACGTCATCTTCGTGGTCGGTACGCAGAAGCTCGTCGGTTCGCTGGAAGCGGCCCACGAGCGGATCTACAAGCACAGCCTGGTGCTGGAGGACGCACGTGCCATCGCGGCATACGGTCAGAACAGCTCGGTCGGCAAGGTCCTCGAGATCCACCAGGAGCTGCCTGGTCGCATCCACATCGTGCTCGTACGGCAGTCAGTCGGCTACTGATGGCGCGCAGCGCGAGGCATACCCAGGGAGCCACCGTCGTCCGAGATGGTCTCCGCTGAGTGACGAGCCGCATCGCCGTGGTCGGCGCAGGGCACGTCGGACCCGTCATCGCACGAGTGGCGGTCGCGGCTGGGTACGAGGTGACCATTGCTGCCGCCGGCGACCCCAAGGAGATCGAGCTCATCACTCAGGTGCTCGCACCAGGGTCGGAGCCTCGCTGGACCGCCGACGCCGTCAAGGACGCGGACCTCGTCATCCTGGCCATTCCGCTGCATCGCTTCGAGGCCTTCGACCCGGTCCTGCTGGCGGACCGGCTCGTCGTCGACGCGATGAACTACTGGCCGGCTGTGGACGGCAAGCGGGAGCTCTTCGAAGACGCCCAGCACGGGAGCAGCGAGATCGTTGCGGGCCGCCTTGCGCAGTCACGCGTCGTCAAGGCCCTTAACCACATCGGCTACCACGAGCTCGAGGGCGAGCGACGACCGAGTGGCTCCTCAGACCGCCGAGGGCTCGGCGTTGCGGGTGATGACGGGCAGGCGGTCGCCGAGGTCGCTGAGGTCATCGAGCGGATCGGGTACGACGCCGTCCGGCTCGACAGCCTCAGGGCGGGACGGATCCTGCAACCGGGCGGACCCGTGTTCGGCCGCACGCTGAGCAGGGCAGAGTTCGAGCGGGCCGTGCACACCGAGGCAGCAGCGTCGGGTGTGCGATGACGACCCCCGCAGCAGCTCCCGAACCCACGCGCTTCCCTGTCGTACTTGGCTTGGACACCTTCGGCGACCGCACCTCTGACCGCAACGGCCGTGCCTTGTCTCACGCGCAGACGATCCGCAATGTGGTGGAGGAAGGCGTCCTCGCGGATCGGTCCGGCGTCGACTTCTTCGGGATCGGCGAGCATCACACCAGCGACATCCCGATGTCGGCAGCGGACGTCGTCCTGGCCGCGATCGCGGCACGAACGACCCGCATTCGCGTCGGATCCGCCGTGACGGTGCTGAGCTCGGACGATCCTGTTCGCGTCTTTCAGCGGTACTCCACGTTGAACGCCCTCTCCGGAGGGCGGGCTGAGGTCGTGCTGGGCAGGGGCTCCAGCGTCGACTCGTTCCCGCTCTTCGGCTACAACCTCGCTGACTACGAAGCCCTCTTCGAGGAGAAGACAGCGCTGTTCGCCGAACTGCTCAAGGGCACGCCTGTCACCTGGGAGGGCAAGACCCGCGCCGCGCTGCATGACCAGGACGTCGTGCCGTACACCGAGTTCGGACCGTTCCCGACGTGGATTGGCGTCGGCGGCAGCCCGCAGTCAGTCATCCGCGCAGCGCGACACGGGTTCTCGCTGATGCTCGCGGTCATCGGCGGGTCCCCGGCGCGGTTCGCGCCCTTCTCCCAGCTGTTCCGGCAGGCCCTGGAGCGGTTCGGGCGGCCGCCGCTCCCCGTCGGGGTGCATGCACCCGGCCACCTCGCCGACACCGACGAGAAAGCTGAGTCGGAGTTCTGGCCGCACTACCTGGAGGTACTTCGCCGCTACAGCCGCATCCGCGGCTTCGCGGTCCCGACGAAGGAATCGTTCGCCTTCGAGATCGGACCAGAGGGAGCCCTGTACGTCGGCTCCCCCGAGACCGTCGCGCAGAAGATCGCGGCCAACCTCATCGCCCTCGACGCGAGTCGCTTCGACCTGAAGTACGGCATGGGTGGCCTTGGGCATGAGTCGCTCATGTCCGCGATCTCGCTCTACGGCGAGCAGGTCATCCCTCGGGTCCGCGAGTTGCTCCGATCGGAGCGACCGACCCCCTGATCACCCGCCCGACCAGGCCCTCCTCAACGGAGCTCGTCTGGCTCAGGTTCGCCGGGAAGCGTCAGGCGGAAGACCGCACCGCCCCCTGGGCGGTTGCCGGCGCGGAGGTCGCCGCCGTGCAGCCGTGCATTCTCCAACGCGATGGCGAGCCCCAGGCCGCTTCCGTCCGAGCGCGCGCGGGCGGCGTCAGCCTTGTAGAAGCGCTCGAACAGGTGCGGCAGTGCCGGCTGGGCGATGCCCGGGCCGTGGTCGGTCACCTCGACGACGAGGTCTCCGCCTTCGCGCCGGGCAGCGACGAGCACCGGAGGCCGGCCGTACTTCACGGCGTTGCCGACGAGGTTGGCCACGACGACGTCGAACCTGCGCAGGTCCAGGTGCGCGGTGAGCCCGGGCTGTGCCTCGACCTGCACCGCCTCGCCACGCCAGCCCCTGATCTCCAGTGACGACGTGATCGCGGCGTGCACGTCGGCGAGCTCCGCGTCGAGTCGGGCGGTACCGGCGTCGAACCGCGAGATCTCGATGAGGTCACTGACGAGGCGGTCCAGGTGGCCGATCTCCGACACGACCAGGTGGGTGGCGCGCGCTGCCTCGGCGCTCATGCCGGGAGTGTGCGCGGAAAGCACGTCCGTCACGGCTGTCATCGCCGCGAGCGGCGTGCGCAGCTCGTGCGAGACGTCCGCGGCGAACCGGCGGGCCGTCGACTCCAACTGCTGCAGCGTGCTGACCGACCGGTCGAGGTTGTCAGCCATCGCGTTGAACGAGCGGGCCACGCCGGCGATCTCGTCGTTGCCCTCCGGCACAAGGCGGACACTCAGATCGCCGGTCGCCATCCGGTCGGCCGCGTGCGCGAGGTCGCCGACCGGGCGCAGCACTCGCTGCGCGATGGACAGCGCCGTCGTCACGGCGAGCGCCATGAGCAGGAGCCCGATGCCGGTGAGGGCGAGCACGACCTCCTGGGTGGACGGGGTCGAGGGCAACCAGCCGGTGAGGCGCCGACCAACGCGGTTGGCACCGATCGGGTGCTGGTTCGCCACGACCAGGAACCCCGTGATCGTGGCCGCGGAGGCGACCACAGCTGAGACGAGCCCGACGCCGACGAAGCCGAGCAGCAGACGCTGCTGCAGGCTGCCGTAGCGGGCCGTCACGGGCCGAAGCGGTAGCCGAATCCGCGCACCGTCCGGAGCAGCTGCGGCTCGGCGGCCACGTCCTCGATCTTCGCGCGGAGCCGCTGGATGCAGGCGTCGACCAGCCGGGAGTCGCCCAGGTAGTCCTGGCCCCAGACCGAGGCCAGCAGCTGCTGGCGCGACAGGACCAGTCCGGGATTGCCCGCCAGCTCGAGCAGCAGGCGCAGCTCCATCGGGGTCAGGTCGAGGTGTCGCCCGCCCTTCGTCACGACGAGTGACCCCCGGTCGACGACCAGGTCGCCGAACACGACCGGGCCGGCGAGCGGGGTCATGGTCGTCGGCCCGACCCGGCGCAGCACCGCCTTGAGCTTCGCCTCGAGCACGCGCGGCTGCACGGGCTTCGCCAGGTAGTCGTCGGCCCCTGCCTCGAGCCCGGCGACGACGTCCATGTCGTCGCTGCGTGCGGTGAGCATCACGATCGGCACAGCGGAGAAGGCGCGGACACGTCGGCAGACCTCGAAACCGTCCGCACCAGGCAGCATGACGTCGAGCACCACGACATCCGGCTCGTAGGCGCAGATGGCCGCGATCCCCGCTTCTCCGTCACCACGGGCGAGCACCTCATGGCCGAGGTGCCGCAGCGCGATCTCCAGTCCCTCACGGACGTGGGGGTCGTCCTCGATCAGCAGGATCTGCGGCACGAGCCCGATCCTGACACGGACACGTGCTCGAGCGGGCGCCACCGCTCGAAGGCGCCGCGCGCCAAAGCTGCCGCGAACGCCGCGGCTAGCCCGCCCAGGGTGTTGAGCAGCGCGTCGCTCGAATCGCACACGCCCACCGACCAGACCGCCTGCAGGCCCTCGACGGCGACGCTGACGGCGGCGACACCGATCGCCACGCGACCAGGCCGGCCGACCGCCAGGACCGCCAAGAACGCCGCGGGGGCGAACAGCGCGAGGTTGACGAGCCCGTCGCCGGACAACGGCATCGGGTCGGTGACCGCGCACGCCTGCAACCGTGCCAGGCTTCCGGGCTGGCGGCCGCCACGGAAGAGCGTGAGGCTGATGGCCACGCCGAGCGCCGACCCGGCCAGGTCTCCGAGGGCCACCGCACCGCGTGACCTGCCGAACCGGCCGGCCACCACGGCGCAAAGGGACGCAAGGACGAGGCCCGAGGCCAGCAGCGGCCCAAGGTGCGACCGAGGGGCAGCCCGGTGCACCTGACCCAGGACCTCGAGGGCCAGTCGCAAGAACACGTACCGAGCCTGCCTGGGGAGCGCCACAGCGGAGTCCTGCACGTGTCACAGGCGTGCCACAGAAGGCGTCGCACGACCGTGGCGCGGCGACGACCGGAGGGAGACCTGCCTCGCCCAGCGTGAGCGGATGCCCACCCCTTCTCGGCGACGCGCCGCAGGTGCCGTTCTCCTCGCCTCGCTCACGCTCGGCTGCGGCCTGGGCAACGCCCCACGCACGGTCTCGACAACCCCGCACAGCACGCCTTCGACGTCGGTCGACAGGTGGTCCAGGGTGGCGTGGCCCCAAGACGGGCAGGCGAGCTACTCCCTGGACGGCCACGTCTTCAGCTCTCCAGACCAGCAGCCGGTTCCGATCGCCAGTGTGGCCAAGGTGATGACGGCCTATGTGACGGTCAACCATCTCTCCCCGGACTTCCAGCTCGTGGTCCACGCCGATGATGTAGCGGACACGAAGGTGCGCAAGGGCCGTGGCGAGTCCGTCGTGGCTGTGGAGGAGGGCGAGGTCCTCGACCGGCAGCAGGCGCTGACCGCGCTGCTGCTCCCGTCGGCCAACAACGTCGCTGCAATGCTCGCCGAGCGCGTGGCCGGCAGCCGGTCTGACTTCGTGGCGCTCATGAACGACACGGCCCAGGGGCTCGGCATGGCCGAGACGACCTACACCGACCCGAGCGGCTTCGAGCCCAGCACGGTGTCGACGGCTCGCGACCAGCTGCTGCTGCTCGGGGCGGCGCTGGGCTCGCCCGAGCTCGCGCGGGTGATGGGCTCGAGGTCTGCCGTGCTGCCGGTGGCGGGCCGGGTGGACAACACCAACAGCCTGCTGGGGCGGGACGGCTTCATTGCGGGCAAGACCGGCTCCACCACCGCCGCCGGCGGCTGCCTGGTGTTCCGCGTGCTCCGGAGCGGAAGGGCGATGGACGGAGCGGTGCTCGGCCAGCGAGGCGGCCCGTTGATCGCCGCCGGTTTGCATGCCGCGACGGACCTGGCACACCAGGCGTACGCCGCCTGACGACACGACCGGTCCGGTGCGCGCCGATCCTGGACAGTGATGCGTCGCCAGGACTCAGGCTGTCGCAGTGGGACCGCCGGAGCTCCCAGCC
Source organism: Frankiales bacterium (assembly GCA_025465465.1). Lineage (GTDB taxonomy): Bacteria > Actinomycetota > Actinomycetes > Mycobacteriales > SCTD01 > RYN-111. Next base: position 33,740 of record JAODND010000089.1, on the reverse strand, counting down.
CACACGCTCAAGACCCTTTGGCAGCACCGGTTTGGGCGAGCGGGTAGGCGTGGTTGGTGAAAGCAAGGGCCATAAAGCCGTAGTCCTGGCAAGCGACCCACAGCTCATGGCCGACGAAGCGCGGCGGCGACGAGCACCAGTCGGCACTCAGATCGTTGACCGCCCCCGTGCCCGACGCGTGTTCCGAGCCGTCCAGCTGGGCGTTACGGCCTGGGCTGGACGGTGGGTGGAAGTAGGCGATTTCCCTCGGATGCGCAGGGTCACGGAGATCGAACACTCGGATGCCCGCCTCGAAGAAGGCGCAGGCCGCAGCCGTCGGGTTCACGGTTCGGTCCAGCGAGCAGTAGTGGGCGTTGTAGCCGAAGAAGCCGTCGTGCGCGGTGTCGGCGTCTCGCACAGCGCTGGCGGACGGCAGCTGAACCGCCAGTCGCAGGTGGGAGACAAGCCTGGGCCGGTTTCGCGTCACGTCGATGATGCGCGCAGACCCGTAGCGCAACTCGTCTGTGAACAGGACGTACGAGCGGCCGCGGCTCGAGAAGGGAATCGCCGTTTGGGCGGTGCCGCCGTCAGGCCAATACAGCGAACCGACCTCGCGGTACCTCGGAAGCGGCCGCCGATGCTGGATATCGCTGACGTCGAAGATGCGCAGACCGTTGGCGATGTCCTGCTGCGAGCCGGCGGGAGCCAGGTTGCCGGCCTGTGCGACGTACATCGTGTTCCCGTCCGCGCTGAGTGCGACCCCGTGGCTCGACGGGCTTGGGACACCGAAGCCGACGACGCGTGGGTGAGCCGGGTCGGCGACATCGATTGCGGCGACGCCGCCGTACCCGCTGGCCCAGTACGTCCGGCCGTCCGGCGCCCAAGTGCCCTCGTGTCCCATCACGTTGGAGGGCAGGCCGAGCGTTGTCCCGTCCACCCCGTTCAGCAGCCGCGGGTGCCTGCAGTCCCTGCCAATGTCGTAGACGTCGAACATCGCTGCCCCATTGCCGACCGGAGGGGCTGCGGCAACCGCGGCGAGCAGCTTGCGTCGCGGGTTCACCTTCAACGACTCCCAGCTGGCCAGCATGGACGGCGATCGCAGCGTCGTGACGAGCACCGGCTTGCGTGGATTGCGCACGTCGAGGACCTGCACTCCGGGGGATCGAGCGGCTCCAAGCCGGGTCGACAGGTAGGCGCAGGTGCCGAACGACTGGCTGATCCAGGAGGTCCCCTCGCCGCGGTAGTGCCCCAGCAACTGCAGGTTGCACTGGTAGCCGCGCAGCGCCCGGCCGCTCGTCCGGTCTGCAAGCGGCACCTGCCCCTGTAAGCCTGTCTCGGGACGTGAGCCAGGGCCGCAGATCGCGCCCGGGACGGCACCCGGGCTGGCACGGACCGCAGCCGGGTCCTGCGCGGCGACGTCCACGGACAGCAGCGCCGCGACGGCCAGCGACGCCGTGAGCAACTGCCGGGCGCAGCGCAGCCTTCGCCCGCGGTGTCGGTCGCTCATGATGCCCCCGGAATGCGACAGGAAGTGGTCATATATGTTATACGGGCGAAACGTACGGCGCTAGGCCCCTTTGGGCCAATGTCGTCGTCGTGGAGGCAGCCAGGTCCGGGCCCGTCGGGCCAGACCTGTCGGTCAGGGGTCGACGAGGCCCGTACGCACCTGCTCCCCTCGCAGCACCGCGGTGACAGCGGACGCGGAAGTGGTGAGCACCGAGGCGGCGGCAAGCAGCTCCGGACCGTCAAAGGAGGATCGGAAGCCCGTCAGGGCCAGCGAGCAGGCAAAGTCGCCGTTCGGCTCCCACACCGGTGCGCTCATGCCGAGCAGCGTGATGCGCTCCGCGGTCAGGTAGGCCTGTCCGACCTCGCGGACGCCCGCCGCTTCCGCGCCGTCTGCGCGAGCGACGGTGGCGCTCCAGCCACGGCTTCTGACGGTGTCGCGGTCGTGGTGCAGGGCGCGGCGCTGCGCGTCGTCGAGAGCGGGTTCGGCTACGTTCAGCCACGCGTCGAACGCGGCATCCTCGGACCAGGCCACGTAGATCAACCCGACGGGGGCGCGCAGCGGCAGTCGGGCGCCTGTGGTCACCGTCTGCCCGTACGGGTGCGGGACCGACCAGGACGCCAGCACCTGGACCGACGTTCCTGCCACGACTCCAGCGAACGCTGTGGCGCCGAGCGCGTCCGCCAGGTCCTCCAGGGCGGACTCGACCAGCTCGGTGAGGCTGACTGCCGCTCGTGCGGCGTGGCCGAGACCGACCAGCAGTGCACCCAACCGGTACCGGCCGCTCGGCGCGCGGCGCATGACGAGCCCTTCGGCGGCGAGCGCGAGCAGCAACGTCTGACAGCTCGCGCGGTGGATGTCGACGGCACGCGCGATGTCGGCCAGCGACCGCTCCGCCTGCGGATCGGATGCGAGGTATCTCAGGATCTGCGCGGCGCGGCGCACTGCTGGTGCAGGTTGTACCGCCATGGGTTGACGACCTCCTCCGGCGACTCTATAAATATCAAGTATATGAGCATCCAGTCTACTAGGCGAGACAGAGGCTTGGCTTGGACACCGACAGCACCATCCGGAACCTGTGCGGCGACTACGCGGCAGGCATCGACCGGCGCGACACCGCGCTGTTCCTGAGCGTGTTCGCTCCTGACGCGGCGCTCGTGGTGCACCGCCCGGATCTTGCCGATCGCGAACCCCTTCGGCTGGAGGGGCATGCAGAACTCGCCTCAGTCGTCGCCAAGATCCGCTTCTATGCCCGCACCTTCCACTGCCTGGGGCAGAGCCGGCTGGAGCGTGCTGGCAACCGCATCAGCGCTGAGACCTACTGCGTCGCGCACCACCTCACACAGGGTTCAGGCACCGACGTCGTGATGTACGTGCGCTACCACGACCAGTACGCCCCGAACGGCCGTGACGGCTGGCACATCGAGCACCGCGATGTCCACGTCGATTGGGTTCACGAGATGCGCATCACCGACCCCGACGCCAGGACAGGTGTCACAGCGTGACAGGAGTGACGGGCAAGCGGGCACTCATCGTCGGGGGTGGGTCCGGGATCGGTCTGGCGGCCGCCAGGCTGCTGGCCGTCGACGGGGCGCACGTCACCCTCGCCGGCCGCACCGAGGCGAAGGTGCAGCAAGCGGCAGAGCAACTGATTCGCGAAGGTCTGCCAGCCAGCTGGGTTGGCTGCGACGCGATGGAGGCCCCTTCGGTGCAGGATGCCGTCGCGGCCGCTTCCTCGGATGGTCGGCTCGACATCGCCGTGGTCGTGCCCGGCGGCGGATCGATTCAGCCTGTGCTTCTTTACGACGCCGACCAGTTCTCGCATGAGGTCGACCTCAATATCAGGCCGGTGTACCTGACCTTGAAGTACAGCGGTCAGGCAATGATCCGCAACGGGTCGGGCTCCTTCGTCGCGATCTCGTCGACAGCTGCCTCGTTCTCCGCGCGCTACCTCGCCAGCTACTCCGCAGGCAAGGCGGCTGTCGACCAGCTCGTACGGGTGGCTGCCAACGAGCTCGGCGAGTACTTCATCCGCGTCAACTCCGTCCGTCCGGGCCTGACCCGCACGCCCGCGACCGAGGGCGCGTTCGGCAACGAGAAGATGCTGCACGCGTTCCTGGCCGAGCAGCCGCTGCCGCGACCGGGACACACTGACGACATCGCAGCTGCGGTGCGCTACCTCGCCGGTGAGGAGTCCGGGTGGGTAACAGGACAACTTCTGACCGTCGACGGCGGCCACACCCTCCGGTCCTTCGTCGACTACCGCACACTGCTTGACCTTCCGGACGTGCGCAGCGCCGTCGGCGGGCAGTTGCCCGGTCAGCCATGACGGTCATCCAGCTCTCCGCCAGTCTCCCATCGTTCGCCGAACATGACCCGGGGCCGTGGACGCACCTGTTCGACCATGCGCGCCTGCTCGATCAGGCCGGCTTTGACCGGATGGTGCTCTCCGACCACGTCGTGTTCGGCGAACGCCTGGACGAGTACGGCCGGCCGGAGATCGGCGGCCAGCGTGGCGGTCAGCAGCCGACCGGGCCGGACGGGCACTGGCTGGAGCCGCTGACCACGCTCGCTGTCCTCGCCGGTATGACCTCCCGCATCCGACTGGGGACGAGCATCCTGCTCGCCGCCCTGCGCCGGCCAGTCGTGCTCGCAAAGTGCGCGTCGACGCTCGACGTGCTGTCCGGTGGCCGGCTCGACCTAGGGGTGGGGGTCGGCTGGCAGCGGGAGGAGTATGAGGCGGCAGGAGTCCCCTTCAGCGAACGTGGCCGTCGGCTCGATCACACGCTGGAGGTGTGCCAGGCCCTCTGGACCCAGCAGCGCGCCTCCTACGACTCTGCAGAACTCGCCTTCAGCAACATCCATATGATGCCCAAGCCCGTCCAGCCCGGAAACGTGGTGCCGTTCTGGATCAGCGGAACCAACAACGCACGGGTGGTGACACGACTCGCCCGCTTCGGCGCTGGCTGGATCCCGTGGGGCGACGCAGCGGCTGAGCTGTCCTCGAGCGTGCCTCGCATGAGGGACGCGCTCGCCCGAGAGGGGGCCGACCCGGATGCCCTGCAAGTCGTCGGACACCTGCGCGTTCGACGTCACGCCGACCGGGCAGTGGACGTCAGCGCCACCCTCGACGGGCTGGCACCGCTGCTCGCGGCTGGAGTGACCGATGTGCGCGTCCACCTTCCGCTTCCCGAGCAGCCGACCGCCCGGCTGCAGGCCGCCGCAGACTTCGTGGCCGCCTTCCGAGAGGCGACCGGGAGGCCCGCTGCCACCGTTGGCTAGCGGCGGCGCCGTCCATCCACGATCCGGCCTCGCGGGCCGCCCGAACCAGGAGATACCGCATGGGAACGCTCGACGGAAAGGTCGCCATCGTCACCGGCGGGGGCCGCGGCATCGGTCGGGGCATCGCGCTGGCACTCGCTCGAGAAGGCGCACGCTTAGCGCTTCCCGACCTCAACGAAGAGAACGCAGCCGACGTGGCAGAGGAGGTCCGCGCACTGGGGGTCAAGGCGCTGTCCGCTGCCTGCGACGTCCGCTCCTCACGCGACGTCGACGCGTTCGTCGCTCGCACCGTCGAGACCTTTGGCACCGTCGACGTGCTCGTCAACAACGCCATGGCGGCTGACATCCGTGTGCCGCTTGCCGACATCGACGACGAGTCGATCGCGCTGGCGCTCAGCAGCGGACCCGCAGCCACGCTGTACTTCATGCGGGCTTGCTACCCGCATTTGGTCGGCGGTGGACGGGTCATCAATCTGCGCTCGGGGTCGGAGCTGCAAGGACTCAACGGCTACGCGACCTACATTGCGGCCAAGGCGGCCGTAGGTGGCATCACCCGTGCCGCGGCCCGAGAGTGGGGCCGGCAGGGCATCACTGTGAACGCGATCTGTCCGTTCGCGCTGTCCGAGGCCGCGCAGGCGGACTTCGCGGCGCACCCGCGGGCTCTGGACGCGATCTATGACGGACTATCCATACCGCGAATCGGCGACCCGGAATCCGACATCGGCCGGGCGGCCGTGTACTTGGCCGGGCCGGACTCTACGTACATGACCGGCTGCACCCTGATGCTCGACGGGGGAGGCAGCTTCCTCGGATGACGGCGTGCCAATGGCTCCGCCGCGGCCAGTGCGGGCCGTCGCTCATCAGCTCAGGCTCGGGCGTCGACGCCAGACAGATGCGGAGAGGGGCAGGCCCCATACCGTCGAGAAGGTCGAGCGTGCGCCTAGCCGGACACGAGCAGCCTGCCGCGCAAGCACGGCGAGCAAACTCGCTGACTCGAGAAGGTCTCGGTGATCTCCGGCTCCGGGATGCGCGCAGGCACGCCAGATCGCTGCCGCGCCAGCACTACCCGCCGACGCGCCGCCAGCATTTGTCCATACAAGAAAGCGAGCTGGATACAGTATGCGACCCGCGTTTGGAGGCTGTTGTGGCATCTGAAGCTCCCATAGGTCCAGGTCCCCCTGTGGATCCGGAGATGGAGCCGACACTGCTCGCGCTGCGGCCGCTGCTCAGGCTTTGGCCGGACGTCGCCTCCATCCCGGCTGACCGTCACAAGCTGGTACCGACGCCGAGCGACGAGCAGTTGAGTCGGGAGGGAGCCTTCGACGTCTCTCAGCTGCTCGTGACCGGCCCAACCGACGCTCCTGACCTGACGGTGCTGGTCTGCCGACCCACGGCGCCGGGCGCGCAAGCATGTCCGCTGCTGTACTGGATGCATCCGGGCGGCATGATCATCGGCAATGCGCGTACGCACCTGGACCTCGCACTCGACCTCGCCTCAGCCTTCGATCTCGTCGTCATCTCCGTCGACTACCGGTTGGCTCCGGAGCATCCTCACCCGGCGCCGGTCGAGGACTGTTACGCGGGGCTGCTCTGGGCGGTCGAGCACGCTCAGGAACACGGCGCAGACGGCGACCGGGTTATCGTCGCCGGTGGCAGCGCTGGGGGTGGCCTCGCGGCGGCCGTGGCACTGCTCGCCCGCGACCGTGGTGGCCCCGCGCTGCTGGCGCAGATGCTGCTAAGTCCGATGCTGGACGATCGGAACGACACGGCGTCGAGCTGGCAGATGACTGGCCGCGACATCTGGGACCACGATCTCAACGCGCTCGGTTGGGCCGCCCTGCTCGGCCGTCAAGCCGGCTCAGACAGCGTGCCGCCTTACGCCGCGCCGATGCGGGCGACGGATCTGAGCGGGCTCCCGGCGACCTACATCGATGTCGGGTCCGCTGAGACCTTCCGCGATGAGGCCGTTCACTACGCCGCGCGGCTGTGGCGGGTAGGCGTAGACGCGGAACTGCACGTCTGGCCGGGCGGCTTTCACGGCTTCGAGGGCGCTGTTCCACACGCGGCGCTCTCGCGAGACGCGCACGCTGCCAAGCTGCGCTGGTTGGGGCGCCTGCTGACGCGCCACGGCGGACCGCTCGTTGTGGACTCCTGACTCCCGCCCCCACCCGCCTGCAGAGCGCTGACAAGCGATTTGGCAGCGGCGTCGAGGATCGCCGCTGTGGAGGTATCCGGGCTTGCAGCTGAGCACTGCCAGGAGCCGACCGTTCACTCACGAACAGGCCGGCCCACCTCGACACGCTGCTCCGCGAGACGCGGGCCCGCGGCGCGTCAAGGCCTGTGGTGGTTCCACGATCGGACCACGGACGGCCGGCTCACCGCCCGATGCCGCTGCTCGGCCACACCCAGCTCCCTCATGAACGGGGAGTCTCAAGAATCAGCCGAACACGTAAGGCCCCACCCGAAGGTCATCTGTCAATCTTCAGGCGAGGCCACACACAGAGGTGGTGGGGCGGGTCGGGCTTGAACCGACGACCGAGGGATTATGAGCGCGCCTGACATCGTGACGGGGACTGACGAATAGGAAGGCTCACGCTCAGCCAAGCCCTCCCGCACGACACCTCGTGACATCGGCGACGTACGAAGACCAGTCGAGATGGGGCACGCTGTTCCCACCCTGTACTCACTCCGGAAGGTTGCCCAAGGTTTCCCTTTCGGCCGGCGCTGTCGACAAGAAGGATGCCGCGAGATCCGTGGCCTTAGTACCGAAGGAGACCGAGCATGCCGACACTGGAGTACGCACGCGAAAAGTTCTGGACTGCCAGCGTCGGCCTGATCGGCGACGATCTGCGCGACCGACTGCTCGAAGTCACGGCCTCCGGTCTTGAGGCGGGCTTCGGCACGATCGCCGGCATCGAGTCGGACGTGCAGGAGCGGCTCGACACCCTCCGCCACAACCTCGCCGGCACCGACGGCCTCCAGGTCACGATCGGCCTCGCCAGCAACGAGCAGGTCACTGACTGGGCCAAAGAGGTCATCAACCTCGCGTTACTGCTGTCGCAGGCTGTCGGCGAGGCGGAAGCGCGCCGCTAAGGCTGGACCCGGAACCAGCTCTCGACATGCCCAGGTCGGCATTGCGGTGGCGCCCCCGGACTACGCCAGTCGCAGATGCCGCTGTTGAAGGCCGGGGGTCGGGTTCGAGTTGGTCGGCTCGCCCGGCTCGATGTGGCTTTGGAGCGGCAGCACGACGAGCTCGAGTAGGTGCTGCGTCACCTCGACGGACGTGAGACCAAGGTCGGAGGCGATGTCGCCGATCCCGATGTCCTTCCCGCGCATGAGCTGGAAGATCTTGCCCAGGACCTGTGACGCCTCGGCAGTCCCGCCCCCGGGCTCGGAACTGCGGAATCCGCGTCGACTCAGCTCAACGCAGTGGTTGCGGTACTCCCACTCGGTTAGAAATCCGAGGTCCCTCAGCCGGTAGGTCAGCGCCATGGCGGCCACCTTCCAGCGACGGCGCTCGCTCAGGATGGCGTCGAGCGTCGCTGACCGAAGCGGCCTGGCCATGAGTGCGGCGCGCGGCATGAGGAATGAACTGGCGAAACGGTTCGCTTGCGCCTCAGCTTCTGGGCCTTGGAAGCCCTCGTGCTCTGTGTGAAGGACGAGGTGTCCCAGCTCGTGGGCCAGGTCGAAGCGTCGCCGCTCCGCTGTCTTGCCGGTCGTCAGTAGGACCAGCGGCGTATCGAACCAGCGGAAGGAGAAGGCGTCGACGGTCTTGCACTCGACGGGTAGGGAGAAGATCCGCACTCCGTGCGACTCAAGGACATGAGTGAGGTTCCCAATCGGTGCGTTCCCCAGACCCCAGCGTTGCCGCACGACGTCCGCAGCCTGTTCTGGACTCTGCCTTCCGAGGGTCGGGACGTCTGGGCCCGGGAGTCGGTAGCGGCCCTCGAACCACTCGTTGATGAGCAGTGAGATGCGGCCGGCCGCAAGCGCGATGTCCCGAGTGGTTGCCGTCATCTTCGACAGGGCACGGAAGCTGACGGCTCCGACCGGGACAGGCTCGATGTCCGAGGCGGAGAAGAAGGACGGCGGGAACTGCAAGGATGCGGCTAGATGCAACAGGTTCAGGTCCGTGGGTACCTGGTCGCCGACTTCCCAGGCCGCCAGGGTTTGCCGGGCGACGCCGATGTCCGTGGCTAGCTGCGTGATCGTTAGGCCTCGGCGGTGCCGGGCCAGTGTGATGCGCGTGTTCGTGAGCATGGCGATGTTGAGGCTAGGGCTTACAGCTCTTCGACCGCGATCTCAGGGTTCTCTGGACCGTCGTCGTCGCCGTCCGCCCCGAGGACGTCGTTGAGCCTGATGACAGGCAGCGGGATCTGGCTAGTCCAGCTGTCGATGAACCCATCCTCCCCGATGCCGGCGGCGAGACTGAACTCGCTGTGCACCTCATCCTCGTCGATGAAGACCAGAAGCACCCATGTCGGAATCTTTGTGGGCTTGGCCGGCGCAGCGGTCGGTGTAACCCCCAGCTCAAGCTCGAGCTGCAACTGGGCGTTCTCCTTCACGATCGCCTGGGTGACCTTCCCACGCTTTCGACGGGTCGTGACGCCTAGCTTGCCGGTTCCCGTGAGGTGGTTCCCCGGGGCAGTCATGATGGCGAAGTCACCCTTGGGGTGGACCGTCAGGCAGACGCCCTCGAGTTCCTCGCCCCTGAACCCGCGCAGCGCCATGCCCTCTCGCAGGGCTGCGGTGCGCTCGCCGTAGTCACGCCACCCCGCGTAAGAGCGCGGGTGGTTCTGGGTGGTGGCCCGGCGTCCCGCGATGCCTGCACGGATCGGCTGGAGCAGGTCGTCAACGACCAGGCCCAGTGCGGCGAGCGCGGTGTTGGCGTCTTCGGGGAGCGGGTCGAGTGCGTGGTTCAGGGCCATGGGCGTCCTTCCGAGGCGAGAACACAAGTGTCCTCAATCGGAGTGACATTTCGTTAGGTGCTTCTGCATCGTCCCAGGTCAGGCGGCGTGTCGCGCCCGGGCGCTTCCCCCAATCGCGGGGGGCCTACCGCCAGCAAGCGCATGCAAGCAGCTGACGTTGAAGGAGCGTGAGTAGGGCAGCGGAAACGCCTGGCTGGCGGACGGCAAGATGCCGACAGCGGCGCGGCGCATTTCGACCGGCCACGTTTCCGGCCATCTGTCTTGCGGACGGAGCGCGTGATGGCCTACTGCGCAAGGGAATTGGCTCGGAAGGAATGAGTCGTGTCCCGTGTCTCGCGGGACGCTGCACAACCCTTACGTATCAGGGGATCCCGGTCAGGTCTGGAGGGTCCTTGCGCCAGGTGTACTTCTGGGGTTAGGTGTGGCCGCACACGCCCCTACATGGGGCGGACCCCGGTCGCTGCGGCTAACAGCTCTCGGGGTCCTGATCGCCACCTGCACAAACAGGGAGGACGACCTATGGCAGACGGTACGACGTCCAGCGGCTCCGATCAGGTAGATCGCCTAGTCCGACGTCGCATGACCGCCGTCCCCGCAGACCTGACCGACCCGCTGCTCCTCCCCCTCGGCCAGCACCCCCGGCCGGACGACGGGATCGGCGACGCCGAGAGGGGCCGCCGACTCGGCGTCGTCCTCGACCAGATCGACGAGGAACAGGCCCGCAAGCGGATGCAGTCCCGGGTCGAGCAACCCGACGCCAAGAGGCCCGGTGATGCCCGGACGTGATGAGGCGCCGTCGCCGGTGTAGCGAGCACCGGCGACGACTTGAGACAACACCCCTACGTGTCAGGAGAGGTCCCCATGAACGACGTTACGACTACGCCCACCCGGCCCGCGGCATCTTGCCCGAGCTGGTGCACGACCGACCACCTCGGAGCAGACCAGGCCCTTCACGAGGAGGCGACAGGCCTCGCGGAGCACATCGCCGGCATCGGCGGCTTTTGGCAGCACGAGATACGAGGCGGCGGCGATGACCCCATCGTTCTGCGCCCGCGAGCGTCGCTCGTCGACGTCCTGCTGCAGCAACACGAGCCGCTCGACGACACCGATGCCGGCCGGGAGATCGCGCAGGCCATCATCAGCACGCCGCTGGAGGGTCTGGCGCTGGCGCTGACGGGCTCGGAGTGCCGGAGCCTCGCCGCCATGCTGGTCGACGCCGCGAACCGCCTGGAAGGGCTGCGGTGACGCCGTTAGAGGCGCCGTTCCCGACCTGAGCCCCCGGCCGGTTGCGCCGTACGGCCGGCGGACTGGCGTGGACGGGAAGCGGAAGAGGTCGAGGGCTACAAGTCGTCGAACGGGTCTGGGGGCCGTTGCCAGCCGGGTGGCGGCATTCCAGGTCCTCGAAGCTGGCGTTGGAAGACGCAGTCTCGCGCGCCGCACGTGCATCCCTGGCCCCGCGGCTCGTGCTGCCGCCGAAGCCCGTCGAGACGCTGCCAGGCGTCGTCACGGCTGCTCAACGCGGCCCTCGTCTGCTCACGCCGCGTGGCGACCTCCCGGCGCAGCTGATGGGCCTCCTCGCGAGCTCCGAGCGCAGCCTTGATGGCCCACTCTTCGTGCGCCACCAAGCGCGCCTCACGGCGTTCCGGATATTCACCCCCAAGCGGGCGATGGGGCGTGCATTGGCGGCAGATCGTGGTCGGCGCCTCGTCGCCAACCCACTCGACCACGAGCCGAGGCAGACGGCAGCATGCGCAGATGATCTCCGCGGTGCCTCTTGTCACCTCAGTAGTCCTCCATGTCGGGTCGGGCCGCTAGGAGGCGGAAGATCGTCCGACCGTCTTGGGCTTCGTTCGTACGCCCGTAGGTCTCGACGACCTCGTGGTTAGCGATGTCCTGCGACAACGTGATGCTGGGGAGCGCCGGGAAGATGTCTGCCTGACGCCCGTCCCAGGATCCGCCATGGAAGACGACACCGCGGATGCTCCAGTCGGCCACCTCGGTCATGATTCCTGCCAGCCCGGAGCACCATGGCACCGCTTGTACTTCACCCCGCTGCCGCAGGAGCACGGCTCATTGCGGCCTGGCTTCCCCTCAACAGGCGCGAGGTCCTCGGGGAAGACCGCATTCATGGGCATCCCTGCAGCGGCGAGTGCCTCGCGAGTGTGCTCCATCAGTGCCCGATCGGGTTCCCCTGGATACTTCACGAGGAGTAGCCGGAGGCTTTCGGCAACGGCGGGATCCACCCGTCCACCAGGCGTCCCGTGGAGGATCCTGTCGATGATCACCTCCGCCTCGGCACGGCGGCGCTCACGATCTGGTGGCGAGGGCATGGCGCCCATCCTGCTCGGATGTTGCGGAGACCGCGAGCTGAACGCAGGCCCGCGCCTTTACCTAGAGGCCTCGCAGCGCATTCATGGAGGCGGCCCGGTCGGCTGCCTCCTCGACCTGGGCGAGCGTCAGACCATGGATGGGTCCGGTGAACGTCCGCTGATGGACCCGCGGCACCATCCGGGACAGGGCCAGCGCGACCCGCTCGACGTCGCCGCTGTCGAGCCGCACCACACCGGGGCCGCCGCTGTGCAGCGACATCGTGGCGCCACCGGCCGCGAAGGACCTGGCACCGGAGGTCGGGACGACCGCCATCCCGAACTTCCGGGCGACGGTGTGCAGGATCCGGGCCGACTGCGGCCGGCGGTGCGCACCGAGCGGGATGAACGCCTCACCGCCCGTGCTTCCCTCCGCCCACTGAAACAGCCCCCGGCCGTGGCCGGACCGGATCTGCGCCTCCCGGATCCCACCGTCGGCGAACTTCTGGTCGGCATGCAGGTTCGGCGGCGGGGGCGCCGCCGTCTGCCCGGACGGGAGGAAGTCGGAGTCTCGGCTGTGGCCCTGCTGGCCCGCCACAGGGCGCGGCCCATGCCTGGTCTCGTACGCGGTCGTCAACATGTTCAGCACGAGGTCGATCTCGTGCCGCCCCGCGACGTCCGTGATCGCGTCCCGGAGGTTGAGGAGGTACATCCTGGCCTTGTCGAGCCCACCGAAGTGCTCGACCAGACTGTCGACGACCTGCTGCCCAGTCTTTCCCGCCACGTCGGCGAGGAGCTTGGTGCCCTCCTCCACGGCACTGGCCAGCGCGGCGACCGTCCCGTCGCCGGCCAGGCTCGCGCCCCGTTTGAGGACCGACTCCCAGGGCGCCAGCACTGAATCGCTGGATCTGGCTGCCTGCGCTGCGAGGGCCACCGCTTGCTCCCTGGGGAGCTTCTCCAGCTGCTCGACGATCGCGACGTGTCCCCGGCTCTGAAGGACGATCAAGTTGCCGACGAACGCGGCCTGGTCGGCCATCTGCTTGGTGAGTTCCTGCACGAAGGCCCCGAGGCTTTGCCTGGCGCTCGGTGCGAGCGAGCCAAGCGCAGCCTTGACCTGGTTGACCTCGGTCTGGGTGCCGGTCGCGAGCGCGTGCACGATCGGGATGGCGCCGGCACCCATGCCGCGGAGCGCGTCCGCGACGTCGACGCCGGCGCGGCGCGCGACCGTCGTGAGGTCCGCCTCCCACGTCGACTGCTCCTTCGCCGACGACTTCAGGCCCGTGACCCACTGAGCGAGCGTCACCGTCGCGTCGGTGTTGCCCTTCTGCAGGACGCTCACCCGGTCCTGGTTGTGCCTCCGGACCTGCGTGAGGTTGTCCTGCGCGGCCTGCCTCTCCATCTTGGTGCCGTTGCGGACCGCCCGAACCCGGTCCTGCGCCGCGCGGAGGTCCTTCGTGTTCTGCGCCGCAGTCCCCGCCTTGTGCTTCTCGGCGGCCTTCTGCGCAGCATCGTTCGCGTCCTGCTGGGCTTTCGTGAAGACCTTCTGCGGGTCCGTGAGGCCGGTCAGGGCGGTCTTTGCGGCCTCACTCGCGTCGACGATCCCGGCGAGGGTGTCCCGCAGGCCCTTCTGGGCGTCTGTGAGCTCGACCGTGCCCGACGCGCCGGCTTGGGCTGCCTGGCCGAGGTCCGCGAAGGGTCCAGCCAAGGCGGCGGACGTGGCGGCGACGCTCTTCTGGGTCGCTGCCAGCGCCGCGAACTGGATCCGGCCCGACTCCGCCGCCTTACGCGAGTTGCGCAGGTCGTCCTCGAGCTTCCGGACGTCGTTTGAGTCGTTGACCTTCGCCCAGAGCTGCTCGCGGGCGGCGAGCATGGCCTTGTCGTCGCCGAGGATGCCGTTGATGAACGTCGTGTAGTCGACCCCCCACCTCTTCAGCAGGGTCAGGTCGCCTGCATCGCTCAGCCTCGCGATGGTCTTGTTCATCACCGCCTCCCGGTCGCCGGCGGCCTCCGCCTTCAGCGCCGTCACGAAGTCGTCGGTCGCCTCCTTGGCCTTCACCTTCGCGGCCGCGTAGTGGCCGTAGATGGCGGTCCCGATGACCAGGGCAGCACCGGCGATGGTCGCCGCGGGGCCGATTCCGCGGAGCACCCGAGGAAGCAGGGCACCCTCGGTGCTCACCTGCGCGAGCCGGGTCCGCATCTGCTGTATCACCGGCATGAACCGGATGAAGGCGCTGCCGCCGAGGCCCGCGGCGGCGCTCAACGCCAGCAAGAGCGTCACAGCAGCCTGGAGCGGACCCGGCATCGCATCGAGGAAGCCCAGGAAGTCGTGGAGCCCGCCAACGATGAACTTGATGGTCGGGAGCAGGTCTTGGCCGAGCTGGATGCCGAGGGCGACGGCCTGATTCTTGAGGATCGTGGTCTGGTAGGCGGCGCTCTTCTGCTGCTCCTCGAGCGCCTGCATCGTGGCGCCGACGCGCCCGTTGACGGTCGCGATGTCGTCGAAGGACTGCGTGTAGTTCTGGCCATCGTTGGCCATCAGGGCGAACGCGCCGCGGGCCGCCCGGATCTCCGGGAACAGCCTCAGCAGCTCCTCGACGTTCCCGCCCGTCGTCCCGCGGAGCTTCTCCATCACGACATACAGCCCGTCGGTGGCGAGGGCCTGCGCGCCGCTCTCATAGCCGATCTGGTGCAGCGAGGATGCGAGGGCGTCGCTGGGCTTGATGATCTGCTGCAGCACCCGGTTGAGGGAGGTGCCGGACTCGGCGGCCGTCACACCGGAGAGGGTCATGGCGGCGACCGCCGCGCCGAGCTCTCCGATGCTGACCTTTGCGGTCGCACCGATACCGATGTAGTCGCCGACGCCCTGGGCCAGCTGCTCGAAGGTGATCACGCCGTCCTGCACGGTCCGGAACAGGACGTCACTGACGTCGCTCGCGGACCCCGCGCCGCGGCCGTAGGCCTTGAGCACAGCCGAGATGGCAGTCGCGGCTACCTCCGTCGTGGAAAGGCCAGCGGATGCGGCGCGGGCAGACGCGTCGAGAATGGTCAGGGCATCGTCGGCCTGGAAGCCACTGCTCACGATCTGGTAGAGCCCCAGCGCGAGCTCGTTCGCCGACTGCGGGAGCTCGGTGCTCATCTGCAGGAGCACGTCGCGGAACCTGCCGGTGTCCGCCGCGACCTGAGGGCTGATCGACGCGACGTTGTACAGCGACCTCTCAAGCTCCATCGCGGCGTGGGCGCCCGCGTACAGGCCCGCGGCGAGCGCGGCCCCGCCGACGAGCGCGACCCTGCTCAGGATGTTGCGGGTCCGGGTGCCGCTCGCCTCGAGGGCGTTCAGACCGCCGCTCGCGGCCTTCGACGCGTCAGCGGCCTGCGTGTGGGCGCGTGCCAGCGTGCGCTCCGAGGCGATGAGCGCGGCCTCGGCACTGGCCTGCTGCTGCGCGCTCGCCTTGCCTGACGCACGGACAGTATTCAGGCGCGCCTGCGCCGCCTCGACCCGCTTCGTCGCCTCGACGACCCGGCGGGAGGAATCCGCGGCCTTCGCAGAGAGCCGGTCCATGTCGACACCGAGGCCGCCAATGTCCTTACCGAGCCTCTTGACCGCGACGGAACCCTGCGCCATCCCGGCGACGAGCGGCCGGACGTTCGTCGCGAGCTCGACGTAGAGTCTTTTCAGGTTCGACATGGCTACCCGCTCGTGCCTTCTCCAGCGAAGCTGTGCCGCATAGCCGCCTCGCCCTCAGGGCTGAAGAAGTCCACGACGCGGCGCTCGACCGGATCCGCAGTCACGCCGAGCATGCCCGTGCCGGTAGTCGCAGCCAGAACCAGATCGGTGAGCGAAGCCTCGGACTTCACCGGCGCCACCACCGCGGCAGCCGGTCCGGAACCCTGCGCCCGTGAAACACGCCGGTAGGAGCCGGCGAGGAGGCGCTTGGTCATGAGGAGCTGGTTGACCTCGTTGAGCAGCGGACCGAGGTCACCAACGGGGGTACTGGTGGCCTGCTCCAGGATCTCTGCCTCCCGCTGCTCGAGTTGCTGGGACAGCTCAACGGCGATCTCAGCCCTCGCCCTGTCCAGCGGCGCCTCGGCTGCCGCGATCTGGCGATCGGCTCGCCCGCGGACCTCCCTGCTCGGGATCGGTTCAAGCACCGGCGCCAAGACCTCACCGCGGTCGAGCGCCTCCTGCTTGGCCTGCTCGTGCTTCGCGATGGCCGCGTCCGAGCGGGCGGTTAGGTCCGCGGAGGCCGACTTCGCTTCGGCGAGCTGGTGCTCGGCAGCTTTGATCCTCGGGTGCCGGTGGTAGAGGTCGTGCATCACATTGGTCTCCCTCGTCATGACGCACTCGCGTCGGTCTTCTCGGTGGTCCATCCACGGCGGACGGCGGTCTCACGACCTCGCTCCGCGAGGCTCTTGCCTTCGGGGCGTCGTCGGCTGCTAGGCCCGGTCTCGGTGAAGACGTCGGGGATGCTCTTCTGGACGTTGGCGATCTCAGCGGTGATTGCGTCCTCGTCCGTGGCGTCGATCGCGGCCAGGAGAGCGGCGGCCCGCTTGACGTTCTCCGGTGCCACCTTGTGGCGCAGCATCGCGTGCACCACGTTCACGTGGACGGTGCCGTGCTCCCTCTCGAATGCCTCGATCGCGTCGAACATGACGTCCCGGTAGGAGGCTTCGCTTTGACCGCCCGGCTTCGCCGCCGGGGTCACGCTGGCCCGTGCACACTTCGCCTTGAGTTCGGTGAGGCGTGCCCGTTCCGCGTCGCTGGGGTCGCCGAACCGGAGGAGCGCCTCGACCTGCCCCGCCAGCGAATGGGGGATCACCGTCAGTGCAGCGAGGTCACCCATCACCTGCTTCTGTTTCGTGTTCAGCGCCATGCGGGTCGTCGCTCCTGTCGTGTGACGGGTGGCATGCCGAGGCGATGTCGGAGCTCCGCCGCGCGTTGCACCTGGGGTGACGTCCGACCGCGCCAGCCGAGTGACGTGTAGTGCACCCGCTCCTTGGCGAGCCGCTCTTCGACGCGCGTGCCGGCGAGGAGATGCTGCGCTGCCAGCGCGAGAGAAATCGCTCGGTCGTCGTGGCGGCCGGGGTCGTGGTCGAGCCTCACCATGCCGGTGCTGTTCTCCACGACGTTGACGTGCACGAGCTCGTCCACCAGGTCCTCGTCGTCGGGCAGGTCGAGGGCCTGCTCGCGGAACAGCCGGATCATCGTTGTCGCGAGCACAGCCTTTGAGCTCGGGCTGAAGTGGAACGCCTCGGTCGGGACACGGCGGCGCGCTCGCTGCTCGGCACCGACCATCTCGCGAGGGTCGAAGATGAGAGTGGCGCCGTACTGCTGGGCGATGTCGACCGCGGTCAGTTCGACCAGCGTCAGGTCGACGGGCTGCTTCTTAGTGCCCTTCCAGACGCGGATCTGGTCGACCACCACGGTGTAGAGCAACGCCTGCGCCAGTTCGTCGGCGACGCGGGGGCTCGCAGAGCCATCGCCGACCGGCAGCCAGTCGCCCTCACGCAGTAGCCGCTGGGCCCGCGGCTCGAGGTGCGCCACAGTCAGGACGGTCGCGTCGTTGACCCACCCAACGTCGAGACCGGCGACATAACGGACCCCCGGCCGCGGAGCACATGGTCGAGGCCGGGTGGTGATGCAGTCGCGGATCTGCTCAACGGTCGTGAGGCGGCTGTCCTCGTCGGTCCACTCGTTCCAAAACAGCCGACGGAACTCCGCCTCGGTCTGACAGTTCTCACGCTGCCGCTCGAGCAGCTCCTCGTCATGCCAGGGCAGCGGCGCCGGGATCTCAAGGACCCGCCAGTACTTCGACGTCCCTGCCTTCTCGTACCGCTTGTACGCCCAGTGCGCCGGCGAACCCGCGTTCGTCAGCACAACGAGCCGACAGCCCGGCACCTTCTCGATCGCCGTCGTCATGGCCGTCCAGAACTTGCGCGAGGCCTTCGACTCCGGCCAGTTGCTCAGCTCGTCGGCGATGATGAACCAGGGCCGCTTTCCCATAGCCGACGGGTCGTTGGCCAGCGCGACGAAGGACGCACCGGTCCGGATGTGCGTGATCTTCGTGCCAGTCGTCGTGAACAGGTCCCGCAGCCCGGGGGTCCGGGCGATCATCTCCGCCGCGATCTCGGCGATCTCGCTCGCCTGGTCCTCGTCAGAGGCGATGAAGAACCCCTTGGCGTACGCCGGTGCCTGCTTCTCGAGCAACGTCAGGCACAGCGCCGCGACATCGGTCGTCTTACGAGCACCGCGGGTACCCGGAACGAAGAACTGCCGAACGGCCTTGTCGTCGGTGGCCTCGAGGATCGCCGCGGCGTTCTCCATCTGGAACGTAGCCGCGGTGTCACCCCACCGGGTGCCCTCACCGTCGATCTGGATCTGCGCCATCCACCCCAGAGTCTGCGCAGTGTTCGAAACCTCGACCATCGTCACGACGCCACCCCGTCGGCCTCGACTCCGAAGCCACGCTCAGCGATGAACGCCTGCATTGGCTCGGGGACGTTCGCCGCACTCTTAGCCGTCGCCATCGCTGCCTGTGCGGCCTGCGCGATGTCGAGCTGCAACTCGGCCGCGACCTTCCGCGTCAGACCCATCTCCCGCAGCATCTTCATGACCTGGGTCGTGTGCGACGCCAACCGCCGCAGATGCGATTCCCGCGGCTCGTGGTTGTGATCCGTTACGCCGATCGTGTCGAGCGTCTTGCGCAGCAGCAGCACGATGGCGAACTCCTGCGCGAAAAGGTCCACCAGGAACGGGAAGGCCCGCAGGACCGGCGCCTCCTGCATCGCCAGGCCGGCGATCAGGTCGGCCAGCGGCGTGATGGCGCGCTGGGACGCGTACCCGAACCGCAGCGAGTACGTGTGACCCGGCTGGAAGACGCCGAGCTCGTCCTTTCCCGTCGTCTGCACGTCCGAGCCGACGTCATCAACGTCCTGGCCCGTGGTCTTGTCCTCGCCCGTCACACCCACGGGCCAGCTACCTCCGCAACCGTCGAGCCAACCGCCGAGCCCACTGGCGATGGACCTCGCCGCTCAGCGGCCGACCCAGACCATCCACAGGCTCCGGATCAGGAGCGTTCGGCGGAGCTGACGTGCGGTACTTCAGAACCGCCATCCCGTCCCACCATCGGTCCCGCTGCGACCGGTAGTACTGCATCGGCGGCTGCCCTACGTTCGACGGCTCCGCCGGCACCTTCCCGTCAGACCACAACGACTTGTCCTTCACCATCCACGCGAGCTCGCGCGGCGGCACCGAACCCGCGGCCAGCGTGATCGAGAACCGCCCATTACCAAGCGCGACCGCCTCCGGTCGGTCCTTCATCCACTGCGCCTGCACATCGTTTCGCCCGATCGGCAGCACGACCTCTTCAAGCAACGCGTTCACAATCCACCTCCACGACGCACCGTGAGCTCCCGATCGACATCGGCAGCCCGCACCCGTCCCGGGCCAGCAGGCCGCAGGACACCGTTCTCGCGCAGGTCATAGACACGACTCCGGCCGAGACCAAGCGCCGCACCTGCGTCGTCGATTCGCATAGCGGCAAGGCTCCCCGTCGCAAGCAGCTCCTCGACCGCACCAGCCGAAATCGGCCCGTCGGTCGGCGTGTCGAGTGGACGATCACCGGACAGTGACCGGGCCAGGCGCCTCGTCCACCGTCCGCGCCACGTGTCGCCCTGCTGCCGCAGCAGCGGCTCCGCCACCGGCACCGCATCCCCCAGATCACGAGCCGTCGCAACATCCAGCAGCACCAGCAGACGACCATCGTCGAGCACCGCGACCACCGGCACCGCCCCCGCAGCCGCTGTCACAGGACCCTCGTAGCGTCCGAGCCGTGTTCCGACTCCTCATGGCCCTCGCCGCACTCGCCGGCACCCTGCTGCAGATGCGCGAGTCCGTCACCCAACTCCGCAGCAGCCCCGAAGCCGAGACCTTCCGCACCATCGACAGCTGGCGCGGCGAAGTCCCCCTCCACCGACCCCTCAAACGCCGCCGCCACCTCCGCGGCCTCCGCGAAATCCGCCACGACCAGCCCGACGACTGGCGCGCCTACCGCCGGCTCTGGCTCGTCCTTCTCAGCTGGACGCTCCTCACCTTCGCCGCCGCCGGCGCCACCCTCGACGCCATCCTGTGACTGGCATCCGAGGAGCCCACGGACCCGCTTCACCTCGCACGCCGCCTCCTCCAGCAGGAAGCGCACGTCATCGCCCTGCTCACCGAGCCCGAGCCAGATCCGCGCCTCAAGCACCGCCCCCAGCGCATCCCGAAGCTCCTCCGCCCCGACCCTCACAAGCCGACACCCCACAGCGACCAGCCAACCCGCGCCTCCCACACCCGCCCGAGCACCAGCACGGCCACGACCTCAGCCGAACTGCAGAGCCCCGCATCGACCGTCCGCAACACCACCCCAGCGAGCGGCACAAGCCACTCGCCATCCGCCCGCAACGCGGTCAGCCGACGCACATCCCGCTCAATCCGCAGAACAGCACCCTCATCCGGCCCCAGCACGCAAACCTGAGCCCGCCCCGTCGGCAGATCCTCCAAAACGTCGACCGTCACACAGCCCGACGCCTCCGACCCAGGCGGCCACACCGCACCCGAGTCCACCGCACCGAGCACCGGCACATGCGTCAGCGCCTCCAGCGCCGCGGACAGCAACCCCAGAAGGTCGCTCACGCCACCCACCGCCCCAGTACGGTCCCGCCATGAGCGTCTTCATCAGCGCCATCACGACCCTCGCCGCCGTCGCTCTCGGCGCATGGCTCTCCCGCGGCGACACCCGCAAGTCCTGGCGCCGGGACCGACGGACCGACGCCTACGCCACCATGATCCAGGCCACCCGCGACCTCGAAGACCGCATGTTCCGCACCGCCGAGCAGCATGCCGTCCACCCACACCCCAACGACGACCACAACGCCCTCACGGTGGAAGACGTCCTCGACATCACCAAGCCGATGCGCTCCGCCGCGGCCACCGTCGAGCTCCTCGGAGGCCCGAAGACCCAGACGGCCCTCGATGCCATCTACGACGCCACCTACATCTGGATCGACGTCCCGATGGCGAACCTCAACCTCGACCCGCTGCATGAAGCGAACAACCACCTCGTCGCAGCCATGCGCAGCGAACTCGACCCACCCCGCCGCCGCAGCCTCAGGAGCCGATAACCCATGACCACCCCGCTGCCCGACACCTGGTCCGTTCGCGACTACCCGGTCCTGGTCGAAGTCACCCGGCTCTTCGACCAAGGCCGGAACACCACAGACGACACCGAGATCGCGGGCATCCTCGGCTGGGACCCCGAACAGGTCCGCCGCGCTTTCACCGCCCTTCAGCGACGCGGGCTCATCGACGGGGAGGGCGACGCCGCAGTCGCCGGGCTCAACTGGGTCAACCAACTGAGCGGTCAGGCGTACCTCCTCACCGGCCTCCACCCCGACGGCGACGACACCTTCAGTCGCCTGATCAGCGCCCTCACACAGGCCGCCGAGCTGACCGCCGACCCCGAGGAGAAGGGCCGCATCCGCCGTGCCGTCGACGGTCTGCTCGGCATCAGCCGTGACATCGGCGTAAGCGTGACTACCGCCGTGATCACAGGGCAGGTGACCTGAGCAGCGAGCCGCCCGCCCCGTCACGGTGCCGCCACGGCTGGCCGGTGGTGCGCATGGACCACCCGGGAGCCGACCGCATCCCAGCGGACCGGCTCACCCGCGTCGATCGGATGTGGGCACGCGGCGCACGGCGCACCGAACCGCGCCGGCCACGGCACACCCCGGGGTGAACTGCAGTGCGGACAGTCGTCGACCGGCAGCTGCGACAGCGGACACCGGGCGGGCGCGGACCGCAGCTCCTCGGGCGTGACGGTCGACCCGTCGACGTGGGACTGCATCCGGCCGGCCCGGACATCAGCGGCGTGCTCCGGGCACACCGGGTGCGTCGTGCAACGTGGGAGGCGCCGGGCCGCGCACGGCCGGCAGCCCTTGACCTTCACCAGGTAGGCCGGCCGGCGAGAGCAGGGCACGCCATCGTCGTGGCCCGCGCAGCGGTCCCGACCGACATACACCAGCGCGCTCACCGGCCACGACCGGGGGATTGTGAATCCTCACCACCACCACTGACCTGCGACAACACACCCCATGGGAACGCCATGAGCACACCGCATCCGGCTCCCGCGCCTCCCTGTCCTCGCCCGCCCCGCGCCAATCTGGCCACCCAGAAACCATGGGCACAGACCGCCAGCCGGTCGTCGTCGTGGTCGGCTGGGCCGGGTGGTGTGACAGGTGTGACAGAGCTTCCGTATCTCCTCTCCTGTGCGCGCGTAGGGGTGGAACCTAAGGAGTACCTGTCACCTGTCACGGGGTGTTGTCGGGAGGATGTGTCACATCGGTCACCTGAGCATGGGTGGAGGGCTGGATGTGTCACGCGGGGATGCGACGGATGTGACAGGTCGGGGGCGGGGCGGGTGTGGTTCACGGGGTTCATCACCAGTTTTCGGGGGGTCGGCGTGACGGTTGCGGCTGTTCGGGGGCCGGGTCGGGTGATGCCTCGAGGTCGAGGTTGTGGAGGGTGATGCCGCGGTAGAAGCGGGCGTCGCGGGCGCGGCCGTCCTGGACGCTGTAGCGGTCGCGGAGGGCGCGGGTGAGGGCCTTGGCGCTGACGGGGGTCTCGCCTTCGGAGTGGCACCACCGCTCGTAGGTGGTGCGGAGTTGCGCGATCTTGATGGTGAGGTGGGGCTGCGTGGGGTCGCCGACGGTGCAGAGCTCGTCGACGAAGCGTCCGACGGTGTCCTGGTCGGTTTCGTAAGCGCGGGTGGCGGTGAGGACGCTGGCGGGTTCGTTGAGGCCGTGGGTCAGGTAGTCGGCGGCGCCGCGGGCGAGCCAGGCGAGGATGCCCGGGCCTTCTTGTTCGACGAGGCGGTCTTCGAGGTGCGGGTCGCGCTGCTCTGGTGGAACGACGTGGAGGAAGGGGAGCAGCCGGACTCTCCTCCAGAAGGCTTGGCCGCCGGCGCGGACGGCGGGCATGTGGTTGGCCAGCAGCCAGAGGCTGTGGGTCGGGGTGAAGTCGAAGGCGTCTTGGCGCATGAACCGGGCACTGATGGCGTCACGACCGGTGAGCTGCTTGACGCGGGCCTCGGCGAACCGCTGGCCGTCCTCGAGCTCGCTGGTCACGACGATGCGGGCACCCGCGAGCCGCGCGAGTTCGGTGGGGTGGCCGGCGTGTGCGGTGGCAAGGAGCATGTCGGCGCTGGCGGCCTGGGCATACCCATCGCTGCCGAGCCCGACGATCCGCTGGACCGTGCCGAGCATGGTCGTTTTGCCGTTGGCGCCCTCGCCGTACGCGAAGGGCAGGACCTGCTCGAGCACCCGGCCAATGAGGCTCAGTCCGAGGAGCCGCTGGACGTAGGCGTCGAGGTCGGGGTCGCCGGCGAAGGTGTCGGCGCGGAACCGGTCCCAGACCGGTGTGGGCTGGGCGAAGTCCGGGGCGAGCGTCGTGCTGCGAGTGTGGAGCGCCTTCGGGGTCGGCTGGTGGAGCAGCCCAGTACGGAGGTCGATGACACCGCCTGGGGTGTTGAGCTCGAACGGCTTCGCGTCGAGCGAGTCGAGGGGCGTGCTGACCCGGCGGTCCGTGCGTGCGGTGTCGATGCACGACCGGAGACCGCGTGCGCTGAGGCTGTAGCGGCGGTGCTGGGCCTGCGGGGTCGTGCTGCTGGGGAGGGAGCGGTGGAGCGCCTTCGCGAGCTCGAACACGCGACCGGCGGTGTCCCAGCGCCACCTGCTTCCGTCCCACTCGAGCCACAGCGCGCGCTCTGGGACGTAGCGGAGCTCCTGCTCGTGGGCGTCGACGAGGCGTAGGGCATTGCCGTCGTCGGTCAGGCTGTAGGACACCGGCCGGTCGCTCTGGTCTGCCTCACGCAGTCGTGCAGCCCACAGTTCTTCGGCGTCCTCTTCCGGCAGGTGCTCGGCGGTCATGATGCGCATCGCTCGAGCCGTCGGTGGGCGTCGACGATCGCCTCGGCGCCGCTGATCACGACCTGGGCGAGTTGCTCGTCGCTGCCGGCTTCCGCGGCTTGCTGCAGCCGAGCGCCGACCTTCCATGCGGTCCAGCGCCACCGTTGACGAAGCAGCGCGCGGACGTAGGTTCCAGCACTCCCGGGGTTCGGGAGCTCAGCGAAGAGCGTGGCCAGTAGCACGGCGTCGACTGGCAAGCCGTCCCTGATGAGCTGATCCTTGATCACGATCGGATCCGGGGGGACACCACGGTCGACGAGGGCCGCGGCGGCGGTCATGATCCGTGTGAGCGCCGGGTCGCGAAGCTCGTCAGGACCGATGATGGCGAGGACCTCGACTGCGATGTCGATGCCGAACAGGCACGACGCGGCCACGGCACGTTCGAGCGCCTCGGGATCGAGCGCCTCGGGATCGAAGGCGGCATGCGTCACTCGGCTGCAGACCCTTCAGGACGTGCGGCGTTGCCTCTCATCGGGCCTCCATCGGCTCGGGGCGGGAGTGGCCGCTCGGGTTTGCGGACGACCGGGCCGCTGCCACTGGTTAGACCGCGCGTAGACCGCGTGGTTCGCCGGCCAAGTCGGCCAGAGGCGGCTCGAGGCCGAGGACACGAAGGAGGTCGAGCACCGGCACGCGGGAATGACGGTCGTTGGGGATGGTCCGCACCGGGAATCTCCCCTCGCGGACGAGCCGATAGCCGGTGCCCCTGCTCATTCCAAGGACGCTGGACGCGGTGGTGATGTCGGTCGTCAGCCCTAGCGCCCGCACGTCGGCCTCGGTCCACACCCGGGAGCTCACGACGCGACCTTCGCCAGCTCGCCCAGGAACGAGGCCCAGGCGGTAGCGCCGTCGGCGCGCGGGACACGTTCCCCGCGCTCCCACTTCCACAAGGTGTGGCGGGCAACGCCCACGGCCTCGGCGACCTCTCGCACCGACAGTCCGGCTCTGACTCTGATCTCTTGGCCCTCACCGCTCGCGGCGTACCTGCGTGCACGAGCGAGCAATAGGAGCTCCGCGTGATTCATGACCGGTACGGTGCAGCGTTGGGTACGTCCCGTCCAGAGGTTGACGTTACCGAGTTACCTGTCATACCTTCGGGAACGTGTTGACGAACAGTGCCCAAGAGGGGAGCGTTCAGGAAGTGCCTGACCTCGATTCCGATGTGGCTGTCCCGCTGGGCGAGCATGACTTTCCCACCAGCACCGTCCTGTGGCCGAATCCTCGGCGGGGACCTTGGGCTGTCCGGTTCCACTGGCGTGCGGTTGAGGGCATCCCGACGCCCGTCGGTCTCAGCCTGATCTCTTGGGACGACGGTCGGCCATCCACGAAGGCACTACCCCCCATGCGGGCGGACACGCTGCCGCGCATTGATGGCGTCCTGCTTCGCCAGCTTCCCGTCGCTGCCCTCGCTCAGCGCGGCCGGAAGAGGCTAGCTAGGTCCTTCGACGACGTGCTGCTGGCACTTGCAGACGTGTACCTCGAGGCGGGTGAGGTGAGCCAGGAGCAAGTGGACGGGCTGTTGACCATGAACGCAGCGTCCCTCGCGCTGACCGACCCCAAGCCACGCGGGAGCCGTGACTTAGGCGATGAGCACTACCGCAAGGTGGCCGAGGTCTACGCGAAGGCGCTGCGCGAAGGCCGACCACCCACCAAGGCTGTGCAGGAGCGGTTCCAGATCGAGAAGAGCAGCGCAGCAAAGCAGGTCGCCCGGGCACGGGAGCGCGGGTTCCTTCCGAAGGGGCCCGGCCGTGGCCGAACCGGAGGACTGGGGGGCACCGCATGAAGGGCACCACGTACAAACGGTGCGCGTGCAAGGACGACGATGGGCGTCAACTCGGCCCCTCGTGTCCGAAGCTGCGGGGCACGAAGCACGGCACCTGGTACTACCAGGCGCGGGTGCCGGGGCAGCCGAACCCGGTCCGCAAGGGCGGATTCCGCACCCAGGTCGAGGCAGAGATGGCGCTGCGGAAGCTGCAGGCCAAGGTCAGCGCCGGCCAGGACCTCGGTGCGTCGCAACAGACTGTCGGTGACTACCTCACGGAGTGGCTCGCCGCGAAAGCCAGCCTCAGCCCCGACACGGCGAAGTCCTACGAGGCCCACATCAGGCTGTATCTGCGGCCTGCGCTCGGCGACCTGCGACTCGAGGAGCTGCGGGACTGGCATCTCGAGGAGATGTACGCGGCAATGCGCCTGATCGGCCGCGACACAACGCGCGCGACGCCAGTGCTGCGCCGGATTCTCGCGGCCCGCATCCAGCCTCTAGAGCTCGCGCGGCCCCTCTCCCCTGCTCGCCTTCGTCGGGTCCACGCGACACTCATGAGCGCCCTGAACAGCGCGGTTCGCCGCCGGCGACTCATGTACAACCCGGCCGAACATGTCGAGCTGGCGAGCGGCAAGGCACCGAAGGCCGTCGTCTGGACAGCATCGCGCGTCGACCTCTGGCGACGCACCGGGCAGCGGTACAAAGTGGCGGTCTGGACGCCCGAGCAGACTGGCGAGTTCCTCGATAAGGTTGCCGAGGACCGTCAGTACGCCCTCTGGCACCTCATCGCGTTCAGAGGGCTCCGACGGGGCGAGGCGTGCTCACTGCCCTGGTCCGACGTCGACCTCGACACCGGTACCGCGCGGATCCCGGGGACGAAGAGCGACACCAGCGACCGGATCATCAGCCTCGACGAGACCACCGTCGCGGTGCTGCGGGCACACCGTGCGCGGCAGCTCGAGGAGCGGCTGTCCTGGGCCGAAGCATGGACCGACAGCGGGCGTGTCTTCACCAGGCCGGATGGAAACGCCGTCGACCGCAACGCCATCAGTGACCGGTTCGATCGGCTCATCATCAACACCGGCATGCCACCGATCCGTCTACATGACCTCCGCCACACCGCGGCTTCGCTTACCTATCGCGCGACGCGGGATCTGAAGCTCGTAAGCGAGCTCATGGGCCACTCTGGCATCCAGATCACCGGAGACATCTACACGAGCATCTTCGAGGAGCTAGAGCGCGAGGCCGCGGAGGCCGTCGCCGCGCTGGTCCCGCGGTCGGCGGCGGCGCGAGCCGCGACGACGGTGTTCCCATCGCGTTCCCATCAGGCACGTGAGGCTCTCGGGGAGCGGGTGGCGGCGAGGGCAACGCCGCAGGTCAGAGATGGTGGGGCGGCCGGGGCTCGAACCCGGGACCGAGGGATTATGAGTCCCCTGCTCTGACCAGCTGAGCTACCGCCCCTGAGCGTGCATCGTCGCAGGTCAGAGGGTGCGCGCCACCTCGCGGGGTGGCCTCGACACCTGTGTCATACGCGGTTCGTGCCACATACGTGCCACATCGGCGGCGGTGTCGCGCGCATCTTGGGCTGCGAATCTGGAGGCTCAACCGAGGTCGACCTTGCGGAAGCTGGCCTTCCCGAGCGCGTAGATGAAGGGTCCCGGCTCGTCGAGGCACTGCTCGACGCGGTCCCAGCGCTTCATCACGACGTGCAGCTGCTCCCATGTGGTGCGGGCGTCCTTGCCGACGAGCGCAACCATTCGGGCGCCTGATTCACGAACCGCGTTGATCTCCGCGGTGCTCTCCTGGATCGCCGAATCACGGGTCAGGATGAGCCACTTGCGACGAGCAGTTTCGGGGATCCACAGGTGGTCGCTGACCTCGGTGCTCGTGATCGGACAAGCTGGCCGGATCCGGCCGAACATCTTGTCGCCGCCGGCGAAGCCCGGATAGGTCACGTCGTTGCGGACCGTGCAGAGCAGCTTGCCGAGACCGAGGATGTCCGCGTCGACGTAGAACCGGACCTCCGCTGCCTTCGCCATGAGCTCTAGCTGGCGCGGGCCAGCGACTTCTCGTAGGCGAGCGCGTAGAAGACCTCGTCCTCGCTGATCTCGAACATCGAGGCGATCTCGTCGTCGTCGAGCCCGGCGTCGTGCTGCTCACGCAGGACGGCTGTGCTGATGCCCCTGATCGCCGGCTTGCCGAAGCGCATGTCGGGTTGGCATCTGACCGGCGAGGCGGGGTCGTCGCTGGGGCGGTAGGCGGCGGGACTGTCGCCGTCCCAGTCGACGCGGTCGAGGAAGCTCTGCGAGGCGGCGGTGAGGACGAACTGGTTGTTGGCCACCGCAACGAGAGCGAACTCTGCGGTGAGCCCCGAGCTCACCTGAGCCTCGTAGACCAGTCCACGACCCTTGCCCTTGTCGATCCAGGGTCGCCGGTCTGCGAGTGGGTAGGGCACGTCGAACTCGGTGCGCAAGGTGACGATGAACTGGCGGATCTTCGCCATCGGAACACTCTTCTGGCGGTACTCGCGGAGCAGCCCGGCTTCGATGAACTCGGCCCACGTGACCGAAGCTCCTGGCCCCTTGCGCTCAGTGCGGATCACCGGATCGTGTGGGCTGCCGCTTCCACCTTCGCCTTCGAGCCAGTAGTGGAGGGTGCGCGACGGCACACGCAGCAGACGGGCCGCTGCGGTCTCGGTGTAGAGCTCACGCTCTAGTACGGCAACCACCATCTGTCCCTCCGCTCCGCCATGCTGGGTCATGGGTGAGGCTAGGCCCTGAGTACGACTTCGGGGGTCAGGTACGCGACCGGCACGCTCAGGGCGTCCGCCGCAGCCCGTCGCGCCCGTCATCCGGACGGGAGCCCTCGGCCTTGCGTGCCACCTGGCGGGCCTGTTCAAGCCGTTCCGCGACCTTGCGATCGCCGCCTGCCATCGGGCGGGCATAGTGCCGAGTCGTGACGCTGGTGCGCGCGTGACCGAGTCGACGGGCGGCCTCCAGGACGCCATCGGACTCCGCGACCCAAGACGCGCAGGACGCCCTAAGGCTGTGCGGTGTCACGTCGATGAGGTCGACCCGTCGACACGCAGCGTCGAAGGTGCGTCGGAGGCTGCGGTACCGGACGGGTCCGCCTGTGCGGCTGATGAACAGCAGAGCGTCGGTAGTGTTCTCAACTCGGCTGTCGAGGTGCTCCTCGAGTGTGAGCATCAGACTGCGAGGGAGTGGTACGTCCCGCACTTGATGTGTCTTCGTGGGGCCGAAGCTGAACTCCCCCGCGATCTCCGTGAGGCTCTCGGCAACGATGACGCGACCGCCGAGCAGGTCCACGTGTCGGCGGCGCAGCGCGAGCCCCTCCCCGACGCGCAGACCTCCGTACGCGAGCAGCTCCACGAGCAGGGCGAGCGCGGGGTTGGGCTTGACCGGCTGGCAGTCGCTGCGACCGCGACCTCTGGGAGGTGCCCCATCGCGCAAGTGGTTGATGAGCCGTTCAACATCCTCGATCGTCAGGATGGTCGGATCGTGCTCCGGCAGTCGGGGAAGCCGGTGGTGCTTGCCGCACGGGTTGCGTTGCAGCAGTCGCTCCCTGACCGCGGCATCGAGCGAGAGGGACAACACCCGATAGGCCTTGCGGATGCGGCTCGCCGATAGGCCGGTCTGCTGCATGGCCGACAGCCACTCGCCGATGCGCATCGGCGACACGTTGGCCAAAGCGAGATCCCCGAGCCCGATCTGCTTGCCGTCGCTCACCCGCTGAAGGACACAGGTCTCGAGGAGGTCGCGATAGGAGGCGGCGCTCGCTGGCGTGAGGGTGGTCGCATGCTGGGCCAGCCAGCGGCGTGACCAGGTGCGAAGGGACTCGCGCTGTGCGGGTGCGGGGTCGAACCAGACGCCCCGCAGCTGGTCCAGCTCGATGGAGTCGAGGTACCGGCCCGCGTCCGTCTTCGTCGCGAACGTCGTAGGTCCGGTGATGAGCTTCCCTTCAGGTGTGCGGTAGCGCACCTGCCATCGTCCGGAGGGCAGCTTCCTCAGGGCGCCGAAGCGGCGCTTGCTTGCCATAGGGGCCTCCGCTGGTGGTGGTCAGTTCGGGATATCGCAGTTCGAGGCCGCGTGGGGGCGGCGGTCAGTGACCTGTGGACAACTCGGACCTCGCGGGGTCCTCGCGGCATGCGGCGATGTAGGCGTCCAGATCGCGACTGTCGATGCGCAGGTGCTTGCCGAGCTTGACGAAGGGGACGCGTCGCTCGTGTCGTAGCCGACGGATGAAGCGGACGCTGGTGCCGAGGCGCTCAGCTGCTTCCGCGAGGGTGAGCAAGTTGACCTGGGCGGTGGTTGTCATCGGGACGGCCCTTCCAATCGTGGGGCATGACGTGCCGGGGGCTCTCCCGCCACGAGGTGCACGTCCAGCGCGAGTGCCTGGCGGCTGCTGCGGCTGAGCGCCTTGCTCCGGCTGGGTGCAATCGATGGCGAGGCGTGCTCGAGTTGGTCGCAGTCGCGGACGGCGTGTTCGCTGGCAGCGTCGAGGTAGAGATGGTTGGCGGAGGTGCCGCGGGAGAGTCCGACGTAGCCGCCTTCTTGGCTCAGGCCCTCGTCGGCGAGCACCAGGCTGGTGTGGACGGTTCGCCCTTGGGCTTTGTGGAGCGTCATGGCGTAGCCGTGGTCGAGGTCGCCACCGGCGAGCCACGCCTTGTCGAGGACAACCCTGCGGCCGTCGGTGAGCTGCAGGACAAGCCCGTCGCGACGGACGGTGCGGACGGTGGCGCGGGCGCCGTTGAGCAGCTGTCGGTCGTGGTGGTTGCGCGTGACGATGACCTGGTCGCCCTTGCGATAGTCCCGCGGTCCTTCGGATGTCTCAATGAGGATGCGACGCCATCCCAGGACGCCCTTGGCGACCAGTTGATGGCGGATCAGGGTGTTGAGGTCGTCGACGTCGTGGCGTCGTGGGGCAAGGACGGCGACCTGCCACGGGTTGGTGTGCTCCCTGCGGTGGCCCAGGTAGTCCCGGACCAGGCCGGTCAGTAGCTCATCGCGGGTGGTGGCGAGCTGCAGCCGATCGTGGGCCTGGTAGGCGTCCAAGGCGGTGGCGGGGCGGCCGCTGCGCAGGTCGTGTAAGGCCTGCTGTTCCCAGGCTTCGGTTTGCCGGCCGTGTCCGTCGAGGTGCAGTGCGTCGGGTTGGCGGGTGAGGGCCGCGAAGGCGCCGCCGGCTTCGAGCTCGGGCAGCTGCGCGGGATCGCCGACCAGCACGACCTTGCACCCGCGCTGCTGCGCGACGGTGAGCAGCCGCAGGAGTTGGCGGGTGCCGATCATCCCGGCTTCGTCGACGAGCAGTACCCCGCGCTCGGGCAGGTGCTGGGTGGGCTGGTTCAGGACGCGGGTGAGGCTGACGCTCTCGGCGCGGGTCGCGTCCTGTAGTCCTTGGGCCGTGAGCGCCGCGACGGCGGTGCCCCGGACTGCGATGCCGTGGGTGTGCCAGACGGTGACGGCGGCCGCGAGGCCGCGGGTTTTGCCGGACCCGGCCGGGCCGCTGATCACGTCGACGGGTCGGCCGCTGCCGAGCAGGATCTGGGCGATGTCGCGCTGCTCCGGCCGCAGCCCGCTGCGAACCAGGATGGGGAGCGACTGTGCGGCGGGCACCACGGCCAGCGGTTCGCCCGACCGGCTGGCGAGGGTCAGCAACCGCTGCTCGGTAGCCAGCATGTCGCCGGTGGTGTAGCTCCGGACCTCGCTCTCCGCAACCGGGACGACCTCGGCCCGGTGGATGAGCTTTCGGGTCCAGTCGAGCAGCTGCTCCCGGTCTAGGTCCGTCCCTGCTGGCAGCGCGGCGATGAGTTCGCGCAGCACGGTGCCCTGGTCGAAGGTCGGTCGTTCCCGGGTCGCGCCGGCCGCGCCGAGCACCCTTGCGCTGACTGCGTCACGGTCCAGTGCTGCCAGGCTGTGCTCCTGAGTGAGGAGCTGTTCGACGTGCTCGGACCCGAAGCCGAGCCTCTGCGCCCGGGCGGCCCAGTCCCGCCGGAGACTGCCCGGCTCAGTGTGGGTCTTTGCTGGTCGGGTGGCCAGGCAGGCTGCCTTCGCCGCGAGGGTCCGAGCACGACCCCGCAGTCCGCTGCCGGTCGCTCTGGTGTCGAGGGAGGCTTCGATCTGGGCGCGGCGGGTGGAAAACTCCCGCCTGACGCTCTTCGGGATGCCGGCGATCTCGGCAACGCCCCGCTCGACGGGCTCCCAGTCGACGCCGAGTTCCCGGGTGAGTTCCGCGCGCAGGAGGTGCTGGTAGAGGTAGGAGGCGGTGGTGGCTTGCCGGTGCAGGGTTCGGCTGTCCAGTGCCGACCATTTGCCGTCCTGACCGTGGACGAGGTTCATCACGACGACATGGGTGTGCAGCTGCGGGTCGTGCGCGCGGCTCGTCGTGTGGTCGAACGCGGCCGCGAGGAACCCGTCGGTCCCGATCCGGGTCGCGCGTTGCCCGTCGCCGTGATGGCCGCGGGCGGCGCGGGCGGACAGTTGCTCGAGCAGTCCGATGGCCTCGGTCGCGGCATGGTCGTGGGCGGCGAGGACCTTGCGAGCGATCGGCGGCGGCGCCAACGCCATCAGCGTGCTGACGCTCTTCGGGGCGCTGATCGTGACGTCATAGGCGGCCACCCGGACGTTGACCTTGGCGCCGTTCTCGTCGTATCGGGTGACCGGCTTGGCGACGTTGAACCCGTTGACGTTGCCGTAGAGGGCGTTCAGGAACGCCATCCGCGACTCCTCGCCCGGCGGCCCACCAAGAGGCCAATCAAGGCCGAGCGCCGCCGAGCCTTGGCCGATCCAGCGTCCGACCGCCTCGGGGTTGTTGAGGTAGTAGTCGGGGTCCAGCCCGAGCTCGCGGCCGACCCCGGCAGGCCCTGCCGGCTGGAGGCCGTCGAGCTCGCGCTCACAGCCCGACTTCGGCTGCAGGTAGTACGCGGCCACCGCCCCCGGACTGCGGCCACGGATGGCGTGCACACTGATCACCACCCACCTCCCGGGGTGTGCGGCAGGCATTGGCAGTCGTTCGGTGGGGCGGTGCTGATCGGGGACATCCCGGCACCGTCCGGAACGGCCGCACGCTGGGCGCACGAAAAGCGCACGGAAAACGCACGACCTGCGCGGGTCGACAGTGCTGGTCGCCGTAGCCGCGTCGTGCACCAGCAGCTGCCGGGGCTCGTTGTCATGGCCGCAGGCTCCGGATGAGGCGCACCAAAAACTCAACCAGTTGCACCAAAAACTCCCCAAAGAGCCCCGGGCGACAGGGCTGGCGGCGTACGGCGAGCCCAGCCCGGGCAGGCGAGCGCACGGAAAACGCACGGATCCCGCGCGCCGAGCGCACGAGACGCCCAGCGGCCGCGGGCAGGTCACGCACACGGTGCTCGGTTGGCAGGACAGCGGTCATGCAGCAGGTGTGCACCCGGGACGTCCCGCATCACGTCCCGGACAACGTCCCGGATCACGTCCCGGATCAAGTCCCGGACCCGCATCACAGCGGGAGCCGAGCAGAGGCAGCCGCACCAAGAACCTCCCCAAGTGCCCCAACGCCATCGCTGACGACGGCTGGTACTTGTCCACAACCTTGCCCGTGAGCCCTCGCGAAGCTGCTACCCGCGGGGCATCGTCAACGGTCGTGGACGGACGAGAGTGGTACGACGAGTACGGCTGGCACTACGAGGCCCCCCGAGTTGACCCGCACGCCGACAAGCTCACGCTCGCCCTGCTCGAGGACCTCTCCAACCTGCTCGTCACGCACGGCTACCCGCCGCTGCGCGGCGTCGCTCTCGACCAGATCTGCCGAGCCCTCGTGCACCTCCAGCACAGCTCCTGACGCCCCACCGCCGGCCGCCGACGAGGCGCACGACGACGCCCCGGGCAGCGCGCCGTATCTGGATACCGTGGTGTGGCTGGGTTGGGGGGCGTCGGGGGCGTCGGGGGCGTCGGGGGCGTCGGGGGCGTCGGGGGCGTCGGGGGCGTCGGGGA
>JAODND010000085.1 GCA_025465465.1 Frankiales bacterium | reverse complement strand
CCTGCTGCGTGACCGTGCCCCGCGTGGCGCCGGTCGGGATGCCCTCGGTCAGGAACCGCTGCGCCTCGTCCCGGATCTGGGTGAGGCCGCTCTCCTGCCCGACCGGCTTCGCGCCGGCCAGGCAGAGCTTGATGCCGTTGTACTTGGCGGGGTTGTGCGAGGCGGTGAACATCGCGCCGGGCACGTCCATCGACCCGGCCGCGTAGTAGAGCAGGTCGGTGGAGCCCAGGCCCGCGTCGACCACGTCGACGCCCTGCGCCGTCACGCCCTCGGCGAAGGCGGCCCCGAGCTCGAGGCCGCTCTCGCGCATGTCGCGCGCGATGACGATCCTCGGCGCTGCCGCGAACCGGGCGAACGCGGCCCCGAGCGCCCTCGCGATCCTCGCGTCGAGCTGGTCCGGCACGACTCCGCGGACGTCGTAGGCCTTGACGATGCTGGAGAGGTCGGTCACCTCACCGACCCTACCCAGCGGGTGTTACGCGGCCTTCTTGATCTTCTGCGCTCGCTTGAGAACCGTGCTGACCTCGAGGCCGGCGCCCGACTCGGTCCAGCTCTTGTGCTCGCAGGTGTGGCAGGACGCGAAGTCGACGACCGAGCCGTCGGTGAGGGTCATGGTGATGTGCGTGACGCGGGTGCCGGTGCACTGGCGGCAGGTGGTGAGCTGGCTGGTCGGGGTGGTCACGAGCGACATGAGGTTTCTCCTGGGGCTGGCAGGCGGTCGGGCGTTCTGTTCACCCTTTCGGAGCAATCCGCAGATCGCTTGAGCACCGGGCGTGTCCAGGGCAAACCCGACATTCCGCCCCTCTTCAGCTGCGTCAGCTGGGGGTGGGGAGGGCCCGGAGGTGGCCGCGCCGGCCGGCGTCCGGGAGGGCGACCTCGGTGCGGGACGACGGCCGGGCCGCCTCCCGGACCGCGTCGGCGAGCGCCTCGAGGTCGTCGACGCTGCGGACCCTGGTCTGCGCGGGGTCGGGATCGTGCCGCACGACGTCCCAGCCGCGCGGTGCGGTCAGCCGGGCGCCGTGCGTCTCGCAGAGGTCGTAGGTGTGCGGCTCGGCGTGCGTGGCGAGCGGGCCCACGACAGCGGTGCTGTCGGCGTAGACGTAGGTGAGCGTGGCCACGGCGGACAGCCCGCAGCCGGTGCGGGAGCAGCGCCGGACCGGACTCACGAGGCAGACGCTAGTGCTCCGGGGACTGCGGCGTGTGGAAGGCTCGCCGGATGACGAGGCGGCGGGAGCGGCACGGCCGCGGGCTGCGCGGCCGGCTGCTCGTCCAGCAGGCCACGGTGGGCGGCCGCGCCGTGGCCGTCCCGGCCGCGCGCAGCCGGTCCGCGCGGTTCGACGACCTGGTGCGGGACGCCATCAGCGACCTCGAGGAGCGGTGGCACGAGCAGCTCGAAGGCGTCGAGTTTGCGGTCGAGGACGTCCCGCCGCCGGAGTCAGGGTGGGACGAGGGCGTCGTGGCGGACGAGACAGCAGGCGGACCGGTCCCGTTGGGTCGGCTGCTCCCCGCCGCTCCCGGCAGCCCGGCCCGCGTGGTCGTCTACCGACGCCCGCTCGAGGCACGCGCGACCGGACGGCGGGACCTCGGTGACCTCGTGCACGAGGTGGTCGTCGACCAGGTCGCGCAGCTGCTCGGCCTCGACCCGGACGTCATCGACCCTCCCGACTAGGGCGTCCCGACCTGGGGGTCGTCGACGACCGCTGGTCGGCTCACCAGCGTCGCGGGTCCTTCGAGCACGAGCAGGGTCGTCAGCGGCCCGTGCGCGCCGTGCTCACGGAGGTAGCGCGCGGCGTAGACCGCTCCGGACCCGGCGGCGGGACGCACCTCGACGGCGAGCTGCGCGGTCGCCCCGGGCCTGAAGAACGTCGAGAGGTTCAGGGTCGCGGTCCGGCCCGCGGCGATCCGGACGGTCTTGGCACCCGAGGGCTGGGCGCCCGACTGGCCGGCGACCGGCACCGGGCTCACCGTGACCGTCGCAGCGCCCTCCGGGGCACTGAGGATCAGGGTGCTCTCTGTCGGGCGGTTGATGACGACGTCGGTGACGAGCGCCGGTCCGGACAGCGGCAGAGCGCCTGCGGTGTAAGCGAACTCGCGGACCGGACCTTGCTGGTAGTCCTTGGCGAAGCCGCCCGCGATGACCGGTCCGCTGTCGGACGTGACGGTCGCGGCAAAGGCGGAGGTGCGGGCCACGGCGTCGAGCCGGATCGCCACCGTGCGGCCGGCGGGGACGGCGACGGCGTCACGGGTCGCAGGCACGAACTGACCGTCCTGCGTCGTGACCTTCACCGACACGGTCGTGTCGTCCGTGCCCGGGTTCGTCACATAGAGCGTGCGCAGGCCAGGTCCGGCCGGGAAGCCAGGGACGACCACCTGACTCGACGGTGGCTGGGTCTGCGGGACCCAGTCCACGCCCTCGGTGGCGCGCACCGTCCTCAGTGCGTGCCGGAGACCCGCGGCGACGCGGCCGCGAGTGCTCTGCACGTGCAGGGCGAGGAGGTCCTCGTCGGGGGCGAGGGTGTCGAGGGCGAGCTGCGTGCGGGTGTGCGGCGCCAGCAGGATGCCCTGGACGCTCGGCGGCTGGTAGGTCTTCTTCGAGGTGAAGATCGTGATGCTGACCGACGACGGGGTGTCGTCCACGTTGGCCAGCACGAGGGTCGACTCGTTGCCGATCAGGGTCGAGCCGCCCTCGAACCAGATGTCGGGCTTCGGGGGCTCGCAGCGCAAGCCGGCCAGTCCGCGGTTGAGCCCGCGCTCACCTCGCGTGATCTGTTCGACCTCGAGCCCGGCGGCGAGGTCGCCCGTGGCCGAGACGACGAGGCCGTCCTTCGTCGTCCCCGTGCCCAGACCGACGGCGACCTGGCCGGCTTTCGTCACGGGGACGTCGACCGACGTGCCGGACTGCGTGACGCGGTGGGCGTCGACGGACCCGCCGGTCGAGGCACGCCCGGCCGGCAGCAGCCCCGAGCCGACGCTGACCCGCGTGGCCAGCAGGTCCTTGGCCTGACGCAGGTCGGGGCAGACCGCCGTGGCTCCCACGACCTCGACCTGGCTGCTGGTCGCCTGCCGGGCCGGGCTGCGGTGCACCGAGGCTCCCAGCGTCGTCCCGACGGCGAGGAGCACGACGACGGCGAGCGTCCCGAACGGTGGCCTGCTCACGCCGTCACCGCCAGCGTCCGGCCCTGGTGCTGGTCACGACTGGTCTCCTCGTCCGGGGCGTCGAGGTCGTCCTCGAGCCCGCGTCGGCGGCGGGCGCTCGGGACGGACAGCACGGCGACGAGCGCGACCAGGATGATCTGGATGACCAGGGCGGCATGCCGCTTGGTCTGGCTGTAGGAGAGCTGCAGGTGGCCGCCGTCGGCGGGCAGCACGAAGGCCTGCGCCCAACCCCAGGCGGTACGGCGTGGCAGCGCCACGCCGTCGACGCTCGCCTTCCAGTGGCCGTCGACGGCGTCGGCGAGCACGAGCAGGCGCCCGTCACTGCCCTTCGACACGGTGGTCGAGGCGCCCTCGGGTCCGGCGGCGAGAGCTGCCGGCGGCTGGCTGAGGAGCAGCCCAGGGCTGGGTGCCCGGTCGCCCGCGAGCGCCCGCACCGCGAGGTCTCCTGTCAGCAGCTGCAGACGTGCCGTGGGAGCCACCACCTGCCAGAGCTCGAGGGTGGCGGAGCGGGTCCTGCGTACCAACCCGGACTGGGAGTCGAGCACCGCTTCGAGGGCAGTGCTGCCCGGCGACGTCCGCAGCGCGACGTAACGGACCGCGCGGGTGGACAGTGCCTCCGCGGCGTCGCTGCCGCGCGGCGAACCGAGGTCGGCGACCACGGCGTCCAGCGCTTGGCGCTGCCGACCCGAGGGGCGCACTCCGGTGAGGTCGAGGGTGCTGCCGTTGGCGGTGGTCAGTGAGTAGTCGAGCCGGCCGCGGGCATCGGCGCTGAGCACCAGCACGCGCAGGCCGGGGCTGGCGGCCAGCTCGGCCGCGGCGAACAGGGGTACGACCGTCCGCTGGGTCCGGTGCAGCGGGTCGTCGGCCCCGCGGACCGCCCAGGCCGCCGCGGCGGCCAACGGCGCGAGGCCGGCGGCGACAGCCACGAGACCTGCCGTGAGCTGCCGCCAGCCGAAGCTCGTGCCGGCCAGTCGGGTGCGCGCGCCGCTGGCAGCCACGAGCGCCGAGGTGAGCACCGCGACGGCAGCGACCTGCACCGCGACGCCCGGCCACACCGGCTGCCCGTCGACCGTGGCGCGGCTCAGTGCGAGCGCGACGCCGAGGGCGAGCACGGCGACACCCCAGCAGACGTTCGCGAGCCGACGGAAGTCCTTGCGCACCGTGCCGGCCAGCCCGGCCAGCGTGACCCCGAGGGTGAGGAAGGCGGCAGGGATCCCGGGGCCGCCAGGGGAGAGCGCGAGCAGGTGCCAGGACGGCAGGTCGGCGACGGCCAGCTGCGGACCCATGACGAAGCGGCTCGGGTTCGACAGCGCGCCCAGCGACCAGGGATAGAGCACAGCGCCCGGCACGATGATCACGATGAGGGCGGCGAACGCCCGCCGGCGCCCACCCGCGAGGGCGAGGTTGACGGCCACGCCGACCAGCAGGACGACCGAGACCAGCGGCCACAGCTGTGGAGCGAACGCGCTGGTGACGCCGAGCGCGAGCCCCAGTGCCCAGGCGCGCCACCAGCCCGTGACCCGTGGGTCATCGGTGAGGACGCGTCCGGCTGCCAGCACCAGCAGGGGCAAGGCGATCTGCACCGCGGCGGCGTCCAGCCGGCCCGCCGCGATGGCGCCCGTCGCGACCGGGATCAGCGCCCAGGTCGCTGCGGCCCAGAGCCGGAGGTAGAGGTGCCGCACCATCCGGCTGGCCGCGAGGTAGGCGGTGACTCCGGCGAGCGGGACGCTGGCGAGCAGCAGCACGTCGACCGCGACGCCGGGCTTGCCGAGCAGCAGCGTCGACAACGCCGCGATGGCCGCCGTGCCGGGCGGAGCCGGCTGGCCCGATCCGACGGACACGTCGTGCCAGGCACCTGTGTAGGAGCGCCAGAGGTCGCCGGCGCCGCCGGGCGTCGGGGTGAGGGCACCGCCGTCGAGGGTGCCGGCGCCGAGCAGGCTTCGCTCCGCCAGCAGGGTGAGCAGCCCGAGGGCGACCGTCAGCAGCAGCCCGGGCCGGACCAGCAGGCGCCGCAGCGCCCCTGTGCCGCCCACCGACATGTCCTCGAAGTCCTCGGAGTCGGGTCCCGGGTCGCCGAGTGCCCTGCTCGGGTCGCCCTCGAACGGCGTGCCGCCCATCCAGTCCGACAAGGCCCCCATGCGGGCCCGCATCCGCACGGTCCGGGAGGCGAACAGCGGCCGCAGGGTGCGCTGGCTGACCGTCCTCGTCCGGGCCCGCGCGCGCCGCGCGCGGTGGACCTGTGCGGGCCGGCCGAGGTTGCCGAGCAGCGCCCGCCACTCGTCGCCCGCATCGGCGACCTGGCGGGTCAGCACCAGCAGCAGCGAGCGGAGCAGGGTCCCGAGGATCAGCCGCGGGACGAGCCCGAGCAGCCGCAGTCCGCTTGCGTGGGCCAGCAGCACATAGACCGCGTGCCGCCGATCGGTGCCGGTCGCGCGACCAGGTGCCGCTGCGGTCTCGCGGTGGCCGGTCGTCGCCGCGCGGGCGTGCCGGACCAGCGAGGAGGGGACCGTGGTGACGCGGTGCCCTGCGGCGTTGACCTTCCATCCCAGGTCCAGGTCGTCACGGAACACCGGAAGCTCCGGGTCGAGGCCGCCGACCGCGTCCCAGACGTCCCGGCGCACCAGCGCAGCCGCCGTCCCGACGGCGAGCACGTCACGGACGTGGTCGTGCTGGCCCTGGTCGTACTCCCGGCGTTCGAGCCCGGTCTCCCGGTGTCCCGCCGCATCGGTCGTGATGCCGATCTCCACGAGATAGCGCGGGTCGTTCCAGTCGCGCACCTTTGGTCCGAGCAGGGCACACGAGGGGCTGGCCTCGGCCTCCTCCAGGAGGGCCTGGAGGGCAGTGGGCTCGACGCACACGTCGTCGTGCAGCAGCCAGACCCAGGTCGCGGCCGGAGCGTGGTGCAGCGCCTCCGCCACCGCTGCGCCGAAGCCGGTGTCGCGCGGGAGCCGCAGCACGTCGCCGTACGCCTGCTCGAGCAGCTCGGCGGAGCCGTCGGTGCTGCCGGTGTCGACGCACACGACGTGGGCGGGGACGCGGGTGCTGCGGGCCAGCGCCGCGAGCGCCTCAGGCAGCCACTCGGCCCCGTCGTGTGCGACCAGGACGGCCGTCACGTCGACGACCTGGGGCTTGGTCGCCCGTTGCCGGGTCGTCCGACGCGGCTCCGGCGCATCGCCCTCGGTGGGCTCTGGCACGGCAGACTTGGTACGAGAGGGCATGACGGGTCCAGATTAGTGGCCCGGAGCTGGAGGTCAGCCCACCTTGCGCTTGAGGCGCCGGCGCTCCCGCTCGGACAGGCCGCCCCAGATGCCGAAGCGCTCGTCCTGCATCAGGGCGTACTCGAGGCACTCCTGCTTGACCTCGCAGCCCACGCAGATGCGCTTGGCCTCGCGGGTCGAGCCGCCCTTCTCAGGGAAGAAGGCCTCCGGATCGGTCTGCGCGCACAGCGCCTGGTCCTGCCACGACAACAGCCCCTCATCGAGGCCGTCGGACTCCCCCACACCCTGCAACAGCCGGGCCTGCTCAGACATCGCGATACTCCTGGATCCTTGGTGGGGTTGCTGGTGCAGCCCCCGTGTGCCGCAAGCACGGAGCGGAAGGTCATCCGCACCGTGCCGGGGGAACGACACGCAGAGAATTACACGCGTGTCGTGCCACCACGTCAAGCCCACGGG
Organism: Frankiales bacterium; assembly: GCA_025465465.1. Lineage (GTDB taxonomy): Bacteria > Actinomycetota > Actinomycetes > Mycobacteriales > SCTD01 > RYN-111. Next base: position 12,921 of record JAODND010000085.1, on the reverse strand, counting down.
TGGTATCGGTCGACGACTTCCCTGCCCGGGTGTCCGGTTCCCGCCCGCTTTGTCTGTCCTGCGACGGCTGAGAAGGGCGCCCGTTCTCACCTCGCAGTGAGGGATCTCAGGGCCGGCGGCGGCGGAACAGCCGGCGCGGCTCCTCCTCCTGCGCCGCCGGCGACACCGGCGACGCGGTCTGGCGGTCGAGGGCGGCGCTCGGGCTCGGGACCTCAGGCATCGCGTCGAGCGACGCCCGATGCGGCACGGGTCGAGCCGCCCGCTTGGGCGGGCCCGGCGGCTGCTGGTCCGGCGCGTCAGCGGCCGTGCGGGTGGCCTTCGCGGGCCCCTCGCCGGGCAGCTGGGGAGCCGACGGCTCGGCCGCCGTGGCGGCCACCGGGACCTCCGGCTCGGCCGGGATGTCCGGGGGCGTCTCGACGGGCGCCGGTACGGCGGCCGGCTTGGCGGTCGGCTTCGCGGCGCGCTTGGCGGTGGGCTTGGCCGTGCGCTTCGGGGTGGGCTTCGCGGTGGGCTTGGCCGTGCGCTTCGGGGTGGGCTTGGCAGTGGGCTTCGCGGTGCTGGGGCGGGCGGTCTTGCGCGGGGCGGTCTTGTTCGCCGCGCGGCTGGCCTCGACGCCGGGCTCGGGTGCCGGGACGGCCGGGGTGACGTCGGGAGCGACGGTGGGGGCGGCCGGCCGTGCTGCCGGTGCGCGCCGTGGCCGCTGCGTCTTGGTCCGCTCCGCGACCTGCGCGGCAGCGGCGAGCGCCGCCGTCTCCGCGCGGGCGACCGCGGCCGCCGCATCGGCCCGCTGCAAGCCGGCCTGCTCCGACACTGTGTCCGCCGCGGCGATGAGTGAGGACCGGGCCTCCTCGACGCTGCCGGTCGCGCGGGCGACCTCGGCGATGACCGCGTCCAGCTGGCCGCGGATCTCAGCCCGCAGCTCGGTCAGGGCGGCCTCGGTGGTGGCCTTGGCCGCCGCGGCGGCCTGGTCGACCCGGGACGGCCAGTCGCCGTGGAGCGTCTCGACGGAGCGCCGGACGTCCTCCAGCGAGGTGGTGAGGGCCGCCAGTCGCTCGCCCGTGTCGCGGGTGGCTGCCTCGCTCGACAGCGCGTGCGCCGACACGTCGGCGAGTCGCTGCGTGGTGGTGCCGTGGTGGTCCTCGATCCGGTCGAGGAGTGCCTCATGGTGGTGGCGCGCACTGTCCGCGACCGAGGTCGACGACTCGTCGAGGGCGGCACGGACGGATTCGGCGGAGGCACTCACCGCGATGGCGACCCGCTCCCGGACACCATCGAGCGCGACCTGGAGCTCGGCGCGCGCGGCGGCCTCGGAGCCGGCCGCGGCCGCCGTGGCGGCGAGGACCTCCTCGATGCGCGGCCGCACACCGGCGACCTCGCCGGCGATGTCCTCGCGCACACCCTCGAGGGCCTGCACCAGCTGGCTGCGCAGCGCCTCGACCGAGCCGCCCAGCGAGCTCTGGAGCGCATCGCCGCGCGCCGCGAGCTGCTCGTCGCGGGTGGCCTGCTGGGCCTGCAGCTCGGTGACGGTGACGAGCAGCCGCTCGGCCACGTCGTCGAGCTCGGTCGTGACCTCCTCGCGCATCGCGGCGAGGGCCGCGCCGATGCGGGTGTCCACGGCCGCGGTGGCCAGGGCCTGCTCGCGACCGGCGTCGCGGACGGCGTCGACCAGCATGGCCACCTGGTTGCGGGTGGCCTCCTGCTCCGCACCGGCCCGGGTGAGCACGTCGAGCAGCTCCCGGCGCAAGGCCTCGTTGCGCTGCCGGGTCGCGTCGACCAGTTGGGACGAGAGGTTGTCGAGCCGGGACTCGGTGACGTCACGGAGCCGGCCGACGATCCGCTCGACCTGCTCCCCCGACACCGCGTCGACGCGCTGCTCGACCGAAGTCAGGGTCGCGGCCATGTCGCGCAGCTGGTCGCGCGTCGTCGCCAGGCCGTCGCGGGCCACGGATTCCATGCGCTCGGCGAGCGCGTCCATGGTGTCCTCGAGCACGGCCAGCCGGGACTCGATCGAGCCGCGCGCCTCCGCAAACTGCGACTGCGTCGTGGCGGCCGCATCCGCCTGCTTCTCGAGCGCTGCACCGACCGTGCGCCGCACTTCGGACGCGACCGCCTCGACGCGGACCCCCACGGATTCGGCGAGCTTGCCGGACAGCTCGTCGAGCTTTGCGCCGGTGCGGACCGGAACGAGCTCGAGGCCGTCACGAACCTCCCGGGACAGCACGGGCAGATCGTTCTTCACGTCCTCGACCCGGCCACCGACGACGTCGACGCGGTTGACGAGGTCGGCGACCCGCCGCGCCAGCGTGCCCGTCTCGGTGCGGCTGGCGGCGACGGCTCCGGTCAGCCGACCCGCCATCCCGTCGACGTCGGTGCGCACGGAGCCGAGCTCGCTGCGCAGGGCCACCAGGTCGGCGCGCAGGGCAGCGATCTCGCCGCGGACCGCGGCCAGCGTCGCCGTACCGGCTGTCGGCTCGGACGCAGCCTCGTCGCCCGCCTCGGCCGCAAGCTGCTCGATGCGGCGAGACAGCACATTGGGCTCCATGGCGGGAGCGTATTAGGGGAGGACGGGCAGCGGTGCGCGCCGCGCGGCCCGCTGCCGCTCCTGCGACACCTCGCCGTAGAGCGTGCTGCGCTGCCGCGGCGTGCGGCCGGCGTCCCGCACCATCGACTCGAGCTCGTCGACCGACTTGCGGGACCCGTGCTCGCTGCCGGCCATCCGGCTGATGGTCTCCTCCATCAGGGTGCCGCCGAGGTCGTTGACGCCGCCTGCGAGGACCTGATGGCACTGCGCCACGCCGAGCTTCACCCAGGAGGACTGGATGTTGTCGATGGCGCCGTGCAGAGCGAGCCGTGCCACGGCGTGCACCGCCCGGTTGTCCCGCAGCGTCGGCCCCGGACGGGCGAGGCCCGCGAGGTAGAGGGGCGCGTTGGTGTGCACGAACGGCAGTGGGACGAACTCGGTGAAACCGCCCGACTCCTCCTGGAGCCGGCGCAGCAGCAGCAGGTGGGCGGCCCAGTGCCGGGGCTCGTCGACGTGGCCGTACATCATCGTGCTCGTCGTCGGCAGCCCCACCGAGTGCGCGGTCTGCACGACTTCGATCCACTGCGACGTCGGCAGCTTTCCCTTGGTGAGCACCCACCGGACCTCGTCGTCGAGGATCTCGGCTGCGGTGCCGGGCAGGCTGTCGACGCCCGCCGCCTTGGCCTCCAGCAGGAACTCGCGGATCGACACCCCCATCCGGGCGGCGCCGTTGACGACCTCCATCGGGGAGTAGGCGTGCAGGTGCAGGTCGGGAGCACCCTGCTTGATCGCGCGGGCGAGGTCGAGGTATGCCGAACCGGGCAGCTGAGGGTCGATACCGCCCTGCATGCAGATCTCGGTGGCTCCGACGTCCCAGGCCTCCCTCGCCCGGTGCTCGACCTCCTCGAGCGACAGCGAGTAGGCGTCGGCGTCGGTGCGTCGCTGGGCGAAGGCACAGAAGCGGCAGCCGGTGTAGCAGACGTTGGTGAAGTTGACGTTGCGGTTCACGACATAGGTCACGTCGTCGCCGACGGTGTCGCGACGCACATCGTCGGCCCACGCCACGACCGCCTCGAGGTCGGCGCCGTCGGCCGTCAGCAGCGACAGCACGTCCTTCTCGCTGAAGGCCCCGGGGGCCTTGCGCAGCGCAGCCGCGACGTCGGTGTCCATCCGGCGCGGTGCGGGGATCTCCAGCGCCGACCAGTCGCCGTAGACGTCGTCGAAGTCGGACCGCCGGTCGTCGGTCCGGCCCGTCGTGTCGACGGTGGCGTGCAGGTCGGTGCGCCCCGTGCTCTCCAGGGCCCCGTCCGGCTCCTGCCAGGGCAGCCCCTTGGGCAGCACGTCGTTGGCCAGCCCCCGCTCGTCGCGGAGCGCCGCCACGTGCTGTGCCAGCCGCGGGTCGAGCCACGGCTCGGCGAGGTATGGCGGGTGGGCCGTCAGCCGCTCGGTCAGTGTGAACCCGTTGACGCGGCTCGCCTCCGCGAGGTCGTCGAGGTGCGGCCAGGGCCGCTCCGGGTTGACGTGGTCCGGGGTGAGCGGGGAGACGCCGCCCCAGTCGTCGACGCCGGCCCGCAGCAGGAGCGCGGTCTCGGCGAGGTCGACGAGGTTCGGTGGTGCCTGGACGCGCGTCCGCGGGCCCATAACCAGGCGGGTCACCGCGATGGTCGCGAGAAACTCGTCCAGCGGCGCATCGTCCTTGTGACGCATCGCGGTGTCGGGCTTGGCGCGGAAGTTCTGGACGATCACCTCCTGCACATGGCCGTGCCGCTTGTGGGCCGCCCGGATCGCGAAGACGGTCTCGGCACGGTCGCGCAACGACTCGCCGATCCCGACGAGAAGGCCTGTGGTGAAAGGGATCGCGTGCCGACCGGCGTCTTCGAGCGTCTGCAACCGCACGGCCGGGACCTTGTCGGGGGAGCCCTTGTGCGCGGCCACGTCCGCGGTCGTCTCCAGCATCATCCCCATCGACGGGGCGACGGGCTTGAGCCGCTGCAGCTCGGCCCACGACATCACGCCGGGGTTGAGGTGCGGCAGCAGGCCGGTCTCCTCCAGCACCGCGATCGCGGCGGCACGGACGTAGGACAGCGTGCTGTCGTAGCCGGCTTCCTCGAGCCACGCCTGCGCGGCGGGCCAGCGGTCCTCAGGCCGGTCGCCGAGGGTGAACAGCGCCTCCTTGCAGCCGAGTGCTGCGCCGTCGCGCGCGATCTGCAGCACCTCCTCCAGGGACAGGAACGGGGCCGGGAGCTTGGCGGGGCTGGTGGCAAACGTGCAGTAGTGGCAGCGGTCCCGGCACAGCCGGGTCAGCGGGATGAAGACCTTGCGGCTGTAGGTCACGGTGGCCGGCCGGCCGGCCGCTTCGAGTCCCTGGTCACGGACCCGGGCCGCCGACGCCATCAGGTGCGTGAGGTCGTCCTCGCGCGCCGCGAGCAGGATCGTCGCCTCGTCCAGGTCGAGGGCCTTGCCGTCGCGGGCGCGGGCCAGCGCACGCCGCATGCCTGGAACCTGTTCCATCCCCGAAGCCTATGTCGGACCGCGCGGCTGACAGGATGAGGGCATGCGCATCGTGGCACTCGCCGGCGGCATCGGCGGCGCCCGCTTCCTGAGGGGCGTCCAGCACGCCTACCCCGACGCGGAGCTCACCGTGGTCGTCAACACCGGCGACGACACCACGCTGTACGGGCTCCGGATCTGCCCCGACCTCGACACCGTGATGTACACCCTCGGCAACGGCATCGACGAGGAGCGGGGCTGGGGGCGGCAGGACGAGAGCTGGCGCGCCAAGGAGGAGCTCGCGCTCTACGGCTCGCCCACGGCGTGGTTCGGGCTCGGCGACCGCGACCTCGCGACGCACCTCCGTCGTACCCAGCTCATGCTCGGTGGCCAGTCGCTGACCGAGGTGACCGCGACGCTCTGCGCACGCTGGCAGCCCGGCGCGACGCTGCTGCCGATGACAGACAGCCAGGCCGAGACCCACGTGACGGTGGTCGAGGACGGGCAGCGCAAGGCGATCCACTTCCAGGAGTGGTGGATCAAGCATCACGCGGCGCTGCCGGCCGAGGCGATCACCCTGGTGCACCACGGCGACCTGCTGCCCGCACCGGGGGTCCTCGAGGCCGTCGAGGCAGCCGACTTCGTGCTGCTGCCGCCGTCGAATCCCGTCGTGAGCATCGGCACGGTCCTGCAGGTGAAGGGGATCCGCGAGGCGCTGGTCGACAAGCGGGTCGTCGGCGTCAGCCCGATCATCGGTGGCGCGCCGGTGCGGGGCATGGCCGACGCGTGCCTGGCGGCGATCGGGGTCGAGACGTCGGCCGAGGCAGTCGGCCGGCACTACGGCAGCGACATCCTCGACGGCTGGCTGGTCGACACCGCCGACGTCGGCGTCACGGTGCCCGGTGTCGAGGTGCGGGCTGTCCCCCTGCTCATGACCGACCTCGAGACGACGGCAGCCATGGCACGGGCGGCCGTCGACCTTGCTTGAGGTCCACCCGGTCGTCGGACTGCCCGACGTCCGTCCCGGTGACGACGTGGCTGCGCTTCTCGCGGCCGCGTTCCCTTATGCCGCAGGCGATGTCGTCGTCGTCACGAGCAAGGTCGTCAGCAAGGCCGAGGGCCGGCTCGTCCCGGCCGGCGAGGACCGCGAGGCCACCCGGCTGCAGGCCATCGACGACGAGACCGTGCGGGTCGTCGCCCGTCGCGGCACCACCACGATCGCCGAGACCCGGCATGGACTCGTCATGGCGGCCGCGGGTGTCGACGGCTCCAACGTGCGTGGCGACGAGCTCGCCCTGCTCCCCCTCGACCCTGACGCCTCCGCCCGCCGGCTCCGCGACGACCTCGTGCGACTCACGGGGGTCGAGCTCGCGGTCGTCATCAGCGACACGATGGGCCGGGCCTGGCGGGTCGGGCAGACCGACCAGGCCATCGGGGTGGCCGGCATCTCCCCGGTGCGGGACAGCCGGGGTACGACCGACGGCCACGGCCATCTCCTCGAGGTGACCGAGATCGCGATCGCCGACGAGCTCGCGTCGGCGGCCGAACTCGTCAAGGGCAAGGCCGACGGCGTGGCCGCGGCAGTGGTGAGGGGGCTCAGCTACGACGACGACGGCCGGCCCGCCCGGGCGCTGACCCGGCCGTCGGCCGAGGACATGTTCCGCCTCGGCACGCGGGAGGCGCAGGCGGAGACCCTCGCCCTGCGACGCACCGTGCGGTCCTTCACCGATGCTCCCGTCGACCGGGCCGCGGTGATGCGCGCGGTCGCCGCGGCGCTGACCGCCCCCGCGCCACACCACACGACGCCCTGGCGCTTCGTGCTGGTCGAGGAGCGGCGGCAGGCGTTGCTCGACGCCATGCGCGACCGGTGGGCGGCCGACCTGCGGGCCGACGGCTTCACCGAGGAGCAGGTCATGCGGCGCGTGGCCCGCGGCGACGTGCTGCGCGACGCCCCGGTCCTGGTCGTGCCGTGCCTGGTCAGGGACGGCGCCCACGACTACCCCGATGCTCGCCGGGCGGCCGCCGAGGAACGGATGTTCGTCGTGGCCGCGGGCGCGGGAGTGCAGAACTTCCTCGTGCAGCTCGCGGTCCAGGGGCTCGGCAGCGCCTGGGTGTCGAGCGCGCTGTTCTGCCCCGAGGTCGTCCAGCAGGTGCTCGACGTTGCGTGGGAGCCGCTCGGAGTCGTCGCGATCGGGCACCCGGCACAGCCGGTCGGGCCACGCACCGACCGCGACCCCGATGCGTTCGTGGTGACGCGCTAGAGGGAGCTGGTGCGCTGCCGCAGGGGCTCGGTCCAGCCCGCGTCGGTGAGCGCCTTGCGGAGGTTGAGCGCGGCCAGCAGCCTCACGTCGGAGAGGTCGAGCAGCTGGGCGTCGTCGGTCGCGGCAGCAAGGGCGTCGCAGGCGGTCACATAGGCCCGCAGAGCCCGGGTGGTGGCGTCGTCGAAGGTCACCGGCACATGGTGACAGGTTGTGACAGTTCGTGACAGTTGTGAGCCCCGCCCGCGTAGCCTTGGGGGCGCTCCACGGGCGAGGCGGGATCTTTGTAGCAGATCTGATCAGTCGCGTAGTCACACCACGCGGTGATCTTGAACGGTCATCCGCGGACCGAAGCGGGGCTTGCGCGCGCCGCTGACCTCGAGCAGCCGTACGACCCGCTGACGGTGCGGGCGCCACGGCTCCAGCAGCGCCAGCATCCCGGGGTCGTCCAGCGGTCTCCCGAGCAGCGCCCAGCCGACGAAACCGGCGAGGTGGTAGTCGCCGACGCTGATCTCGTCGGCGTCGCCCAGCGCTCGTTGCGCCACCTCGGCCGCGGTCCAGACGCCGATGCCGGGGACGGCGCGCAGGCGGCGCAGTGCATCGGCGGGCGCCATCCCGACGGTCTCCTCCAGCCGCGCCGCCAGCCGGGCTGCCGCCATCACGGTCCGCATCCGACGCGGGTCGACCCCCGCCTGGTGCCACTCCCAGCTCGGGATGTGCCGCCAGGTGTCGGCGGACGGCGGCACCCGCATGCCCGCTGGGGCCGGCCCGGGCGCGCTGGTCCCGTACCGCCGTACCAGGAGGGCGAAGGAGCCTCTCGCCTCCTTGCCGGTCACCTTCTGCTCCAGGACCGCAGGCACCAGCATCTCCAGGACGCGACCCGTGCGGGGCAGCCGGAGTCCGGGGTGCCGGCGGCGGGTCTCGGCGAGCAGCGGGTGCCCGGGCTCGAATCCGGCCCAGTCGTCCCGGGCCCCGAGCAGGTCCGGGGCCTGGGCGATCGCCCACTCCGCGCCGTCGCCCCATGCCTGGACCTGCACCTCGCCCTGCCGCTGTGCGATCCGGTAGGTCGCGGGACCGAGCGGCGTCAACGATGTCCGCCAGAGCGCACCGTCGGGCGTCGTCCGGTGCGTGGGGTCGTTGCGCCCCCGGCTCAGCGACCCGAGGGTGAGCCCGACATCGACCGGCTGCTCGGGGCGCCAGACGGTCTCCACACACGGCAGGTTAGGTTCTGCGCCATGGACAAGGTCGTCGGCAGTGTCGCCGAAGCCGTCGCGGACATCCCCCGCGGCGCGTCGCTCGCTGTCGGGGGATTCGGCCTGTGCGGCATCCCGCAGGCACTCATCGATGCGCTGCTCGAGACCGGCGTCGACGGCCTGGAGACGGTCTCCAACAACTGCGGCGTCGACGGCTGGGGGCTCGGCTCGCTGCTGCGTGCCGGGCGGATCTCGCGCACGACCGGGTCCTACGTCGGCGAGAACAAGGAGTTCGAGCGGCAGTTCCTGTCCGGCGAGATCGAGGTCGAGCTGGTGCCACAGGGCACCCTCGCCGAGCGGTTGCGCGCCGGCGGCGCCGGGATCCCGGCGTTCTACACGCCGGGGGGTGTGGGGACCCAGGTCGCCGACGGCGGTCTGCCCCGCCGCTACCGCCCCGACGGCACGGTCGCGGTGGCGTCCGAGCCGAAGGAGGTGCGGGCGTTCGGCGGGCGTGACTACGTGCTCGAGGAGGCGATCGTCTGCGACTTCGGCCTCGTGCATGCGAGGTACGGCGACCGGCACGGCAACCTGGTCTATGAGAAGTCCGCGCAGAACTTCAACCCGCTGTGCGCCGCGGCCGGACGCATCACCATCGCCTCGGTCGAGGAGCTCGTCGAGCCTGGCGACCTGGACCCTGCGCTGGTGCACACCCCAGGGGTGTTCGTGCAGCGGGTCGTGCAGGTCGTCCAGGACAAGCGCATCGAGCGGAGGACCGTCCGTGCTGTCTAGGGAAGAGCTCGCCGCCCGGGTGGCGCTCGAGCTGGAGGACGGGCAGTACGTCAACCTCGGCATCGGTCTGCCGACGCTGGTGCCGAACTACGTGCCGGCCGGCGTGCACGTGGTCCTGCAGTCGGAGAACGGCGTCCTCGGCGTCGGGCCCTACCCGACCGAGGAAGGCGTCGACCCCGACCTCATCAACGCCGGCAAGGAGACCGTGACGCTGCTGCCGGGCGGCTCCTACTTCGACAGCGCGGCGTCCTTCGCGATGATCCGCGGCGGGCACATCGACGTCGCCATCCTCGGTGCCATGCAGGTCTCCGAGAAGGGCGACCTCGCGAACTGGATGATCCCGGGGAAGATGGTGAAGGGGATGGGTGGCGCGATGGACCTCGTCCACGGCGCCAAGCGGGTCCTCGTGATGATGGAGCACGCCGCCAAGGACGGGTCCGCGAAGGTCGTGCGGGAGTGCTCGCTCCCCTACACCGGGCGCGGCTGCATCCAGCGCATCATCACCGATCTCGCGGTCCTCGACGTCACCGACGGCGGTCTGGTCCTCAGGGAGCTGGCCCCGGGGGTGTCCGTCGACGAGGTGCGGGCCGTGACGGAGCCCGACTTCGACGTCCGCCTCTGACCCCCGCCTGGCACCCGGAGGAGGGTCAGTTGCCGGGGAGGGTGGTGACGCGGGCGAAGTGGGCGCGCCGGGCGGTGCCGGTGAGCCGGACGACGTAGAAGCCGCTGTTGCCGTCGGTGAACCAGATGTCGCCGGTCTTCTCGTCATATGCGGGCGCCGACATCGCGAAGCCGCCGGCGCGGAGCGGATCGTTGGCGACCGAGCCCGGGACGATCGGCTTGTTGAAGTAGCCGATCTCGCGCGGGTGCCGCACGTCGGCGATGTCGAAGACCCGCAGGCCGCTCATGATGAAGCTGCAGGCGATGATGGTGGGGTCGACCCGCGACGGCAGTGAGCAGTAGTGCCCCTGGTAGCCCTGGAACGGCTGGTCGTTGCCGGGGTCGCCCTGGATGCTCGGCTGGATCGCCGGCTGGTTGACCGCGAGCCGGAGGTTGCTCACGATCGCGGGCTTCTTGATGTTGTCGATGCTGATGATGCGGGCCGCGCCGATGGCCGCGTTGGAGCCGAACTCGTCGGTCTCAAGGAGGTAGTGGTGGCCCTTGGAGACGAACGGCGTCGCGTTCTGTGGGGTGCTGACATTGCCCCAGGTCAGCCGACTGATCAGCGTGACCTTGGGGTTCGCGACGCGCTTCTGGATCTGGCTGACGTCGAGCACCGTCAGCCCGTGGAAGTCGGTGTCGTTGTAGCCGGCCTCGGCCATGTAGAGCGTGTTCCCGTCGTTGCTGATCGAGACGCCGTGCGACTGGTAGTCGTAGGACAGCCAGAGCAGTGACGGCAGCTTCGGGTTGGTGAGGTCCACCGCCGCGATCGTGTGGGCGTAGAGCGAGGCCACCCAGAAGGTCTTGCCGTCGGGTGAGAAGCCGCCCTCGTGCCCGAGCACACCGACCGGGCTGGACGCCTGCAGGACGGGCTTGCGGCAGTCCTGCGTCACGTCGTAGATGTCGACGAACCCGGGCTCGGTCGCCGGCGTGGCCATGTCGGCGACGAGCAGCCCGCGCTTCTGGTTGAGCCGCAGCGACTCGTGTGGCGAGAGCATCGCCGGCGTCACGAGGGTGTCGGTGTGCACCGGGTGCGCGGGGTCGGTCATGTCCATGACATAGACGCCCGGTCCCTCGGTCTTCTCGTCCGGGATCGAGGTCGGGAACAGCAGCGTGCTGTCCCAGTACGCGCACTCGTGGCCGGCCTTGTCGACGTACCTCTCGACCCGGTAGCCGCCGGAGGCGCCGACGTGGCTGACCTGCGCGAGGTTGCAGGTGTAGCCCTTGGCGAACCGTCCGGTGGCGACGTCGGCCGTCGGCGCCTGGCCCTGGACCTTCTCCGGCAGCGAGCCCTTGCCGCAGGCGGAGTCCGGCGTCGGCCCGGGCACGGGGGCCGCGCTGGCGCCCCCGGCGGACAGCACGGAGGCGGAGAGGGCGGCGACGGTGAGCAGTCGCCAGGAGACGGCAGTCGTGCGCATGCGAGACCTCGCTGGGGAGAGAGTTGCCCCAGGGTTTCGCCGTCGCGGCGCGGGTTCCTGCCTAGTGCAGGTGCTCGATCGGCAGGTCGGCTTCGACCATCCGCCCGACGAGCTCCTCGAACGACACGGTGGGCGCCCAGCCGAGCACCGACCGGGCACGGGCCGCATCGCCGACCAGGACCGGGGGGTCCCCGGGTCGTACGAGCGACGGATCGACCCGGATCCGGGCTTCGCCGTCGGCGATCCCGACGCGGGCGAAGGCCGCCAGGGCGAACTCACGGACGGAGTGCGCCTCCCCGGTGGCGACGACGAAGTCTGCGGGCTGGGGCGCCCGGGCCGCCAGGACCATGGCGTCGACGTAGTCCGGCGCCCAGCCCCAGTCGCGGCGCGCGTCCAGGTTGCCGAGGACGAGCTCGGAGGCCTGGCCCTGCGCGATGAGGGCCACGGTCTGGGTGATCTTGCGGGTCACGAACGTCGGCGGTCGGCGGGGGGACTCGTGGTTGAACAGCACCATCGAGGACGCGAACACGCCCACCGAGCGGTAGAGGCCGCACAGCTGATGGGCGTAGGCCTTGGCGGCGCCGTAGGGCGACGTCGGCGCCAGTGGGGTCGACTCGTCCTGCACGCCGCCGACGTTGCCGAAGATCTCCGCGGAGGAGGCCTGCACGAACCGCACCTCGCGGCCGCGCCGCTCCTGGAGCAGCCGAGCCTCGTCGAGCAGCCGGGCGGCCCCGAGCGCTGTGATGTCGGCCGTGAGGACCGGTTGCTGCCAGGAGAACGCCACACTGCTGATGCCCGCCAGGTTGTAGATCTCGTCGGGGTCCGCGGCGCCGACGGCCACGGCCAGCGACGGCCCGTCCTGCAGGTCGCCGGTGTGCAGGGTCACGGCAGGGCAGCGGCTGCGCAGGTCCTCGACGTTCGGGTCGCCGTCGTGGACGAGGCCGTGCACGTCATATCCGTCGGAGGTCAGCCGCTCGGCGAGGTAGCCCCCGTCCTGCCCGGTGATGCCGGTGACCAGCGCCCTCACGAGCGGGCAGCCTCCACGTCGGCCAGATCAGCGTCGACCATCATGTGGACGAGCTGCTCGAAGGAGACGGTCGGCTGCCACCCGAGGACGGACCGGGCCTTCGACGCGTCGCCGATGAGCAGGTCGACCTCGGCCGGCCGGAGGAACCGCTTGTCGAGCTCGACGTGCTTGGACCAGTCGTCGATGCCGACGCGGGCGAAGGCGACGTCGAGCAGCTCGCGGATCGAGTGGGTCTCGCCGGTCGACACCACGTAGTCGTCGGCGACAGGCTGCTGGAGCATCCGGTGCATCGCGTCGACGTAGTCGCCCGCGAACCCCCAGTCACGGCGCGCGTCCAGGTTGCCCATGAAGACGGTCTCCTGCTTCCCGCGGGCGATGCGGGCCACGGCCATCGACACCTTGCGGGTCACGAACTCCGGCCCGCGCCGCGGCGACTCGTGGTTGAACAGGATGCCGCTCGAGGCATGCATGCCGTAGGACTCGCGGTAGTTGATCGTCATGTAGTGGCCGAACACCTTGGCCACGCCGTAGGGCGACCGGGGCCAGAGCAGCGTGCTCTCCGACT
>JAODND010000052.1 GCA_025465465.1 Frankiales bacterium | reverse complement strand
GGATGGGCGGTGCGCGCCGGCGCCTGAGAGCCTGACGCCATGACGGCCGTGTCGCTTCCCGTGAAGCTGTACCTGGGTTGGTCGGGGCTCGCGGGTCTGGCGGGGGGCATCTGGGGCTTCGTCCGGGGCCTTCAGGGTGGGGACACGTTGATCATGCAGGTCGTCGCGCCGGTCGAGGGCGCGGTGATCTTCGCTGTACCCGCGACGCTTCTGGGATTGGTCGTGTTGGGGTTCTGGTACGCCGCCAGCCTCATCGCGCGCGGCGCATCCGGCGGCGGGCCGCCGAGAAGTCGGTGATGTGCGCGTGCTCTGGCCTGTGCGTCTTTCCGATGTCCACGGGTAGCCTCCGTGATCGTGCGCATCGCCCGTTTTGCCGTCAACGGTGAGGTCTCGTTCGGGGTGGTCGAAGGCCCCGGCTCCGACCCCGCCGACCTCGTCGTCGCGGCTCTGGAGGGCCACCCCTTCGCGCCCTTCTCCTTCACCGGGGCGCGGCACGCGATGAGCGCGGTCCGGCTGCTCGCACCGGTGCTCCCGAGCAAGGTCGTCTGCGTCGGCAAGAACTACGCCGACCACGCCGCCGAGATGGGGGGCGAGGCCCCAGCCGCCCCCGTCGTGTTCCTCAAGCCCTCGACCTCGGTCATCGGCCCCGGAGACCCGATCCAGCTGCCGCGCAACAGCGACCGGGTCGACCACGAGGCAGAGCTCGGCGTGGTCATCGGCCGGCTCTGCCGCGAAGTGCCGCGGGAGAAGGCGCTCGACGTGGTGCTGGGATACACCTGCGGCAACGACGTGACCGCGCGTGACCACCAGAAGCTGGACGGCCAGTGGACCCGCGGCAAGGGCCATGACTCGTTCTGCCCGATCGGGCCGTGGGTCGAGACCGACCTCTCCCCAGCCGACCTGCGCGTGCAGGCCTTCGTCGACGGCGAGGTCCGGCAGGACGGGAACACCAAGGATCTCATCCACGACGTGCCCGCCGTCATCGAGTGGATCACCGCGTTCATGACACTGCTGCCCGGTGACGTCATCCTCACCGGGACACCGGCAGGCGTCGGACCCCTGGTCCCTGGCAATGCCGTGACCGTCCTGGTCGACGGCATCGGTCCCCTGACCAACCCGGTGGTCTCGCGATGACGGTGCGCCTGCGGGTCGCCCCCAGCCCTACCGGCGACCCGCACGTCGGCACGGCGTACATGTCGCTGTTCAACCTGGCTTTCGTCCGCCAGCAGGGCGGACAGTTCGTGCTCCGCGTCGAGGACACCGACCGGGCCCGCTTCCAGGCCGACTCCGAGGCGCAGGTCTACGAGACGCTTGCCTGGCTCGGGCTCGACTGGGACGAGGGCCCGGACAAGGGCGGTCCGTGTGCGCCGTACCGGCAGAGCGAGCGGCTCGACACCTACCAGCCCTACGTCGAGCAGCTGCTCGGCGAGGGGCACGCCTACCACTGCTGGTGCACCCCGGAGCGGCTGCAGGAGATGCGCGAGGACCAGCAGCGGCGCAAGGTGCCCACCGGCTACGACCGGCTCTGTCTCGGCAAGACCTACGAGGACCGCGCTGCCCTCGGCGGCGCGCAGGAACGGCCGGTCGTGCGGATGCTGATCCCCGACGACGTGCCCCTCGCGTTCACCGACCTCATCCGCGGTGAGGTGCACGCGCCGCGGCCCGACGACCAGGTGATCCTCAAGGGCGACGGCTTCCCGACCTACCACCTGGCCGTCGTCGTGGACGACCACCTGATGGGGATCACCCATGTGGTCCGCGGCGAGGAGTGGATCAGCTCCACCCCCAAGCACCTGCTGCTGTTCGACTGGCTGGGCTGGGAGAGGCCGCAGTTTGCGCACATGCCGCTGCTCCGCAACCCCGACAAGTCGAAGATCTCCAAGCGCAAGAACCCTGCGGCACGGCTCACCTGGTTCGTCGAGCAGGGCTACCTGCCCGAGGCGCTGGTGAACTTCCTCGGGCTGCTGGGCTACTCGCTGCCCTCGCAGGAGGAGATCTTCACGTTCGCCGAGATGTCGGCGACCTTCGACTGGTCGCGGGTCAACACCGTCGGCCCCGTCTTCGACCTGGAGAAGCTCGGCTGGCTGAACGGGCACTACATTCGTGAGCTGTCCGAGGAAGACCTGCGGGCGCGGCTCGTCCCGTTCCTCGCCGACGCGGGCCTGTACGACGGAAGCGCCGGCCACCTGGACCTGCTCACCGGCGCCGTGCCGCTCGTCCAGACCCGGATGGCCGTGCTGTCGGAGGTCGTGGACCTGCTCCGGTTCCTGTTCGTCCCCGAGCAGGACTTCACCGTTGATCCGGCGGCGGCCGAGAAGAACCTCGTGGGTGCCGAGGCGATCCTCACCGCCTGCACCGACGCCCTCGAGGCACTGGACGAGTGGACGGTGGAGTCCGTCCAGGCAGCCATGGATGCGGCCCTCATCGACGGCCTCGGGCTCAAGCGCGGCAAGGCCTACGCCCCGGTCCGCACCGCCGTCACCGGCTCCGGCATCGCCCCGCCGCTGCCCGAGTCGATGGCGCTGCTCGGCAAGGCCAGGGTGCTGCGTCGGCTGCGGGCCGCTGCCTGAGACCCGAGCGGGGCATCCGCTAGACTTTCCGACCGTTGCACGGCCATGGGGTATGGGGTAATTGGCAGCCCGACGGTTTCTGGTTCCGTTAGTCTTGGTTCGAGTCCAGGTACCCCAGCTCCAGCGCGTCATCCACAAACTGAACACTGCACGGCCCGGTCAGCTAGCGGCCTAGGCTGCCACCCTCTCACGGTGGTCACGAGGGTTCGAATCCCTTCCGGGCTACGAGGAAACCCACGATCACCTCACGTGGTCGCGCTCGTCGCCTCCCGTACGATGCCTTCCGCGAGCAGCAGCGGCGCGTGCCGCGCCAGGAGCTCCACAGCCCAGGCGACCTTGTCTTCAACGCGCTGGCCCGACGGCTGCCACCGGCTCCACAGCTCGAGGTTGGCCAGCCTGTTGTCGCCACGGTCGCCGTTGCGATGATGGACGCTTTCGTCGCTGCGAGCGGCCGACCAAGGGCCCGGGCCAGCACCAGCCGGTGCTCGGCGACCTGTGTGGCGCCGTCGGTCAGCCAGCGCTGCTCCTCGGCAACGGGCACGATGCGGTAGCCGCGCTGGATGAAACCAGTCCCCTTGATCCGTCGGATCGGTTCATCGCTGCGAGCGCTACCGGTGGCCAGGAAGCGCTGATAGTGCGGAAGGCACAGGCCGCGGGCCTGGTGCGTGCGCTCGCACCCCGGAAGGGAGCAGGTCTTGGGCTCCTCGCGCTGCAATGGCTTAGCCGACAAGGTCGAACCGGTCCTCGACCACCGGAGGTAGTGGCCGTGACACCAACCGCGAGCCTCCGAAGACCGAGTGCAAGCAGGTATGGAGCAGGTTGGCGTTGCTGATGCATCTGGACGCGTGGTCCCTGTGCGCAGCACCTGGCGGTGGTGGCGTTCGCAGAGAGCTCGGCTGTAGACATTCTCGTCGCACGCCGTCACGGTGCACGGGGATGGAACGTGCGGCGGCGCCATCGCCGGCCCCGCGGGCTTGCCCTGCCGTTGCCAGGCCTTGTAGTGCCGGCCGCATAGTCCTCTCGCAAGGACCTTCTCGTCGCAGCCCTCTTCCGTGCATCGCACACGACCACCTCCGCGGTGATCGTTTCGCGAGAGTCAGACAGCCTGCAGGTGCATCCGGCGCATCATGTGGACGAAGCCATCGACGCAGTTGCCGCAGGAGCAGCGGCCGCGCGCGGCGAGCATCAGGGCGACCGGGATGTGTGCGACCTCGCCCTCGCCGGGCCAGTCGATGCCGGGAGTGCGGGGGACGGGGATCGTGACGGGTGCGTCGTTCTTGATGGCGGTGAGGGTGTGAGCCACGAGGGATCCTCCGGGTCGCGGATGCGGTCTCCCTCACTGTCGGAGACGACGAGCAGCACACCCAGAGCCCGAAGTGACCGATTCGGGTAGTTCGAGAGGACTAGACCGAATCGTGGGCTTTCACGACGCGCTTCGGCGCGGTGAGCCGCCAGGCGTCCTCGAGGAGCTCAGCGACCTCGCCGGTGTCGGCGAGGGCCACGTCGAGCCGGACCCAGCCGTGCCGGCCGACGTACGGCGCGACGTCATAGACCGCGGGGTCGGCTGCGATCAGCTCGGCTTGCGTCTCCACGGTGGCCTTGAGACTTGCGTGCCCCCCGTCGCTACCGAGGATGCAGAACATCCTCCTGCGCACCCGGAAGGAGGCCTGGCCCCACGTCTCGACCTCCTCGGCCTCCGGGAGGGACAGCGCGATCCGGCGCAGCTGCGCGGCCCTCACGACGAGAGCTCGCGCGCGGCGGCAAGGACCGCAGCGGCGTGCAGACGACCGGGCTGCCGGGTGAGCCGCTCGATCGGACCCGAGACGCTGACGGCGGCGAGGAGGTCGCCCGACGCCGACAGGACGGGCGCGGAGACGGAGGCGACGCCCTGTTCGCGCTCGCCGACCGAGTGCGCCCATCCCCGCCGCCGTACCTCGGCGAGCGTCCGGGCGGTGAACGCGGCGCCGTCGGGCAGCTCACCGGTGCCGAACGCGAGCAGCACCTGGGCCGCCGACCCGGCCGTCATCGGCAGGGCAGCGCCGACCGGGACGGTGTCCCGCAGGCCGCTGCCGAGGTCGGCCGCGGCGACGCACACCCGGCGATCGCCCTGCCGACGGTAGAGCTGCGCACTCTCCCCGGTGAGGTCGCGCAGCCGCCCGAGCAGTGGAGCGGCTCGGTCGAGCAGGTCGTCGACGCGGGCGGGTGCGAGCCGTGGCCCGAGCTGCCAGCGCCCGTCTCCCTCGCGGGCGAGGAATCGATGCACCTCGAGCGCCACGGCCAGTCGATGAGCGGTCGCGCGCGACAGCCCGGTGGCCTCGGTGAGCTGCGCGAGCGAGTGCGCCCCGCCCAGCACGGCGTCGAGGACGACCACCGCTTTGTCGAGGACGCCGACTCCGCTAGTCTGTTTCACATAGCGATACAAGCATCTCAGCATATGAGAAGGCAAACGCAAGGGGAAGGCAACCCATGGGACGCACTCTGGCGGAGAAGGTCTGGGATCAGCATGTCGTGCGCAGTGCGGCCGGTGAACCCGACCTGCTCTACATCGACATGCACCTCGTCCATGAGGTGACCAGCCCGCAGGCGTTCGACGGCCTCCGGCTGGCGGGTCGTCCGGTGCGCCGTCCCGACCTCACGCTGGCGACCGAGGACCACAACGTCCCCACGGACCTGCTGCAGGGCCCGATCGCCGACCCGGTCAGCCGCACCCAGATCGAGACGCTGCGCAAGAACTGCGCCGAGTTCGGCATCCGCCTGCACCCGATGGGCGATGCCAACCAGGGCATCGTGCACGTCATCGGCCCCCAGCTCGGCATCACCCAGCCGGGCATGACGATCGTCTGCGGCGACAGCCACACCAGCACGCACGGCGCGTTCGGTGCGCTCGCGTTCGGCA
>JAODND010000077.1 GCA_025465465.1 Frankiales bacterium | reverse complement strand
TGGTGCTCGCGGTCGGAGGCAAGGAGGCCGAGCCCGAGGTGGCTCTCGGCATGGCGCTGTTCACCGTCTCGACCGCGAATGCCCTGGTCGACATCCCTGCCGTGCACATGAGCCACGCCGTCGTCGCTGACAAGCACCGCAAGCGCGGCGCGGGCAAGGCGCTCGTCGCCGCTGCTGCTGCGTTCGCCGAGGAGCAGGGCATCGAGCAGCTCGTCGTCAGCGTGCACCCGGGCTCCCGCGACGCCGCCCGCTTCTTCGCCCGCCTGGGCTTCGCTCCGCAGGCTGTGCGGCGTACCGCTCCTGTGTCCGTCGTGCGCCGTCGGCTCAACGCCGGGGACCGCACCGTGGAGCGGATCGTCCGCCAGACCCGTCGCCGCCCGGTGGGCGCCGTCCTGCCGCTGGGGAGCGACCTCACCGACTGACGGGGACGGCTCCTAGACTCCGGAACGTGCCAGAGGTCGAACGCTCCCGATCCCGCCTGCTCCTGCTCGACGGTCACTCGCTCGCCTACCGCGCCTTCTTCGCCCTCCCGGTCGAGAACTTCTCCACGACCGACGGCCAGCCGACCAATGCCGTCTACGGCTTCACGGCGATGCTCATCAACGTGCTGCGCGACGAGGCGCCGACCCACGTCGGTGTCACCTTCGACGTGAGCAGGGCCAACTTCCGGCACGAGGCCTTTGCCGACTACAAGGCGACCCGGTCGGAGACGCCGAGCGACTTCAAGGGACAGGTCTCGCTGGTGCGCGAGGTGCTCGACGCACTCCGCATCCCGGTCGTGACGGCGGAGGGGTACGAAGCCGACGACGTCATCGCGACGCTCGCGACGCAGGCCGCCGCCGAGGACATGGACGTCCTCATCGTCACGGGTGACCGCGACGCCTTCCAGCTCGTCAACGAGCGCATCACCGTGCTCTACAACTCCCGTGGTGTGTCGGACATGCGGCGCATGACGCCGGAGGCCGTCGAGGAGAAGTACGGCCTCTCGCCGGCGCAGTACCCCGAGTTCGCCGCACTGCGCGGCGACCCGTCCGACAACCTGCCCGGCATCCCCGGGCTCGGGGAGAAGACGGCGACGAAG
This sequence comes from Frankiales bacterium, assembly GCA_025465465.1. GTDB lineage: Bacteria > Actinomycetota > Actinomycetes > Mycobacteriales > SCTD01 > RYN-111. Next base: position 29,498 of record JAODND010000077.1, on the reverse strand, counting down.
CTCATTCAGCAGTACGGCGACATCGAGGGTCTGGTGGCCCACGTCGACGAGGTCAAGGGCAAGGTCGGCGACAACCTCCGCGACGGCCTGTCGCACGTGATGATGAACCGCCGGCTGACCGAGCTCGTCCGCGACGTGCCGCTCGAGCTGGGCCCCCACGACCTCGGCATCCAGCAGTGGGACCGCGACGAGGTGCACAAGGTCTTCGACGCCCTGCAGTTCCGGGTGCTGCGCGAGCGGCTCTGGGACACCCTGTCCTCCGCGGAGCCGGAGGCCGACCAGGGCTTCGAGGTCGACCTGCAGATCCTCCAGCCCGGCGAGGTCGCCGGTTTCCTGACGTCGTTGCCCGCCGGCGTCCGGGTGGGTCTGCACGTCCGCGGCACCTGGGGCCGCGGCACCGGTGATGCGCACGGGCTCGGCATCGCGACCGAGGGCGACGGTCCGGCTGGGTTCATCGAGCTCGACGAGCTGACCCCCGAGGACGATGCGGCGCTGGCGGCCTGGCTGGCCGATCCCGCGGTGTCCAAGGCACTCCACGACAGCAAGGGCCCGCTGCACGCACTGGAGGGACGCGGCTGGACCGTCGAGGGCATCACGTCCGACACGGCACTGGCGGCATACCTTGCCCTTCCTGGACAGGGCGTGTTCGACCTCGCCGACCTGTCGCTGCGATACCTCCGCACCGAGCTCCGCAAGGAGTCCGCGGGTGACGGGCAGCTGACGTTCGACGGCGGTGAGGACGAGACCGCGGCCGAGGACGCCGCTCTTCGTGCGCGGGCCGTCGCCGACCTGGCCATCGCTCTCGACGCGGACCTCGACACCCGGGGTGGCACCGCGCTGCTGCGCGACGTCGAGCTGCCGCTGGTGCGGGTCCTCGCCGCGTGCGAGCGGGTCGGCATCGCCGCCGACGTCGACCATCTCGAGGAGCTCGAGAGCCGGCTGCGCGACCAGGTGAAGCTCGCTGCCGAGGAGGCCTACGCCACGGTCGGTCACGAGTTCCACCTCGGGTCGCCGAAGCAGCTGCAGGCGCTGCTGTTCGACGAGCTCGGCCTGCCGAAGACCAAGAAGATCAAGACCGGCTACACCACCGACGCCGACGCACTGCAGAACCTGCTCGGGACCCACCCGGTCATCGAGGCACTGCTGTCGCACCGCGAGTACACCCGGTTGCTGATGGTCGTCGAGAAGCAGCTGCTCCCGACCGTCGCCGACGACGGCCGCATCCACACGACCTTCAAGCAGATGGTCGCGGCGACCGGTCGGCTCTCCTCGGACAACCCGAACCTGCAGAACGTGCCGATCCGCACGGCGCAGGGCCGCGAGATCCGGCAGGGCTTCGTCGCGGGTGCCGGTTTCGAGTCGCTGATGACCGCCGACTACAGCCAGATCGAGATGCGGATCATGGCTCACCTGTCCGACGACGCCGGCCTCAAGGAGGCGTTCACGACCGGCGAGGACCTGCACACGTTCGTCGCGTCGCGGGCGTTCGGACTGCCGGTGGACCAGGTCGACCCGGAGCTTCGTCGTCGCGTCAAGGCGATGTCGTACGGCCTCGCCTACGGCCTGTCCGCGTTCGGCCTCGCTGCCCAGCTGCGCATCACGCGCGACGAGGCCAAGGAGCAGATGGAGGCCTACTTCGAGCGCTTCGGCGGCGTCCGCGACTACCTGCGCGACGTCGTTGCGCAAGCCTCGAAGGACGGCTACACCTCGACCATCCTCGACCGCCGCCGCTATCTGCCGGACCTCACGAGCGACAACCGGCAGCGCCGCGAGATGGCCGAGCGGATGGCCCTCAACGCACCGATCCAGGGCAGTGCCGCAGACATCATCAAGGTGGCGATGCTCCACGTCTCGAGCGCACTGCATGAGGCAGGCATGAGGTCACGACTGCTGCTCCAGGTGCACGACGAGCTCGTCCTCGAGGTCGCGCCGGGGGAGCAGGACGCACTCGAGCAGCTGGTGCGGCGGGAGATGGGCGGGGCCTACCCGCTGTCGGTGCCGCTCGACGTCAGTGTCGGTGTCGGTCGCACCTGGGACGACGCCGGGCACTGAGCAGGGCTGGTTCCTCGCGTCGGGGAGCGCTCAGCGCGCCGATCTGAGCAGCAGGCCGGCCATGAGCAGCAGGGCCGCGACGGTCGCGATCGCGATGATCGGACCCGGGGTCGATGGCGCGACGACCAGGACCGTGATCGCTTCGGCGACGGCGACGACTCCGACCACCCGCCCGACGATCTGGTCGTGTGTCGCGATGGCGCGATAGATGAGCAGCTGCACGACGGACAGCGCCGCGCCCTGCACGACCCACAGCCACGCGATGTCGGACAGGGATGCGTACGACGCCCCGAAGGTGATGCGCAGGAAGGGCCTCGCCAACAGCACGCAGCCGACGACCTCGACCGCACCGAGCGCACCGACGACCAGCACCGACTTGTGCAGCAGGGTCTTGCCCGCCTCGCGGTCGGCGAGCCGCGGGAAGATGACCAGCGCCACGGCCTGCGGTAGCCAGAACGCCGCCTTGGCCAGGACCGACCCCGCGCTGTAGCGACCTGACTCGTCGCCGCTGAGGACGTTGCGCGCCAGCAGGACGTCGAGGTTCGCGATGACGAGCAGCGCCAGGAGGCCGCTCGTCGCGGACGCCACCTGCCGCACCGTGGGGAGCGGGAGGGCGCCGGCGCCGTGTCGGGGTGACAGCACGACCAGCGCGAGCAGTGCCGTCCCCGTCGTGCCGACGAACAGCGCCGCAAGGACATCGGTGGTGCCCCCGCCGATCAGCAGCGGGAGGATGCCCACGGCCTTGCCGAGTCCCTGGGCGACGATGATCACCGCGAGCGCCCCGAAGCGCTCGGAGCCCTGCAGGACACCCATCGCCGCTGTCAGGACGATGAACGGCGCCAGCTGTGCCGCCAGCCACAGCGGACCGAGGACACCGCTGTGCAGGAAGGCCGCGACCGCGGGCGAGGCGGCCGCGGCGACCACGCTGAAGGCCACGCCGAGCTGGGCGGAACGCAGCACCACGGGCAGGGTCGGCTCGCCGGCCGGCCGGGTCGCCACCGAACGCGCGACGACGGCTTGCAGGGCGAGGGCGGGCACCAGTGCCACCAGCAGCACGCCGAGGTAGGCGCCGAGCTCGCCGTACGCGTTCTTGTCCAGCACGTGGGCGGCGACGAGGGTCAGGGCGTAGCCGAGGACGTTCACCAGGGTCAGAGCGGGAGCGACCAACCCGCCGCCCCGGGCCAGCGAGGCCCGGACCGGCTCGACGATCGCGACTCCATCGGCCACGACGATCGCCGGCGGTTGCTGCTTCACAGCCCGGACTGTAGGTCGCGACGCGCGGGACCTGCGCGCAATCACGCAGAACGGCGCGGTGATCTTGTTACGCTCCGAACGATGTCCTCCCGACGGCTGCCGCAGCTGATGGCTGCCGTGATGATCCTCGTGCCGTTCCTGCAGGACCCAGGCAAGGTCACGTTCGACACAAAGCTCGACCTGCCGATCGACCCGATGGCCTTCCTGGGCCGCGCGGTGCACCTGTGGGACCCGGCGGGGGGCTTCGGGCAGCTCCAGGACCAGGCGTTCGGATACTTCTTCCCGCTCGGTCCGTTCTTCGCCCTCGGTGAGCTGCTCAACGTGCCACCGTGGGTCACGCAGCGGCTCTGGGAGGGGCTGCTGCTGGTGCTCGCCGCCGAGGGCGCTCGGCGCCTGACGCGGTGCATGACTGGGGTGTCGTCGGAGGCCGCGCTGTTCGCGGGGGCGGCATATGCGCTGGCGCCTCGGGTCCTCAGCACTCTCGGTCCGATCTCCGCCGAGGCGCTGCCCACGACGCTGCTGCCGTGGGCGCTGCTGCCGCTGGTCCTCTACGGTCGCGGGGATCCCCGACGAGCCGTGCTGCTGTCGAGCTGTGCGGTCCTCGCGATGGGCGGCGCCAACGCGACGCTGACCATCGCGATGCTCCCCGCCCTGTTGCTCTGGACGCTGACGCGCCGTCAGGGCCGCATCAGGCTGCTCGCCTGGCAGGGCGTGGGCACCCTGCTGGCCGTCGGGTGGTGGCTGGCTCCGCTGCTGCTGCTCGGGAAGTACAGCCCGTCGTTCCTCGATTGGATCGAGCCGGCATCGATCACCACGAAGCCGGTCGACCTGCTGGCCGCACTACGTGGGACCGATCACTGGGTCGCCTATGTCGGTATCGGCGGCGAGCCCGTCTGGCCCGCCGGCAACGCGCTCGCCACCAGGCCGCTGTTCGTGCTCCTGACGAGCCTCGTTGCTGCTCTCGGCCTGACAGGACTCGCCCGGCGGGACCTGCCCGAGCGTCGCTTCCTCCGGGTCACGGCGCTCATCGGCCTGTTGGCGCTCGTGTCGGGGCACACCGGCGCGATCACGGGACCGTTTGCCTCAGATGTCCAACACGTCCTCGACGGTGCCCTTGCCCCGCTGCGCAACGTCCACAAGTTCGACGCGTTGCTCCGGCTGCCACTCGTGCTCGGCGCTGCGCACGTGCTGAGCCGGACGCAGCTGCGCTTCCAGAGCCGGCGGCTGGTGCCGGGACTCGCTGCCGCCCTCGCCGTTGTCCTGGCCCTGCCGCTGGCTGTCAACGGGTTCCGGCCGGGTCCGGGGTTCGACGACGTCCCCAGCTGGTGGCGCTCGGCGGCGAAGTACGTCGACACCGTCGGTCAGGGACGCACGCTGGTGCTGCCGGCAGCTGGATATGAGCGCTACAGCTGGGGCCGGACCAACGACCCGCCGCTGCAGCCCGTGGCGACCAGTCCCTGGGTGGTGCGGTCACAGGTGCCGCTGGGCGGGGCCGGGAGTGCCCGGCTGCTGGACAGCGTCGAGGCCGTACTCGCCACCGGACGTGGCTCGTCAGCTCTCGCCGACCTGCTGGTCCGCAGCGGTGTGGGCCAGGTGCTCGTGCGCAACGACCTCGACCTGAGGTTCGCCGAGTCGCTGTCCCCAGAGGTTGTGCACGCCGCGCTGTGGGCCTCGCCGGGGCTCACCAAGGTGGCCGAGTTCGGTCCGACCGTCACGGCGACAGACGCGGCCGAGCACCTCGGTGGCGCGGCGGCCTATGCCTCCGTCGAGGTCTGGTCGGTGCAGCGGGCGGTACCTGCGGTGCGGTGGTACGACGCCCGTCGGGTCGTCCAGGTGTCGGGCGGACCCGAGGCGCTGCTGCCGGCCCTGGAGGCGGGCGTCGTGGGTGCCGACGACGCGACTGTCCTGACCGGAGACAGTGCCGCACCCGAGCCGCGTGCCCTGGTGACCGACACGCTCCGCCGTCGGGGCCGCGCCTTCGCCTTGGTACACAGGGCACTGGGGCCGACCCTCAGCCTCGGCGAGGCCTTTGACGATGCTCGCCGGGTGCATGACCTGCTGACGTTCGACGCTGCCGGCCACCAGACGGTGGCGTCCTACGACGGTGTCGTCTCGGTGAGTGCCAGCTCGTCCGGGGCGGAGCCGACCGCCCCCGGTGGTGCAAGTCCGGACGCGCTGCCGTGGGCCGCTCTGGATGGCAACCCGCTCACTGCCTGGCGGTCCGCGTCGTTCGGGAGCGCCGTCGGTCAGTGGCTGGAGGTGCGGTTCGCCTCCGCACTGGACCCCCGTGGCCTGACAGCGCAGTTCGTGGCGAGCCCGCTGCTCGGACCGGCCGTCGCCGAGGTGACGGTGACGACGGACCGCGGGTCGGTGAGACAGGCGCTCGGCACGGGTGGGCTGCGCACGCCACCTGGCACGACGAAGACGCTGCGACTGACGGTGGCAGCTGTCGACGGCAGCGCCAGGATCGGCAACGTCGCGATCAGCGACCTCCGCCTTCCGGGGTTCCTCCCGACCCGGTCGCTCAGCACGCCTGCCGACCTCACTTCCACAGTGCTGCCGGCCGTGGTGCTGGGCATGGACCCCGAGCCAGTGCCGTCCTGCACCACCTACGCGGCGACCACGTCTTGTGACGCGCCCGGAGCTGGGGTTCTCGGCGACCCCGACCAGCTCGACCGCACCGTCACCACCCGCTCCGGCGGGGAGATGGTCCTGTCGGGCAGCGTCGTGGCCCGGCCGGACGCCGGGGTCTTCGACCTCCTTGACCCGTCGCCTGGCGCACTGCGCGCCACGGCGTCATCGACGCTCGGTACGAGTCCGGCGGTGCGCCCAGGCGCCGCGGTCGATGGCGACCCGCGCACGACGTGGGTGGCGGCACCGTCGGACCTCGCCCCGACCCTGCACCTGGTCTGGCCGTCCCCGCGGACGCTCTCGTCGTTGAAGCTCACCTTGTCCTCGACGACAGGGGTCTCGGCTCCCCTCACCGTGCGCCTGACCTCCGGAGCGGGGACGCGTGAGGTGACGCTGCGGGACGGAACCGCCTCGTTCCTGCCGCTCACCACGAACCAGGTGGACGTGACGTTCCCGCTCGTCGTCCCCACCACCTCGATCGAGCCGGCCGCTGCAGTCGTCGGGGGGGCGCCGGTCGGCGTCTCCGAGCTCACCTTTCCCTCGGCGGGCGACGTCGCACAGCCTCGTGACCCGGCGACGCCGATCGAGCTTCCGTGCGGGCGCGGCCCGCTGGTCGTCATCGACGGGCGCGTCGTACCCACCCTGGTGCGGGGCACCGTTCGCGACCTGCTGAGCAATGCCCCGCTAGCGCTGGTGCCCTGCGGTGCCGGTGACGCACCGGTCCGGCTCGAGGCGGGTGTGCACCACCTGCAGGTCATCGGTACTTCCCAGTTCGCCGGCCGGACCCTGGTCCTGAAGCCGGTCGCGGCTCCTCGGTCCGCAGGCAAGGACAGGACCATCGAGGTGCGCGAGTGGGGTGCGGTCCACCGCGTCCTCCAGGTCGGGGGCGGCAGCGCCGGGATGCTCGCGGTACCCGAGAACGCCAACACCGGATGGGTCGCCACGCTCGACGGCCACCGGCTGACCAGCCGCACCATCGACGGGTGGCAGCAGGGCTGGCTCCTGCCTGCCGGAGGCGCTGGTCGCGTACAGCTGGACTTCGCACCTGACCGGTCCTACCGAGCGGCCCTGGCCGGAGGTGGCATCGGCGTCGGTCTGCTCCTGCTCGTCACGCTCTGGTCCTGCCTGCGCCGCCGGAGCGCGGCCCCGGTCCTCGCAGGAACGGGGCGTCGTGCCCCGCTGCTGGTCAAGGCGGGGCTCGCGGTGGCGGTGGCTGTCCTGCTCGCGGGCGTCTGGGGCGTCGCGGCCTTGCTCGTCGGCGCGGTCCTGCTCAGGCTGCTGCGGGGGCGCACCTGGGTGCCGCTGGTCACCCTCATGTCCGCGGCGGTCGTCGCGTCCGCCACCGGTCTTGGGGCGGGGGTCGGGGCGGTTCGCGCGGAGCAGCTGCTCGCCCTGCTCGCCGTGCTCACCGTGGTCGGGGCGGCCGTCGTGGACCGCGAGCCGGACTAGCCGCGCGACAGGTAGTAGCGCACGCACTCCCAGTGGCTGCCGTAGGAGTCGTCGCGGACGGCGTCGACCACGACCGCGCCGGTCCCCTCGAGCGCTCTGCGCACTGCCTTCGGTGGCATGAGCGTCATGCGCATCGGCGCGGGGTAGCGGAGCAGCCGGGTCTGCCCCCACGCGATGAGGCGGAAGGGCGCGAGTCGAGCGATGAGCCCCTTGATGCTCACGTTCGGTCGGCTGACCACCTGGATGACGGCCGCTCCGTCCGGTCGCACGACCCGGAGGAACTCGCGCAGGTACCCATAGGCAAGCTCGCGCGGAAGGTGCTGCAGGACCAGGCTGGAGTACACGAGGTCGACCTCGGCGTCAGGGACGAACGACAGATCGACGGCATCGTTCAGCACGAACTCGACCTTGCCCTCGGACCGATCGAGCCGACGCGCTTCGTCCAGCATGGTGGGGGAGACGTCCACGCCGACGACGTGGTCGAAGTGCTCGGCCAGAGCGGCCGACAAGCGACCCACTCCCGCACCGAAGTCGAGCGCCTTGGTCCGGCGGGTCCCGAGCCCGAGGGACGCGAGATGCTCCAACGACCGGGCCACCTCGGTGCGGCCGGTCGCGAAGAACTCCTCGACGTCCCAGCGTCCTCCGCGGGTGCCAGGGGTGACGTAGACGGCCCACAGGGGGTCGTGCTCTCCGAGTCGCGTCCAGTCCCGCCGTACTTCCTCGAACGCCACGCGCGCAGCGTACCTACGGATGGCCCGGCGCTGCCCGTACAGTGCCGGGGTGAACGTCGCGACGATCCTGCGCCGCCTCCCACGGCACGCGCGTGAGGATGGCGCACTCCCGGTTCTCGCCTCGTGCATCGACTGGGGAACCCGCTGGGCGCTCGGGGCGGCGAGAGCCCACGGCGCCGCCTCCCAGACCTTCACGTTCGACGGCCGTGAGGTTCCCTACTACTGGCATCGCTACAACCACACCTGGCTCAACGAGCGCGCGGTGGAGCTGAGCCTGGCCATGGATGTGATGGCGACGGCGGACGGCAGCCGGACGGTCGAGGTGGGCAACGTGCTGCCGCACTACGTCCGGGCCAGTCACCTGATCGTCGACAAGTACGAGCGGTCTCCTGGTGTGCTCAACCTCGACGTGGTCGACATGGTGCTCGAGGAGCCGGCCGACCTGGTGCTCAGCATCTCGACGCTCGAGCACGTGGGGCTCGACGAGCCCGACAAGGAGCCCGACAAGGCGCGTCGGGCGATCGAGCACCTGGTCTCACTGCTCGCGCCCGCCGGTCGGATCTGGGTCACCCTGCCGGTCGGCTACAACCACACGCTGGACAGGCAGCTCCGCGGTGGCGAGCTGCCGTTCACCGAGCTCAAGGCGCTGCGCCGGGTCTCGGCGGCCAACGACTGGGAGCAGGTCGCTGTCGACGACGTCTGGGACGCTGCCTACGACCGCTTGCTCTTCACGGCGCACGGCCTGGTGGTCGCCGAACTGGTTCGCGAGCCCTGAGCGCCATCACGCCCGAGGCGTCGCGGTCTGTCGTCCGGCTCCGGCAGGCGGCCGTCTGCCTGCTGCTCGCGGTCACGGCCTTCCACCAGAGCGCAGGCCTGATCGGCAACGACACCAAGCTCGACCTGACCGCGGACCCCGGACGGTTCCTGCGCCGGGCCCTGGACCTCTGGAACCCGAGCTCGGCGTTCGGCCAGCTGCAGAACCAGGCGTACGGGTACCTCTCGCCCATCGGCGTCTTCCACTTCCTCGGCTACTGGATGGGCGTCCCGGGCTGGATCGTGCAGCGCCTCTGGATGTCGCTGCTGCTGGTCACCGCGTTCCTCGGCGTCGTCCGGCTCGCCGAACGGCTCCTGCTCGGCTCGCCGACGACGCGACTGCTCGCCGGCCTCGCCTTCGCGCTGTCCCCACGGATCGTCACCGTCATCGGTGGCAACTCCTCCGAGATCTGGCCCATGGCGGTGCTGCCCTGGGTGCTGCTGCCCCTGGTCACGGGTGAGCGGCGGCCACGCACCGCGGCGATGCGCTCCGGCGTCGCGATCTTCCTGATGGGGGCTGTCAACGCCACGGCCGTCCTGTCGGTCCTGGTGCTGCCTGCCCTCTGGCTGTTACCCGGTCTGCGACGCGCCGGAGGGCGCCGACTCGCTGCCTGGTGGGTTGTGGCAGGCGCCCTGGCGTGCGCGTGGTGGCTCGTGCCCCTGCTGCTGCAGGGCGGCTACAGCCCCGACTTCCTGCACTACATCGAGACGGCCTCGACCACGACGAGCTCGACCTCTGCCTCGGAGGTCGTGCGCGGGACCAGCCACTGGCTGGCGTACATCGCGCCGGCTGGTCAGCCGTGGTGGCGGGCCGGGTGGACCCTCGTCACCAACGGTGGTGTCGTCCTCGACACCGCCCTCCTCGCCGCGCTGGGCATCGTCGGCCTCACCTGGCGCAAGATGCCGGGACAGGGTCGGTTCGTCGGTGCGGCCGCGGTCGGTCTGGTGGCGATGGCGGCTGCGCACGCCGGACCTCTCGACGGGCCGCTCGTGCTGCCGCTCCGGCACCTGCTCGACGGTCCGCTCGAGGCGTTCCGCAACGTCCACAAGTTCGACCCGCTGATCAGGCTGCCGCTCGCGCTGGGTCTGTGCCACCTGCTGAGCCTGCCGTTGCCCGGCCGCCCCAGGAACGCGGTGTCGGCCCTCGTCGCGGTCGCGCTCGTCGGGGCCGCATCCCCGGCGCTGGCAGGTCAGCTGGTGCCGTCCGGCGCCTACGACCGGCTGCCCAGCTGGTGGCAGTCGACCGGCACGTGGCTCGACGCGCACGACGCCCGCGGTCGCGCGCTGGTCGTCCCTGCCAGCGGGTTCGCCGAGTACCGGTGGGGGCGTCCGCTGGACAACCCGCTCCAGGCCCTCGCGACCTCGGCGTGGGCGGTCCGCGATGCCGTGCCGCTCGGCTCACCCGGGACCACGCGGCTGCTCGACGCGATCGACGCCCGGCTCGACACGGGTCATGGATCCGCAGCCATGGCGACGGTGCTCGCGCGGTCGGGGGTCCACTACGTGGTGGTCAGCAACGACCTCGACCTGGGGCGGACCGGCGCCCCGAGGCCGGTGCTCGTCCACCAGGCACTCGCCGACTCGCCGGGCCTGACGCGCGTCGCCTCGTTCGGCCCGGTGGTCGGTGGCGACGCCTCCCGCGATCTCGTCACCGACGACGGCCTCCAGCCGGGGTTCCCGGCCGTGGAGGTCTATGAAGTCGAAGGCTTCACGTCGCCGGTCACGGCCATGCCCTCCGCGGCGACGTGGGTCGTGAGCGGTGGGCCGGAGTCGTTGTTCCAGTTGGCGGACAGGGGCCTGCTCGGGTCGCAGGCGACCGTGCTGGCAGGCGACGGTGCGGGCGGACCCTCGCCTCGGAGCGCCCTGACCGACGCGCTCCGCCGCCGCGAGGTCAACTTCGGGAGCGTGCGGGACAACGCCTCCGAGACGCTCACCGCGACCCAGCCGCTGAGACGCGACCAGGCCGTACCCGACATCTTGCCGGTCCCGGGAGTGCAGCACCTGGCGACCGCCCGGCTGCTGGGGGCGCAGGCCGTGTCGGCCTCGTCCAGTGCCTCCGACCCTGCGGCGCTCTCCGACCGCGGCCCGGCGCACCGACCGTTCTCGGCCATCGACGGCGACCCTCGGACGAGCTGGGTCTCGGGCGGCTTCACGGGGACCACAGGTCAGTGGCTGCAGCTCGACCTCGACAGCCCCGTCGACCCTGCTGGTACGACGATCCAGCTGCTCCACGACGACCAGGCGCGAGCGATCCCGACGGTCCTGACCGTGCGCACCGACAGGGGAACAACCCGCACGCAGGTCCGCCCGGGTGATCAGGCGCAGCCCCTCAACGTCCCGGCCGGCACGACGCGACATCTCCGGGTGACCTTCAGCGCAGTCTCCGGCGACGGCTTCGCGGTCGTTGCGGGTGTCCGTGAGCTCACCATCCCGGGCGTGCACGTGCAGGAGTCGGTGGTGCTGCCCCAGGACCAGCAGCAGGTCGACCCGGTGGTGCTGCTCGACCGCGCCCCAGGGGCGCAGGCCGCCTGCGTCCGGACCGCGTCGTCGGCACTCTGCTCGCCGGACCTCACCCGCGTGGGCGAGGACGTGCTCCGCCTTGACCGCACCTTCTCGCTGACGTCCGCAGCGAGCCTGCCCCTCAGCGGAACGGCCGTCCCGCAGCCCGGGGCGGCACTGGATGCCTTGCTGGACAAGGTTTCTGGCGTCAGGGTCACCGCCACTTCGCGTCGCGTCCCGGACCCCATCGAGCGACCCGCTGTCGTCCTGGACGGTGACCCCCACACGGGCTGGGTCGCCGGTGACCTCGACGCGACGCCCACCCTGACGCTCTCCTGGCACTCCCCGCGCACGGTGGACCGGTTCGTGATCTCGACCGACCCGAGCCTGGCCGCCGGTCGACCGACGCGCGTCGAGGTCAGCACCAGCCGAGGGACGACCTCGGTCGACGTTCCCGCGACCGGACTCGTCACCTTCCCTGCGGCCAGGATCACGGCGCTCGAGGTGCGCATCTCAGCGCAGGAGCGTCGGCACTCCTTTGAGCCCGACGGCAGCATTCGCGACCTCCCTGTCGGTGTCTCGGAGCTCAGCGTCCCTGCTCTGGCAGATCTCGTCGGCGGTCCTGTTGCTGACGACACGCCCGTCACGGTGGGCTGCGGAAGCGCGCCGCCCGTCGTCATCGACGGGGTCACACACCCGACGGAGGCGCTCGCGACGCGCGGGGACCTGGTGCGCCTGCAGCCCGTGCCCCTGCGGGCCTGCGACAGCACGGGCGGTATCGAGCTCGCCGCGGGTCAGCATCGGGCAGTTGCCGCCGACAAGGGCGCGCTTCTCGTACAGGGGCTGACCCTGGGCAGCTCCGCGCCGACCGCCACCGCCCCGGCCGCGCGGACCACCACCGTGACCCGATGGGATCCGGAGCACCGCGTCGTCGAGCTCGGAGCCGGTGACCAGAGCTACCTCGTCGTGCATGAGAACGCGAGCCGGGGGTGGCGCGCGGTCCTGGCCGGCCGGGTGCTCCAGCCGGCTCGGGTCGATGGCTGGCAGCAGGCCTGGGTCGTTCCCGCAGGACAAGGAGGGCAGGTCGTCCTCACCTTCACGCCGGGCAAGACGTTCCATCTCGCGCTCGTCATCGGCGCCGTGCTGGTCCTGCTGCTCCTCGCCCTCGCCCTCTGGCCGGCCCGGGCGCGCGAGCCACAACCGGCGAAGGACCTTGGACTGCCGCGTCCTGTGCGAGCTGTGCTCGTCCTCGGGGTGCTCGTGCTGGTCGGAGGCCCCGTCGGAGCCGCGATCGGTCTCATCGTGCTGGCAAGCACCGTGCTGGTGCGCCACCGCGGCGGCCCGAATTTGGTCAATGCCCTCTCGGCGCTGCTCGCCGCGCCGCTGGTGACGGCGGGCCTGCTGACGGCGCTGGCGCCGTGGGACAGTGCCCGGCAGCCTGCCGCGTTCGGGGGCCCGGTCCAGGTGCTGGTGCTCGTCGCGCTGGCTGCCGCCGGCGTCCTGGTCAGCGGCCTGACGTCGCCCAGCGGCGTTTCAGGTCCAGGGCCGGCTGCTCCACCAGACGAAGGCTGAGCGCCGCGACGGCGAGGCTCATCGGCACGACGAGGGCGGTGATGAGCAGCACGTGGCCCGTGAACAGCTGCTTGCCGGCGAGGTTGAACGCCAGGTCCAGCAGCATGATGTGCCACAGGAAGACGCCGTAGGAGATCTTGCCGAGCCAACGCGAGGGGCGGCTCTCGAGCGCCCGGCGGACAGGCGAGCGCTGGTCGGTGCCGAAGACGGCGGGCAGCAGCAGGAACAGCGCGGCAAAGGCATAGAGCAGGTGCTTGGTGATGGCTTGACCGGGGGTGGGATCGGCCAGCCCGCGCGGTCCTCCGAGGGGCGTTGCCGTCACCCAGAACAGCAGCCCGGCGATCGCCCAGCACGTGAGGCTGGCGTCGCCGATCTGGTCGAGCACCCGGCCGCGCCCCGTCAGGTCGTGCCACGACCGAAGCACAGCCACCCCCATGCCGAGCGCGAACCAGTCGAGGTAGGCGGGCAGCCACAGGTTGGCGGTCGCCGGGTGAGCGTCGGCGAGCCCTCGGGTGAGCAACCACCATGCCTGGGCCGAGACGAACATCAGGCCGAGCAGCCAGGCCTGCGCCCTGAGGGGCCGAGAGCCGACGCGCGCGAGGACGGCCAGCAGCGGGAGGGCGAGGTAGAACGCCACTTCCACGCACAGGCTCCACATCTGCGTCATGCCGGGGAGCAGGTGGCCGGAGGAGTAGATCTCGGCGAACAGCAGCTGGCGAACGATCTCGTGGACGCCGGCGAACTTCGACGCGCTGAACACGAAGGCGACCGCGATGGCCACCCAGGCGCCCGGCACGATCCGCAGGCCTCGGTTGCGCAGGTAGGTCCGCACAGAGGGGAGGGGCCGGCCCAACAGCTGAGCGCGCACGAAAGGTCCGTAGAGCAGGAAGCCCGAGAGCAGGAAGAAGATCGTGACGCCGAAGTCGAGGCGGTTCAGGAACGCGCCGAACGTGCCCCTGAAGGACTGGCCGGTCTGGAAGCCCACGTGCGTCATGACGACGCAGAGAGCGGCGAGCGCACGCAGACCGTCCAGGGCCGGGTAGGTGTTCCCCGTCTTGACCGGAGCCGTGACGGGGGCGTGCGCCTGAGCGGTGATCGCCACGCCTTCCAGCCTATGCCGATGCTCTAGCGTCCACCGGGTGGCAGACCAGCACGTGCGCTCCCGTGCAGGTCTGCTCGTCGGTCTGGCGCTGGCGGTGCTGCTGCTCGCACCGCTGCTCGGCCCCGGGTACGTCCTCGTGCGCGACATGGTCTTCGTCCCGCGGGTCCCGATCGGTCGGCAGCTGCTCGGAATCGAGGGCGTCCCCCGCGGGGTGCCGAGTGAGCTGGTGGTCGCGCTGCTGGGCCGGGTGGTCGCGACCGGTTGGCTGCAGGACCTGCTGCTCGTCGCGCTCGTGGTCGGGGCCGCCTGGGGCGCGGCTCGGCTCGCCCCGACCCGCAGCATCACCGCCGCGTGCGCCGCGGCCACGACCTACGGATGGTCGGCATACCTGCACGAGCGGCTGCTGCTGGGCCAGTGGGCGATCCTCGTCGGCTGGGCCGTGCTTCCGTGGGCGGTCCGCGCCGCCCTCGACTGGCGGCGCGGAGCAGCGGGCTGGGGAGCCCTCGCGGCTCTGACCGCGAGCGCCCTCGCAGGGGCGAACGCGCTGCTGCTGGTCGGCCTCGCGGTGGTGATCTGCGGGCGTCCGCTCCGCGCGCTCGCGGCGACCGCGGTGCTCGGGCTGCCGTGGGTGGTGCCGGCGGTTCTCCAGCACCAGACACCCGGTGACCCAGCGGGAGTAGGGGCGTTCGCCGCCAACAGCGACACCCCCTTCGGGGTCGTCGGCTCGCTCCTGACCGGCGGGGGGGTGTGGGCGCGGTCAGCGGTTCCCGATGGCCGTTCCGCCGGGTCCTGGATCGCCCTCGCCCTGCTGGGCGTGGCTGCGGCCGGGCTGCCTCGGGTGCGTCGGCGGCTCGGCGACCGGTTGCTGGTCACCGCCGCTGCCGGGCTGGTCCTCGCGCTGCTGGGCAGCCTGCCGTTCACGGAATCCGCCTTGCGGTGGGCTGTCGTCCACGTGCCTGCGGCGGGCCTGCTGCGCGATGGCCAGAAGTGGATCTCGCCGGTGGTCCTCCTGACCAGCGCTGCCATCGCGTGCAGCACGGAGGCGCTGCTGGCCCGGGTCGCCGCGCTGTCGGCGCGCCGGGTGCTGGCCGGGATCCTCGTACTTGCACCTGTCGCTGCGCTTCCCGGTGCCGCGTGGGGGGAGGGGGCGCGACTCACCTCCAGCACCTACCCGCCGTCCTGGCAGCGCGTCACCGAGCGGGCGAGCGGTCCGGTCCTGGTCCTGCCGTGGAGCCTGTACCGCGCCTTCCCCTGGGACGACGGCGTCACCGTGCTCGATCCCGCCACCAAGCTGCTCGAACGTCCCGTCGTCAACGATGCGCTGCCGCTCCCTGGCACCGCCGTGCGAGGAGAGGATCCGGTCGCGGCGCGCCTCGACCCCATCGTGCGCTCAGGTGCGCCGTTGTTGCCGGCCCTGCAGCGGGAGGGCATCGGTGAGGTGCTGGTCGAGCGGACCACCGCGGGGTTCGATGCCGCCATGGTGGCCCGTCAGACCCAGGGTCTGCGGGTGCTCTCGGCGACCTCGGAGCTCGCGCTGTACGAGGTGCCGGGGGCCGCAACGAGGCGGACCGCCGTCCGTGCCTGGCCCGCCGCGCTGGCCGACCTGCTCGCGCTGGGCTTCGGTCTCCTCGCGGTCGGCCGGGCGGTGGGGCGCAGAGGGAGCTATCCGCCGGAATGACCCAGCACGGCAGAGAAGCCCTGGGCGGTTGCCGCCCAGGTGAAGCGGGCGGCGTGCCGGCGCGCACCCTCGCCGAGGGCGGTGCGGCGCGGGTGGTCGGTCAGGAGCGCGAGCAGCTCGTCATGCAGGCCGGAGGGGTCGTCCACCAGTGAGCCGGTGCGGCCGTCCACGATCGACTCGGCGAGTCCGCCGGCGTGCGTGAAGGCCACCGACGGCGTGCCGTGGCTGCCGGCTTCGACCACGGACAGCCCCCAACCCTCCTTGAGCGACGGAACGGCGTGCACCCAGGCGCGGGCCAGCAGGTCGGACTTCTCCTGCTCACTGACGCGACCCCGCAGATGCACGACGCCCTGGAGCCCGAGCTCCTCGACCTTCGCGCTCAGCGCCTCGTGCCAGTAGCCCTCACCAGCGACCTCGACCTGTAGGCCGGGAAGCTCGTGCCGGAGGACAGCGGCCGCCTCGAGGACCAGCTCGACGCGCTTGTGCGGCACCAGCCGGCCCAGCACCGCGATCGTCGGGTTGGCCGCGCGGCCCGCGGTGGTCCGAAGCGGGCGAGAGGTGCCGTTGTGCACGACCGAGATGTGCGAGGCAGCCACGCCGAGCCCGACGAGCTCAGCCTTGGTGACCTCCGAGACGGCGACGTAGTCGCACCGGCGGTTGACACGCGGCGCCAGCCACGACTCGAGCCACCAGCCGATCCGCGCCGTGCGAGGGCCGAAGACGACGGGCCACTGCTCGCGGTGGACGTGGTGGACGAGCACGACGACCTTGCGGCGGGTGAACAGCCGGGCCAGGAACGGCACGCCGTTGTGCACCTCGACGACGACGCCCTTGCGTCCGAGGCGACCCAGCACCATGAGCACAGCGGCCCACAGGTACACGGTGAGGTGGCTGCCACGCCGGACGAAGCGGACCCCGTCCTTCACCTCGTCGCGCGGCGCGCCGCCGTGGTCGGCGCAGAACACGGTGACCCGGTCACCGCCGCGCGCCAGCCGGGAGGCGAGGCTCTCGACGTACAGCTCGGAACCCCCGCCCTCGGGGTGGGTCAGGTCGCGCCAGTTGAGAAGCAGCACGTCACGGCCGCCGCCGACCGGATCGGGGCCGCGTCGAGGTGCCGGGATCAGGGCGCCGTCGACCTGGCTGACGACCGGGAGGTCCTGGCCCGGGGCAAGGGGGCTCAAGGCGGTGCTCAGGGGGTGTCCTCTCGGCTACATCGGCGTTTCGCTCACCTTGCACGAACGCCCTGTTTTCCGACATGACGCTCCAGGACCCCCCGTTCGTGGTCCTTCCGGGCTATCGGCTCGGGCTGCGTCTCGGGCTGCATAGGGTGGCCGCGTGGACCTGCCCCCTCTCGGTTCGCTGGCCCGCAGCCGGCAGCTGCTGTCGGCGTACCGGCACGAGAAGACCGACCCGGCAGGCTTCTACACCTTGCTCGCGCAGGACAGCGCGCGGCAGGTCGCTCACTACACCCCGCTGTCGGGACGCACTCTGCTCGACGTCGGCGGGGGACCGGGGTACTTCGGGGACGCGTTCCGGGCTCTGGGTGCGCGGTACGTCGGACTGGACGCCGATGCCGGCGAGCTGTCCCTGCACGGTCGTCAGATCCAGCACGGCACGGTCATCGGCAGCGGCATGGCGCTGCCGTTCCTCACGGGGTCGGTCGACGTGACCTACTCGAGCAACGTCCTCGAGCACGTGCTGGAGCCCTACGCGATGGCCGACGAGATGGTCCGCGTCACCCGGCCCGGCGGCCTGGTCTTCCTCACGTACAACAACTGGTTCGCCCCGAACGGTGGCCACGAGACGGCGCCGTGGCACTACCTCGGCGGCCGGCGCGCCGCCGACCGCTACGCACGCAAGCACGGTCACCGGCCGAAGAACGACTACGGGCAGTCCCTGTACCGGACCTCGGTCGCCCAGATGCTGCGCTGGCTGTCGGCCCAGCGCGGCGTCGTCGACGTCGTCGACGTGCTGCCCCGCTATCACCCGACATGGGCGACATGGGTGGTCAAGGTGCCCGCAGTGCGCGAGGTCGTGACCTGGAACTTGCTCCTCGTGATGCGTCGGAAACGCTGATGACACAGCGGTTGTCGTCCTAGGTTGGCACCATGTCCCCCCGCCTGATCTTGGTCCGTGCCGGCAGCGCGCTTGCCGTCTCCTCGCTCGTCCTCGCCAGCTGCTCCTCGGGAAGCGGCACGCCCAAGGTGGCCCGCAACGGCGACGTCTCGTCGCTCGGGCACCGCGACTGCGGTGCGTCGTGCGTCGGCACCCTCTCCGGGGCCGCCTACAAGGTCGAGCTCCCGACCACCTGGAACGGGACCCTGCTGCTGTGGTCGCACGGATACCGCAGCGCCTCGCCGACCCCGCCCAGCTTCGCCGCGGTGGACCGCACCGCTGAGGACGCACCCAGCTCGGAGACAGCCGCGCAGCTGCTTGCCGAGGGCTACGCGCTGGCCGGCTCCGCGTACGCCTCGAACGGCTGGGCCGTGCAGGACGGTGTCAAGGCCGGGGAGCAGCTCCACGACTGGTTCGTCAAGAACGTCGGGACCCCCCGCCGCACCTACGTCTGGGGCGCCTCCCTCGGCGGACTCATCACCGAGCTGCTGAGCGAGAAGCACGCCGACTGGGTCAGCGGTGCCGCCCCGGAGTGCGGGGCCGTCGCCGGCACGACCGAGAACCTGGACGGTGCGCTCGCCATCGCCTACCTCGTCAAGACGCTCATCGACCCGGCCCTGAAGATCAGCGGCTACGCGTCGCAGGCCGAGGCGGTCGCCGCGTTCGAGCAGGCCCAGAAGGCCGTGATCGCGGCTGCGAAGGATGTCGCCGGTGGCGGCACGGCCAAGGTCGTGGCCATCGCCACGATCGGACGGCTGGCCTCCCAGACCCGGACCTACGACGGCCATGACGCCGTGTCCGGGATCAGCGCCAAGGTGGAGGACATCCTGACGGCGATGGGCTTCGCGACGTTCGGTCAGCAGGAGTTCGCGGCGCGCGTCGGTGGCCAGGGCCTCGACATCACCGGCTTCGACTTCGGCACCGGGGTGACCGCGGACGACCGGTCGACCGTCAAGTCCTACGGCGGCGACCTGGACGCGATGCTGGGTCAGCTCGCCGCGGGCACCAGGCCCGCCGTCGACCCGTCGGCCCGGGCGCAGGCCAAGGCCCAGGGCGAGACGACGGGCAACGTCTCGCACCCGACGGTGACGCTGCACGACGAGCAGGACCCGCTCGTGGTCCCGCAGAACGAGCGCGTGCTGGGCGACCGCTTCTCGGCGCAGGGCAAGCTGGCCAACCTGACGCAGCTGTTCACGAAGCCGCCGGCGACCTACACGACCGCTCCCTATGGTGCCGGGCACTGCAACTTCACGGCCACGGAGGAGCTCGGGCTCGTCAGCATGCTCGACAGCTGGGTCCGGACCGGAGTGCGTGCGACGCCGGACGCGGCCACGAAGGTCTTCCGCCAGCCGACCGGGCTCGACCCGGCCTACTACCCGCTGCCCTTCCCGCTGACCGCGAAGTAGCCGACAGGACATCTCGGGGCGATAACGACGGGTCATGAAGAACGGCTCTAAGTGACTACTTCGCTGAAGCCGCGATTCGTGTTGCATGTCGGTGGGCCTTGCGTCACACCGATGTGACGCGCTCAGAGGAGGACATGGATGACGACCCTGGTTGCAGGGCTGCTCGCGACAGTGCTAGCTGTCGGGACGACCATCGGCGTGGTGCAGGCGGTGAACAGCACGTCAACGGACCGGGTAGCGCCGTCGTCGACTGCTCCCGTCTACGGGTCCCGCTGATGACCGCCCCCGCGATCGATGCGCCCATGACCCCGCCGTCCACCATGCAGCGCCTCTGGCGTCGCGAACTCAACTACTACCCCGACAGCAGGCAGCGCTTCGCGTTGCTCGGTGTCGTGGTGCTGTCGACCGTGATCCTCTACTACGAGAACTACGTCGGCGGCTCGGTGGCGACGCAGATCCTGAGTGGTCTGCACATGTCGTTCAACTACTACGTCTACCTGCTGGTCGTGGCCAATGCGGTAGGTGCGTTCGCGTCCCTCGCCGCTGGCCTCGCCGACAAGGCTGGACGGGCCAACCTGGTCGCCTACGGCCTCGTGATCACCGGTGTGCTGACAGCGTTCGTCTTCCCGCACGTCGGCACCAAGCTCGAGTTCGCTGTCGTCAGCGTCGCCATCGGCGTCGTCGAGGGCGTCGTCCTCGTCGCGACGCCGGCTCTCATCCGTGACTTCAGCCCGCAGCTCGGCCGCGCCTCGGCCATGGGCTTCTGGACGCTGGGCCCGGTCGTCGGCAGCCTGGTCGTCAGCGAGGTCTCGAGCCACACGCTCAAGCACCTGCCGCGCTGGCAGGACCAGTTCGTCATCTGCGGCATCGCCGGCCTGGTCGTCGCGGCGATCGCCTTGGTCTACCTGCGTGAGCTGACGCCGCGGCTCCGGGACCAGCTCATGGTGTCGGTCCACGACAAGGCGCTCGTCGAGGCGAAGGCCAAGGGCCTTGACGTCGAGGCCGCGCTGGCCAAGCCGTGGTCGCAGGTCGTCCGCCCGAGCATCGTCGCCTCGGCCATCGCGATCGGCGTGTTCCTGCTCGGCTACTACACGGCCGTCGCGTTCTTCCCGATCTTCTTCCAGACGGTGCAGGGCTTCACCGCCGACCAGGCGAACGGGCTGCTCAACTACTACTGGGCGTCCAACGCGATCGCCCTCGTCGTGGCGGGTGTCCTGTCCGACCGCCTGCGGGTGCGCAAGCCGTTCATGCTCTTCGGCAGCATCGCCGCTTTCGGGGTCACGCTGCTCATCCGATACCTCACGCCGCACACGGACACCCCTTACTGGGCGTGGGCCTTCATCCTGTCGTGCGTCGGTGTCTACGGCGGGTTCGCCTTCGCGTGCTGGATGGCGTCGTTCACCGAGACCGTCGAGGACATCAACCCCGCGCTCACCGCGCACGGCCTCGCGGTCTGGGGCTGGCTGCTCCGGGCGATCGTCGCGATCAGCTTCCTCGTGCTGCCGCAGGTCATCGGCTCGGTGACCCCGCTGGTGGAGCACGGCGCCCAGGTCCAGGCGATCGCCACGGCGAACGCCCGGTACCTGCCGACCATCCAGGCCAACCAGGCGTTCCTGGCCGGCGTGAACGCCCGTTACCCGGACGGCAACGTGCCGCCGGACGTCCAGAAGGCCGTCGTCGAGAAGGTCGGTGCCGATGTCGCGCTCTTCCTCGCGTCGCCGGAGGGCAAGGTCGCCTTCGGCCCCAACAGCGCCATCACCAAGTACGGCGCGCAGGTGTCGGCAGCGCAGAAGGACTCGCCCGGGCAGTGGCAGGACTGGTTCCTGATCTGCGCGCTCGGACAGCTGTTCTTCATCCCGATGGTCTTCGTGCTCCGCGGGCACTGGAGCCCGCGCAAGGCGCGCGAGGAGGCCGAGGCCCACAACGCCGCGGTCGACGCAGAGCTGCGCCGGATGGCCGCTCCGTCCGTCGACATCACGCTCCCGCGTGACGCCGCGGACAACACAGAGACGCCGCTGCGCAGCAGCTGACGTACCTCGCAGGAGGCCCCCGACGCCAGGGAAGGCGTCGGGGGCCTCCTGCTGTGTGTCGGTGGTCACGTCCAGTGACGCAGGCCCGGCCGGGTCGTTGTCCCGGTCATGCTGCCGGGGCGCCACCTGCTCGCCGTGCTGCTCGCGGTCGCGCTCGGTGTCGGTGGCGGCATCACCGTGCTGTCCCTCCCGCGGGCCGCAGCCTCCGCGGCGGGACCCGTCCAGCGAACCGCGGCCCCCGCCAGTGCGTGCACACGGCCGGCGCCACAGAGCGCCGCCGGCTACCAGGCCATGTTCGACGCCAAGGATGACGAGACCTGGGCCGGCGGTGACCAGGCGGCCTCCGTCGCGCTCCCCGGGGGGCGCGTCCTCTGGATGTTCGGCGACAGCGTCCGCGGCGGGCGGCTGACCACAGGAGCCCGGGCATCGGGCAGCCGGTTCGTGCACAACGCGATGCTGGTGCAGACCGGGGGCTGCCTGGTCGCCGTCCCGGCCGCCGACGAGGTGATCCCCAGCCGCGCCGACGGGCAGTGGTACTGGCCGCAGTCTGCCGTCGTGCTCGGTGACCGGCTCGTGGTCTTCTGCGCCCGCGTCCGCCGTACCGGTCCGGGCGCCTTCGGCTTCCGGACCACGGGCGTGGACGCCGCGGTGTTCGCGTTGGACGGGACGCAGCCGCGGTTCGAGAGGGTCGTCGGCACGCCGTCGTCGCTGTCACCCGAGGGCGCCTACCAGTACGGCGCGGCCGTGGTGCCCATCGGGTCGTGGCTCTACGTCTATGGCAGCCGGCAGGTCCCGGGCGCCTTCGGACGGTCAGTGGCCGTTGCACGCGTGCGGCCCGCAGCACTGCTGCGCTCAGCCGGCTGGCAGTACTGGAACGGCAGCGACTGGTCGTCGAGAGCTGCGGCTGCGGCCCGTCTCTCGGCGGGGCACGGTGCTGCCAGCTGGTCGAGCGCGTTCAGCGTCTGGCGCGGCGCGGACGGGACGCTCCGGTCGCTGACCAAGGAGCACGACGTGTTCGGCCGGGCTGTGGTCACGGGCCGGGCCTCCTCGCCGACCACGCCGTTCACCCGGCGAGTGGCCTTGGACGCGCCCTCAGGGCAGCGACCCGGAGAGCTGCGCTACAACGCCTTGGCCCACCCCGAGGTCCGGCTGCCCGGCGGGCTCCTCCTGGTCAGCGTCTGCCGCAACAACAGCGACCTCCGCCGGGTGTGGGCCGACACCCGGCTCTACCGGCCGCAGTTCGCAGCCGTGCGGGCCTGACCCGACCGCTTCCGGTCGCGTCAGGCCCGCACGGTGCAACGAGAGGGGCCGCGATCAGCCGCCGAGGGGCACGAACTCCCCGCCGGCGCAGCTGAAGCCCTTGTCCTTGGGCTCGACCCGCACGAACTGGTCGTTCTTGATCTGGGCGACGACCCAGCACAGCGCCGGCGTGCGGCCGGTGGGCGACGCCTCGGCGATCAGCCCCTTGGCGTCGAACTTGGTGATGGTGCCCAGCGCGAAGCGCACGTCATCCGGCGACTTGGTGCCGGAAGCGGCCTGCCAGGCCTCGTCCCAGAGCTCCATCGAGGCCCACGCCTGCGCACCGAAGATGTCGGGCTTGGCGCCGGGGTGGACCTTGTTGAGCCAGGTGAGGTACTCGTCGACGCCCACGGAGCTCGCCCGGTCCTGACCCAGGAACAGGGCCTGCTGCAGCGGCAGGTAGACGCCTTCGATCGCGGCCGGGTCGGCCAGCTTCAGGAAGTTGCCGTCGTACGCCGGTGCCGCCGTGATGACCTCTGGCCGCCAGTTCTGCTGCTTGGCGTTGTTGAGGATCCGGTTGATGGTGTCGATCGGAAGGCCGTCGAGGGTCAGCCACTTCACGCCCGCTGCCCGCATCTTGATGATGTCCGAGGTGAAGTCGGTCTGCTTGGTGACGTCGGTCGACCGCGTGTAGGCGACCGAGCCGCCCATCTTCTTCATGCCGGCGATCAGCTGGATGTAGGAGAACTCCGTGACCGCGTTGGCGATGTAGCCGACCTTCTTGATCGCTCCGGGGTGCAGGTCGGAGATGTACTTGTACTGGCCGATCGACTGCCCCAGCGGGTGCGGCGAGGGCGAGAAGGTGTTGGGAATGCCGGACAGCACCGGGTTGAGGATCTGGAAGACGGCCGGCGTCTTCGGGTTGGCGTTGAGCGCCTTGGCCGCACAGCTGTCGAGGCCCGAGATGCTGCCGACCATGGCCTGCACCTGTGGCATCACCGAGCCCCAGGCAGCGGTCGCGCCGTTGCAGGTCGTCTGGCTGTCACCCGTGACCAGCACGACCGGGTGGCCGCCCAGGCCACCACTGCTGTTGATCTTCTCGACATAGGCCTCGGTGGCTTCCCGGGCGGCCTTGAACAGGCCGGGGATCGGGCCGGTCAGGTCGACGACGTTGCCGATCTTGATCGGCGTGCCGGTCAGCCCGTGGGTGCCGCCGACCGCACCGCCGGGCTTCTTCGTGCTGCCACCGCTGCAGGCCGTCGCGGCGAGCGCGACGACGGTCAGTCCTAGGGCAAGACGAGCGCTTCTGCTCTGCATCAACACGCGTGGTTTCTCCAAACCGGTTTGAGCGGGGACGACTACATGGAGGGCGATGACGCTGGGTTCTGCGATGCGCCTGCGTGCAGGTACGTCTCGAGGACGCGGTCGCGCACCTCGTCGGGCGATCCGGTGACCCGGATCCGGCCCTGGGACATCACCGAAACGGAGTCGGCGATCTCCAGGGCAGTTCTGGCGAACTGCTCGACGAGCAGTACGGGGGTGCCGTCGTCCGCGATCTGGCGGACGAGGCCGAACAGCTCGGCGGCGACGACCGGCGCGAGACCCATGGAGATCTCGTCCAGCAGCAGGAGGTCGGGGTTCGCGGTGAGGGCACGCGACATCGCCAGCATCTGCTGTTCGCCGCCCGACAGCCGGCCGGCGAGCTGCCGGCGCCGCTCCTTCAGCCGCGGGAAGCGGGCGAAGGCCTGCTCCTCCACGTCCTTGCGGTTGAGCCCGGGGCGGTAGGTCCACATCCGGAGGTTGTCAGTCACGCTGAGGTTCGGGAACACGGCGCGCCCTTCGGGAACGCTGCACAGACCCGTGCGCGCAAGCCGTTCGGGACTGCGGCCGGTCACGTCCTTGCCGCGCAGCACGACCCTGCCGCTGGTCGGCTGGGTGCGACCGGTGGCTACCCGCAGCAGCGTCGACTTCCCGGCGCCGTTGGGGCCGAGCAGGGCGAGGATCCCGTGGTCGGGCACGACCAGGTCGATGTCGTGCAGCACGGCGACCTTGCCGTAGCCGGCGCAGACATGGTGCAGCTCGAGCGCCCCGGTCAGGGTCGGCGCGGTCATGCCGTCACCAGCTCGGCGCCCAGGTAGGCCGCCTGGACCCGGGTGTCGGCCTGCACGTGCGTCGGCGGGCCCTCGCACAACAGCTCACCGAAGTCGAGCACGTAGACGTGCTCGCAGACGCGCATCACGAGCTCGACGTCGTGCTCGACAAGGAGCACCGACATGCCCTCAGCGGCGAGCGAGAGCAGCAGGTCGCCGAGCGCGCGCGACTCGAGCTCGCTCAGCCCCGAGCCGGGCTCGTCGAGCAGCAGCACCGAGGGCTGCGTGGCCAGCGCGCGCGCCAGCTCGAGCAGTCGCGCCGAGCCGGTCGGCAGCGCGCCCGCCTGGCTGTCGGCGAGGGCCGACAACCCGACCCGGGCCAGCAGCAGGTCGGCCACGGCGACGGGTACGTCGCCCTTGCGGCTCCAGCCGCGCTTGAGCTCGGCAGCCAGCAGCACGTTCTCCCGGACCGTGAGGGAGCCGAAGACCTCGAGGCGCTGGAAGGTCCGGGCGAGCCCGGCCCTGGCCCGCCGCTGGGTCGGCAGTCGGGTGAGGTCTCGGTCGTCGAGCAGCACCCGCCCGCTCTCGGGCTTCTGCAGCCCCGTGATGACGTTGAACAGCGTCGTCTTGCCGGCACCGTTGGGCCCGATCAGGCCGGTCACCCGACCGGGTGGGCACTCCAGCGACATGTCCTTGACGGCCTGCACCCCGCCGAAGCGGACGGCCACGTTCTCAACCCTGAGCACCGGTGAGCACCTCCTCGCGGTCGGTGGCGTCATCGTGGTCGGGGTGCTGACGCGGGTGGGGGAGTGCGGGGAGCTTCCGCAGCCCGTTGGTGCGTTGCAGGACGGTGCCGACGATCCCGTTCTGGTTCTTGCCGAGACTGACGGCACCGAGGCCGACGAGCAGCGGGAGCACGCTGTTGCCGACGGCACCGAGGTGGCCGTTGAGCAGCGGGATCAGCTCGAAGAACAAGGCCGCGAGCAGCACGCCCGAGATGGTCCGGACGCCCCACACGACCGCCATCAGCAGCAGGGTGAGGCTGAGCAGCAGCGGGAAGTCGGTGTACCCGACGACGCCTTCCTGGCCGCCCATGAGCGCACCGCCGAGACCGGCCAGCCCCGCCGAGAGCGCGAAGATCCCGAGCTTGGTGCTGCGGATGCCCATGCCGATCGTGGCGCAACCGGCCGGGCTGTCGCCGAGGGCGACCAGGCGGCGGCCCAGCGTCGAGCGACGCAGCGCCAGGATGCCGATGGCGCAGGCCGTGAAGGCCGCGATCACGAAGAAGAGGTACGCGCGAGGGTTGTCGATCCCGAGCGGCCGCGGGACCGGCAGCCCGAGCGTCTGCGTCATGACGGAGCCGTTGCTGAAGAAGTTGTCGTCCATGGCATAGCCGAACGCGAGCGTGGCCAACGACAGGTAGAGGCCCCGAAGGCGCATGGTGGGCAACGCGATCAGCAGGCCGACGGCCGCCGGGGCCAGCACCGCGGCGAGCAGGCCGAGCGGCGAGCCGCCCGTCTTGGCCATCGCCACGCAGCCGATGCCCGCGAACGTCAGCTGGCACAGCGACACCATCGAGCCGTAGCCGACCATCGGTACGAGGCTCAGCAGGATGATGGCAATGGCCATGCCGTGGGTGAACGAGTCCACCCGCCCGGAGGGCAGCACGAGCGTGAGCACTCCTGCCGCGACAAGGAAGGCGGCCGCGGCGCGGTAGGTCTGCCGCGCCCCGGGCACCTTCGGCGCCAGCAGCGGCGCCAGCTGACCGACCCGGAGCCGGGTCGGGGGAGCGATGAGGAGAGCCAGGAACAGGAAGACCATGGGGATGCTGGTCTGCACCTGGTTCAGCCAGCTGATCGTGACGTAGCCGATCGCGAGCGACTGCAGCACGCCCAGCAGCAGGCCCCCGGCAATCGTCAGCGGCAGGTTGCTGAGCCGGCCCATCACGGCGGCGGCGTAGCCGTTGATGACCAGCAACGTCAGCGTGATGGCGTTGAGCTCCACCTGGCTGACGAGCAGCACCCCGGCGAGTCCGGCCAGTCCGGCCCCCATCGCCCAGCCGAGCATCCCGACCGTGCTCGGGGAGGCCCCGGTGAGCGCCGCCAGCTCGCGGTCGTCGACGACAGCGCGCATCGCCACGCCCGTGCGCGCGAGGCGCAGGAAGGCCCAGAGCGCCAGCGGGACCACGATGGCGGCGGCGATCACGACCAGCTGGTGATAGCTGATGACCACACCGCCGACCGTGACCTGCTGGCCGACGAAGAACGGCTGGACGCGACGGGCGGTGCGGGTGTCCCAGACGGTGTCCGCGAGCGCGATGAGCAGCAGCAGCAGCCCGACAGTCACGGTGAGCGTGACCTCGAGCGAGGCGTTGCCGAGTCTTCGGATCATGATGCGCTCGACGGCGACGCCCATCAGCGGGGCCAGCACCAGCACCGTCAGCAGGAAGGCCGCGAGGGTGGGCATCCCCCACGCGATCAGCTGCCAGTCGAGGAAGGCCGCGACCATGCCGATCGCACCGTGGGCGAAGTTGAAGATGCCTGACGTGGTGTAGGTGAGCACGAGTCCGGAGGCGGTCAGAGCGTAGATGCAGCCGGTCACCAGGCCTGCAACCGTCAACGCCAGCAGCGTGCTCACACGGCTCCATCCCGAAGACAGCCGGCGCTCCGTTGCCCCGGCCTCTGCAGCGAGCGTGTGACGCTAGGCACACAAGCGTCAACGAAACGCCGATGAACCACCCAAAGGGACTAGACCGCGCGTGGCATCCGCCTTCAGATCCACCCAAGCCGGTGGTTGCGGGGAAGGTGGATCTGCCCTACACGACAGCCCCGGGAGCCGTCTCCAGGTGCGCCAGGAAGATCGCCGTACCGGGAAGCAGGGCACCCCGCAGCGGCGACCACTGACCCCACTCCTCCGTCCGTCCCGCCGGCCACTCGGGCTCCACCAGGTCGTCGAGCACCAGGCCGGCCTGCCGCAGCTCCCGGAGTCGGTCGCCCAGGGTGCGGTGGTGCTCGACGTAGACGGCTTGGCCCGCGCTGTTCTGCTCGACGTAGGGCGTCCGGTCGAAGTAGCTCTGCCGCACCGTCAGCCCGGCAGGCCCCGGGTCGTCCGGGAACACCCACCGCACCGGGTGCGTCGTGCTGAACACCAGCCGCCCGCCGGGCCGGAGCACCCGCGCGATCTCACGCATCGTGCCGGCGGAGTCGCTCACGAACGGGATCGCGCCGAAGGCGCTCACCACCAGGTCGAAGGCCTCGTCGCGAAACGGGAGGAGCTGGGCATCAGCCTGCACGGTGGTCACGGCGACACCGGTGCGGCGGTCCAGCTCGCGTCCCATCGCCAGCTGACCGAAGGACACGTCGAACCCCGTGACGCGCGCGCCCTGGGTGACCAGCCAGCGGCCGCCCTGCGCGGCTCCGCAGCCGACCTCGAGCACGTCGAGTCCCCGGACGGCTCCCAGCAGCTGCGCCTGCTCCTCCCGCAGACCCTCGGGGCACCACAGCAGGTCGGCGTCGCCGAGGGTCGTACCGTGCTCCGCGTAGTAGTCCTGGGCGTTCAGGTCCCACCAGAGGCGGTTGGCGCGGGCGCTCTCCTGAGCGTCAGCCGTGCGGTGGGAGACGTTCGACGCCTGCGTGTCCATACGGGTAGTCTTTCGCCTGCGCTGCGGGTGGTATGGCCCGCGTCTGTTGGTTAAGTCCATCGGTCCCGACGATTCCTGTCCGCTGCGTCTCTCAGAAGTCCCCAAGATCCCGCCCACCAGGGGTGGGGCCAGATTCCCTAACCGCAGCCGGAGACCATCCTCTTGACCAGCACCCTCGAGACCAGCCCGACCACCCCGCAGGTGGCGGTCAACGACATCGGTAGCGAGGAGGACTTCCTCGCTGCCATCGACTCCACGATCAAGTACTTCAACGATGGCGACATCGTCGAGGGCACGATCGTGAAGGTCGACCGTGACGAGGTCCTCCTCGACATCGGCTACAAGACCGAGGGCGTCATCCCCTCGCGCGAGCTCTCCATCAAGCACGACGTGGATCCCAACGAGGTCGTGGCCGTCGGCGACACCGTCGAGGCCCTCGTCCTCCAGAAGGAGGACAAGGAAGGCCGGCTGATCCTGTCCAAGAAGCGCGCGCAGTACGAGCGCGCCTGGGGCGACGTCGAGGCCAAGAAGGAGGCCGACGCCGTCATCGAGGGCACGGTCATCGAGGTCGTCAAGGGCGGCCTCATCCTCGACATCGGCCTCCGCGGCTTCCTGCCCGCGAGCCTCGTCGAGATGCGCCGCGTCCGCGACCTGCAGCCCTACGTCGGCATGGTCCTCGAGGCGAAGATCATCGAGCTCGACAAGAACCGCAACAACGTCGTCCTCTCCCGCCGTCAGTGGCTCGAGGAGACGCAGAGCGAGGTCCGCAGCAGCTTCCTCAACCAGCTGCAGAAGGGCCAGGTCCGCTCCGGCGTGGTCTCGAGCATCGTCAACTTCGGTGCGTTCGTGGACCTCGGCGGCGTCGACGGCCTCGTGCACGTCTCCGAGCTGTCCTGGAAGCACATCGACCACCCGTCCGAGGTCGTCGAGGTCGGCCAGGAGGTCACCGTCGAGGTCCTCGACGTCGACCTCGACCGCGAGCGCGTCTCCCTGTCGCTCAAGGCGACGCAGGAGGACCCGTGGCAGCAGTTCGCCCGGACCCACGCCATCGCGCAGGTCGTGCCCGGCAAGGTCACCAAGCTCGTGCCGTTCGGTGCGTTCGTCCGCGTGGACGAGGGCATCGAGGGCCTGGTCCACATCTCCGAGCTGGCCGAGCGCCACGTCGAGATCCCGGAGCAGGTCGTCCAGGTCGGCGAC
>JAODND010000072.1 GCA_025465465.1 Frankiales bacterium | reverse complement strand
GTGATCGTCGCGCAGGGGCTCACCAAGACCTACGACGGCAAGGCCGCGGTCGACGGCATCAGCTTCACGGTCGAGCCCGGCCGGGTCACCGGCTTCCTCGGCCCGAACGGGGCCGGCAAGTCCACGACGATGCGCATGATCCTCGGCCTCGACGATCCGACGTCGGGCTCGGTGACGGTGAACGGCAAGCGGTATGCCGAGCACCACGACCCGTTGCACCAGGTCGGCGCCCTGCTCGAGGCCAAGGCGGTGCACACGTCACGAAGCGCCTACAACCACCTGCTCGCGCTGGCGGCGACGCAGGGGATCGGCAAGGCCCGGGTGGACCAGGTGCTCGAGGTCGTCGGGCTCACCGACGTCGCCCGCAAGCGGGTCGGCGCGTTCTCGCTCGGCATGGGGCAGCGGCTCGGCCTCGCGTCCGCGCTGCTTGGCGACCCGCGGGTGCTGGTGCTGGACGAGCCCGTCAACGGGCTTGATCCCGAGGGCATCCGGTGGATCCGCGACCTCCTCAGGGACCGCGCGGCGGAGGGTCGCACCGTGTTCGTCTCGAGCCACCTGATGAGCGAGATGGCCCAGACAGCAGAGCATGTCATCGTCGTGGGCCGTGGCCGGCTGATGGCCGACCAGCCGATGACCGAGTTCCTCGCGGGTGCGACTACCAACCGCGTTCTCGTCCGGAGCCCGGATGCGGAGCAGCTCAAGGGCTTGCTCGCCGGTCCAGACGTCGTCGTGACCTCGGTGGCGCCGGGCGAGCTCGAGGTCACTGGTCTGCCCGCGGCCAGGATCGGCGAAGTCGCGCGCGACGGGGCGATGGTGCTGCACGAACTCACGCCACTGACCGCGTCGCTGGAGGAAGTCTTCATGGAGCTCACCGCCGACGAAGTGGAATACCACTCGTGAACGTCACCTGGCCCCGCGTCCTGCACTCGGAGTGGATCAAGATGCGGTCGCTCCGGTCGACCTGGTTCACCCTGGCCGGCGCCGTCCTCGCCGTCATCGTCATCGGCACCGTCGTCGGCTATGCGACCAACGCCCACTGGTCGAGCCTGCCTCCCGAGGACCGCGCCCAGTTCGAGCCGATCGGCCGCACCCTCGTCGGCGTCAACCTGGCTCAGCTCATCGTGGGAGTGCTGGGCGTCCTGCTGATCAGCGGGGAGTACGCCACCGGCATGGTCCGGGCGACCTTTGCCGCGGTGCCCCGCCGGCTGCCGGTGCTGACGGCGAAGGCGGTGCTCTACGCCGTACTGCTCTATCCGGTGCTCTTCCTCGCGGTGCTGGCCGCGTTCGAGTGGGGTGAGCACGGACTCGGCTCGCACGGGACCACCCTGTCCGCGCCCCATGCGCTCCGCGCCGTCCTCGGCGCGGCCGCCTACCTGGACCTCGTTGGTCTGCTGGCGCTCGCGCTCGGCTTCATCATCCGCAGCACCGCCGGCGGCATCGCCACCTTGGTCGGCCTGCTGCTCATCCTGCCGGGCATCGGCCAGGCACTGCCGACCGATTGGCGGCGGCACACCGTGCCGTATCTGCCGAGCCAGGCTGGTGGCGCCCTCTACATCCCGACCCCGCAGGACCCCGGGTCGCTGCACTTCTGGGCGGGCGGTGGAGTCCTGTGCCTCTGGGTCGCCGCTGCACTGATCCTCGCCGGCGTCGTCCTGAAGCGCCGCGACGTGTAGGTGATCCGGGCCTGACCCCAGTGCCCGATTGTGGTCACATCGGGCTATGTAGTCGCCCGTGACTTTCTGCCCACCATGGGTGACGAGTTGTTCCGATTGTTGGGGTGTTGGTGACGTCTGTTCCGGTCGAGGCGACTTCCGACGGTGCCGGCGTGCTGGTGCTGGTCGAGGACGACCCAGATCACGCCTTCCTGGTGAGCCGTCGGCTGCGCGAGCAGCTCGGGCCGCGCTGGGCGGTCGAGCGGCTGGGTACGGCGGTG
Organism: Frankiales bacterium; assembly: GCA_025465465.1. Taxonomy (GTDB): domain Bacteria; phylum Actinomycetota; class Actinomycetes; order Mycobacteriales; family SCTD01; genus RYN-111. The sequence continues at coordinate 40,233 of JAODND010000072.1, read as the reverse complement.
GCTGCGCGCTCGCGGATCACCGCCGGCGACGTCACCTGCGTCGTGCTGGACCTGTCGCTGCCCGACGCCTCCGGCCTGGAGGGGCTGACGCTGCTCCGGGCTGCCGCTCCTGCTGTGCCGATCGTGGTGCTGACGGGCACGGACAACGACGCACTCGGCCGGGCGGCGCTGCGACTCGGCGCGCAGGACTACCTGGTGAAGGGCCAGCACGGACCGGACGCGGTCGGACGGTCCGTCGTGTTCGCGCTCGAGCGGACCCGTAGGCAGGCCCTCGAACAGGAGCAGTCGCTGCTGACGGCACACCTGCGGCTTGTGCTGGAGGCGTCGGCCGAGGGGATCTGCATGCTGGACGAGCGCGGCGCGATCACCTTCGTGAACCCGGCAGGGGCGAACCTGCTCGGTGTGGAGGCCGCGGCGCTCGCCGGCGAGCTGCTGCACGACTTCCACGTCTGTACGAAGGACTTCTGTCCGCTCGAGATCGTGCTGCGCACCGCGCAGCGGGCCGATGCCGGCGAGCAGGTGTTCCGCGCCCGCTCCGGCAGCCAGCACGTCCTCGAGGTGCGGGCCCGCGAGCTGGGACCGACGCAGGGCCTGGTCGTGAACATGACCGATGTCAGTGCCCGCCGCGAGGCTCAGGAAGCGCTGGCCGAGCGGGAGTCGCAGCTCGTCGACGCCCAGCGGCTGGCGCACCTCGGGAGCTGGGAGTGGAACCTCGGCACCGGCGAAGTGCTGTGGTCCAAGGAGATGTATGCGATCACCGGTCTCGACCCGAGGGAGGTGTCGCGTGACGCCGACGCGTTTGTCGCCTATCGGGCACTGACCCCGGCGGGTGAGCAGGCTGAGCTCGATGACCTGTTCGGCACCTGGCTGCCCGGCCGTCCGCCGGCCTCCGTCGGGCACCGGCTCGTCCGTCCGGACGGCGAACGCCGGTGGGTGCAGTGCCGCGCGAGCGTCTCAGAGGTCCCCGGCCAGCCGCTGCGGGTCGTCGGCACGGTGCAGGACGTGACCGAGCAGAAGGCGGCCGAGGACGCCCTTGCCCACCAGGCACTGCACGACGCGCTCACCCAGCTGCCCAACCGCGCACTCCTGCTCGACCGGCTGGACCGTGCGCTGTCGGACATGCGACACACCGCGGTGGCGGTGGTCTACATGGACCTTGACCGCTTCAAGTGGGTCAACGACAGCCTCAGTCACGCCGCGGGCGACGAGCTCCTCGTCGCCGTCGCCCAGCGGCTCTCCGAGGCGATCCGCCCGACGGACACGTTGGCACGATTCGGCGGTGACGAGTTCGTGCTCGTCTGCGAGCACCTCGAGACCGAGCAGCAGGTCCTCGACGTCGTCGGCCGGATCTCCCAGCAGCTGGAGCTGCCTTTTGTCCTCGAGGGTCGGGAGGTCGTCGTGAGCGCGAGCATGGGACTGGCACTCGCCCGGGCCGACGAGCACACCGACTCGGAGTCGCTGCTGCGGGACGCCGACACCGCGATGTACAGGGCCAAGGACAACGGGCGGGCGCGCTGCGAGATCTTCGACGAGGGCATGCGACTGCGGGCGTCGGAGCGGCTCGAGGTGCAAAACGAGCTGCGGCGCGCCCTGCAGGGCGACGAGATCGTGCCCTGGTACCAGCCGGTGGTCGACCTCAGGACGGGACGCGTGGTGGGCTGCGAGGCGCTGGCGCGCTGGGCGCACCCCTCCAAGGGACTGCTGCTGCCCGATGCCTTCATCGCCCATGCGGAGGAGACCGGCGCGATCGTCGCGCTGGGCGAAGCGGTGCTCACCGCGGCCTGCCGGCAGGTCGCGCTCTGGAACGCGTCACGGCCCGTGGGGGAGGCGCTCACGCTGGCGGTCAACGTGTCCGCGCGCCAGCTGTCCTCTGCACAGCTCGTGGACACCGTCTGCCAGGCCCTGGCCGTGTCGGGTCTCGACGCGCGCCAGCTGTGCCTCGAGGTCACCGAGAGCGTCGTCATGGAGGATGTCGAGGCGAGCGGCGCTGTCCTGGGTCGGTTGCGCGACATCGGGGTCCGCACGGCGGTCGACGACTTCGGGACCGGCTACTCCTCGCTCGCCTATCTCCTCAGCCTCCCGGTCGACGTCCTGAAGATCGACCGCTCGTTCGTGCAATACCTCGACGTCGCAGACGGCCCGGCCGTGGCGATCGTGCGGGCGATCACCGCGCTGGCCGACGCCCTCGGGCTCGGCGTCCTCGCAGAGGGCGTCGAGACCTCGCAGCAGCTGGGGCTGCTGGAGGTCCTCGGTGTCCGCCAGGGCCAGGGCTATCTGTGGGGGCGCGCGGTGCCGGCCGCGGACGCGACCTGGGCGACGTGGGAGCCTCGACCGATGCCGGCACCACGGCTCGCCTCGGACCTCAGCTTCGAGGCCCGGAGGGTCAGATGAGCGCGCCGGCCCAGCCCACCGTCCTGCTCCACGTCGCGCAGGGGTTCGAGCTCCTTGTCTGCGTCACGGTCATCGTGGTCCTCGTGCGGCTGCGCCGGGAGCGCCGTTCCCCGGCGACGGGCTGGGCGCTGGCGGTGTTCGGCGTTCTGGGGCTCGTCCTCGCGGCCGCCTTCGTGCCGGTGAAGGACGACGGCTCGCTGGTCAAGCACGGCTTCACCGTCGTGCTCGTCTGCCTGCTCCTCGTGGTCCCGTTCGCGTTGCTGATGTTTGCCCGGTCTCTCACCGCCGTTCGGCCGTGGACGGCACGCGCAGGGCTCATCCTCACCGGCGCACTCGTCATCGCGACCCTGGCCTCGCCGCGGTTTCCGCAGCCCGGGGAGGCCCGCGGCACCTGGTTCACGGTGTATGTGCTGCTCCTCGTGGTCGGCTGGGCCTTGCAGTCGATCGCTGCGGCTCGCGGGCTGTGGTCCGCCGGACGCGGCCAGCCGGCGGTCGTCCGCAACCGGATGCGCGTCCTGGGCGCCGGTGCCCTCGTCGTCGCCGCCGACCTCGTGTCCAGCGGGTCGTCGGCAACGCCCAGCACGGCGGCCCAGGTCGTCACCACGCTCATCGGGGCCTTCGGCATCGTGCTGCTGGCCCTGGCCTTCGTGCTGCCGGACTGGCTCCGGGCATCGTGGCGCGGCGCCGACCTGGCCGAGCTCGCGGCCACCGAGCGCCGACTGATGTCCGCCGTCAGCCCTCAGGAGGTGGCCATCGCGAGCGTCCCTGCCGTCGCGCAGCTGTTCGGTGCCGGCGGGGCCGCCCTGGTCGACGACACGGGTGCCCTGCTCGCCGCCGTCGGCCTCGAGTCGACGGAGCTGGTGGGGCTGAACGACAGCGCCCTCGAAGGGGACGTGATCGTGACCTCTGGCGGGCTCTTCGCCTGTCGGCTCAGCATCGGGTGGCTCGTCGTGCGGCCAGGAGTGTTCGCCCCGCTCTACGGACGGGCCGAGCTGTCGCTGCTCGATCGGGTCGCGTCCTTCGTCGATCTCGCCCTGCAGCGCTGCCTGCTCTTCCAGAGCGAGGCCACCAGCCGGGCGGCAGCCGAAGCAGCGACCACCGAGCTGCAGACGTTGCTCTACAGCGTCTCGCACGACCTCAGGAACCCGATCATCTCCGTGCTCGGCTACCTCGACGTGCTCGCCCAGGAGCACCAAGGCGAGCTCAAGGGCGAAGGCCAGCACTACCTCGACCGGATCTCCGTCAACGCCGTCTACATGCAGCACCTGATCCAGGATCTTCTCGAGCTGTCCCGCATCGGCCGCAGCGAACCCGCCGCGCAGGCGCTGTCCCTGGGAGCCCTGGCGAAGTCGGTCGCCGAGGAGGTCCATGCGCTGCACCCGACCTCCACCATCAGCGTGGACGGCGCCTTCCCGGTGCTGTGGTTCAGCGAGCTGCGCGCCCGGCAGCTGCTCACCAATCTCATCGAGAACGCCGCCAAGCACTCAGTCGGGGCGGCCGAGGTCCGCGTGACGGCGGAGACGTCCGGGAGCGGTGCCCTCCTTCTCGTCAGCGACACCGGACGCGGCATCCCAGAGGCGTACCGGGAGAAGGCCTTCGAGGTGTTCGAGCGACTCGACGCCGCGCACACCGACGTCCCAGGTACGGGCATGGGCTTGCCGATCTGCAAGCGGATCGTCGAGGCTGCCGGTGGGACCATCACACTCGAAGGGCCGCCGCCCGGTGTCCCAACAGGCACGACCGTACGGATCGGGCTCCCGGGCTCGATCGTCCAGGGCTGGCACGATGCCTCCCTGCCCATTGTGAAGGAGAAGGCCTGATGACCCCCCCGACCGTTACGGCCCGGGTGCTGCTCGCCGAGGACAACAGCGACCACGCCTTCTTCACGACCCGGGCCTTCCAAGAGGCACACGGTGGCGACCTGCACATGCACACCGTCACCGACGGCGAGCAGCTGCTCGACTATCTCCGGCAGCAGGGTGACTACGCCGACGCGCCGCGGCCGCATCTCGTCGTCCTGGACCTCAAGATGCCGAAGAAGAACGGGCTCGAGGTGCTCGCCGAGATGCGTGAGGACGAGCAGCTCAGCCGGATCCCGGTCGTCGTGCTCAGCTCGTCGGACCGCGTCGAGGACATCAGCGAGAGCTACGCACGCGGCGCCAACTCCTATGTCACGAAGGCCGCCAGCCTCACCGGGCTTCGTGAGGGCGTCGGCGAGCTGGCGAGGTACTGGATGGACATCGCGAGCCTCCCCGAACCGGCGTAGCCCGCCGGGAACGTCACGGCACCGTCGGCCGTTCTGCCGGTCGCGGGCTGGGGATGGGGACGTCGGTAGGCAGGGTAGTCCCGTAGAACTCGATGGGCAGTGGTGGCACGGCTCCACTGAGCCAGGTCTCGATGTCGCCCGCAGGAACCGGCCTGGACAGCAGGAAGCCCTGACCGACCCGGCACCCGAGGGCCCGCAGCCGGGCGAGCTCTTCTGGGTGCTCGATGCCCTCGGGGATGATCTCGAGGCCCAGCTGCCGTCCGAGCGTGATGACCGCTTCCAGGAACTTGACCCCTGGGCCGTGGGCCTGCGGCCCGGAGACGAACGACCGGTCGATCTTCAAGCTGTCGACGGGAAGGGTCCGCAGGTAGCCGATCGAGGCGAAGCCCGTACCGAAGTCGTCAATGGAGACGCGGATCCCGAGTTGGCGCAGCTCACCGAGGGCTGCCGCCGCCTTGCTGGTGTCGTCGACCAGGACCGACTCCGTGACCTCCAGGACCAGGCTGGCAGGGTCGAGGTCTGACGCGACGAGGATCTCTTGGACGCGTCGAGGGAAGTCAGCTGCCATCAGCTGGCGCGCCGAGACGTTGACCGCCACAGCCAGTGGGGCCTGCAGATAGCGGCGCTGCCAGTTGTGCATCTGTTCGGTCGCCGTGCGCAGGACCCATTCGCCGATGCTGATGATCGCACCGGTCTGCTCGGCCAGCTCGATGAACGCCGACGGCGGCAGCAGTCCCCGGGTCGGATGCTGCCAGCGCACGAGCGCCTCGACGGCAACCAGTGCTCCGGTGTCCAGGTCGACGACCGGTTGATAGTCGAGGACGAGCTCGTCGCGGCCGGCCGCCGCGTGGATGTCGGCCTTCAACGCACGGTGCTCTGCGTCGGCCCGATGGAGGGACTGGTCATAGCACTCGACCCGGTTCTTGCCGTGCCCCTTTGCCGAGTACATCGCCATGTCGGCTTGCTGCATGATGCTGCCGACTCTGCTGTCCGCGTGTCGCATCGCCACTCCGACACTGACTCCCACCTGGACCGACTCGCCGCCGACGTTGATGGGCTCCGCCAGCACGGACACCGCCCGTTCGGCCAGCTGGACGGCAGCTCGGACGTCGGGGATCCCGTCGAGATGCAGGGCAAACTCGTCGCCACCGAGTCGGGCAACAAGGTCCTGCGGGCGGATGATGCGGTTCAGACGACTCGCGACCTCGCGCAACAGCTCGTCGCCGGCGGTGTGGCCGAGCTGGTCGTTGACGTCCTTGAAGTCGTCAAGGTCGAGGAAGAGGACGGCTTGGGTGCCGGCGCGACGATCGTCTCTGGACAGCGACTCGTCCACCCTGCGCCGGAACAGCGAGCTGTTGGCCAGCCCGGTCAGTGCGTCATGGTTCGCCTGCTCGGACAGCACCCGCTGGCTGTTGGCGATCGCGTCGGCCATGGAGTTGAAGCTGACAGCCAGCGCCCCCAGCTCGTCGCCTGAGTACACCTCGGCACGATGGCTGAGATCGCCGGCGGCGAGCAGGTTGACCGACGAGCGCAGCCGGTCCACCGGCGCCAGGACGTCATGGGACAGGCGGCGGCCGAACCGCACCAGCTGCGCCAGCCCGAGCAGGCTGGCCACGGTGAGCCCCCCGATGATCCAGGTGGCCGCGCGGCGGTGCGCCGCGAGTTGCAGCCGGGCCGCAGCGCGGCTGGCCGTGGCCGCCTCGTCCAGCAGCGCCAGAACCCTGGGCGCCTGGACGCTGAGCACCAGACCGATCGCGGCCACTCGCTTGGCGCTCGGTGTTGCGGGATCGAGCGCGAGGATGGACTGCACGGCGGCCGTCCAGGTGAGGCGTCCCTCACGCAGCGCCGTCTGCCCGGCAGTAGCCATCTCCTGTACGAACGCGGTGTCGATGGAGAGGCCGTCGACGGCCGCCGCGCGGAGCCTGGTCGGGTCACCCGCCGCTTTTGACAGCGCGATCGTCTCGACCACCACGGAGGCCCGGAGGTTGGCGATCGAGCTGGACTGCGCCTCAAGAGCATGGGCCGTCTGGCGGTAGGCCGACACCAGGTAGACCGAGCCGCCCACGCTGACGACCCCGCACGCGAGCAGTGACACGGTGATCGCGGCAACGGCACGGTTCCACCGCAGTCGCAGACTCCTGCTGCTCATGGAGCTCGGCGCAGATGGGCTCATGCAAGCACCATCGTCGAAGCGTCAGGCCTTCCCTAGAGGCCAAGGTCCCGACAGTCCACTGGGGTGGTCGGCGACGAGCTCGGCCCGCGCGAAACACTGACGACATGACGCTGCCGCCACTGACTCCCGGCAGGGGCTTGACCAGCTGGGACCTGGACCTCCCGACCGTCGTCCTGCTCGCGGTTGCTGTGCTCACCTACCTCGCCAGGGGACGGCGACGGTCTGCCAAGGACCTGACGATGACCGGGCTGGGAGTGCTGGGCCTTGTCGTCGTCACGTGCTCGTTCCTAGGGGTGTATGACCACACGCTGTTCTGGGTGCTGGCGGTGCAGGACGTGCTGCTCCTGACGCTCGTCCCGATCCCGCTCGTCATGGCAGGTACCCGCACCTGGAGGCTGTCGCCGCTGGCCGGCTCCGTCCTGGCCACCGGGACCCTCACCGCCATCTATGTCAGCGGGTGGGACCAGGCCCGGCTCCAGCATGCGTGGTTGTTCGCCTTCACCCACCTGCTGCTGGTCGGCGTGGGATGCCTCTTCCTGGGGCCGCTGCTGCAGGAACACGGAGGGTCCTTCGCGGCGCGGGCTCTCGTCGGGTTCGTCGACGGTCTCCTCGACGCGATTCCCGGGCTCGCGGTGCTCGCGACGCACGGCGTCATCGCGGCCGATTGGTACAGCAAGCATGGCCGCTCCTGGGGCCCGTCCGCCTTGACGGACCAGCAGATCGGCGGCACGGCGATGATCGCCCTGAGCGAGCTCGTCGGCCTTCCGGCGCTGGTCCTGCTGCTCACCCGTTGGATGCGCGCCGACGCCGTCGAAGCCGATCGGGTCGACGCCCATCTGGACCAGGCGTCGGAAGGGTCACAGGCTGTCGGCGACGATGAGCAGCGGCCCTGGTGGGAGCAGGATGCCGGGCCCCTGGCCGATCGTGCCCGCCGCCACGGGTGGACCGACGACCCACCGCCATAGCTACTTCCAGGTGAAGTGGACGAACACCCGGCCGAAGTTGTCGGAGTCCTTCTCCACGCGGTGGTACATCGCCTTGATGTCCTTGCGCTCGAGGAATCGGAGCACATGCTTCTTGAGCGCGCCGGATCCCTTTCCGGGGATGATCTCGACGGTCTTGGCCCGGATGCGGACGGCCTCGTTGATGACTTCCTGGAGGGCTCGGTCGATCTCAGCGCCGCGGTTGTACATCTCGTGGAGATCGAGCTTGAGCTTCATGCGGTTCGCCCTATTCGACGTCTTCGCACTCGTCGGCCGGCGTGATGCGGCGCACGTCCTCCAACGGGAGGAGGACGGGGTGGCCACGGAATCCCGAACGGATGATGAGGAGGTCACCGACGACCTCCGCCGTACCGAGCCAGGCGTCCTCCTCCGACTCGACGACGAGAAGTTGTCCAGCTGCAAGGAGAGTGCGCACACCTCAATGATCACACGCCGGGACGGCGGCGCCCACCAGAGGCTGTCGAGGCGGCATCCAGGCCACGTTCAGGTGGACCTCTTTACGGTGTCCCGGTGACGTCATTCGACCGGCCGTCTCGGGCCTGGCTGGTACGCCCCGGCGCCTTGCGCGTTCCGCAGATCACAGTGGCCTTCTGGGCGATCAAGGGGCTGTCCACGGCGATGGGTGAGTCGACATCGGACTATCTCGTCCATGTCATGGCGCCGGAGCTGGCGGTCGTGCTGGGCTTCGCCGGGTTCCTTTTTGCCCTGGTTCTGCAGTTCAGGAGGCGCCGGTATTGGGCCTGGACCTACTGGTTTGCGGTGGTGATGGTCGGTGTCTTCGGCACCATGGCCGCCGACGTCATGCACGTCGCGCTAGGCGTTCCATACACCGCCTCGAGTGTGATCTATGCGCTGACGCTGGCCGCGGTGTTCTTTGGATGGCATCGCACCGAAGGGACCCTGTCGATCCATGCGGTCGACACCGCACGACGGGAGGCCTTCTATTGGGCAGCAGTCGTGGCGACCTTCGCGATGGGCACGGCATTGGGCGACTTCACGGCCTACACGCTGCATCTGGGATACCTGCCGTCGGCCGCCGTGTTCGCGGCGGTGATCGTGATCCCCGCTGTCGGACATCTGCGGCTGGGCTGGAATCCCATCTTTTCGTTCTGGTTTGCCTATGTGATGACCCGGCCGCTCGGCGCGTCCCTGGCGGACGGGTTGGCAAAACCGCACAACCTCAGCGGTCTCGGCCTCGGGGACCTGACCGTGGTGCTGGGGCTTGGGTTCCTGATCGTGGCCCTGGTCGGCCTGGTCGCCCGCACCGATCGCGACGCACAACCCGTCTCGGTGTCCGGATAGGCCGGACCGGGGTGGGGTCGGCTACTTCACGATGAGCGTGCCGTGCATGTATGAGTGGTACTCGCAGTGGTACGTGTAGGTGCCCGGCTTCGTCGGCGCCGTGAACGAGACCGTCATGCCGTTCTTGATGTCGTCGGCCTTGAACAGACCGGCGGCGTCCGAGGTGACGGTGTGCTCAGGTCCGTCGGTGTTCTTCACCGGGATGGTCGTGCCAGGGGCGACGGTCAGCGGCGACGGGTCGTACTTGAAGCCGGCGATGGTCATCGAAGTGCCAGCGGTGCCAGCCGTGGCGGGCGCTGTGGTTGCGCCCGTCGTCGGCGCACTCACGGTGGCCTTCTTCGAGCTGCCCGAGGAGCAGCCGGCCAGCCCGAGGCCGACGAGGGCGACGAGCGGGACGAGGGTCAGGCGGGATGGCGAATGCAGCACAACAACCTCCGAGAGTGCCGCGCACTCCGCGGCCGCCCCACAGGATCGTCCGGTCCGTTCTGCCCCGGTAGTGGCCGATGGTCCTACGACCACTTCTGTCAGCAAAGCCGTCAGGTTACGGACGCCGACTGGCCGGTGCTTGTTCGATCCCGACGAGGTGGGTGGAGCTGCTGAGGTGGTACGGCACGCTGGTGACCATCACTCCCGGCGTGAACAGCAGCCGGCCCTTGAGCCGCAGCGCGCTCTGGTTGTGCAGCAGCTGTTCCCACCAGTGGCCGACGACGTATTCGGGGATGAAGACGCAGACCACGTCGTGGGGACCGCGGCGCTGGATGTGCCGGATGTAGTTGAGCAGCGGCGTGGTGATCTCGCGGTACGGCGAGTCGATGATGGTGAGCGGGACAGGGATCTTTCGCGCATCCCACTCGTCGACCAGCTGCCGGGTCTCCTGCTCGTTGACCTCGACGGTGATGGCGGTCAGCTCGTGCGGCTTGGTGGCGCGGGCAAACGCCAGGGCGCGCAACGTCGGCTCGTTGAGCTGGCTGACCGGGACCAGACCGTAGATGCGGCCAGGCAGCACTACTCCGGCCGGGCTCGGCTGGAGCTCCGCGGCCACGCGGGAGTAGTGCCGGTGCACAGCTGTCATGCTCAGGAACAGCATGGGCATGGCAAGGGTGACGATCCACGCGCCGTGGGTGAACTTGGTGATGAGCACGATGATGAGCACGAGGCCGGTGAAGACCGCGCCGGTCGCATTGATGAGCTGCGCTCGACGGATCCCGGCTCGAGACAGACCGCTTGCCCGGTCGCGTCGCTCGCGCTGCCAGTGCCGGACCATGCCCAGCTGGGAGAGCGTGAAGGAGACGAACACTCCGACGATGTAGAGCTGGATGATCGCGCTGACACTGGCGTTGAAGACGACGATGAGAGCACCGGCAAATCCGGCGAGCACGACGATGCCGTTGCTGAACACGAGCCGGTCACCGCGGTTGCGCAGCTGATGCGGCATGAACCTGTCCTCAGCCAGCAGCGACGTCAGCAGCGGAAAGCCGTTGTACGCGGTGTTCGCGGCCAGGATGAGGATGCCGGCCGTGACAGCTTGGATGTAGTAGAAGGCGAAGCCCTTGCCGAAGACGGTCTGGGCGATCTGAGCCAGCACCGTCTGGGTTGTCGCGCCAGCCGGCAGTCCGAGATCGGTCGGCCGCTCCGCGACGTGCACGTTGAGCTTGAGCGCGAGCGCGGTGATCCCGACAAACATGATGATCGAAAACAGCCCCATGATGGTCAAGGTGTCGGCAGCGTTCTTGGCCTTGGGCTTCTTGAAGGCGGGTACGCCGTTGCTGATCGCCTCGACGCCTGTCAGAGCTGTGCACCCGGACGCGAAGGCCCGCATCGCGAGCAATACCAGAGCGACACCTGCGTAGGAGTGCTCAGCATGGACGTGAAGCTGCGCGGACGGCGCGAGCAGGTGATCGCCGGACAGCAGTCGGAAGGCTGCGACACAGAGCATCAGGCAGATCCCGAGCAGGAAGCCGTAGGTCGGCATGGCGAACGCCTTGCCGGACTCCTTCACACCGCGCAGGTTCACGACGGTGAGCAGCACCACGAAGCCCAGCGACAGCGCGACTGCATGGCTGGCAGCGCTCGGGACCGCTGAGGTGATGGCAGCCACACCTGCGACGACCGATACGGCCACCGTGAGGACGTAGTCGACCAGCAGCGCGCTGCCCGCGGCCAGTCCCGCGGACCGACCGAGGTTGGCGGTCGCCACGGCGTACGCCCCTCCGCCGCTGGGATAGGCCCGGCAGGTCTGCCGGTAGGACGCGACGACGACCGCGAGCAGCGCCACGATGGCCGCGGCGACATACCAAGCCAGGTGCAGGAAGGCCAACCCACCGAGGCTGAGGATCAACAGGATCTCCTCGGTGGCGTAGGCCACTGACGAGAGCGGGTCGCTGCAGAACACCGGCATCGCCAGCTTCTTCGGCAACAAGGTCTCGCCGAGCTGGTTGCTGCGCATCGCCTGGCCGACGAACAATCGTTTCGGGGCGCGGAGCAGGGCCGAGGTCATGTGATGCCGCCCGAGGTCTGCATGTGCTCAGCCAACCGGCGCCGCCGGCGCCTGGGGCCGGTCTTGATGGCTTCTTGACGCACCCCGTCCGCGTTTTGTTGTGATCTTCACGTCGATCGCCGTGCGGCCGGTGATGTGGGTGTCAGGCTGGGACAGTGAAGCCCGCTCCGCACCCCGCCGGTCCGGGGTCGTCGGGTGGTGCCCTGCCCGTGAGCTCCGGAGGCCTGTCCGTCCGTCGGCAGGTCGCCGGTGCCGTGTGCGTCGTGGTCGGCCTCCCGCTGCTCACGCTGCTTCTGGTGCACCAGCGGGAGACGTTGCCGCTCGCGACGCCGGTGCTGCTCGTGCTGCTGGTCGTGGTCGCAGGAGCGCTGCTGGGTGGCCTCCGCGTCGGCCTACCCGCGGCCGTCGTGGGTGGGCTGGTGCTGAACTGGTTCTTCACCGTGCCGTACGACACGCTCGTCGTCGACAAGGTCGACCAGCTCGTCGTGCTCGGTGTCTATCTCGCTGTCGCTGTGGTCGTCAGCCTGGCAGTGGGGCTTGCGGCCCGACGCACTGCCGAGGCAACCCGGGCAAGGGCCGAGGCGCAGGCCCTGTCGTCGCTGGCTGGCGGGGCGCTCGCGGAGGTCGAGACGCTGACCGGTCTGCTCGAGCGGATCAGGGTGGTCTTCGCGGTCCGGGAGGTGGCACTGCTCGAACACGATGGCCAGAGCTGGAGCACGGTTCAGGCGGCCGTCGGATCGGCACCTGCCGACGACGAGGAGACCGAGCTGCGCATCGACATCACTGCCTCGCTCGCGCTCTCGGTTCGCGGACCCGCGCTGTTCGGAGAGGACCAGCGGGTGCTGCGCTCCTTCGCCGAGGCCGCCGCCACCGCCCTCGAGGGCCGACGGCTGGCGGTCCGGGCCGCAGAGGCGGCCCAGTTCGAGGCCGCCGATCGGATGCGCACGGCGCTGCTCGCCGCGGTCGGTCACGACCTGCGGACGCCGCTGGCCGGCATCAAGGCGGCGGTCAGCAGCCTCCGGCAGGCCGACATGACGTGGACGGCGCAGGAGAGCTCAGAGCTGCTGGAGACCATCGAGCAGTCGGCCGATCGGCTCCAGGCGCTGGTGGTGAACCTGCTCGATGCCTCCCGGCTCCAGGCCGGCGTCGTCTCCTCGATGCCGGAGCCGATCACGCTGGAGGAAGTCATCGGGCGGGCGCTGCTCACCGTGGCCGATCCCGGTCGGGTACACCTGGAGATCCCCGAGGTCCTGCCGGAGGTGTTGGTCGATGTCGGCCTTGCAGAGCGGGTCGTGGCCAACCTGCTGGACAACGCTCTGCGGTACAGCCCGGCCGGGCTGCTCGTCACAGTGACTGGGTATGTGCGCGGTACGCAGGTTGCGTGCGAGGTGATCGATCACGGGCCAGGGGTTCCGCGCCACCTGTGGAATCAGGTCTTCGCGCCCTTCCAACGGCTCGGCGACCGCCGCCCCGGTGGGGTAGGTCTCGGGCTTGCGGTGGCCAGAGGCTTCACCGAAGCGATGGGCGGGACCCTGCACCCTGACGACACGCCCGGCGGTGGCCTGACCATGCGGCTGCTGCTGCCGTCCGTCCAGGACACCTCGTGACCCGGGTGCTGCTCGTCGATGACGACGCGACACTGCTCCGGGCACTGTCCATCAACCTCAAGGCCCGGTCGTACGACGTGCAGGCCGCGCTCACCGGCGCTGCCGGCCTGCTGCTGGCGGCCAAGCAGCCACCCGACCTGGTCGTGCTGGACCTCGGACTGCCCGACATGGACGGCACCGACGTGATCGCCGGGTTGCGCGGCTGGACCCAGGTGCCGATCCTCGTGCTCTCGGCCCGCGACGGACAGGCAGCGAAGGTTGCGGCCCTCGACGCCGGTGCGGACGACTATGTCGTCAAGCCGTTCGGCATGGATGAGCTGCTGGCCCGGATGCGCGCAGCGCTTCGACGGGCCGCGGGGGAGCAGGGCCAACCCGTGGTCGTCACGCCCGACTTCACCGTCGACCTGGCCGCGAAGCGCGTCGAGCGGGACGGCGTCGAAGTCCGGTTGACCGCCACCGAGTGGCACCTGCTCGAGCTGCTCGCGCGGCACGCGAACCGCACCGTCGAGCACCGCCGGTTGCTGGAACAGGTCTGGGGACCTGCCTACGTCGACCAGGCCAACTACCTACGGGTCTACATCGCCGCACTGCGCCGCAAGCTCGAACCAGACCCCCGCCACCCGCGCTACCTCATCACGGCGAGCGGCCTCGGCTACCGCTTCGACGCCTGACCTGGCCGTGCCGGGCGACAGGATCCGGCCCTGCGCTCGGCGAGTGACGAGAAATAGTCAATCTGAGCAGGCTGTGGCCGGTCCGTCCTTCCGGGTTCTCCTTCAGTCACCGGCAGACAGCTCGTCGTCGTGGACGAGCTGCGCCACCGTGACCCGATGCCACCTCTTGCCGCTGGGCGAGGTCAGCGCGTCGGCATTGAGGGCCGAGGCGATGCTGGCGGCCGAGGCCCCTTGGCGATGCATGGACATGACCCGCGCCCTCACTACCTCGTCGACATGGCGCGACGGCTTCTTTCGGGGTGGCCAGTCGGCGGAGGGGTGACTTTCGATCTCTGCGACCACAGCGACAAAGCGGGACGTCGGCACCGCCTGGCTCCACAGGTAGCCCTGGGCGTACTCGCATCCCATCCGCCGCAGGACGTGCAGCTGGTCGATGTTCTCGATGCCTTCGGCAATGGCTCGGAGCCCGAGCGTCGTTGCCAGGCTGACCAACGTGCTGACGATCACCTCGTCGTCCCGGTTGCGGCTCACGCCGGCCACGAAGGACCTGTCGATCTTGATCGCGTGGACCGGCAGATCGCGTAGGTACATCATCGATGAGTAGCCCGTGCCGAAGTCGTCGAGGGAGACGGAGACACCGAGATCGGCAATCGCGTTGAGTCGTCCGGCAGCCGCCGGCAGGTCGGCGAGCACCGCGGTCTCGGTCACCTCGATCCACAGGCGTTCAGCGGCCAGTCCAGAATCGTCCAGTGCCGAGACCACGGTTGGGAGGATCGACTCGTCCAGAAGCTGGCGTGCTGACAGGTTGACAGCGACGTGCTGCTGCCCGGGCCAGCTGGCGGCATCACGACAGGCTTGCCGCAGCGACCACGCGCCGAGCTCCTTGATCAGTCCGGCCTCCTCGGCGAGCGGGATGAACACCGACGGCGGCACGTCGCCGTGGCCAGGCCGTTTCCATCTCATGAGTGCTTCCGCGCCGATGACGCGGTTGTTGGGCGTATGCACGACGGGCTGGTAGTGCAGTCGGAGTGCTCCGGTGCTCGTCGCCTCGCGAAGGTCAGCAAGCATCTCGAGGCTGGACCGGTGGTCGCGGGGGGCAGCGGCGTCATAGACGCCAACAGATCCACGGCCGTGCCGCTTGGCGCGATAGAGGGCCGAGTCAGCCGCGCTGGCGAGCACATCGGGCTGGACGTCTGCCGTGCTGGCCACCCCGATGCTGACGCTCGGCCAGATGGTCGAGCCGCCCACCTGGACGGGCCCGTGGACCGCTGCGATCAGGTCTTCGGCGAGTCGGCGGCCTTGGAACGTCTCGGCTCCCGGACACAGCACGACGAACCTGTCGCCCGTCGATCTGGCCACACAGTCATCGGCTCGCGAGGCATCGACGAGGCGCTGGCCGATCTCGCGCAACAGACGGTCACCTTCGGCGCTGCCGAAGGCGTTGTTCACATCGCGAAGACCATCGACGTCGCAGAGCAGATAGCTGAAGTCGTCGCCGTCCCTGGCATGTCGTTCTTCGAGCGCGCGCTGACGCTCCGCCAGCAGCACCCGGTTAGGCAGGCCGGTGCCGTGGTCATAGAGCGCATGCTGGCGCAGCGACTCTTCGTGCGCCTTCCGGTCGGTGATGTCGGCGACAAGCGCGACGGTCCCGCCGGCCGGCACGGTCTTGGTGAATCCGGCCGGCAGCGGCGCGGCGGAGATCGCCACCCAGGACTCGGAGGTGCCGTGCGGCCTGACGCGCAGCTCGTAGTTCTCGGCGACACCGTGCGCCCGCCTCAGCAGCCGCTCGCGGATCTCCGCGGCGAGCGCCGGATCGACGAGATCCTCCAGGGGATGCGCCACGAGCATGTCGACGGGCACCCCGAGCAGCTCCGCCATCCGCCGGTTCGCGTACACCGTCCGGCCGTCCGCGTCGAGCACCCAGACGCCTTCGTGCGCCGTCTCCAGCACGACGCGAAGGAACTGCTCCCGTGACTGCAGCTCCTCGTGTGCTGACTTGCGCAGGGTGATGTCGACGTTGTTGAACACGAGACCCCGCACGACGGGATCGTCGAGCAGGTTCGTGATGCGCTGCTCGGACCAGCCCCACGAGCCGTCGGCATGCCGCACCCTTGTCTCGACCCGCTCGGACGAGCCGGGTCGTGACCGGACCGAGGCGATGACTGCGTCGAACTGTGCCCGCTCGGCCGGGTGCACCAGGTCGGCTCGCTTGGTGCCGAGCAGGGCTGCTGGCTCGTAGCCGCAGACCGACTGGACCGACGGGCTGACCCATCGAAACGTCGTGTCCGCGTCGCAGACGTGCGCCACGTCGGTCGCGCCGGCGAAGACCGCCTTGAAGAACGCGTCCTGCCGGGTGAGCTCGATCTCGGCGACCCGCCGCGCGGTGACGTCCGTGGTGGTCGCGACCATCGCCGCGACCGACTCGTCGTGCAGCAGGTTGGTGAACCGCTGCTCCGTCCACCGCCAGTCACCACCGCCGTCGCGGAGCCGAATGTCGATCCGATCGTGCGCTCCAGGCACCTCGGCCACCCGGCGGTACAACGACTGGGTGTCGGCCAGGTCGTCGGGATGGATCCACCCCCACATCGGAGCACCCAGCACGCTCTCCCGGGTGTAGCCCCAGAGCGCGGGGAGCGCTGGGCTCACCCAGAGCACGCGGCCCTCGGCATCGAGCAACGCCGACAGGTCACTGGCGCGCTCCAAGATCGCACGCGTCTGACTCTCCGTCAGTGCTTCTTGAGCACCCGAGGCCATGTCGGGATCGCCTGGCGTTGAGGACATATCACCCATTACCGAACCTCCGTCGAGGCCTCGATGGTAGCATGACCTATGTCACGTGACATACGTCGCCTGACAGAGTATGGCGAGAGCCGTGCGGCAACGAGCCCGTGCTGGCGCATTCAGACGTAGCCTGGGAATCGACATGGCAGAGCAGACGCAAGTGACGCTGGCGCAGCGGCTCCGGGCGGCCCGCCGCCGCCGCGGCCTGTCCCGGGAGGAGCTCGCGCGCGCGGCCGGAATGAGCTACGGGGCCGTCGTCCAGGTCGAGAGCGGGAGACGCACCAACAACAAGATCAGCACCGTCATTGCGCTCGCCGACGCGCTGGAAGTCCCCCTCGACTACTTGTTGGGTCGCGGGGAGAACCCGCACCCCTTCCTCGACCATCAGGCCCTGCCGTACGCGTCTGACGAGGAGTTCCTGGCTGCGGCAGTCCCTTTCGTCGAGGCGGGCGTTGCTGCTGACGAGCCCGTCCTGGCGGTCACCAGCAGCCGCAACCTGCGCCTGCTGCGCGGCGCCACAGACATGTCGACCGTCACCTGCGCGAAGGCGAACACGTGGTACCGCTCGCCGCCGGCGGCGCTCGCCGGCTACCGGCAGTTCGTGAGCAACCAAATCGACGAGGGCCGCCACTGGGTCCGGATCCTCGGCGAACCCATCTGGTCCGAGCGCACTGCCGCCGAGGTGCGGGCCTGGACTCGCTATGAGGCGCTCCTGAGCATCGCCTTCGCGGACATGGCTGCGACCATCGTCTGCCCTTATGACTTGCGGGAGGTCCAACCCGCCATTTGCGCCGAGGCGAAGCAGACGCATCCGTTCACCGTGACGGGCGCAGAGATCGCGCCTAACGCCGACTTCGACGGTGCCGCCAGTCTGCTTCTGATCGACTAGGCATCACCGGAGACGCAGCAGGAGACGAGGTCGAGCCGACAGGAGGACGGGCGGTGCGCAGGTTGACCTGCTCGATGGGAGTCTCGCTCGACGGCTACATCGTCGGGCCGGACGGTCGCTTCGACTGGACCGCGCCTGACGAGGAGCTGTTTCGCTTCGCCACCGATGAGGTCCGACAGCTCGGGGTTCACCTGCTCGGGCGGCGGCTGTACGAGACGATGTCGTACTGGGAGACCGCCGACCAGGACCCCTCGCTGAGCGAGCCGATGCGGGAGTTTGCCGCGCTTTGGACGTCGCTGCCGAAGGTGGTGTTCTCCACGACGCTGGCCTCTGTCGAGGGCAGCAATCGGCTGGCCACCGGCGGTCTGGTCGCGGAAGTCGAGAGGTGGCGAGCCGAGCCGGGGCCGGGCGACATCGCCATCGGCGGCGCCACGCTCGCTGCTGAGGCCGCCGACCTGGGTCTTGTCGACGAGTATCGGTTGCGAGTCCACCCGGTGCTGGTAGGCGGCGGCACGCCGTTCTTCCCGCATCGGGAGCGCCATGCGGATCTCGAACTCGTCGACAGCCGCACCTTCAGGTCAGGCGTCGTCTCTCTCCACTACCGCGTGGCGCGCTGACCACGCGAGATCATGGCGACTCGACGACGAGGCCGTCCCAGGACCAGCGCGGAAGGCGCAGGTTGTCGGGCACGTCGTCCGCGCTGCGGTGATAGCGGGTCATGGTGGTCGTGGTTGCCCAGACGAAGTAGTCATGGAGCACGCCGCCCACGGGTTCTGCGCGAAGACCGACCTCGTCGAGGGCCTGATCGAAGCAGGCGATCGCTCGTTGATCCATCTCGTCGTGGGGCCCCTTGCCGCTGTGCATTCGCACCACTGAGCTCTCGTCGCCGAACGCACCAGTGAAGCTCACAGGCCCGCCGAGGGCCTCGCCCCAATAGGCGGCAAGTCTCTCGGTGTGTTCAGGGTGGAAACCGTGACTGAACGCGTGGCTCACCACCTCGTCCGCCAGCACGTGCTGGTGCCAGGTGGCGGCCAGACGGAGCAAGCCCGCCTCGCCACCAGCCGCTTCGAAGACCGACGTCATAGCGACAGCATGATGCGCCGCCCGTTCTCCGCCAAGGGGATGGCCTGGGACCGAGACTGACGCCATCGAGCAAGCTCAGCACCCCGAGAGTCGTGCAGCTCCAGCGGTCAAAGGGTGCATCTGGTGACCGACTCGAGTTGCCAGGTGCCGGGGACGGGGAGCGCGTGCCACACGGCTCCCGCGACGACACGGCCCTCAGAATGGACCTGGACGCTGCGGCGAGCACCCGCCGACGGTCCTTCGTCGAAGATCGATCCGTTCGGCAGACCACCGATCTGCGCCCTGGTCAGGTCGCCGACGCCGCCGACGTACACGTCGGCGAGGGGTCCTGTCTCAACGGACGTGCACTCGCTTGCGCGAGGCTGCGCGCGGACGCTGAGACGCAGGGGATCGCCGCGGCCACACCGCACTTCAGCGCCGGAAGCAAGCGGCAGCGTCACCTGTGTGCGACCTGGCATGGCGAGTGCCGAGACGCCGTTCGCCGACACCAGGGCCACCGTCGCGGTGGGGTTCTCCACGGTCAAGGTGACCCCATCCAAGCCTCCCGGGACCGTGCCGTTGCCGGAGTCGCCGACGCCGACCGCACATCCGAGGACGAGGTCGACGGTGGTCGACGATGAAGGTGTGAGGAGGAGCAGGCCGCCGATCACCGGGACGAGTGCTGCAGAGCTGACGCCCCCCGCCACCCGACGCAGCCGCCGGGCTCGCACGAGCTGCCGGCCGCGATACAGGGCGGACAGCGCCCGGACCTCATCGTCGACGAGGGGCTCGCCCGCTTGGGCGAAGAGGTCTCGCGCTCCCGGCCAGGTCACGAGATCACAACCAGCTCGGACCCGATGAGCGTTCGTAGCCGGGCCAGACCGCGGGAGGTGTGCTGCTTGACCGACCCCTGCGAGCAGCCCAGTGCCGCTGCCGTAGCGGCCTCGGACAGGTCGTCGAAGTACCGCAGGACCAGCGCGGCGCGCTGCTTGGGCGGCAGCCGACGGAGTGCCTGCAGCAGGACGCCTCGGTCAACCAGGCGGTCGGCGATGTCTGGACCCAGATGCTCCTCGGGGTCAACGTCGTGGGTTACCTCGCCGCTGGACATGCGCCGACGCCAGCTGATGTGGGCTCGAACCAGCACGACGCGGACGTACTGCTCGAGGTCGTCGATGTCGCGACACCGGCGCCAGCGCGCATAGGTCTGAGCCAGGGCCGTCTGCAGCAGATCCTCACCTGCGACCGGGTCGCCGGTGATGAGGGTCGCGGTCCTGGCGAGCGCACGACCATGTGTCCTGACAAACGCGACGAACTTGTCGTCCGCATCCGTCGGGGACCCGGCTCGGATCGTCACCTCAACCCAACCGTTCCCAGACTGGGTCACCGTCTGCAGCTGGTGCCGTTCGCCGCCGCATCGCAGGGGACAGCAGCGCGGCCAGGGCCATGCCGGTCATGAGCACCAGCTGGGCCACCCGCCGCGCTTGTCCCCGCCGATCGTGACGGTCTCGGCAGGGTCGGCAGAAGCGGCCAGGCTCAACAGGGCCGCGGAGACGACGGTACGACCCATGAAGATGTCCTTCTGCCGAGGTTGTCCGGACCCGATTGCCCTGTCGACGCGATGAGTTCGACGCGGCTGAGGACTTCCCTGCCGGGCTTCAGTCATGAGGCGGAAGCGAACCGGACGCAGCACCCATCCATTCCGGATGACACGCGACACGACTGGGGTCGGGAGGACTGGCTAGCTCGATGCCGGAACGGTCGCTGGGCGGCGCAGTTCGGAGATGTCGCCGAGTGGGAGAGACGAGTCGCGCTTGGGGGAGGGGTGCCCACCCGTGCTGAAGTACGCGGCCCGACGACGCAGGAGCCGGTGCTTGTGATCGCGCGGAGCGGACGCACGGGGTGTGCCTTGGGTGGCTCGGTAGAAGTAGCGCTTCCCCGCCTCGATCAGCACCAGGTATGCGAGCACCATGCCGGCGAGGGCGGCGAAGAATGCAGCGGGCAGGGGTTGGAAGCCCAAGGTGTGGGCGAAGGGAGTGGACGGCAGAACGGCGCCGATCGTGACGACGCCCAGAGCGCTGACGACGATCGGCAGGCTGGGGTGGCTGCGGAAGAAGGGCACTCTGCGCGTCCGGATCGCTAAGATGACGAGGGTCTGTGTGGCGAGGGACTCGACGAACCAGCCGGAGCGGAACTGAGCCGGTCCGGAGTGGAAGACCCAGACCATGACGCCGAACGTCACGAAGTCGAAGACAGAGCTCAGTGGGCCGAAGAAGAACATGAACCGCCGGATGAACGCGAGGTCCCAGTGCGAGGGTCGGCGGAGCTGCTCCTCGTCGACGTTGTCGGTGGGGATGGCGAGCTGACTGGTGTCGTACAGCATGTTGTTGAGCAGGATCTGCGAGGGCAGCATCGGCAGGAACGACAGGAAGAGCGACGCTCCTGCTGCGGAGAACATGTTCCCGAAGTTGCTGGACGTTCCCATCAGGACGTACTTGATGGTGTTGGCGAAGATCCGTCTTCCTTCGACGACGCCATCGGCGAGAACATCCAGGTCCTTCTCCAGGAGGATGACGTCCGCCGCGTCCTTCGCGACATCGGTGGCCGAGTCGACGGAGATGCCGACGTCGGCGGCGTGCAGGGCGAGTGCGTCGTTCACGCCGTCTCCGAGGAACGCGACGCCCGCGCCGCTGAGGCGTTGCACCTTGACGATCCTGGCCTTGTCCTGCGGGCTGACGCGGGCAAACACCGTGGTGGTCATGATGGCCTCTGCCAGCTCGGCGTCGTTCATCCCAGCGATGTCGGCGCCGGCGAGGGCCTGGTCGCCTCGAAGACCCAGGTCGTTGCACACCTTGACCGCGACGGCGGCGTTGTCACCGGTGACGACCTTCACGGCGATGCCCAAGCCGGCCAGCCGCGACAGGGCCCGCGCCGCATCAGCCTTGGCAGGGTCGAGGAACACGAGGAACCCAAGGAGGGTGAGGCCAGTCTCGTCAGCAGGCGTAGGTGGCGCGAGGGAGGTTGTGGTTCGCGTAGCAACAGCGACAACACGATTGCCCGCAGCGAACTCCGCCGCCAGGGCCGAGCTGGCGGCAGCCGACACCGGCAAGCAGCGCGACACGACGCTCTCCGGTGCTCCCTTGGTGATCAGTTGTCGCTGCCCGATCGCGTTCTCGACGAGCACGGTGACCATGCGACGGTCGTGGTCGAACGGCAGCGCAGCCAGCCGGGTGTGCGCAGCGAGCGGGCTGCGCGCGGACGCTGCATCGGGGGCTGTCCACAGCGCAAGGTCCAGCGCGTCACCGCCCACGACGGGGGACGCGCTCTCGGTGCACAGCAACCCGTGACGCAGGACCTCTTCTGCCGTGGCAGGACCGACAGCTACGGCGTGGGAGTACGCGGTGGTGCCCTCGGTAAGGGTGCCGGTCTTGTCCGTGAACAGCACCTCGATGTCCCCGAGGTCCTCGATGCAGACCAGCCGCTTGACGAGGACCTTCTTGCGGCTCATCCGGCGCGAACCGGCAGCCAAGCTGGTCGAGACCACAGCCGGGAGCAGTTGGGGGGTGATGCCGACCGCGATGGCGAGGGAGAACAGCAACGCGTCCAGAATTGGCTTGTTCAAGGCGACGTTGATGACGAAGATCGCCGTCGTCAGGCCGCCGGCGACGTAGACGAGCAGGAGCGAGAACTGACGCAGGCCGACCTGGAACTCCGTCTCCAGCGGGCTGGTCGCGAGCCCGGCGGCGATAGTGCCGAACTCGGTCCGCAGACCGGTGGTGACCACCACGCCCGTCGCCTGACCCGCGTGGACGAGAGTCCCCATCAGGGCACAGCTCGACAGCTCCGCCAGCGGCGTTCCGCGCGGCACCTCCTCCGTGCTCTTCTCCACTGGCAGCGACTCGCCGGTCAGCACCGCTTCCACGCACTCCAGTCCTGCGACCTCGATCAGCCGCAGGTCGGCCGGGACGACGTCACCGAGCCGGAGCTGCACGATGTCACCGGGAACGATCTCGGTGACATCCACGGACGCCGCGGTCCCGGCGCGCACTACGACAGTCTTGTGGTGGATCTGCGAGTGCAGCGCTTCGGCGGCCTTCTCCGCGCGGGCCTCGTTCACGAACCCCAGCCCGACCGACAGGGCCACGATGGCTGCGATGGTCACGGCGCTGCTTCGTTCTCCCACGAGGAAGGAGGCCGTGGCGGCAACGAGGAGAAGGGCCAGTAGGGGTGATCGCACCTGCCGGAGCAGGACCTGCAGCAACCGGGCTTTGTGCGAGGAAACGGCGTTCGGCCCCCACCGCAGCTGCCGCCGAACCACCTCCTCCGCTGACAGACCGACGTCCGCAGGCACGCCCAAGGCGTTGAGTGCGTCGCCAGAAGAACGGCTTGCAGCAGCCAGGATTCCGCCGCTGCCACCGTCCTGCCGCAGATCGGATGTGGCCGATGCCGCCTCGGCGGTCATGGACTGCACCGTGCCCGGTCCGATGCCAGCAGCGCTGCGCCCATTCCCGCGAAGCCGAGATCACGGACCGTGGCCGCTGCCAGCAGGAGACCCGCAGGGAGGTCCTGACAGACAGCGACGAGCACGACGCCGGTGCCCAGCGCGATGGCGGTCCAGCGGGGCAGCACCTGCGCGCGCCAGGTGGCCACGCCGAAGCCGACTCCGGCGATCACCATGCCAGCACCGGGTAGCACCATCAGAGGCCCGAGATCGTGGCTGAGAGCGCCGTAGTCCGGGGTGCGCTCCATCAGCGCATAGACCACAGTTCCCGTGAAAGCGATGTAGCTGGCGGCGTACACCCCAGCGCTGAGTTCACCCAACCGTCCGAGAGCGGGACGCTGCACGACCGCGACCCCTACGACGAGCGCGGGGACAGCAGCCTCCGCGACGAGAGTGAGCCACAGCTGTCCCGTCGAGAAGCCATTCTGAAGGAGCTCGACGACGTCCGAGGCAAAGTAGACGACCGAGAAGAGCAGCGCGCAGGCTCCCAGCGCCACGGTGGAGGTTCTGCGAATTGACCCCGTCCTGCCTCCGTGACCGCGATGCTCTTGAAGGGTCGAGGTCATGGTTCAACGGTGTCTGGTGAGCGCGTCTCCGGCCAGAGCACAACGTCCCGTCGCGACGCTCATGCGGTCATCTCTGAGCGTCAGCGCTTGAGGGCGCGCGCCGGCTCTTCTCGGTGATAGGCGGGCTGACCGATCCTGATGCGCACGTCGACGCCGATGGCGCCCTGACCGCTCACGAGCAGGGGGTTGATGTCGAGCTCTTGCACCTCGGGCAGGTCCCGGGCCAGGGCGCTCAACGCGAGCAGCACGTCGGTGGCTGCGTCGAGGTCCAAGGCAGGGAGTCCACGGTATCCACCGAACAGCCGGCTGCAACGCAACGCGGACAGCTGTTCGACGGCCGCCCCTCTGCTGGTGGGAGGCACGCGCACCACCCGATCCGCCAGGAGGTCGGTCAACGTGCCCCCTGCGCCCACCATCAGCAACGGACCGACGCTCGGATCAACGGTGATCCCGGCGATGAGCTCGAGCGCTCCGGTACGACTCTGCATCCGCTGCACGGCTGCCCCGGTCATCTGGGCGCCGATGCCGCTCTGCAACTCGAGATAAGCCCGATGGACCTGCTCGCCGGTGCGCAGGTCCAGCCTGACGCCGCCGATGTCGGCCTTGTGCACGATCGTCGGGCCGGAGGCTTTCAAGGCGACTGGAAAGCCGATCTGGTCTGCCACGGCAGCTGCCTGCTCGGCACCGATCACCGGTACGAGCGCCGCGCAGGCGATCCCATAGGCAGCCAGAAGCTCGGTGGCCTCCGTCGCAGCGAGCCAGGGACTGGTGTCGTCGTGGTGCTGCAGGATCACCCTGGCACGTTGGCTCGCTTTGAACGTGGAGCGCGTCTGCTCGGGGACCGGCAGGGCGGTTCGCTGCAGCGCGTAGCTCGCCGTGCGACCGAGCGCTCGAACGGCTCTCTCCGGGAACTCGAAGAACGGCACCCCAGCGCGTCCGTTCCGATCCAGTCCCGTTGGAGCCCAGGCGACACCAGGGAAAGCAGCAATGACGGGGACGTCGGGAAGCTCGTCCTGCGCTTGCACGAGCTCCTGCGCGTAGTCGTCCTCCGCGCCCCGCACCAGGGGCGTGTAGATGGCGACAACAGCGTCGACACCGGGGTCCTTCATCACCAGGCGCAGGGCCTCCCCGAAGACGGGCGAAGCGACGGTGGCAAGGAGGTCAACAGGGTTGCTCACGGATGCCCCGTCGGGCACGAGGTGCGCGAGCGCTGCGGAGGTTGGCGGCGCAAGATCGGCGACGAGGAGCCCGGCTCTTTCGCACGCGTCTGCAGCCAGCACACCTGGGCCGCCGGAGTTGCCGATCACGGCGACGCGTCGCCCCCGAGGTAGCCGACCGTGGGACAGGACGGTCACGATGTCGAACAGCTCGTCGAGGTCGTCCGCCCTGAGGACGCCGGCTTCCAGAAGGAGCGCGTCGATCGCTACGTCGGGAGTGGCTGCCGCCGCAGTGTGGGACATCCCGGCTCTGGCCCCCGCGGGCGACCTCCCCGCCTTGACAACGACGATCGGCTTGGTGCGACCCACTGTCCGCGCCAGCCTGGCGAACTTGCGAGCGTTGCCGAACGACTCCAGATAGAGGGCGATGACGCTGGTCCGCGGATCGTGCTGAAGATAGGCCAGCAGGTCGTTGCCGGAGACGTCAGCTTTGTTGCCTGTCGAGACGAACAGCGACAAGCCCGCGCCTCGGCGCTCGGCGTGCCGCAGTGCCGCGATGCCGACCGCGCCTGACTGGGACACGAGCGCGGTCGAGCCTGCCCTCGGCTGGGCGTCGCAGAAGGTGGCGTTGAGTCGCACGGAGGGATCGGTGTTGACGATGCCGAGGCAGTTCGGTCCGACGAGACGCATTCCGGACTCGCGACAGATCCTGAGGAGCTCCGCCTGCTGCGATCGACCTGCGCTGCCTGTCTCCGCGAAGCCCGCGCTCAGGACGGCGAGGCCCTTGGCGCCGCGGGCGGCGGCATCTCGCGCTACCTCGAGGACCTTGGCGGCTGGCACCGCAACGACGACGAGGTCGGGCGCCTCGTTCAAGGCCGTGAGGCTGGCAGTGCGGTTGAGGCGCTCCAGCCTGCCCGTGTAGCCGCCCGAGGTCAGGCTGGCGAAGACCTGGCTCGCGACGCTCCCCTCACGGGTGCTGCCGACGAGGGCGACGCTCTGAGGTGCCAGGAGCGGGGCTAGGGAGGCCCATTCGGCTTCCGCCTCTCGGCGCAAGATGGACTCCCAGAGGTCCGGGACCTCGGCGAGCTCGATGCGCAGCTCTGCGACGCCATGCTCGGTGGTGCTCGTGACCTCGAAGCCGCTGCGAGACAGCAGGGTGCGCATCCGGGTGTTCTCCTGCAGCACGTCCGCGGTGAAGGCGCAGATCCCGTGATGACGCGCCAGCGCCGCGAGGTGCTCGAGGAGCAGTGCGCCGAGCCCGTGGACCTGGTGCTCGTCATCGACGAGGAGGGCGCAGTCGGCGGTCTCCGGATCGCGTTCGAGCCTGGCGAAGCTCGCCAAAGCGACGACGACCTGGTCGACGACGGCGACAAGAGCGGCGCCGGACGGCGCGCTTCTGAGTACCTGGTCCACGTACCACGCACCTGGCCGGTCGCTCGTGCTGAAGTAGCGCAGCTGGCGGGTCCGGACCGAGACCCGTGCGTTCAGTGCGGTCAAGGCAGCTTCGTCCGCACCGGTCACCAGCCGGATCTGGGCGATGGACCCGTCCCGCAGGAGGACGTCCAGATCCAGCCCCTGACTGAGATCCGTTGCCGGCGATGTCATGAGCTCGGGATGTCCTTCACGATCACGACCGACCCCCGGGCGTGGGTGGCGCACTGGGTGGCGACCGAGCCGAGCACGAGACTGGCGAACCCTCCGCGACCGCGGGAGCCGAGCACGAGCAGGTCGTCTGGTCCTGTGGCATCCAACAGCACGCCAGCCGGGTCCCCATAGTGGATCGCTCGCACCACCGCGGTCCGGTCCGCGGCGAGGCACTCGGCGACCTCGTCGTCGAGCCAGTCCCGCGCGTCCTGCTCGTAGGACGACCCGGTAGGCAGGCTCGCATAAGGGAGCGGTACCCGCGGGGTGTGGATGCGCCAGGCGTGCACGGCGATCAGTGGCCGTTCCCAGATCGTCGCTTCACGCAGCGCCCACTGAAACGCGATGCGCGAGCTGTCCGATCCGTCGAGCGCGACGACGATACGGGTCGGCTCACCGACAGGAGCGTCGCGGGGCACCACGATCACCGGGCAAGCCGAGTGATGGATCACGTATGTCGTCACGGATCCGAGCAGCCCGCTCGTGAGCTGCCCGTGGCCGTCGGCACCGATGATGACCGTGCCCGCCTGCCGGCTCAGCCTTGTCAGGGTGCGAGCCGGATCCCCCTCGATCACCTCGGAAGTGACCTCGATCAGAGTCGAAGCATCCCGTCGACTGTGGGCCTTCGCGATGTGCTCCTCCAGCAGGTCCTGCGACGCCGTCTGCCGCTCCGCGTTCGAGGGCATGGGTGCTCCGTAGGCCAGGCCCATGCCGAGCGCAGGGTTTGTCCAGGCAGAGACGACGTGCACCGCCTGGCCGGTCTTCCCGGCCTCCAGGAAGGCACGGTCCAAGGCGCGCTCCGAAGCTGTCGAGCCGTCGACGCCGACGATGATGTTTCGCATGATCTGCTCCTGGTGGTGGGGTAGCTCCTAGCGTCGAGCCGACTCACGCGTTGAGGCAGGGCACCATGCCTCTGACCTCGGCGCCAGAGGTCCCTAATCGGGTGCAGGTGCCGCGTCTGAGCCGTACGTCAGCACGTCCACCAGGGCGCGACGCGGCGGCGCGTCCACGGTTCCTCCCATGCCGATGCGGAGCACGAGCTGAGCCGGCCCCGGCAGCAGGAGGTCGCTCTGAAGCTCTGCCCGCAGGGCCGGGAGCTCGACCGGCTGGTTGAGGTACGACGCATTCGCCCCGTTCACGCTGGCGCGGAGCAAGACCGCCGCGAGGCCCCGTCCGGCCGCGAGCCAGTCACTGGTCGTGTCGCCGGAGGTGCACAGCACACCGACGAGCGGGTCGTCTGGCTCGGGCCGGTCCTGCGACGGTCGTGACGTACCCGTCGAGAAGTCGCGCTGGACGAACACCGCGCGGTACGACGCCGCTGGGCCGCGGGTGTGTGACGACGGCACGCCGTCGGCGCGCGGATCCCCGGGCTCGCGGAGCCAGGGCTGGAGCTCATCGTCGACGGTGCCACGTCGAACGAGGATCCGATCTGCCCGCTCGACCAATGCTGCCAGGCTCTTGCGATCCCCCGCAGAGGTGACCAACCGCAGGGTGACGCCACACTCCTTGGCGGCGGACTGCAGGAGGAACGGCACCGCGGCAGGCAGACGTGCGGCATCAAGCGGGCCTCGGTCGGTCCGTCGTCGAGTGATCTCCCGGCGCAACGAACGTTCGTCGTCGCCGACCTCCCGTGATGCACCCTCGGCGAGACGCACGCTGCCGTTCGGCAGCGTGAGCAGCGTGGGTTTCCACCCGCGAGATCTCATGGCCACGGTGGCGACGTGCACCGCGGCACCGAGGGCGAGGATCCTTTCGCGCCCGAGGGGGTCGGTCGCCGGCAGCGCGTGCCGCGAGTCGGTTGAGAACTCGATTCCGCCGTCGCGGATCACGAAGCACCAGGGCTGGCTGTTGTGCTTGGAGGGAGCCCAGCGTGCCATGGCGGCGTACCACGTCAGGCGAGCCAGGCGGTCTGCGTCTCTGACCGGTTCGGCGAGGTCACTGATCGAGTCGGTGCTCACGGGGACTCCAGTTGGTTGGATGAGGCTCAGAGGTCGAGCGTGTCCCAGACGTCGACGCCACGGAGCTCTGGGTCAGGGCTTCACTGTTCGGGCGACCGTGCCTGCACGCGGTAGCACCTGGGCACCAGCGGGTGGCCCTTCGGCGCGGGATTTGATGCCCAGCAACATTTGGCGGGTCATGACCATGCTGATCAGCGCGGTGGGACGTACGAGGAGCGTTACCCAGCGCCGCTTGTAGGAGTACCGCTCACGTACCAGCAACCGGCAAGTCCCGGCGGGGCCGTCGAGCAGGGCGAAGGTCCAGCTGAAGTCGAACGGGGGTGGTCGCCGCCCGAGGATCAGCCCTCCGTGGAGGACCATCGCCCTTCCTTGCTCCAGCTCGGCGATGGCCAGGCCGCCCTCGGGGTAGAGGCGAACCTGGTCGCCGACAGCTGGATCCTGCCACTCGGGGTGGATCCGGTCAGCGCTGTGGATGCGGCACCCCATCACATTCTCGAGCGCGTCGTAGCTGTAGAAGCCGCCGCCCTGTTGGCCGAGCTGGGCGATCCACGGCCAAACGTGGTCGGCGCCGGTGCGCACGGTGATGGCGCGGGTCACGCCGAAGTCGGCATTCGGAACCAGGTGATCGCCAAGCAGGGTCAGATCGGCCTCCAGCCTCGTGGCGCCCCAGCCCCGGCCTCGCGCAGCGGTGCTCACGTCTCCTCGGTAACCGCGATGCGGAGGTCAGTGTCGCTTCGGTGCACCGTCTGAGTCATGTCTTCACCCTCCGCGCACCCGCGAGGCTCCACCAGGGACCAACGTCCCGTCGTCGTCCGGCACCTCTTGCCGACGGCCTGTCGAGGGAGGCATGTGTGTGGCGGCGTCGGCGGTGCAGCGGGTGTTTCGGTTAGGGGAGCCCAACCTTCTCGAGCTGTCCCGACCAGGTCCAGGCGGAGATCATCGGGTCGTCCTCTCCGTGCTCCCGGGTGTAGCGCCGCGCGGCTAGCCGGGAGTCCGACATCTGCTGGCGCAGGACGGCGGCACGGCTGCCGAGGCTTGGCACCCGGTCGATGACGTCCATGACGAGGTGGAAGCGGTCGAGCTCGTTCATCATGACCATGTCGAAGGGCGTCGTCGTGGTGCCTTCCTCGCGGTAGCCGCGCACGTGCAGGTTCCGGTGGTTGTTGCGCCGGTAGGTCAGCCTGTGGATGAGGGTCGGGTAGCCGTGGAAAGCGAACACCACGGGCTTGTCGGTCGTGAACAACGCGTCGAAATCACGGTCGGAGAGGCCGTGGGGGTGCTCGGTGTCGGGTTCGAGCCGCATCAGGTCGACGACGTTGATGACGCGGACCTTCAGATCTGGCAGGTGCGTGCGCAGGAGCTCGGCGGCGGCCAGCGTCTCGAGTGTCGGTACGTCGCCTGCGCAGGCGAGGACGACATCGGGCTCGCCATCGGTGGTGCCCGCCCAGGGCCAGATCCCGACCCCGCGGGTGCAGTGGGCGATTGCCTCGTCCATGCTGAGGTAGGTCAATGCCGGTTGCTTGCCGGCCACGATGACGTTGATGTAGTGCCTGCTGCGTAGGCAGTGGTCGGCGACGGCGAGCAGGGTGTTGGCGTCGGGAGGGAGGTAGACGCGGACGACCTCGGACTGCTTGTTGATGACGTGGTCGAGGAAGCCAGGGTCCTGATGGGACAGGCCGTTGTTGTCCTGACGCCAGACGTGCGAGGTCAGCAGGTAGTTCAGCGATGCGATCGGCGCGCGCCAGGGGATGTGCCGTGTCGTCTTGAGCCACTTGGCATGCTGGTTCACCATCGAGTCGACGATGTGGATGAACGCCTCGTAGCAGTTGAACATGCCGTGTCGTCCGGTCAGCAGATAGCCCTCGAGCCAGCCCTGGCAGAGGTGCTCGGACAGCACCTCCATCACGCGGCCGTCGGTGGCGAGGTGATCATCGCCCGGGAGGAGCTGCGCGTCCCACGCGCGGTCGGTCTGCGCGAACACGGCGGACAGTCGGTTGGACGCCGTCTCATCAGGGCCCATGAGGCGGAAGCGGTCTGGGTTGAGTGCGATGATGTCGCGCAGGAGTCCGCCGAGGACGCGGGTCGCCTCGCTCGTCGTTGCGCCTGGCCGGGTGATGGGCACGGCATAATCGCGGAAGTCCGGCATCGTCAGGTCTCGGAGCAGCAGCCCGCCGTTGGCATGCGGGTTGGCGCTCATCCTGCGCGTTCCTTCGGGTGCCAACGCGCGCAGCTCCGGGATCAGCCGTCCGGTCGCGTCGAAGAGGTCCTGCGGACGGTAGCTGCGCATCCACTCCTCGAGCTGGGCGCGGTGGTGCGGGTTCGTCCGTGTCGCCGTCAACGGCACCTGGTGCGCTCGGAAGGTGCCCTCGACGGGCAGGCCGTCGACGACCTTCGGACCGGTCCATCCCTTGGGGGTCCGAAGGACAACCATGGGCCAGAGCGGTCGTTCGGTCGCAGTACCGGCGCGGGCCGCGCCCTGGATGGCAGCGATCTGGTCCATGACCTCGTCGAGGGTCGCGGCCAGTGCCCTGTGGACCTCCATCGGTTCGTCGCCGGTGACGAACCGGGGCGTGTAGCCGTAGCCGCGCATCAGGTCAGCGAGCTCGGCCTCGGGGATCCTCGCGAGGAACGTGGGTGAGGCGATCTTGTAGCCGTTGAGGTGCAGCACCGGGAGCACGGCGCCGTCGGTGACCGGGTTGAGGAACTTGTTTGAGTGCCAACTCGCAGCCAGGGGGCCGGTCTCGGCCTCGCCATCGCCGATGACGCACAGGACGACGAGGTCGGGGTTGTCGAAGGCGGCACCGAACGCATGGACCAGTGCGTAGCCAAGCTCACCGCCTTCGTGGATAGATCCGGGTGTCTCCGGAGCGACGTGGCTTGGAATGCCGCCCGGGAAGGAGAACTGCCGAAACAGTGCTCGCATCCCGTCCTCGTCCTCGGTGATGGCCGAGTAGACCTCGCTGTAGGTCCCCTCGAGGTACGCGTTCGCGACCAGGCCCGGGCCACCGTGCCCTGGGCCGGTCACGTACAGCACATCGAGGTCGCGATCCTTGATCACACGGTTCATGTGGGCGTAGAGCAGGTTGAGCCCAGGTGTCGTACCCCAGTGCCCGAGAAGCCGAGGTTTGATATCTGCCGCTGTCAGCGATTCCCTGAGCAGCGGGTCGTCGAGCAGGTAGATCTGTCCGACGCTGAGGTAGTTCGCTGCTCGCCAGTAGGCATCGATCAGTCGCAGGCTTTCCTCGTTGCAGGACGAGACGGACCCCTGTCTGCTGGGTCCTGCGCGGTGAGGTCGCTCAGGCACATGGGCAGACCGGGTCATGTCGCTCAGCTCTCCGAAGGGGACGTGCCTCCCGATGGTCGGGGGCGGACGTGCGCGACGACAGGGACCAAGTACCCAAGCAACCGGGGACCTGTGGCCGTTGGCGCCGTCAGCTCCTCGAGTCAGAGTTGCGCCTGGGTCGCGAACACACGGACCTCGTGAGCGATCGGACCCCCATGACCAGCACGATGCCGATGATGAGGTCGTCGGCCAGCGTGGTGTGCGGGTTACCCGTCAACGCCATCAGCGCCTCGTTCATCTCGCACGCTGACCGATATCCAGCACGGCCCTCGAGGCACCACCCGAGGAGTGCCTGACATGCGACTGGTCGTCGCACTCGGTGGCAACGCGCTGCTGCATCGCGGTGAGCGGCCCGATGCCACCGTCCAGCTGAAGCACGTGCGCGCAGCCGCCGAGGTGCTGGCCCCCTTGGCGAACGAACACGAGCTCGTCATCTGCCATGGCAACGGGCCGCAAGTCGGGCTGCTTGCGCTCGAGAGCGAAGCAGACCCTTCCATCAGCCGGGCCTACCCCTTCGACGCGCTCGGCGCCCAGACGCAGGGGATGATCGGCTACTGGCTGAGCCAATCGCTGCACAACGCCGGCGCCGTGGGGCCTGTCCTGAGCATCGTCACGCAGGTCCGCGTCGACGCCCTTGATCCGGCCTTCGCCAGCCCGAGCAAGTTTGTTGGATCGGTCTACAGCCGCGAGGAGGCGGTGCACCTCTCTGCAGCGCGCGGGTGGAGCGTCGCGGCCGACGGGCCCGGTTGGCGGCGGGTCGTGCCTTCTCCTGAGCCTCAAGACATCGTCGAGCTCAGCTCCATGGCGGCGCTGCTGGGACAGCACACGACGTTGATCTGCGGAGGAGGCGGTGGCGCGCCGGTGGTCCAGGAGGCCGGTGGTCAGCTCCGGGGTGTCGAAGCCGTCGTCGACAAGGACCTCACGTCGGCACTTCTCGCGATGAGCTTGGGAGCCGACATGCTCCTCATCCTTACCGATGTCAGCGCTGTGATGATCGGGTACGGGACCACGCACCAGACGGCTCTGCGTCACGCCGATCTCGATGAGCTCGAAACGATGTCGTTCCCAGCCGGTTCCATGGGTCCCAAGGTCGAAGCCTGCCGACGGTTCGTCGCAGCCACGGGCAAGCCGGCGGCCATCGGCTCCATCAAAGACGCACCCTTGCTCCTCACTGACGAGGCCGGTACGAGAATTACCCCAGCAGCATCTCCCTCACGCGGCGCGGACTCGGCGGGGGCAAGCCCGGCAGCAAATCCACACGCTGCACCGCTGTCGGTACGTCGCCTGCGCAAGTAGCCGCCAGCTCAATGTGCGGCAGACTGTCGATCCGATCAGGAGGTGCTGCTGCCGGTGTTGCGGTAGTAGTCGCGCCAGATGATCCGGTGCACGGGGATCCACTTCGGGATGGACCGGATGCCCGGCAGGAACGGGACGCTGATCAGCCCGATGCTGAGGACGGTCATGACGACCATCACGAGCGCGTCAGCGTTGCCAGAGGTGGAGAAGGGCTTGACCTGGTACCAGAAGGTGTAGAGCCACAACCAGGCCTGGCCGGGATAGCTGCCGGTCTCGTTCATCATCCCCCACTGCTCACCAGCGAGGTGCTCCGCGCCGCCCTTGTCGGCGAGGTAGCTGCCGTCGGCGATGAACAGCAGCGGCTTGGTGTAGTCGGTCTGGTAGAAGCTGCCTTGCAGCAGCAGGGCACCGTCCAGGCGACCGGCCTGGGCCAGTCGCAGCAGGCCCGTCAACATCGTGGGAACCGGTCCGTAGCTGCCGGGTGCCACCTTGGCAGGGTCATTGCCGGCAGCCTTCTGCAGCGCCGCGTCGTAGCTGCCGGACCAGCTTTGCTGCTGGGCGGCGCTGGCCGCCGTCCACTGCGCCAGGGCCGCGCTGACGGTCGGGTCGCCGGGAAGGCTGGCGAGGGGGCCGGTGATGAAGTCGGTGGAGGTGTTGATGGGATGGGTGACTCCCGCGATGTGCTGGAGCGAGACGGGTCCGATCTTCTGGGCGGCGTCGGGAGTGCGGGTGTACGGGGCGCCGTAAGTGGCGGTGCCGCTCGTTCCGTCGAGCTCGGTGGCTGCGGTGGCGACGAAGTCCGTGGGCGCCGCGGTGCTCCACGAGGTCAGCGTGACCTGGTGCTCGTCGGGTGAGGAGAACAGCGCTGCCAAGCCAGCGGCCAGCAGCGCCACGACGACGAGCGCGACAACGAACTCCTTGAGCAGGTCGTACTCGCGGTTCCTGCCCTGCCACGACCCGTCGGAGGGTTGCGGTGCGCGCTCCGCCCTCACAACAGGAGAGCTGGCGACGGGCGCCGTGGTCGTCACGGCCGAGCTCGGTCGGGCGCGGCCGGCAGGTCGATGGGGTGGACAAGGAACGGTGGGACAACCCCGCGACGGCGGACCTGGAGGACGTGCACGAGGACCACTGCCCCGACGATGAGAGGGAGCAGGAAGATGTGCCACATCAGCATCTGGCCGAAGTCCATCACGTTGAAGCGCGATCCGATCCCTACGGAGTTCAGGCCGTCCTTGGCCTGTGTGCTGATGAACTGGGAGTCGAAGTTGGACTGCACCAAGTACCCGGTGAAGGCGGTCCCGATCGACCCGAAGAAGCACACAGCGCCGGTGACCCAGGTCATGGCGCGCTTGCCGCGCCAGGCGGCCATCCAGAACTTGCCCCACAGGTGGATGACCATGAACGCCATGAACAGCTCGACACTCCACAGGTGCAGGCTGTTCACGTAGTGCCCCGTCCCCGAACGGTGCCACCACTGCGGACCCTGAACGGCAAGGAGAGTTCCCGTGGCCAGGACGACCAGGAACGCCGCGATCGTCGCGACCCCGAACACGTAGATCCACGAGGCGACGTAGATGGGCTGCCTGTCGGGCAGCAGCTGCTCGGGCGGGAAGCTCTTGGTCGCGCGATCCCTCAAACGCCCCGTCCACGTCGCCGCGCGGAGAGGACCCTGTGGGCCGGTGGGGTCCTCGAGGAGGGTCATCGCGACGCCCTGCCCTTCGGGAAGGGCAGGAGCAGCGCCGCCGCGAAGAGCAGCAGCATCAGGCTGATGACGACCAGGTTCGCCACCGAGATCTGGATGACCCCCCAGTGCAGGTAGTGCCCTCGGTGGTTCAGGTTCACCGGACTGGTAGCCAGCAACTGCAGGGGCATCATGGGTGCGTCCTTCGCTGCCTCCCGGTCATCGGAAGGACACGCTCATCGTCGTGTCTCGGAGGACAGATCCGTAGAGGCGAAGGTCCCGCGTGGCCTGCGTACTCCGTACGAGGGATCCACGGGTCGTGCAACGGGGACAGCAGCGCCGGTAAGGCGTCGTTTCACCCGTCCGCGCTGAATGGCGGGACCTCGACTCTGCGTGTCCGAGGGGGACACGCACCTTATGCACATGGTGGTCGGAGGCGCCGCTGCCCACCAGCTAGATGAGGTGCACGACGCCGGGGTGGCCTCATGCGCGGAGACTTCGACGAGGCCACGCTCTGGGTCCTGCACACAAGTGAGCGGGCACGTGCGTTCTACCAAAGGCTCGGGTGGCATGTGGACGGCGCCACGAAGAGAGCGAGCTTCGAGGCACGGTGGCTCTTTCGGAGGTCCGCTACCGACATCCGCTTGCATCCGGCTCGGGCACACTGCGGACATGACTACGTCGTCTGGGTTTGTCCGCGACTACCTGGAACGCGTCGTGAACCGTCGCGACATCAGTGCGCTCGACGAGCTCGTCTCAGTCGACTACCGAGGCGGCGGGCACGGCTGGCCCGGCGACGTCACGGCCCTCCGAGCCTTCTATCAGTGGCAGGCGCAGATGCGCCCGGACTGGTCCATCAGCGTGCAGGAGAGTATCGAGGTAGGGGGCTGCGTCGTCCTCCGCGCTTTCGCTGCCGGGACGATTGCCGACGAGGAGCAGAGCCGGCCGCTGGCGGCCCCCACCCAACGGGCGGTCGAGTGGCTGGCGATGTACCGAGTGGAAGACGAGCGAATCTTGGAGATCCAAGTGCTCGAGGTTCGCGAGCGGTCCATGCGCTGACAATTGGCCGTGTACCGACGTCTACAGATGCCCTGCCTGCACGAGACTGCACCTTGCCGCCGCCAACGAGCAGGATGCGACCGAGCGGAAGGGGAACGCCGACCGCGCGTCGCTGCCGCCTTGGCGGTTCGACATGTTTGGACTCATCTTGCGAGGGCTGAAGTCCGAGGACTGACCACGGTCCTTGGTAGTGGACGAGTTCTGCTTTGTAGAGGCCGATCAGGGACTCGGTTTGGGCGTCGTGGTACCTGTCGCGGGCGCTCCCGATCGAGGCTCGTTCGGTCGAGCGGGTAACGACGGACTATCTCGACGGCCGGCGCTGAAGGTCAGGGTGGGGCGCAACCGCTCTCCACCTGTCAGATCACGCAAGGGGTCACGGCGGTGTTGCCTGCTTGACGTGCTGACCCTTGACGGACTTGGTGCAGGCCCGAGCGGCCGAGACTGACACGGGCGGTAACCGGAAGTCAGAGTTCTCGGTCGGCTCCGCGATGCAGCCCGTGAGGTTGTCCGTGGCAGGGTCGAGGACACCCATCGTCCCGCCCTGGCAACCCTCCAGAGGCATCGAGGCCTTCGCTCCGGCGGGAACGAGGGTACGACTTTGTGCGCTGGAACAGCGGTCGTTGAGGCAGTCCACCACAGCCACTTGGGCCTTCGAGTCGTTCAACACCTCGAGGGACAGTTGATCGCCAGGCGGAGGGTCGAAGAAGCACGGTGGGCCGACGACGGCAGCGACGGTACAGGCGCCCGGGATGAGCACGGCCAAGGCGACCAGCAGGAACTTGAGGCGCCGCATCCGGACGCCACGTTTCGTCCGCTGCCAGAAGACGTGAGAGGGGGGTACTGACGGCCAGCCTGGGTCCGGCTCCCAGCCGGGTGGAGGATGAAATCCCTCCGGCGCGGCGGGCCACTCGGCGGGGGCCACCCACTCCCATCCCCGCTTCGGGTCCCTGGACATCTCAGAATGATGCCAGGAGGAGCGGCGGAGAAGTGCTGGGTCAGCCCGACAACAGGCAGGTGCCCAGAGCTCCTCCGCATCATCAAAAGACCGGGGTGTGCAAGCCTTTGACCGTGACCTACCGGGGCCTCGCGGGATGACCGCCACTGGCCGCCTGACGCCTCTCGGTCACCGGAACTTCCGACGGTTCTTCTTCGGCGAAACCATCAACGGGGCAGGCACGTCGATGTCGGGGATCGCCCTGGCGTTCGCGGTGCTCCAGATCGACCGCTCGCCCACCGCGCTGGGCCTGGTCGTGGCGGCCTGGACGGTGCCGATGGTGACGTTCATGCTGCTAGGCGGCGCGCTGTCCGACCGCCTTCCTCGCGCATTGGTCCTGGGAGGCTGCAACCTCACCCAGGGCATCACACAGCTCACGATGGCTGTTCTACTGCTCACCAACTCGGCCCACATCTGGCAGCTCGCTGTGCTGCGCTTCGTCAGCGGCACTGCGGCCTCGGTCAGTTATCCGGCCTTCCACGGCATGGTGCCGACGCTGCTGCCCGAGTCCGAGCGCAAGGCCGGGTTCCTGCTGCTCAGCCAGGCGCACAGCGCGCTGAGGGTCATCGGCCCCGCGGCGGCGGGCGTCCTGGTGGCCACCAGCGGGCCGGGGTGGGCACTGGCGATCGACGCAGGGACCTACCTCTGGGCGGCGTATTTTCTCACCCTGCTTCGTCTGCCGCCCAGGGACAGGCTCGGTGAGAAGACCAGCGTATTGGCGGACTTCAGGGCCGGTTGGAGCTACGCCTACAGCTTGGGGTGGGTGATCCCCGTCGCCTGCTGTTCCCTTGCCTTCAACGCACTCACGGCAGGGTCGCTCGACGTGCTTGGGCCGGTCATCGCAAAGGGCACCGTCGGAAGCAGTGGTCTGGGGTACGCGCGCGCTGCCGAGGCGCTCGGGCTATTCATGTTCGCGTTCTTGCTCGCACGCGTCACGATACGACGCCCACTGCTGGCCGCCCAGTTCGGCTTCGTCACCACGGCGGTCCCCATGGTGGTCTTGGCTCTGTGGACTCATACCGTTCCGCTCGCGGCAGCCTTCTTCATGGCGGGATGCGGGAGCGCGGTTATCAACCTTGCGTGGGGCCTGACCGTGCAGGAGAAGGTGCCCGAGCGGATGCTCTCGCGGATCATGGCGATTGACGGGTTCTTCAGCTTCGTCGCCATGCCCATCGGGCAGATCATCGTCGGGCCGCTCACTCACTACCTCGGCGTCCGATCTGTCGAGCTGGGCGCTGCCGGCCTCTGCCTCCTCACCTTCCTCGTCGGCGCCACGCGCGGCCCGATCCGTGGTCTCCATCTCTATGGCCCCGGCGGACAGGGCCGTACCGGCGACCGTGAAGACCAGATGTCCCAGATCCCTCAGCCTTAGGAACGTCACCATCGGGAGGTTGAGGCCACTCAGCCCCCGGAGCACTTCCCGACGAGGTCGCGCGAACCGCGAAGACCTGTCGTTCTTCGTCTGTCGCTTCGACGGGAGGACAGCGAGGAGCGCGATCTCTCGATCACGATGCTGGGCCGGGTAGCGACGCCCTACACGAAGTTCGCTCAGACCCTTGAACTCCAAGTCCTTCGACGAGTTGTGGTGTCGGGGCTGGGTCAGAAGCTCATCCCATAAACCCATGGTGATCGAACCTGACGACGACCGCCACGACAAAGAGGAGCCCGCCCAACAGGACACCCGCCCCGAGTCCGCGCCACCAAGCAACCGAGGCTGGTCTTCCGTTGGACCAGGCCTTACTGCCTGAGACGACAGCCGCGGCGATCAGGCCGCCAACGGCGACGCTGCCCCAGCCGATCACGGGCACGTCGTGATCGTTCCGGTGGAGGCTGGGGTAAAGCGTCCCTGCCGAGATCAACTGCACTGCGGCTTCGAGAGCAAGCGCCGTACCCCACAGGGCGCCGGAACTCCATCGGCGTCGGCCTGAGCGGTCTTGGAAGACGCCATCTGAGACCGTGTGATTCACGAAGATCACGGTCATTGGGGTCAGCACGAGCAGATACAGGATCGTCGATGTTGCCGACAACACCCAGATGTGCTGAGCCCACGCGACGAAGCAGACAACTATGAACAGTGCTGCAGGTCTCAACAGACGAAGATGACGCTTCCGAGTGCCAGCGCGCAGAACAAGCTCATGCTCGGAGAGTGGCCTGCTCATCTTCGGAGGCTAGAGCCCTACCCGCAGCACGTGCTCGTGAAATCGACCATTGCGTCCGATCCACTCGCGCCGGGGAGCGCGGCATTCTGCGAGGTGAGGCTTCATAAGGCCCGTTCCCGAACGATGGAGAACACCTGGTCACGTTCGCCGGGACGCCGTCGATGTCCGAAGAAATGACGTCTTAGCCGTCATGAAGCCACGTCGAGTGTTGTGGCTCATGACCAGGGTGGACGACTCGGGCCCGACTTGCTCGTGACGTCGGTCGCGATTCTTCTGCTGTGCCTCACCGACGCGGCCGCAGCCTACGCGATCAGATGGCTCCTACGACGACGAGGGTTAGGACTGGCTCTGACGCTGAGCTGCGATCAGGTCAGGTCACCCACGACCGCACGGTGGCCTGCTCTCGACCCCGGAGGAGCAGGTGAGCCGGAGCGCTCGGGTGGGTAGCAACCTCGTCATGACCGGCTACAACTACAAGCCCAGCAAGCCCGCAGCTGTCCTTTCCGTGCTGATAGGCGCAGGGATGCTGATCTTCGCAATAACCGCTTTCGACACGAGTAAGGGCAGCACTACGGGATTCCTGATCTTCTGGTGCGTCGCGTTGGTCGCCATCGTCGGGATGAACGTCTGGGCCGCCTTTAGCCCCAACGGCAGCCTCGCGGTCTTGTCGCGCCGTAAGCCTCCAGGCGACACGGCCAACAACCAATAGGGCCTGGCTACCGGAGGCGGACGCTCGCATGAGCCATCACGGTCTTGCCCCAACGACGCCAAGGGTGCGGCTGCTGCACAAGCCCTTGGTAGAGCCAGTCTGGAACTTGGAAGTACCGGTAGATCTGCCCGCCGCGGCGGAACTGGACGATCAAAGTTCGGCGCAGGGCGTCGTATGCAACTCCTGCGACGGCGTCCGACTGGATAGGCTCCATAGCTCGCCTCCGAGACCAGCGTAGACCGCTGGCCGCTCAAGTGTTCGATGACACGCCAAGGCTGCAAACCATGAATCTCGGCCCCAAGGTGCGCTTCCGTAGGCAGCGGAGAGAGCGCATGGCCACCGCCGACTCGGGGTCGCGAAGAAGCATCGTTCTTGATCCCGACCGCGCTGACTGGCGCGACCTGCGCCGAGATCACGCTGGATCAGGACGCCAGGTAGCGCTCCAGGGCCTCGCGGATGAGCGTCGAGGTGGTCGTCCCGCGGTCCCGGGCCGCAGCGGCCAGGCGATCGCGGAGCTCTGCGGGTACCC
>JAODND010000048.1 GCA_025465465.1 Frankiales bacterium | reverse complement strand
GATCGTGGACGAGGAGCAGTGACGGCGCCCCACCCGGACGAGCCGCCGATCGTCATCACCGACAAGCGGCGGCTCGATCCGGAGACCGGGGAGCCGCGGCCGGCCCCTGAGGCCGAGCCTGCGGTGGAGGGGGTCGTCGAAGCGGCTCCGGAGCCCGAGCTCAACGAGCACCTCGCCGACCTGCAGCGGATCACGGCGGAGTACGCCAACTACCGCAAGCGGGTCGACCGGGACCGGATCGCCGTCGTCGAGATGGCGACCGCGGGGCTGCTCGAGTCGCTGCTGCCGCTGCTGGACAACATCGAGCTGGCACGTCAGCACGGGGACCTCGAGGGCGCCTTCAAGGGCGTCGGCGAGGGCCTCGAGCAGGTGACGGAGCGGCTCGGCCTCGAGCGCTACGGCGCGAAGGGCGACGTCTTCGACCCGGCCGTGCACCACGCCTTGGTCCATGCACCGGAGGACCCTGACGCGACCGAGACGGTCGTCGCCGAGGTGCTCCAACCTGGCTGGCGACTGACGAGCGGCCGGGTCCTGCGACCCGCCGGCGTCGCCGTCAGCGACCCGGCCCCACCCGCTGACACCGACCCCGAAGACGAGTCCTGAGAGGAGGGACGTCGATGAGCGCACGTGACTTCGTCGAGAAGGACTACTACGCCGCCCTCGGCGTCCCGAAGGACGCGTCCGCGGGGGACATCAAGAAGGCCTACCGCAAGCTGGCCACCGACCTGCACCCCGATCGCAACCCCAGTGGCGAGGAGCGGTTCAAGGAGGTCAGTGAGGCCTACGACGTGCTCTCCGACGCCGCCAAGCGCAAGGAGTACGACGAGGCGCGCGAGCTGTTCTCGTCGGGGGGACCGCGCTTCGCCGGTGGCCAGGGCGGGTTCGACGTCAACGACCTTTTCGGCCGGTCCGGCGGAGGCGGTTTCTCCGACCTGTTCGGCGGGGTGTTCGGGGGGCAGCGCGGCCGTCGCCAGCCGCCGCGCAAGGGAGCGGATCTCGAGACCACGACCAGGCTGTCGTTCCTCGATGCCCTGCACGGCACCACGGTGTCCCTGCGGCTCACGACCGAGGGCGCGTGCGACACCTGTCACGGCAGCGGTGCCGCACCGGGCACCCAGCCCAGGACCTGTCCCGTCTGCAACGGCCAGGGCCTCGTCAACCGCAACCAGGGCGCCTTCGCGTTCGCGGAGCCCTGCACCAACTGTCGAGGCACCGGCCAGGTCATCGAGACCCCCTGCCCGACCTGTCACGGCACCGGCGCCCAGACCAAGGACCGCACGATCACCGTCCGCATCCCCGCGGGCGTCGCCGACGGGCAGCGGATCCGGCTGGCGGGCAAGGGATCCCCCGGCAGCCCCGGCGCTCCTGCCGGTGATCTCTATGTGCGCGTCGCCGTGCTGCCACACCCCGTGTTCGCCCGCAAGGGCAACCACCTCACGGTCACCGTGCCGATCTCCTTCCCGGAGGCAGCTCTCGGTGCCGCGGTGCCGGTGCCCACCGTCGACGGGTCCGTGACCCTCAAGGTCCCGGCCGGCACCGCGTCGGGCAAGACTTTTCGCGTCAAGGGCAAGGGCGTGCCGGCCACCAAGGGTCCGGGCGACCTGCTCGTCACGGTCGAGGTGAAGGTGCCGACCCAGCTCACCGACGCCGAGCGGGAGGCCCTCGAGGCCTACGCCGCTGTCGCCACACCGGTTCGTGAGGAGGTCCGCTCATGAGCGACGTCACCAGCGTGTTCGTCATCTCGGTGGCCGCCCAGATGGCAGGCATGCACCCGCAGACACTGCGGCAGTACGACCGCCTCGGCCTCGTGACACCGGAGCGCACCGGCGGCGGTGGCCGTCGCTACACGCCTCGCGACGTCGAGCTGCTGCGCGAGGTGCAGCGGCTCTCGCAGGAAGAGGGCGTCAACCTCGCCGGCATCAAGCGGGTCATCGAGCTCGAGCACCAGGTCGAGGCCCTTCAGGCCCGCGTCCAGGAGCTGCACGAGCAGCTCGCCCGCACCGAGGCCAACGTCCTTGCCTCGCTGCGCCGTGACCTCGTACCCATCCCCAAGACCGCGCTCGTGGTCTGGCGCCCGGAGAACACCCTTGAACGCTGACCGACTGACGACCAAGGCCCAGGAGTCGCTGTCGCTCGCCGTGCGGCGGGCGGCGGCCGCCGGCCACCCCGAGGTCGCCCCTGCCCACCTGCTGCTCGCCCTGCTCGACAGCGACACCGGCGTCCCTGCCGCGCTGCTGAGCGCCGCCGGCGCCGACCCCGCCGCCGTCCGCGCCCAGACCGAGAAGGCCGTCGCCGCGCTCCCCACCGCGTCCGGCTCGAGTGTCGCCGCGCCCGGGATGTCGCGGGGCGTGCTGTCGGCGCTCGAGGCCGCCGAGAAGGCCGCTGCCGACAACGGCGACGACTACGTCTCGACCGAGCACCTCGTCCTCGGCCTGTCCGGTCAGCTGCCGGGCGTCCCCCGCAGCAAGGACCTCCTCGCCGCCTTCCCGACGGTCCGTGGCGGCGACCGCAAGGTCACCTCGCAGGACCCGGAGACGTCCTACCAGGCCCTCGAGAAGTACGGCGTCGACCTCACGTCGGCGGCGCGCGACGGCAAGCTCGACCCCGTCATCGGACGCGACACCGAGATCCGTCGGGTCGTGCAGGTGCTGTCCCGACGTACCAAGAACAACCCTGTCCTCATCGGCGAGCCCGGCGTCGGCTAGACCGCCGTCCTCGAGGGTCTCGCGCAGCGAATCGTCGCGGGCGATGTGCCGGAATCCTTGCGGGACAAGCGATTGGTGTCGCTCGACCTCGGCGCGATGATCGCCGGAGCGAAGTACCGCGGCGAGTTCGAGGAGCGCCTCAAGGCCGTGCTGCAGGAGATCAAGGACAGCGACGGCGAGATCATCACCTTCCTCGACGAGCTGCACACCGTGGTCGGCGCCGGCAAGGGCGAGGGCAGCATGGACGCCGGCAACATGCTCAAGCCGATGCTTGCCCGCGGCGAGCTCCGGATGGTCGGCGCGACCACCCTCGACGAGTTCCGCCAGAACATCGAGAAGGACCCCGCTCTCGAGCGCCGGTTCCAGCAGGTCCTCGTCGGCGAGCCGTCGGTGGAGGACACCATCGCGATCCTGCGCGGCCTCAAGGGCCGCTACGAGGCGCACCACGGCGTCGAGATCACCGACGGCGCCCTGGTCGCCGCGGCAGCGATGTCCGACCGCTACATCACGCAGCGCTTCCTGCCCGACAAGGCCATCGACCTCGTCGACGAGGCCGCCTCCAGGTTGCGGATGGAGATCGACTCGCGGCCGGTCGAGATCGATGAGCTGCAGCGTGCCGTCGACCGCATGAAGATGGAGGAGCTGGCGCTGTCGAAGGAGAGCGACCCCGCCTCGGTCGAACGGCTCGGTTCGCTGCGCCGCGAGCTCGCCGACCGCTCCGAGGAGCTGTCCGGCCTGATGGCCCGCTGGGAGCAGGAGAAGACGGGGCTCAACCGGGTCGGGGAGCTCAAGAAGCGGCTCGACGAGCTCCGGTCCCAGCTCGAGCGCGCGCAGCGCGACGGCGACCTGGAGACGGCCTCTCGCCTGCAGTACGGCGAGATCCCCGCCGTCGAGCGCGAGCTGTCCGAGACCGTGCCGCCGACCGACACCATGGTCAAGGAGCAGGTGACCGCCGACGACATCGCCGAGGTGGTCGCGGCGTGGACGGGGATCCCCGCCGGCCGCCTGCTCGAGGGTGAGACGGCAAAGCTGCTCCGCATGGAGGACGCGCTCGGCGCGCGCCTCGTCGGCCAGCGCGCCGCCGTCCAGGCGGTCTCCGACGCGGTACGGCGAGCCCGCGCGGGCATCTCCGACCCCGACCGCCCGACCGGCTCCTTCCTGTTCCTCGGCCCGACGGGCGTCGGCAAGACCGAGCTCGCGAAGGCGCTCGCGGAGTTCCTGTTCGACGACGAGCGGGCGATGACCCGCATCGACATGAGCGAGTACGCCGAGAAGCACGCCGTCGCCCGCCTCGTCGGCGCCCCACCCGGATACGTCGGGTACGACCAGGGCGGCCAGCTCACCGAGGCCGTACGCCGCCGGCCGTACTCCGTCGTGCTCTTCGACGAGGTCGAGAAGGCCCACCCCGACGTCTTCGACGTGCTGCTCCAGGTGCTCGACGACGGCCGGCTCACCGACGGCCAGGGCCGCACCGTCGACTTCCGCAACACGATCCTGGTGCTGACGTCGAACCTCGGCTCGGCCTTCACGACCGACCCGTTGCTCACCCCGGAGCAGCGGCGCGACAAGGTGCTCGACGTCGTGCGGTCGGCGTTCAAGCCGGAGTTCGTCAACCGGCTCGACGACATCGTGGTGTTCGACGCCCTGGGCACGGCGGAGCTCACGCGGATCGTCGACCTGCAGGTCGCGGCGCTGGCCCGGCGCCTCGCCGACCGCCGGCTGACGCTGACCGTCACCGACGCCGCGAGGGAGTGGCTGTCC
This sequence comes from Frankiales bacterium, assembly GCA_025465465.1. GTDB lineage: Bacteria > Actinomycetota > Actinomycetes > Mycobacteriales > SCTD01 > RYN-111. The sequence continues at coordinate 16,736 of JAODND010000048.1, read as the reverse complement.
CTGACTGGCTATGACCCGGTCTACGGCGCACGCCCGCTGCGCCGCCTGGTGCAGAAGGCGATCGGGGACCGGCTGGCCAGGGCGCTGCTCGCCGGCGAGGTCCACGACGGCGACGAGGTCGTGGTCGATCGGGTCGGCGACGACCTCACCGTCACCCCTTCCTGAGCCCTCGCCTGCACCCGGTCGGGCAGAGTGGCGGCATGCGCGTCGGAATGACCCTGCCCGTGATGGAGCCCGGCCTCGACGCCGACATCCTCGAGTCGTGGTCCCGGGCCATCGACGACGGGCCGTTCTCGTCGCTGTGCTTCGGCGAGCGGATGGCCTTCGACAACCCGGATGCCCTGACGCTGCTCGGCGCGGTCGCCGCCTGGACGTCCCGCGTCGAGGTCATCACGACCGTCGTCGTCCCGCAGCTCCACGACCCGGTGATGCTGGCCAAGGCGCTTGCCACCGCCGACGTCCTCACCAAGGGACGACTGACCGTCGGACTGGGAATCGGTGGGCGCCGGGAGGACTACCTGGCTGTCGGGGCCGACTCCTCGACGCAGACGATGGCCGAGCTCGCCTCGCGGGCGCTCACGATGAAGCGCGTCTGGGCCGGCGACAAGGTCACCGAGGCAGTCCGTCCGGTCGGCCCGCCGCCGGTGCAACCCGGTGGGCCGGCGCTGCTCGTGGGCACGCTCGGCCCGAAGACCATGCGCTCGGCCGTCACCTGGGCCGACGGGCTGGCCGGGGTCTCGATGGACCTCGACCCGGCTGGCATCGGGTCACTGTTCGACGTCGCACGCTCAGCGTGGGCTGAGGCGGGGCGCGGTGCCCCGCGGCTCTGCACGTCGACGTGGTTCGCCCTCGACGCCGGCGACGGGTCCGCGCGTGAGCAGGTGCACCGGCACCTGCTGCACTACATGAACTGGCTGCCCGTCTCCCTCGTGGACCCGCTCGCCAGGGTCTCCGGCTTCGCCGGCACCGCGTCGGAGCTCCGCGACCTGCTCAAGCGCCTCGAGGACCTCGGCACCGACGAGCTGCACCTCATCCCGACCGGCGCTGACGTCCGCCAGGTGGAGCGGGTCGCCGCCCTACTGGCGTGAGAGGTGCGGGGCGGCGCGACCGGCGATGAGCGGCAGGTCGAGGTAGGTCTGGATGCCCGGCTCGGCAGCCACGAGGTAGGGGATCGCGCTCACGCAGTGGTGGGCGGTCGACGTGATCCCCGGGTTGCGGACCAGGCCCTCCTCGACGGTCTCCGGCTGGTAGCCCTTGAACGTCACCAGCACGTCCGGGTCGCCGGACACGGCGACCTCGAACCGTTCGCCGGCCTCGCCGAAGGACCACGCGGGGTCGAGGTCCTTCTCGCCCATCAGCCAGTTCACGCGCGCCGTGATCACCGGCTCGCCGTTGACGGTCGCCGTCCAGGTGAACCGCTGCGCGGCGACGAGCCCCGGCTCGATTACGCCCATCGGCGTGTCGATCGGCGCGGTGGCGACGGCGACCTCGTTGGTGCCCTCGATCCGCTCGTCGATCGCGAACCCGAGCTCGTCGGCGATCATCTGGATCGACTGCCGGAACCCACCCCCGAGGAACCCGACCATCGGGCTCTGCAGCGAGGTCTCCGGCGGGTGCCCGAACAGCATGATGTCGCGGAGCACGTCGGGCGCCCCGTAGGTCCGGATGTCGCTGAACTCCTCCGACCGCACGTGGGTGATGCGCGACGTCAGCGCCGACACCATCAGCGGAAAGCGCTCGGTGATGCCACCTGGGTGGATGCCCGTGCCGTGCAGGGACGACTGGCCGGCCTCGCAGGCAGCGCGCAGCGCCACCGTCTTGCTCTTCGGCGGATAGACCCAGCCGATCGGAGTCACGACGTTCGCGCCCGACGCGAGCATCCGGCAGACGAGGGCCTCGTCCGGCATCAGTGGTGCATAGACGATGCAGTCCGGCTTGAGTGCCAGCAGCTCGTCGACATCGTTGGTCGCGGCCACCCCGAGCGGGTCGATGCCGGCGAGCTCACCGGCGTCACGTCCTGCCTTCGCCTCGGAGTGCACCCAGCACCCGACGAGCTCGAGCTCGGGATGGGCGGCGATGGCCTCGATGGCGGCCTGGCCGACGCCGCCGGTGGCCCACTGGATCACGCTGATCGTCATGGACGGAAGGTACGCCGTCAGCGGAAGCCCTTGGCCAGGGCGGGTGCCCACCGCCAATGTCGTGCCATGCGCCTGCTCGTGCTCGGCGGCACCCGCTTCGTGGGCCGGTCCGTGATCCTCGACGCCCTCGACCGCGGCTGGGACGTCACCGCACTCAACCGCGGCGTGACGGGGGCGCTGCCTCCCGGCGTACAGGCCCTGCTCGCTGACCGGACGGATGCGGTCCAGCTCGCAGAGGCCCTGCGGGGCAAGGAGTTCGACGCGGTGGTCGACACCTGGGCCGGCGCGCCGCGCGTGGTCCGGGCAGCCGCACGCTCCCTCGTCGGCAAGGCCGGTCGCTATGCCTACTGCTCGAGCATCAACGCGTATGCGGAGGGCCGGCCGGCCGGCGGTGACGAGTCGTGGCCGGTGCTCGACGCCGATCCGGGTGCGGAGAGCACCGACTACCCCCACGACAAGCGCGGGGGTGAGCTCGCGGCCCTGGAGTCGTTCTCCGATGCGCTGATCGGCCGACCGGGCCTGATCCTCGGGCCCTATGAGGACATCGGCCGGCTGCCGTGGTGGCTCGGGCGCGCCGCCCGCGGTGGCCGCATGGTCGCTCCAGGACGTCCCGACAGGCCCTGGCAGTACGTCGACGCGCGCGACCTCGCGGCCTGGTTCACCGACAACCTCGCCGCGGGCACGAGCGGGTTCGTCGACCTCACCGACCCGAGCGGTCACACGACGACGCGGTCCATGCTCGAGGCCGTCGTCGCGGCGACGGGTGCCCGGGCCGAGCTGGTCTGGGTCGATCAGGAGGCCGTCCTCGCGAGCGGAGCGGAGCCGTGGACGCAGCTGCCGGGCTGGTTGCCGGAAGGCGGTGAGTACGAAGGCTTCATGGAGGGCGACACCACCCACGCGGTGGCCACCGGGCTGCGGTCGCGCGAGGCCAGCGACACCGCTGCCGCGACGTGGGAGTGGCTGCAGCGCGACGGGTTCCCGCGGCAGCGCCCCGACCGCCCAGAGCACGGACTGCCGGAATCCCTGGAGACAGCCCTACTAGCCTCAGTGGCGTGACCGATCGCGACGCCCTGCTGTCCCTCGTCAAGGCCCAGGCCATCGTCCACGGCAAGGTGACGCTCTCGTCGGGTCGTGAGGCCGACTACTACGTGGACCTGCGCCGCACCACCCTGTCGGCCGAGGCCGCCCCGCTCGTCGGCAAGGTCATGCTCGAGCTGACGCAGGACTGGGACTACGACGCCGTCGGCGGCCTCACGATGGGCGCCGACCCGATCGCGACGGCGATGCTGCACCAGGCCGCCGTGCAGGGGCGGCGCCTCGACGCGTTCGTGGTCCGCAAGGCGGCAAAGGCGCATGGCATGCAGAAGCAGATCGAGGGCCCGGACATCGCGGGCAAGCGGGTGCTCGTGGTCGAGGACACCAGCACGACCGGTGGCTCGCCGCTCGAGGCGCTGGCTGCGGTGCGCGCCGCGGGTGCCACGGCGGTCGGTGTGGCCACCATCGCCGACCGCGCGACGGGTGCCGGCGAGAAGATCGAGGCGGAGGGCGTCCCCTACCGGTTCGCCTACTCGCTCGAGGACCTCGGCCTCGCCTGAAGGTCAGGCGCTGCGGCGGCGCTGCTTGAGGATCTCCACCGCGATCGGCATCACCGAGATGAGCACGATGATGACGGCGAAGATCTCGAGGTTCTTGCCGATCCAGCTGACCTGGCCGAGGTAGTAGCCGAGCAGCGTGACCCCGCCGCCCCAGAGGACGCCGCCGACGACGTTCCAGAGCGTGAAGATCCGCGCCGGGAGCGCCCCGGCGCCGACCAGGGGGTTGATGAATGTGCGCACGATCGGGATGAACCGCGCGAGCACGATGGCGCGCCCGGCGCCGTAGTGCTCGACGACCTCTTCGGCCTTCGTGACGTAGTGCCGCTTGAACAAGCGCGAGTCCTCCCGCGCGAACAGCTGCGGCCCTACCCGACGTCCGATGAGGAAGCCGGACTGGGCCCCGAGGATGGCGACCGCGATGCAACCGAGCGCGACCAGCCCGATGTTGGGATGCAGCTTGTCGGTGAGCTTGCCGGTGGCGGCATAACCGGCCGCGAACAGCAGCGAGTCGCCGGGCAGGAAGAAGCCGAGGAGCAGCCCGGTCTCGGCGAAGATGATGAGGAGGAGTCCGGCGATGCCGAACGACTCGACGAGGTGCTGGCCGTCGAGAAGTGCCGGCAATGCCTGAGTGCTCACAGCCCCCACGCTAGTGGTGGGGACTGCGAGCACCCTGAGGACGGCCGTGGTGCCTAGTGGCGGACGCCGAACGCGTCGAGCACGACGTTGGGTCGGCCGGCGGTGCCACGGGCCTTGATCACGACGGTGTGATTGACGCCGGCGGTGAGGTTGCGGGTGTAGAGCACGGCCCGCGCCCGGCGCTGGGCGTTATGCGTGTCGACACCGGCGACCCGGGTGCCGTCGACGTAGACGTCCATGACGCCGCAACTCGCGCACTTCTCACCGATCACCTGCAACCGGTTGCCGTTGACGACCAGTCGCGCCGCGGCACCGGCGGCCTTGAGGACGGTCGCGCTGCCGAGGTAGCGCCCGCTGAGGGCCTGCGTGGCGGTCGAGCCGGTGAAGCTCGCCCGGGTCTGGTCGTAGGGGACCACCGCTGTACCGACACCGGTGGCCGCCGTGCTGTTGCCGAGGCCGTCGTAGCGGGTCATCAGCAGCCCGTACGAAGAGCCGGCCTTCGCGGCGCTGAAGACCTGGCTGGACGCGGATGCGTTGTTGACCCAGGTGGTCAGCGGACCGGTGCCGTTGGTGCGGTACTGCACCGTGTACGTGCCGGGGGTGGGGAAGGACACCCGGAAGGCCGGACTGGTGTAGTACGTCGTCGACGTCGGGTCCGGGAAGGCGGCGCTGGCGGCGAGCGCGGTCAGCTGGCGCGTCACGGCGGCGCTCCGGTTCCCGGAGCGGTCCACGACGACCGCGCTGTAGGTGTAGGTCTTGCCGAGCACGAGCCCGCTGTCCTTGTAGCTGGTGGCCGGCGCCGGGATCGTGGCCACCTTCGTCGCGGTGCCGGCGGCGGTGCGGGTCAGCTCTACGCCGTAGACGTCGGCATCCGACGGGAGCGACCAGCGGACGGTCGCTGCGGTGCCCGCGAGGGTCGCGGGCAGCATCGTGGCGCTGGCGGGCGCCGTCGCGTCGGTCACGGCGTAGCCCACGCCGACGGTGTCTCCGGCCGGAGTGGCGAGGGCGGTCGCCGGGGCGCTCGCGTCCTGCGGAGCGGAGTACACGGAGCCGTCGCCGTTGACGTCGTCGACCACGTACAGCACCTGGGAGCCGTCGGCATTCCAGGCGGGTGCGAGCGCGTCGACGCCCGAGGCGAGCTTGCGGTCCGTGCTGAGCGTGGCGACACCAGAGGCCAGTGCGACGTCCGCAACGTGGACCTCAGCCGTGAAGGTGTTGCCGTCGGCAGGGCTGGTGTCCCTCAGCCACGCCACGTGGGTGCCGTCGGGTGACATGGCGAACTGGCCGTCGTCGGTGGTGAGCCCGGCAACCGGGCTCTGAGTGCCACCGGCGACCGGCAGCGTCACGATCGCGGAGTCGGTCGAGCCGATCAGGGTCTGGCTGTCGAGGAAAGCGCCCCCGAAGACGCCGTCCGCCACTTTGGTGCCGGCGCCAGCCGCGACTGGGGCGCTCATGAGCGACACCACGGGGGTGGCGCCGCTGATGTTGATCTGGCTCCAGACGACTGTGCTGCCGTCCGGCGAGAGGGAGGGCGCCACGGTCACGTTGCCGCTGGCCGGGGTGAGGTCGGAGACCACCCGGCTGAAGCCAGGAGTGGCCGCGGTGCTGGTGTCGCGCACCACGAGCCGCTCATGGGCAAGGTTGCCCGCGCTGTCGTAGACGTCTTGCAGGTAGGCGATCCGGCTGCCGTCTCGCGAGGTGGTCATCTCGTAGACGTCAGTGGTGTCCGACTCGGGGACCAGCGCGTGCCGTCCCAGGCTGTCCACGCCGAAGAGGCCGTGGCCCCCGTCGCCGTTGGTGTCGGTGCTGACGACGAGCAGCGGGCGCGTCGAGGTGGCGGCGTCGGCGGTCCCGCCGAGCATGGGCAGGGTCGAGCAGACTGCTGTGGCCAGGACGGCGGCTGCGGCGAGGATGCGGCGGTGCACGGTCATTCTCCTGTTTCGGGCGACTCTGGGAGTCGGTCGCGGCGACGACGCTAGGGAGCAACGGCGGCAAAAGTGGGCGCAGCTCGGAAGATGGTCAAAAGGGACCATGCGCGCGGTCGCCAGCGAGGCGTTCGGCGGTCATCTGGCATGCTCGGCGTCGGGAGCCGAGTGCTTGAGGAGCAGTGCCATGCCCATCGCGACACCTGAGGTCTACGCCGAGATGCTCGACCGCGCCAAGGCGGGTCGGTACGCCTACCCGGCGATCAACGTGACGAGCTCGCAGACCCTCAACGCGGCCCTGCAGGGCTTCGCCGACGCCGGGAGCGACGGGATCGTCCAGGTCAGCACGGGTGGGGCCGAGTACCTCTCCGGGCCTGGCGTGAAGAACATGGTCGCCGGCGCGGTGGCACTCGCGGAGTATGCGCACGTCGTCGCGAGGAACTACCCGGTCACCGTCGCGCTGCACACCGACCACTGCCCGAAGGACAAGCTCGACGGCTACATGCGGCCGCTCATCGCGCACAGCCAGGAGCGGGTCGACAAGGGCCTCGAGCCGCTGTTCCAGTCGCACATGTGGGACGGCTCCGCGGTCGAGCTCAAGGAAAACCTGGCCATCGCGCAGGAGCTTCTCGAGAAGTGCGCGAAGGCCCGGATCGTCATGGAGCTCGAGATCGGCGTCGTCGGCGGCGAGGAGGACGGCGTCGAGAACGCCATCAACGAGAAGCTCTACACGACCCCCGAGGACGCGCTGCTGACGGCAGAGGCGATCGGCATGGGTGAGCGCGGCCGCTACCTGCTCGCCGCGACGTTCGGCAACGTGCACGGCGTCTACAAGCCGGGCAACGTCAAGCTCAAGCCGACCATCCTGAAGGAGATCCAGGAGGCGGTGCAGGCGAAGTACGGCAAGACCTTCGACCTCGTCTTCCACGGCGGGTCCGGATCGCTGCTCACCGAGATCCGTGAGGCCCTCGACTACGGGGTCGTGAAGATGAACGTCGACACCGACACCCAGTACGCCTTCACGCGTCCGGTGGCCGACCACATGCTCAAGAACTACGACGGCGTGCTCAAGGTCGACGGGGAGGTCGGCAACAAGAAGACCTATGACCCGCGCGCCTGGGGCAAGAGCGCCGAGGGGGGCATGGCCAAGCGGGTCGTGGTGGCCTGCGAGGACCTGAGAAGCGCCGGAACGGCGCTCACGAGCTAACCTGTCAATTCGCCACGCCGTCAGGGGTGGCACGGACGTCTCCCGCCGAGCCCCCTCCGGGACGTCCGTCGACCGCAACCGAGGAGGGGGACGGGGGAACCACATCCGGGCCTTCAGGGCCCTTGGGGTGAAGCGCAGGACACCCAGCGCCGGGCAGCCCAGTCCGAACCCGACAGCTCACCCCGCAGGCATCCGGGAAGGATCGCCGTGCCGCTGCTGCGCGCTCACCGGCCTCGCCACGCGAAGCCGAGCAAGACCGCCCCCGTCCTCGCCGCAGGTGGCCTGACAGCCACCTTCGGCGCCGCCTTGGCCGCCCCCGCGAGCGCCGCGAGCGAGGACGACTTCGCTCGGCTGCGGCACTGCGAGAGCGGCGGCAACTACAGCACCAACACCGGCAACGGCTTCTATGGGGCCTACCAGTTCGACCTGCGGACCTGGCACGGCCTCGGCTACTCCGGCCGTCCTTCCGACGCCGCACCGGCAACCCAGGACCAGGCCGCCCACACCCTGCAGGCCGAGCGCGGCTGGCAGCCCTGGCCGGCGTGCTCCCGCGCCCTGGGCCTCCGTAACGGCGGCAACGCCGCTCCTGCCCGCGCCAGCAGGTCCCGCGCGGTGATCGTCGCCAAGGCGTTCTCCAACCCCGTGCCCCTGCCCCACTTCACCGGCGTCATGACGACGGCGCTGTCCGGCACGGAGTACGAGAACGTCCGGTCGTGGCAGAACCGCATGAAGAACCGCGGCTGGGACATCGTCGTCGACGGCCGCTTCGGTCCGCAGAGCGCGCACGTGGCGGCACGCTTCGCCGTCGAGAAGAAGCTCACGACCACCCCCGGCACGGTGGACCACGAGCTCTGGACCGCGGCCTGGACGCTGGCCGTCACCTGACGTCCGCGTTGTGACACAACTGACGCCAGTCACCTGACAGGAACCTGAGCCTGGTACGGCGAAAGCCTGGGGCATACCCGAGCCTGACCCCCAGGAGTCCTCACCGTGTACGCCTTCCGGCGCCTGCGCGCCGTCGCGATCGCCGCCGCCCTCGTCACTGCCTCCGCCACCGCGCTGGCGGGCCAGTCCGCCGGCGCCCTCCAGCAGGCGCCCGGGGCCCACGTCCCGACGCCGCTGCCGAGCGCGGGTGTCGTCGGGGGCCTCTCGGTCGAGAACTCGTTCGTCTCGCACGTCGGCTGGGTCAAGCCGGGCGAGGCCTACCCCTCGCGTTTCCTGGTGCGCAACACCAGGAGCGCAGTGACGTCGTTCTCGGTCTCGCTGCCAGAGACCCGCGGCATGCACTGGAACCGCGCATCGTCCGCGGTCGGCAGCGTCACGCTGGCCCACGGGCTGGTGTCCTGGAAGGTCAGCAACCTCGAGTCTGGCGCGCGCGCCGTCCTGATCCTCGAGGCGCAGGCCGAGACCACCGCGCAGGAGCCGACAGTCGTCTGGCGCAACATCTCGAGCCGGGGCACCCTCACCACGGGCGCCAGCCAGGGCGTGTTCGCCAGCCACGGCCCCAAGGTGATCCCGCCGGCCGGCGGCTACGACACGGCGCGCTACGGCGACCGGCCGTTCCCCGTCGTGCCGGTCGACTACGCCGACTTCCAGCACACCCGCTCGTCGGCCAAGCTCGACAGCACGATCAACGGCAAGAGCAACCCGGCGTCGACGTTCAACCTCTACCAGGAGATCTCCTACGGGCAGCTGTTCCCGCACGCGACGATCCCGTCGGTCGCGCTGAAGAACAAGACCTACTCGCCCGACCCGCAGCCGCTGAAGTTCTCGACGCTGGGTCCGACGACGACCAACACCTGCACCGGCGCCACCCTCGTCGACCCGACGAACGGCGAGCCCCTCCCGACCTACACCCAGCGCATCAAGGACGGCTGGTACCAGCTTCCCGGTCAGCGCAGCTACTACGGGTCGGACGCCAACGGATCGGCCATCGTCGGCTCGGTGGCAGGCGTCGGCGCCCTGCAGAACATCGACGCCGGCTGCGGCCCCACGGCGAAGCTCGCGTACGACGCGGCCGTCGTCGCCGACCCGGACATCGACTACAGCGACTACGACACGGACAAGGACGGCGTCGTCGACTTCTTCGAGGTCGTCTTCGAGGGCTGCGGCGGCAACGGCGAGAGCCAGCTCAGCGCCGACCTCACGGGTACCTGCCAGGGGGCTGCGTACGACAACGTCTGGCCGCACTCGTCCTCGCTCGAGGGCAGCTACGTCGACCCCAAGACCGGCCTGTCCGGCTACATCACGCACGACCAGCTGAAGGACCTCGAGGGCCACCCCCTCTGGTACACCGACAACAGCTACACGAAGAACACCACCAAGGACATGGGCAAGGACCTCATCGAGTACGTCCGGGTCGGCCCGTACAACGTCAACCCCGAGACAGCGATCCAGTACGCCTCGGTGATCTCCCACGAGTACGGCCACTCGCTCGGACTGCCGGACTACTACTCGACCGGCAGCCGCGGCACCTACGGCTCGTTCATGCTCATGGCGACCGACCACTCGCAGAACATGGACATCATCGGCAAGAAGGAGCTCGGCTGGGTGGTGCCCGACGTGCTGCCCAAGGGCGTCACGAAGGTCAAGAACTGGCACGACACCAAGCGCGACACCGGCGCCATCCACTGGATGACCAAGGACGGCAAGCCGTACACGCTGTCCGCCGCGAACGGTGACGCCGGCATCCACAACGGCCAGGCCTATCAGGTGGCGCTGCCCGGGCGGCAGTTGCTCGACCCGAAGCTGATCACCGCCAACGGCGGCAAGCAGGTCTGGTACTCCGGCTCCGGCAACGACTTCGGCTGCCCGACCACCGGCGGGCACAACCTCGACTTCGTGATCCCCGGCTTGGACAAGGTCGCCAAGGGCACGAAGGTCACGGCGTCCTTCAAGTCGCTGTGGGAGATCGAGTGGGACTTCGACTACGGCTTCGTCCTCAAGGGAGTGCCCGACTCGAAGGGCAAGGTGAGCTACACCTCGGCGCCGTCCGACAACGGCTACACGACGCCGATGGCCACCAACTCCAACCAGAACGCCTGCCAGGCGAAGTACGGCAACGGACTCACGGGGACGTCGCACTCCGCCAAGGCGGGCACCGCGGCCATCGACCGCGTTGCCGGGACGTACGCCACCCCTGAGTTCGTCGACGACAGCTACGACATCTCGTCGCTGGCCGGCGTCAAGGGCGCTTCGCTGCGCTTCTCCTACGCCACCGACCCTGGCCTGGCCAAGCTCGGCTGGATCATCGACGACCTCAAGGTCACGGCCGGCGGCAAGGTGCTCTACAACAGCGACTTCGAGAACGGCAAGGGCGGCCCGAACAGCCCCGAGACCTACCCCGGTGGCTGCAAGGAGGACCTGTCGGTCTCGGGCGGCGTCTGCACCCAGGGCTGGGACTACCTGACCGCGGGCACGCCCTCGGCGCAGGAGCACGCCTACCTGATGGAGATGCGGGACCGCTCCGGGTTCGACTTCGACGGCCGGGGCCAGGACGACCGCGGGGGCCTCAGCTTCCAGCCCGGGGTGCTGCTGACCTACACCGACGAGGCGCACGGCTACGGCAACGTCGGCACCGACGACCCGCCGGCGCAGAGCCCGCTCGACGCCAACCCGGCCAAGAACGACGAGGACCCGAACCTCGACGACGCGACCTTCAACGCGACGAGGAAGTCCTACTCCGACAGCAAGAAGACGCCGCACTACGACAACTACACAGAGCCGTCGACCGGGGCCAGCAAGGCCACCAGCGCGACCGAGCCGTGGACGTTCGCGTACGACTGCCTGAAGCTGGACGTCAACAAGATGAGCGGCGACACCAGCAACAGCGCCGCGGCGTACGACCTCGTCGGCGACGTCACGTTCACCACCGCAGGTGGCTGCGCGAAGTTCAACTACGGGTTCGCTGCCCAGAGCGCCGTGGCCCCGGCGGTCGGTGGGCCGGGCCTGCCGGCCAACGCGCCTCCGGTCGCGGCCCCCACGGCTGCGGGCGCCAACGGGCTGCCGGCGACGGGTGGGCTCGGTGCTCCCGTGCTCGCGTTCCTCGTCCTGCTGCTCGCCGGTCTCCTCGTGAGGCGCCGCGCGCACGCATAAGGCAGAGTTCGGGCGTGCTCGAGCTGCGTGAGGTCTCGGTCGTCCGTGGTTCCACCACCGTGCTCGACCGGATCTCCTGCGTCCTGGGCCAAGGACGCTGCACGGCGCTGACCGGACCGTCGGGCGCCGGCAAGTCCACGATGCTCCGGCTGCTCAACCGGCTCATCGAACCCACATCCGGCACCGTGCTGCTCCAGGACCGGGAGCTTCCTTCGTACGACGTCCGCGCGCTACGGCGCCGGGTCGGGCTGGTGCAGCAGACGCCCGTGCTCCTCGGAAGCAGCGTGCTGGACGACCTCCGCGTGGGAGCGCCTGAGCTGTCCGTCGAGCAGGCCTCGTCACTGCTCGTCCGTGCCGGCCTCGAGGGGATGGCTGTGGACCGCACCACCAGCGGCCTGTCAGGTGGAGAGGCGCAGCGGCTCTGCCTGGCGCGAGCCCTCGCCGTCGAGCCTGAGGTGCTGCTGCTGGACGAGCCGACCTCGGCGCTGGACGCAGCGGCAGCCCACCTCGTGGAGCACGTGGTGCTGGCCCTGGTGGCCGACGGGCTCACCGTCGTGCTCGTGAGCCATGACGCCGCGCAGACGGCGCGCCTGGCCGACGACGTCATCGCCCTGCGCGCCGGTCGGGTCCTCGCGTGAACGGCAACATCCCCAGCTGGGCCGGGGTTGCGGCGTCCGTCGGGCTCGTCGCGATCTGCGTCGGGGTCATCGTCCGGGAGCAGCTGGGGCTCGCCCGCGAGGTGGTCGTGTCGGCAGTCCGCGCCGCCGTGCAGCTCGTCGCGGTGGGGGCCGTGCTCGGCTGGTTGTTCGACCACGCCGGCCTGCCCGGAGGCCTGCTGTGGCTGACGCTGATGCTGCTGGTCGGCGCCTCGGTGTCCGGCCGTCGCGGCCGCGTCGTTCCCGGCTCGCGCTGGGTGGCCTTCGCGGCCTTGACCGCCGGGGTCGGCGCGACCCTGGGGCTGCTCGTGATCGCCCAGGTCATCGACACCCACCCGCGCGTCATCGTCCCCGTCGGCGGGATGGTCGTCGCCGCGGCGACCCGCGGGACGTCCGTCGTGCTGCTCCGGCTCGGGGAGGGGGCGGTCGCGTCGCGGGCGTACGTCGAGGCGCGCCTGGCGCTGGGGCTCAGCGCTGCCGAGGCGTTCGCCCCGCACCGCAGGCTCGCTCAGCGGACGGCGCTGATCACGGACATCGACGCCGTGAAGACGGTGGGGCTGATCTCGCTGCCGGGTGCGATGACCGGGCTGCTGCTGGCCGGAGTCGACCCGCTGACGGCCATCCGCTACCAGGTCGTCGTGATGTACATGATCCTGAGCGCCGTCGCCGTCTCCGGCGCGGTCGCTGCCCAGCTGGGTGCCCGTCGGCTGTTCGACGACGCCGAGAGGCTGGTGGTCTGACGTGCTCATCCACCCGTGGGACGCGGCCTCGGACGACGAGTGGCGGGTCTGGTTGGCCACCCGGGACGTCGGGACCCTGATCGTGCCCACCGCGGACCTGCCGGTCGTGACGCCCACGCACTTCGTCTGGACCGGCGAAGAGGTGCTCCTGCACCTCGCCCGACCGAACCCCGCCCTGGCGGCCCTTGCGGAGCGCCCGCGCTGCGTCTTCTCGGTGAGCGGCGACTGGGCCTACGTGCCGTCGTACCTCAAGACCCTGCCCGAGGAGGACGCGACCCTGGGTATCCCGACGTCGTACTACGCGGCGGTGAACCTCACCTGCACCGCGACGCTGCTCGAGGGTGCGGAGCTGGCCGAGCTGCTGAGGAGGCAGCTGGAGCACTTCGAGCCCGGCTCAGGAGTCGCCGACCCCTCAGTGCACGCCCGCAAGCTCCACGGGATCCGCGGCGTGCGACTGGCGGTCGAGTCGGTGCAGGCGAAGTTCAAGTACGGCGGGAACGTCGACGACGCGCACCGGGCGGTCGTGGTGGACTCCCTCCCCGACGGCGCGCGCTCCCAGCTCCTCCGCCGCTCCCCTCCCTGAACTGGGGGCGGGGCATGATGGGGCGATGAGCATCGCTGGACAGGACCTCTTGGGCGGACCGCCGCCCACCTACCTCCCCGACGAGACCGAGCCGCGGCTGCTGCTCGAGCGCGGCACGCCTGCCGTCGAGGTCGCGGCGCAGTTCCCCACGCACTCGGCAGCCTGGGCCGACCTTGCCTTCGAGGCCTACGACCGCGGCGCGGTGATCGAGTCCTACGCCTACGCCCGGGTCGGTTACCACCGCGGCCTTGATGCGCTGCGCCGCAACGGCTGGAAGGGGTACGGCCCGGTGCCGTGGGCGCATGCCCCGAACCAGGGCTTCCTGCGAGCCCTGTACGCCCTGGGCCGCGCAGCGGACGCGATCGACGAGACGGACGAAGCGGCTCGGATCTCGCAGTTCCTCAACGACTCCGACCCGGCGGTCGTGGCCGCGCTGACGTCCTAGGTCGTCGCGGGTGGCCTCGCGGTGGGGGGCCGGCGGCGGCCGAGCAGCGCCGCGCCGGGGATGCCGGCGATCGTCCGGCCGGTCTCGTCGATGAAGGTCATGATCCGCTCGGTCGACCCCGCGATGAAGGCGACCCTCTCGTTCGTGTCGGCCAAGGTCTTCAGCACGGGCAGGATGTCGCGCTGCACCTGAGCCAGCGTCTCGGGAACCGACGCGATGACCGGGTCGTCGAGGATCGCTGCCATCCGGGCCATCCCTGGCGCGAGGGCCTTCAACGGCTCCTCGAGCTCGGTGACGATCGCGTCGACGCGGTTGATCATCCGGTTCATCGTGATCACGGTGTCCCTGGCGCCGGCCGTGGCCTCCGCAAGGTTCTTCACGGCAGCGCTGAGTGACTGCACCGCACCGGGCAGCGCTGCGAGCGCTTCCGTCTGCGCCTGCAGGACGCTGAGGACTCCGCCGACGACGCTGTCGACTCCAGGGATCTTCGCCACAACCCGGAGCGTACGGCTAGACTTCCTCCGCAAGAGGGCTTCCGCACTTGCGGGAGTCCTTTCTTATGTCCGTAGGAGACCGCTATGCCGGCACTGGTGCTGATCGGCGCCCAGTGGGGGGACGAGGGCAAGGGCAAGGCCACCGACCAGCTCGGGGGCCTGGTCGACTTCGTCGTCAAGTTCAACGGGGGCAACAACGCCGGCCACACGGTGGTCATCGGTGACGAGACCTACGCGCTGCACCTGCTCCCGTCCGGCATCCTCAGCCCCGGCTGCACCCCGGTCATCGCGAACGGCGTCGTCATCGACCTCAGCGTCCTGTTCCACGAGATCGACGGGCTCGAGGCCCGCGGGATCTCCTGCGACAAGCTGGTCGTGAGCGCAGACGCGCACGTGATCGCGTCGTACAACAGGGTCCTCGACAAGGTCACCGAGCGGTTCCTGGGATCTCGCAAGATCGGGACGACGGGCCGGGGCATCGGGCCGACCTACGCGGACAAGATGAACCGCGTCGGCATCCGGGTGCAGGACCTGTTCGACGAGAAGATCCTGCGCGCCAAGGTCGAGGGCGCTCTCGAGCTGAAGAACCAGGTGCTCGTCAAGGTCTACAACCGCAAGGCCGTCACGGTGGACTCCGTCGTCGAGGACCTGCTGTCCTACGTCGACCGGCTCCGGCCGATGGTCGCCGACACCGGCCTGCTGCTCGGGCAGGCGCTCGACGCCGGCAAGACCGTGCTGCTCGAGGGCGGTCAGGCCACGCTGCTCGACGTCGACCACGGCACCTACCCGTTCGTCACGAGCTCCAACGCGACGAGTGGCGGAGCGTGCACCGGTTCCGGCATCCCGCCGAACCGCATCGACAAGGTCATCGCGATCGTCAAGGCGTACACGACCCGTGTCGGTGAGGGCCCGTTCCCGACCGAGCTGCTCGATGACGACGGCGAGAAGCTCCGCCAGGACGGCCGCGAGTTCGGCACGACCACCGGCCGTCCGCGGCGCTGCGGCTGGTACGACGCCGTCATCGCCCGCTACGCCGCCCGCGTCAACGGCGTCACCGACTTCGTGCTGACCAAGCTCGACATCCTCACCGGCTGGGAGAAGATCCCGGTCTGCGTGGCGTACGAGGTCGACGGCGTCCGCTACGACGAGATGCCGATGACGCAGACCGCGTTCCACCACGCGACGCCGGTGTACGAGTACTTCGACGGCTGGACCGAGGACATCTCCACGGCCCGGACGTTCGAGGACCTGCCGAAGAACGCGCAGCTCTACATCCGGGCGCTCGAGGAGATGAGCGGTGCGCCGTTCGCCTCCGTCGGCGTCGGCCCCGACCGCGAGCAGACGCTCCAGCTCCGGCCTCTCGTCTAGGAGTCGTCTAGGAGTCGTTCAGGGTCCTCCACCCGAGGACGCCGCCGAACGTGATCAGCCCCAGTCCTGCGACGCCGTCGGCGATCCGGATCGCCCGGGTGCCGACGGCCCTTCGTACGACGGCGGTGATCAGCGCGAGCAGCGACACCCACGTGAGCGAGCCGAGGCCGACCCCGGCCACCAGCGGTACGGCGGAGGTACCCGTCGACGCGGCCGAGAAGATGGCGGCCCAGCTGATGATCGTCGTCGGGTTGCTGGCCGTGGCTGCGAGCGACGTGCGGAAGGCGGCGTAGGGCGACTCCGCCGCCGCGCCCTCCAGTCCCGCTCGGACCTGCCAGGCTGCCACGAGGGTCTTGGCGCCGAGCCAGACGAGGACCGCTGCGCCGGCGACGCCCAGGACGAGCCGCACCGGGTCGATGAGCAGCAGGGGTGCGGCTCCGGCGGCCCCCGCTGCGGCGTAGAGCGCGTCCACGACGGCGATGCCCGCCCCGACTCCCAGGCCCGTCAGCAGCCCGGCCCGCAGGGTGGAGCGGACGAGGTACAGCGACATGGGTCCCAGCTGAAGGGCCACGAAGAACCCGAGCCCGAAGCCGACCAGGACGCTGCGCATGGCGACAGCGTGCTGGATCAGCCGAGCTGTGCCAACGGGAATGTCGCCAGCCGCTCCCAGCCGCCTCCGGGGTCGACCCACAGGGAGGCCTCGGCGGCTCTGCAGGTGATCGGGAGGCCGCGCTCCCCGTGCGCCTTCGCCCGCGCGCGGAGAGCGGCGTCCGGTGTGTCGACGACGGTGAGGTGAGGGATGACCTCGTCGACGGCGAACAGGCCGCCGTAGGGCAGGTGGTCCGGCCACCGGC
>JAODND010000034.1 GCA_025465465.1 Frankiales bacterium | reverse complement strand
GAACAATGAGGTGCAAGCCCTCATCACGGCGCTCGGCACGGGCGTGCACGACGACTTCGACATCGAGAAGCTGCGCTACCACAAGATCGTGCTGATGGCCGACGCCGACGTCGACGGCCAGCACATCCGCACGCTGCTTCTGACGCTGCTGTTCCGCTTCATGCGGCCGCTCGTCGAGGCCGGCCACGTGTACCTCGCCCAGCCGCCGCTGTACAAGATCAAGTGGAACGGCGGCGACGTGCAGTATGCCTACTCCGACCGCGAACGCGACGGGCTCATCGAAGCCGGCCAGGCCGGCGGCAAGAAGCTGCCGAAGTCGGGCGAGGCCATCCAGCGGTTCAAGGGGCTCGGGGAGATGAACGCGATCGAGCTGCGTGACACCACGATGGACCGCGAGCGCCGGGTGCTGCTCAAGGTCACCGTCGACGACGCGGCCGCCGCGGACGAGCTGTTCAGCACGCTGATGGGGGAGGACGTCGAGTCCCGACGCTCCTTCATCACCCGTAACGCCAAGGACGTCCGTTTCCTCGACATCTAGTTCCACGTGAAACGACCCCTGGGACGTTCCACGTGGAACTGAGCAAGAAAGGTCCTCAGTGACTGAGGTTCTGCCCCCGCCGCCCGGCGACCGCACCGAAGCGATCGGCATCGAAGTCGAGATGCAGCGGTCGTTCCTCGACTACGCCATGTCTGTCATCGTGCAGCGCGCCCTGCCTGACGTGCGCGACGGGCTCAAGCCGGTGCACCGCCGGGTGCTCTACGCGATGTACGACGGGGGTTACCGTCCCGATCGCGGCTACTTCAAGTGCGCGCGCGTCGTCGGCGACGTCATGGGCAACTACCACCCGCACGGCGACTCGGCCATCTACGACGCCCTCGTGCGGCTGGCGCAGCCCTGGTCGCTGCGATACCCGCTCGTCGACGGCAACGGCAACTTCGGCTCCCCGGGCGACGACCCGCCGGCTGCCCAGCGATACTGCGTCGCCGGAGCGAGCCGCGTCAGGTATGCCGACGGCCGCTCGCCGCAGATCGGTCAGGTGATGGCCGGCCTAGTGCCGAGCAGCGAGCAGGTCATCGACGAGATCAAGCTCCTGGACCGGGTCGGCCACCCGGTGTACGCGGACAAGATGATCCACAGCGGTGATCACCCGACGCTGCGCGTGACCACCCGCGAGGGCTACAGCGTCACCGGTACGGCGAACCACCCGCTGCTCTGCCTGGTCGATGTGCTTGGTGTCCCGCTGCTCCAGTGGAAGCTCCTGGAGGAGATCCGTCCGGGCGACCGGGTCGTGCTCTATCGGGGCGAGCCGACCGAGTGGGGCCTGGACGAGGAGCGGGAGCAGCGTGAGGCCGTGCTGCTCGGCGCCTGGGTCAGCGAGGGCTTTGCGGGCGAGACCCGCGCTGGCTTCAACAACACGGACAGGGCCTTCTTCGACGAGGTCAAGGAGGCCTACGACCGCCTCGTCGGTGGTCCTCGGTACACCAACGTCCGCGAGCTGCCTTCGGGCAAGCTGCTGTGGGAGCTCGACGTCCAAGACATGTCCCGGATCGAGGGCAGTTGCCTCGACGAGCTCGTGGGCGTGAAAAGCGCGGCGAAGCGCATCCCGGAGACGGTGTGGAGCGGTTCGCCCGGCTTCAAGAAGGCGTTCCTGCAGGCACTGTACGAGGGCGACGGCTCGGTGAGCTTGGGAGCGCGGCACAGCATCCAGATCAGCTATGCGACCGCCAGTGCCCAGCTGGCGCGGGACGTGCAGCAGCTCCTGCTCGAACTGGGGGTTGTCAGCAGGCTCATTCATGACGCGGAGCGCGACGCCTGGCAGGTCCTCATCACGAACCGGCGTGACGCCGCCATCTTCGAGCGCAACGTCGGCTTCTGGGGGCGCAAGCAGGTCCAGCTGCGCAACGTCCTCGGCGCGGAGCGGTACGACAGCACGAGCATGAGCAGCGACCACGTGCCCTTCGTCGCGACCTACCTCCGGGGGGACGGCGCGCGGATCGGCGCGCGCGAGTGGCTGGCGAAGCACAACGTGGACCGCATCGAGCGCTGGGAGCGCGACCACCACGAGATCCGGAACCGGATCACCGACGAGGCCTGGAAGGTCGTCGAGCCGCTCGTCAGCGGGGCCCACTACTACGCCGAGGTCACCACGATCGAGAGCGCGGGCGTGCAGCCCGTCTTCTCGTTCCGGGTCGACACCGACGAGCACAGCTTCCTCACGAACGGCTTCGTGAGCCACAACACCGAGGCAAAGCTCGCCCCCTTGGCGATGGAGCTCCTCCGGGACATCGACCAGGAGACGGTCGAGTTCACGGCCAACTACGACGGCCGGTCGCAGGAGCCCGCAGTCCTGCCGTCGCGGTACCCGAACCTGCTGGTCAACGGCGCGGCGGGCATCGCGGTGGGCATGGCCACCAACATCCCGCCGCACAACCTGCGCGAGGTCGCGAGCGCGGTGCAGTGGGTGCTCGAGAACCCGAGCGCCACCCCCGAGCAGACCCTCGACGCCTGCATGGCGCGGGTCCAGGGACCGGACTTCCCGACCGGTGCCCTCATCATGGGCCGGGAGGGCATCGAGGACGCCCAGCGCACCGGCCGCGGATCGATCCGGATGCGGGCGGTCGTCACGGTCGAGGAGCACGAGGGCCGTACCCAGCTCGTCTGCACCGAGCTGCCGTACCAGGTCAACCGGGACATGCTGGCTCGCCGCATCGCCGAGCTCGCCGACGACGGCAAGGTCAAGGGGATCTCCAACGTCATCGACGAGTCGACCGTCAGCACCCGTCTGGTGATCGAGCTGCGCCGGGACGCCATCCCGAAGGTCGTGCTCAACAACCTCTACAAGCACAGCCAGCTGCAGGACTCCTTCGGCTGCAACATGCTCGCCCTCGTCGACGGCGTCCCGCGCACGCTCAAGCTGCATGAGTTCGTGCTGTACTACGTCGATCACCAGATCGAGGTGATCGTCCGGCGCACCCGCTACCGGCTGCGCAAGGCGGAGGAGCGCGCGCACATCCTGCGGGCCCTCGGCAAGGCGCTCGACCAGCTGGACGCGGTCATCGCCCTGATCCGCGGCGCCGACAGCGCCGATGCGGCCCGCGAGGGCCTGATGACGCTGCTCGACATCGACGAGATCCAGGCCGTCGCCATCCTCGACATGCAGCTGCGCAGGCTGGCCGCCCTCGAGCGGCAGCGCATCCTCGACGAGCTCGCCGAGCGGGAGGCCGAGATCGCGGACCTGCAGGCGATCCTCGCCGACGAGGCGCGGCAGCGGACCATCGTCAGCGAGGAGCTGGCGGAGGTCGTCGAGAAGTACGGCGACGAGCGGCGCACCCAGATCCGACCGTACGAGGGTGACATGTCCATCGAGGACTTCATCGCCCAGGAGGATGTTGTCGTCACTGTGACGAGAGGGGGGTACGCCAAGCGCACCAAGGCCGACCTCTACCGCTCGCAGCGGCGCGGCGGCAAGGGAGTGCGCGGGGCCCAGCTCAAGCAGGACGACGTGGTCGAGCACTTCCTCGTCACGACCACGCACCACTGGCTGCTGTTCCTCACCAACCTCGGACGGGTCTACCGCTGCAAGGCACACGAGCTGCCGGAGGCCAACCGGGACGCCCGCGGCCAGCACGTCGCGAACATCCTGGCGTTCCAGCCCGACGAGCAGATCGCCCAGGTCATCGACATCGAGAACTACGGCGTGATGCCGTACCTCGTGCTCGCGACCCGCAACGGCAAGGTCAAGAAGACCGAGCTCACCAAGTACGACAGCCCGCGCACCGGCGGCCTCATCGCGGTCAACCTCGAGGAGGGCGACGAGCTCATCGGCGCCCGGCTGTGCGGGCCCGAGGACGACCTGCTGCTCGTCAGCCGCAAGGGCATGTCGGTGCGGTTCACCGCCGACGACAGCCAGCTCCGGCCGATGGGGCGCGACACCGGTGGCGTCCGCGGCATGTCCTTTCGCGCCGGCGACCAGCTGCTGTCGATGGACGTCATCGGCGCGGGCACGGCCGACGGGTCGGAGGGGTCGGTGCCGGCGTATGTCTTCACCCTCACCGACGGCGGCTTCGGCAAGCGCAGCCTGGTCAGCGACTATCGCCTGCAGGGCCGGGGCGGCCTCGGCACCAAGGCGGCGTCGCTGCCCGAGAACCGCGGCGTGCTGGTCGGGGCCCTGATCGTCGGGGATGACGACGAGGTGCTCGCGATCCGCGCCAGCGGCAGTGTCACCCGCAGCCGCGTCGACGAGGTCCGCGTCACCGGGCGCCCGACGATGGGCGTGCGGTTCGTCGCCCTCGACGAGGGCGACAGCATCGTGAGCATCGCGCGCAACGAGCCGGAACCCGAGGGCGACGAGCCCGACGGCTCCGAGGTCGAGGGCGCGACTGACCAGGCCGAGGGCGCAGCCGGGGACGGGGAAGCGCAGGCATGACGGGACCCGTCGAGCCGTCTCGACCTGAGGACGAGCCGGACAGCCGCGGCGCGGTCCCGCCCTCCGAGCATCCCGCCGCCACCGGCTGGCCCGGTCGGCCCGACGCGAAGCGCTCACCTGGCAGCGTCACCAGCGCCCCCACAGCGCCCCCCGCGGCACCCGCGAGTACCCCCTCGGGAAGCGGCTGGACCAGCTCCGCGGGGGGCGAGCCGGTGCGCCCGGCCGTGCCCCCCGGCGTACCGCCTCGTCCGTCGCCGTTGCCGCCGCCGCGCACGACCCACTCGTCCGTGTCGGAGCCGGACGCGAGTGTCTCCGGCAGCCTGGGGGCAGCCACGGTCGTCCCCGACCGGGCCCGTCGTCCGGCACCGCGCCCCGGTGGCCGGCCCGCCGCTGCCCGGGGACGACGCGCGAAGCTGGCCGTCAAACGGCTCGACCCGTGGTCGGTCTTCGTCACGAGCCTGGTGCTCTCGCTGCTGCTCGGCATCGTGACGATCGTGGCGGCATTCGTGCTCTATGCCGTCCTCGCCGGACTGGGTGTACCCGCGAGCATCAACCACAACATCGGCACGATCACCGACTCCTCGAACCTCGTCACCCGCGGCAAGTTCGTCGGGATCGGAGCGCTCATTGCCGGCGCGAACGTCGTGCTGCTCACGGCGCTCGCGACGATCGGCTCGATGCTCTACAACCTCGTGGCGACGTTCACCGGAGGGGTCGAGTTGACGCTCGCGGAGCGGGACTGACGTTCGTGTACGCTCGTCCACCGCACCCGGGCCTGTAGCTCAGACGGTTAGAGCGCATCCCTGATAAGGATGAGGCCGGAGGTTCAAGTCCTCCCAGGCCCACCAGCACGTCTCACCCGGAGGTAACCGCTATGCGCAAGCCCGTCCTGCTCGCGGCCCTCGTCGGGGCAGCGGCCCTCGCGAGGCGCGCGCGAGCCCAGCGCACGGAGCGCGACGTGTGGAAGACCGTCACCACAACTACTCCCGACGCCGCAACCGACACAGCAACCCACACAGCACCGAGAGACGTGGATCTGCGCTGAGCGACCGGGGGCCATAGCTCAGTGGTAGAGCAGCGCCTTTGCAAGGCGAAGGTCCGGGGTTCGAATCCCCGTGGCTCCACCGAAGGACCGGCAACGGGGCGGGTGCGTCCATTCGGACCATATCCGGCCTTGCGGGCAGCACGATCGGCGCAGTGAATTTCCCGCCGATCAGCCCTCACCTTTTCGGGTGACCCTGCCGAAGCAGTCCTCAGGGCGTGCGACGGCACGTCCTGCCGCAGCAGGGACCCAAGCACCCTGCTGCGACTTGGGCGACGCAAGGAGCACGAATGGGCATGGCGCCAGCACGCCTGCTCCGCACCCCGCAGCTGCGTGTGGTGCGCAGCGCTGCTGCTCTGCTGCTCTGCTCCGGCGTCGCGGCCACCGGCGTCGTCGCGCTCGCCACCCCAGCCCACGCGCTCGCGCCCCCACCGGACATCTCGAGCCCGGCCGCGACCGTCACCTCGAACGACCCCAGCCCGCTCGTGACGTTCACCGGTGCCGGCCTGCAGTACGAGTGCGCCGCCGCGCCGGCCTCCGACCCGACTCCCGCCTACGCCGACTGCAGCAGCCCCTGGGCAGTACCGGCCCTCGGCCCAGACGGCGACTACACGCTGTCGGTCCGGGAGAAGTCGCTGTCCGACGACGGGACGCCCGCCACGGTGGCCTACACCCTGGACACCGTCGCCGGCCTCACGGTGACCCCGCCGACCTCGCCGGGCAACGATCCCCGGCCGACGTGGGGCATCTCGGTCGACCCGTCAGGGGCCGCAACCTGCTCATTGGATGCCGGACCGGACGTCTCCTGCACCACCGGCTTCACGCCCTCAGCCGACCTCACCGAAGGCAGCCACGACCTCGCCGTCACCGCGACCGACCCGGCCGGCAACACCTCGCCCGTCTCGACCACGAGCTACGTCCTCGACACGGTCGCCCCGGCGGCGCCGACGGTCACCGGCGCCAACGGGATCGGCAACGACACCTCGCCGACCTGGACCTGGGCCAACCCGGAGGACGTCGCCGCCCTGTGCACCCTGACGTCGCCCGCCGGTGCCGGCGCGGAAGTCGCCTGCAGCAGCCACACCTCCTACACCGCGAGTGCGGCCACCGAGGGCGACTACAGCCTGTCGGTGGTCCTGGAGGACGCCGCCCACAACCGCAGCACCGCCGCGGTCGGACCGAGCTACACCCTGGACACGACGCCGTCGGCGGCAGCGGTCTTCGGGACGCCGCCGACCAGCCCGAGCACGTCGACCTCGGTGACGTGGACCTTCACCGAGCCGGGTGCCTCGACGATGTGCGCCCTCGTCGGCAGCACCCACGGCACGGTCTCGACCGCCCCCTGCTCCTCCCCGGCGACCTTCACGTTGCCGGGTGACGACAGCTGGCAGCTCGTCGTTACCGAAGACGACGGCCATGGCAACACGGTCGCCACCACCAGCGCGGCCTACCTGCTCGACACGACCGGTCCGGACGCGCCCGACGTCTCGGGTCCGACGGGGCTGGCCAACTCCGCGACCCCACACGTCACCTGGATGGGCGAGCTCCCGAGCACCGCGGTCTGCCGGTGGCAGCGCACAGTGGGCAGCGTCGTCACGGACGGCACCTGGGTGGACTGCAGCGCACGGGACTTCTACCCGACGCTGCCGGGTGACGGCAGCTATGTGTTCCAGGCGCAGCTCACCGATCCGCTCGGCAACGTCGGCGTGGTCGGCACGACCTCGACCCCCTACCTGTACGACGGGACGGCGCCCGCCCCGCCCGCCCTCACCACCCCGTCGAGCCCCGGCAACGACACGACGCCGACCGTGACGTTCACGCCCGAGACCCCGGGCGGGACCGCGACCTGCACCGTCTACAGCGGCACGAGCGCGCCGACCTCCCCGACCTGGACCGACTGCACCAGCGGGTCCTACACACCAGCCCTCGCGAGCGACGGCACCTGGACGCTGGCGGTCCGGCTCTCCGATGCCGCCGGCAACACGTCGGCACCGACGACGTTCGGCTATGTGCTCGACACGACAGCGCCGACGGCGGTCGTCATCTCCGGGCCCACCGGGCCGAGCAACAACCGCACGCCGACGTGGTCGCTGGTCGGCGACGCCAGCGACACGATCACCTGCCAGCTGCTCGTCGGCAACCCGCCCAGCGGGGGCACCGCCGGCGGGGTGTCGCCCTGCACGACGAGCTACACAGCGGACCTCACCGGCCTCGCGGACGGCGACTACACGTTGCAGGTGACGGCGCACGACACCGCCCAGAACGCGGCCGTCACGACCTGGCCCTACACCCTCGACACCACGGCGCCGACCGTCCCGACCGTCAGCGGTCCGACCGGAGCGGGCAACGCCCTGGCGCCGTCCTGGACGTTCCCGGTCCAGGCCGGGACCACCGCGCAGTGCCGCCTCGTCCAGGGGATCGCCATCAGTGCCTGGAGCGACTGCAGCTCGGGTCGCTACACGGTCGCGAGCCCCTCCGACGGCACCTACACCGTGGACGTCCTCGTGACCGACCTCGCCGGCAACGACGCCCAGATCGCGAGCAGCGCGCCGTACACCTCCGATCGCACCGCCCCGGCCGCCCCGGCCGTTGCCGGTCCGGCAGGTCCTGGCAACACGACTGCCCCGACGTGGACGTGGACCGGAGAGGCCGGCGTGACCGCGAGCTGCCGGCTCGACCGGGCCGGCGTGGTGGGCAGCGAGGTGCCCTGCAACAGCGGCTCCTTCAGCCCGGCGCTCACCGGTGACGCGAGCTACGTCGTGGTCGTGCAGCTGACCGACGCGGCCGGCAACGTGAGCCCCGCGACGACCACGAGCGCCTATCTGCTGGACACGTCAGCACCCGCTGCCCCGGTCGTGTCGGGCCCGACCGGGACGGCGCAGACGACCACCGCGACCTGGAGCTGGACCGCCGAGGCGGGCGCGGCCTCGAACTGCGTGCTCATCCGCGACGGCGTGCCCGGCGCACCCGCACCCTGCACGAGCGGCACCGCCGTGCCGCTGTCCTCCGACGGCAGCTACGTCCTGCAGGTGACCGTGCAGGACGCGGCCGGCAACGTCAGTCCGGCGGCGCAGTCCGCGCCCTACCAGCTGGACACGACCGCGCCCGCGGCACCGACGGTGACCACCCCCAGCAGCCCGTCGGCGGTGCGCGCACCGGCCTTCCCGTTCTCCGCCGAGCCGGGTGCTGCGACGCAGTGCCGCTGGCGGCAGGGCACCACGGTGGTGAACGACTGGTCCTCCTGCACCACTCCCTACACCGCCGACGTGAGTGCGATGCCGGACGCCGACTACGAGCTCGACGTGCGGGCCATCGATGCGGCCGGCAACACCGGCGCCGTCGGCACGTCGCTCGCCTACCGGCTCGACACCACTGCTCCCGCGGCCCCGGTCGTCGCCATGCCGACCGGCCCGTCGACAGGCACCTCGCCGACGGTCAGCTGGACAGGTGAGGTCGGGACCAGCGGCAGCTGCGTCCTGGTTCACGACGGGGTCGCCGCGGCAGCTGTCTCGTGCAGTACGCCGTGGCAGCCGACCCTCGTCGGCGACGGCTCCTGGGACGTCTCGGTGAAGCTCACCGACTCCGCGGGCAACCAGAGCGGCGCCGGTGTGGCGGGCCCCTATGTCCTCGACACGACCCCGCCCGGTGCGCCGGTGCTCACGGCGCCCGCGAGTCCCGGCAGGGACACGATGCCGGTGTGGTCGGCGACGTTCACGGCGGGCGACACCGCTGAGTGCGCGACGTCGTCCGGTGCCCGGGTGGTCGCCGACTGGGCCGCCTGCACGTTCCCCTGGACGACCGACCTTCGCAACCAGCCCGACGGCACCTACACGCTGACGGTGCGCGCCGTCGACGAGGTGGGCCTGACCAGCGCGGTGGTCTCGGCGACGTACACCCTCGACACCACCGGGCCCGCGGCACCCGTCGTGACGGCCCCCACAAGTCCGAGTCAGACGACCGGTCCGGTGTTCGGCTTCACCAGCGAAGCCGGGAGCAGCACGCGGTGCACGGTCACGAGCGGTGCGACGGTCGTGTCGGCTACGGCCCCCTGCACCAGCCCGGTGACGGTCGACCTCGCCGGCCGCGCGGACGGTGCGTACACCCTCGCCGTCGACGCGACGGACGTGGCAGGCAACCCCGGCGGCACCGGGTCCGCCAGCTATGTGCTCGACCGGACGGCCCCAGCCGCACCGGTGGCGACGAGCACGCCCGCCTCGCCGTCGCCGTCCACCTCGCCGAGCTGGGGCTTCACGGCGGAGGCCGGCACCACGACCACCTGCACCGTCACCGGTGCCAGCACCGGACAGGTGGTGTCGGCGCCGTGCACGAGCCCCTTCGCGCCGACGCTCAGCACGGATGACACCTACACGTTCACGGTCACGGCAACGGACGCCGCCGGCAACACCGGGCCGGCGCTGTCGGAGACCTATGTGCTCGACACCACCGCCCCGGCGACGCCGACGCTGACACCGCCCAGCTCCCCGAGCCAGAGCACTGCGCCCGCCTGGGGGGTCAGCACCGCGGAGGGCACGGTGCAGTGCCAGCTGACCTTCGGCGGCACCGTCCTCGTCGACTGGACCGACTGCACATCGGGCTTCAGCACGTCGCTGACAGGACCCGACGGCACTTACACCCTCACCGCGCGGACCGTGGACGCAGCGGGCAACCTGTCGGCCGTCGCCACCAGCAGCTATGTGCTCGACCGCGCGGCGCCGGTGGCGGCGACGATGCTCACGCCCGCGTCGCCGTCGAAGGGCCTCCAGCCGACGTGGACGGTCAGCGACGACGAGCCGGGTGTGACGGCCGTGTGCACCCTCAACGGACCCGGTGGCGCCGTCGCCGCGCCGGTCAGCTGCTCCGCGCCGCCCTCCGGAGCGCCCTTCGGCGTCGACCTCACCGGGCTGACGGACGGCAGCTACACGCTGACCGTCCAGGTGTCGGACGCCGCCGGCAACAAGACCTCCGCGACGTCGACCGCATACGTCCTCGACACGACCGCGCCCAGCGCCGTCGTCGTCACGGCACCGCGGACACCGGCAGCGGCGCGGGTCGTGACCTGGACCCTCATCGGTGACACCGACAGCACGCTCGAGTGTGCCTTCCAGACCGACCCCGCCTCGCCGCCGGCGTTTGCCACGTGCCCGGGGTCGGCCAACGGGCAGGGCAGCTTCACCGCCGACCTCACGTCCGCGAACGACGGGACCTATGTGCTGATCGTCCGCGCCCGCGACGCGTCCGGCAACCTCGGCCCGAGCGTCTCGAGTGCCTATGTGCTCGACACTCTCGCGCCGGCCGCGCCGACGGGGCTGCGGGCCCTCACCCCGTCACCGAGCAACGCCGGGAGTGTGACGTGGTCCTTCGCCGTCGAGGGCGGCAGCACGGCGCTGTGCCAGCTGCTGTCGATCTCCGGTGCCGTCACCGCTGAGCAGCCCTGCAGCTCGCCGCTCGTCACCGACCTCGGCCAGCAGCCCGACGGCACGTACTCACTCACGGTTCGCGCGCAGGACGCCGCGGGCAACCTCGGTCCGCTCGTGACCGCCGACTACATCGTCGACCGCACCGCCCCCGGCGCGCCGCTCATCACGAAGACCCCGGGTTCACCCGGTCCGGTCGTCACGCCGGTGTGGGGTGTCGAAGTGAGCGAGCCGGGCGACCTGCTCGAGTGCCGGCTCGTGGGACTGCCCGGTTCGAGCTGGGCGCCCTGCGCTGCCCCGGTGACCTACGACCTCGCGCCGGCGACCTCCGGCTCCTACACCCTGCAGGCTCGTGAGACCGACCCGGCCGGCAACGTGTCGGCTCCGGTGTCCGCGCCGCCGTACCTGCTGGACAGCAACGCCCCTGTCCCCCCGGAGGTCAGCCCGCCGCTGAAGTCGCCGGGCAACTCCACCAGCCCGGTGTTTCGCATCGCCGAGGGCGCAGGCAGCAAGGACATCGTGGGCCTGACCTGCTCCGTCACCCGCTTCGACGGCAAGCCGGCCACCGCGTCCCCCTGCGCACTGGGCAGCAACACCGTCGCGCTGGTGGGGATGGCGCCCCGCTCGCAGGGCGCGGTGTCCCTCTCGGTGCAGGGCCAGGACGCCGCCGGCAACGTCAGTGGGACCGCGATGGCGTCGTACTTCTTCGACAGCATCCCGCCAGCTCCGGCACAGATCCGCCCGCTCGCCGCCGATGTGGGGACGACTCCCCGGGTGACCTGGACCTTCGGCGAGCCCAGCACCGCGCTGCGCTCCGGTTCGCTGACGAGCGGACCGCTCAGTGCCGCAGGCACCAGCTTCCGCTGCCAGCTCACTAAGGGGGGCGTGGCTCCGTCGGATGCTGCGTCGAAGAGCTGCCGCTCCCCGCACACGGAACTGCTCACCCAGACAGGGACGTGGCTGCTGTGGGTCTGGGCCGTGGATCCCGCGGGGAACCGGGCGACGCCCGTCTCGTCGCGCTACACGTTCGTCTCGCCCGTCCCCGCCGTCACCGATCTCAGGACGCCGGCGTCCGGTCCGGGCACCCGTCCCACCTGGACCTTCACGGTGCCCCCGTCCTACACGGCAGCCTGTCTGCTCTCCAACGCGGGCGAGGCCGTGCTCGCGCAGGCATCCTGCTCGTCCGGCCGCTTCACGGCCGACCTGTCGTCCCAGCCGCACGGGCTGTACTTCCTGACGGTCCAGCTGATCAACACCCGGGGCGACGAGGGGCCCTTCACCCGCAGCACCCCCTACGACTACCGCGCGTCGTCGGTCACCCCCCCGACGGTGGTGCACCACGTCGGAAAGCCGGGTACGCCATCGACCGGCCTGCCGGGAGTCAGCACACCGCCGCCCGTCCACCCGACCCAGCCTCCCGCGGGCTCCGGCCTCGTACCCGCGCATCAGGGAACGAGCGGACCGGTGAAGCGGGCTGTCGACCGGATGCTCACCGTGCCCACCCCCGGCGCTCTCATCACCAAGGAGGTGCCGCAGGCGATCGGCAACACGCTGGCTCAGGTGGCACGGAAACCCACGATCCCCCTCGTCGTGCTCGGCGTCGTGATTGGCTTCCTCCTGCTGCAGAACCGCATCGACCGACGTGACCCCAAGCTCGCGTCGGCGCCCGTCGGAGCGGAGCCGGAGCTCGACTTCGGTCCGGTCCTCCACCTGGGAGGAGGTGCCCCGGCATGACCCGTGTCGCGACCCTGCCCGGCGATGCCGTTCCGGTCACCGAGCGCTTCCGGATCACCCAGTGGCTGCGGCTCGGTGCCGTGGGTCTGGTGCTGCTGTGCAAGCTGCTCGCGCCGGACACGCTGCTGCCCGACCGGCACGACCTCGTGCCGTGGACGCTCGGCTTCCTCTGCCTCACCGGGATCGCAGAGGTGCTCGCGCGTACGCTGCCTCGCCGGACGCTGCTGCTGTTCAGCGGCATGCTGATGGTCGACGGGGTATGGCTCGCCGGCGCCAGCTGGCTCACCGGCAGCACCACCAGCCCGCTGCGCTACGCGATGCTGCTGCACCTCGGAGCCGTCTGCCTGCTGGCGTCCTACCGCACCGGCATCAAGCTGGCCGTCTGGCACTCGCTGCTGCTCTTCACGATCCGCAACATGGTCGCGGGCCATGTGCTGAGCGACACGTCCCCCGCCAACCTCACCGGCTACGGCTCGGCCGACCACAGGCTGGCCATCTTCATCGTCGTGCTGTGGCTGGTCGCGTTCTCCACCAGCACGCTGTCCGCGATCAACGAACGCGAGCTGCGCCGGCGCCGCGGTGACCTCGAGGCCTTGACCAGCCTCGCAGAGCAGATCGAGCGCACGGACGACTCGAGCTCGGTCGCCCGGACCCTGCTCGACGCCGCCGTCACCACCTACGGCTTCCCGCGCGGTGTCGTCCTGGCGAGCTCCGAAGGCCACCTGCCGGTGCTCGCGTCCTATGGCCTCGACGAGGACGTGGCCCGCCGTCCCGGACGGCCGGGCCCGTCGCTGGTCGTCGGTCAGGCGCACGAGTCGAAGGCCACGGTGCTCGTCCGCGGTCTCGACACCGAGGCTGACCCGTGGCTGGCCCGGCTGCTCCCGGGCGCCGCCAACCTCGTGGTCGTCCCACTGTCGGCCGAGGGCCGTTCGCTCGGTGCCCTCGTCGTCGAGCACACCGGCGGCCACCGCATCCAGCGCCGCGTCGTCACCGGCCTCGAGCGCTCCGCCTCCTATGCCGCGCTCGCCCTGCGCAACGCCTGGCTGCTCGAGCAGGTGCAACGCCTTGCCGCGACCGACGGCCTCACCAAGATCGCCAACCGCCGCACCTTTGAGGCCACCCTGGAGCGGGAGGTCGCCCGTGCGACCCGCAGCGCCGAGCACGTCAGCCTCGTGATGGTCGACATCGACCACTTCAAGGGGCTGAACGACACCCACGGGCACCAGGCAGGTGACGAAGTGCTGCGCAACGTCGCGGCCTCGCTGTCCTGCGAGTGCCGTGACTTCGACACCCCAGCCCGCTACGGCGGTGAGGAGTTCGCCGTCATCCTGCCCGGCTGCGGCCCGGACGAGGCGCTGGACATCGCCGAACGGCTGCGCCGCGCCGTCGGTGCCGCCCCCTCGATCGTCCCGATCACCGCGTCCGCCGGCGTCGCGACCTACCCGTCGCACGCAGGAGACGCCGACACCCTGGTGCGCGCCGCGGACGAGGCGCTCTACCGCTCCAAGCACGCCGGTCGAGACCGCACGTCGGTCAGCGAGGGAGTGCCACCGGAGGCTCAGGTCGACGCGCTGCTGCGGCGGGCCGTGAGCCAGCGCCTGGGCAGGCCGGCGGGCAGCGACGACGCGGACGTCGTCACCCCGACGCCCCGCGGTTCGGAACCCTCCTAGAGTGATCCGGGTCTGACCCCGACACCGATGGGAGCCCTTGTGGCCACCGAGCTGTTTGCCACCCTCTCCACCAACCGCGGTGACATCCGTGTGCGGCTGTTCCCGGACCACGCCCCGAAGACGGTGAAGAACTTCGTGGGCCTGGCCGACGGCACCGGGGAGTGGACCGACCCGCGCACCGGCGCGAAGGGCGAGGGCTCGCTCTACGCCGGCACGGCGTTCCACCGGGTCATCGACGGCTTCATGATCCAGGGCGGCGACCCGCTCGGCACCGGCACCGGTGGCCCCGGCTACCGCTTCAACGACGAGATCCACCCGGAGCTGCAGTTCTCCAAGCCCTACCTGCTGGCGATGGCCAACGCCGGTCCCGGCACCAACGGCTCGCAGTTCTTCGTGACCGTGGCCGCCACGCCGTGGCTCAACACCAAGCACACGATCTTTGGCGAGGTCGCGGACCAGGCCGGCCGCGACGTCGTCGACGCGATCGCCAAGACGCCCGTCGGTGCCATGGACCGTCCCAGGGACGAGGTTGTCATCGACAGCATCACGATCGAGCAGGTCGACAGCTGAGCGAGCAGCAGGCAGCCCCGGTCTGCTACCGCCACCCGGATCGGGAGACCTACGTCAGCTGCACGCGATGCGGCAACCCGATCTGCCCTGAGTGCATGCGGGAGGCCTCGGTCGGCTTCCAGTGCCCGGACTGCGTCAAGGCGGGCGGCAAGACCCTGCGTTCCGTCAAGGCGGCGTACGGGGGGCGGGCGCGCAGCGTCCCGTATGTGACCTACACGCTGATCGCGATCAACGTGATCATGCTGGTGGCCACGACGAGCGGCTCAGGCATCCTGAACGGGGACGTCAACAACGCGGTCTTCCGCAAGCTGGCCCTCGTCCCGCACGGCTACTCCTACACCGACGCCAACGGCGCCCAGGTCGTGCAGCACGGGGTCGCGGACGGTCAGTACTACCGGCTGCTGACCTCGACCTTCCTGCACTTCGGGATCATCCACCTCGCCCTGAACATGGTGGCCCTCTACATGTTGGGCCCCGCGCTGGAGCAGGCGTTCGGCCAGCTGCGCTTCGCGGCGACCTACCTCCTGTCGGGACTCGGCGGCGCCGCCCTGTCGTACGCCTTCGGCCCGCAGTACGAGCTGGCCGCCGGCGCGTCCGGCGCGGTCTTCGGGCTGTTCGGCGCGTGGTATGTCTTCGGCCGCAAGCGCAACCTCGACGTCACCTCGATCACGACCACCATCGCGCTGAACCTGTTCCTCAGCTTCTCGCTGTCCGGCATCGACTGGCGCGGCCACGTGGGCGGCCTCGTCACGGGGGCAGCCCTGTCGTGGGTGATCGTCACTGCGCCGAACAGCAAGCCCGACAGCTTGCAGCGCAGTGGCTACCAGGCGGCCGGCGGCGTCGTGGTCGCACTGGTCATTGCAGCGATGGTCGCGGCCAGGACCGCCCAGCTCAGCTGAGCCGCAGCTCCTCCAGCGCTGCGAGCACCTCGTCCACGGGGGCGCCGAGGCGGCGGCTTGTGAGAACCACGACCCGGTCACCGAGGTCGAGCTCGAGCAGCGGGGTGCGCCGGTCCTGCACCGTCCGGAGTCGCTCGACCTCAGACCAGCCCGCGCGCACCCGCCGTACCCCGTCGACGACCAGCAGGCCGTCCGCGTCGGCCGTGAGGACCGGGCTGAGCAGCAGGTCGCGCAGGCCTGATGCCGCAGTGCCCACAGCGACGGGCAGCAGGATCACCCAGCTCAGCCGGTCGACGCCGAACAGCCCCGCGATGAGCACGGCGGCGAGGGTGAGCTGACCCCAGCCCCAACCGCGAGCGGGTTTCCACACTGTGGGTAACTCCTGGGGAGAACTACAGCTGTGTAAGTAGGCTCAGCGCCACTGGGTGGACATCGCGAACCCCGCCACGATGAACCCGAAGCCGATCAGCAGGTTGTAGTTGCCGAGGTCACCGACGAGCGGCATCGAGGTGCTGGCCATGTAGAAGACGACCAGCCAGGCCACACCGATCAGCATGAGCGCGAGCATGAGGGCGGGCACCCAGACCGGGCTCGGCCCCTTCTTCCGCGAGGCGGCTGGGGTCGGAGGCGGCACGTAGACCGACTTCTTCCGCTTCTTGGACTCGGGCACGACGTCGACCTCCTGGCACGGCTGGTCGGGTTAGCGTATCGGAGTGACCACTCCCGAGACGCGCGCGCGGGCGTGGCGGGTGCTGGTGCCGGTGACGGCGCTCCTGGCCGGGCTGCTGTTCGCGGCGAGCGCGCACACCGCGCAGGGAACCGACCTGCGCGGCGGGCGCTTCTCCGACCTGACCAGCCTGATCGACGCGTCGAGCAAGAGCGTGAGCAAGCAGGAGCAGCAGGCCGCGGTCCTGCGCCGGGAGGTAGCGGCGGCCACCCAGGGGGCCGCCTCGGGCTCCTCGACGGTCGCAGCCGAGAAGGCGCGCGGCGACCAGTGGCTCGGCAGCGCGGGCCTGGTGGCCGTGCGCGGACCCGGCCTCACGGTGAGCCTCGACGACGCCCCGCCCCGCAAGCCCGGTGAGGCACCTGCCAGCGACAATCCCGACGACCTCGTGGTGCACCAGCAAGATGTCCAGTCGGTGCTCAACGCGCTCTGGTCGGGGGGTGCGGAGGCGATGACGCTCATGGGCGAGCGGATCGTGTCCACCAGCGCGGTCCGGTGCGTCGGCAACACGCTGCTGGTCCAGGGCAGGCTCATCGGTCCGCCGTTCGTCATCAAGGCGATCGGCGACGCGGCGGGCATGCGCGCCGCTCTCCAGGTCGAGCCGGGCGTCGCGCTGTTCCAGCACTACGTCGACGACTACGGCCTGCGCTTCGACCTGGTCACGGAGCGGCAGCTGCACCTGCCTGCCTATGACGGCACGCTCGACCTGCCGACCACGACCGGCTCCGGGTGACCACCGCTGAGCGCGTGCGCTGGTACGCCCGTGGGATCGGGCAGGCGCTCATCACGCTCGGTGTCGTGGTCCTGCTGTTCTGCGGCTACGAGCTGTGGGTCACCGGTCTCTACACCGAGCGGCAGCAGCACGACCTCGGTCGGGGGCTCGATCGCACCTGGGCCCAGGCGCCGGCTCCGGACCCGCGCCACCCGCTGCCCTACCAGGTCGGCAAGGGCATCGCGCGGATCTGGTTTCCGACGCTCGGCAAGGACGTCCACTACGTCGTGGTCCAGGGCGTCGGCCGCGAGGACCTCAAGAAGGGGCCTGGCCACTACCCGACGAGTGCCCGGATCGGCGCGGTCGGCAACGTCGTCATCAGTGGCCACCGCACGACCTACCTCGCGCCCTTCAACCGGGTCGACGAGCTGCGTCCCGGTGACGCGATCGTCCTGGAGACGCAGACCTTCTGGTACACCTACACCGTCACCGCCGAGACGATCGTGAAGCCGACTGCGGTGGAGGTGACCTACCCGGTCCCGGGGCACCTGGGAGAGCGGCCGACCAAGCGGCTGCTCACCCTCACGACGTGCAACCCGAAGTACTCCGCCCAGAACCGGCTCATCGTGCACGCCGTCCTGTCGACTCCGCTCGCCAAGCAGCCCGGCGTCGTACCGCCCGCGCTCGCGAGGGTGGTGACCGGCTGATGTACGTCTGGATCTGGCGGCACCTGCCCGGGCCGCTCGTGGTGCGCCTGCTGCAGACCCTGCTGCTGCTCACCGCGGTGGTGGCGCTGCTCATGCTCGTGGTGTTCCCGTGGATCGAGCCGCAGCTGCCGTGGAACGACGTCACCGTCACCGGCGGCTCCGGGTAGACCGGACGGCGGCGCACACCACAGCACTGATCTGCCACACTTGTCCGGACCAGCAACCGGGTCGTGCGGTTGTCCAGTAGCACGTGCACACCTCGTGCACGGAGAGGCGTTGTCGTGCCCGGCCCCAGCCCGTCCACCAAGAAGACCCCCGCCGCGAAGGCTCCCGCCAAGAAGGCGCCGGTCAAGAAGGCCCCGGTCAAGAAGGCCCCGGTCAAGAAGGCTCCCGCCGCGAAGGCGCCGGCCGCGAAGGCGCCGGCCAAGAAGGCTCCCGCCAAGAAGGCCGCGACCAGGTACGGCGACCAGCCGTGGATCGCGCACTACCCGAAGGGCGTGCCGACCACCTACCTGTTCCCGACGACCCCGCTGACCCGGTTGCTCGATGACGCTGCCACCTCCTACCCCACGCACGTCGCGCTGGCGTTCCTCGGTGCGAAGACGTCGTACAAGCAGCTCAAGGACCACGTCGACCGCTTCGCCGGCGCCCTGCAGGCGCTCGGCGTGACCAAGGGCGACCGGGTCGCGCTCGTGCTGCCGAACTGCCCGCAGAACGTGATCGCGCTGTTCGCCGCGATGCGCCTCGGTGCCGTCGTCGTCGAGCACAACCCGCTCTACACCGAGCCCGAGCTCGCCCACCAGCTCGCGGACTGCGGTGCCAAGGTCGTGGTCTGCCTCGACCGGGTCTACGACAGGGTCGCGAAGGTGCAGAAGGACACGGCCGTCGAGACCATCGTGACGACCTCCCTCACGGACTGGCTGCCGCGCACCAAGCAGCTCCAGCTGCGGCTGCCGCTGAAGAAGGCGAAGCGGACGCGCGCCGAGCTGTCGGCAGTCCTGCCGCGAGGCGCCGCGGTGAAGGACTTCACGGCCATCATGAAGTCGGCCACGCCCGTCACCCGCCAGGAGCCGGTCGAGTCCTCCGACCTCGCCCTGTTGCAGTACACCGGCGGAACCACCGGCCTGGCGAAGGGGGCGATGCTCAGCCACGGCAACCTGGTGAGCAACGCCTACATGAACCGGCTCTGGGACATCGAGGCGAAGGGCGGCACGGAGATCACCCTGGCCGCGATCCCGCTGTTCCACGCCTACGGCCTCACCGTCGCGATGACCAACACGATCCTGCTGGGCGGCACCCTGGTGCTGATTCCCAAGTGGGACCTCGACCTCGTCTTCAGCACGATCGCGGAGTGGAAGCCGACGCTGTTTCCGGCGGTTCCCCCTATGTACAAGGCGATCGCGGACCACCCGAAGGCGCGCACCACCGACCTGAAGAGCATCCGGCTCTGCGTCTCCGGTGCCATGAAGCTGCCGGTCGAGATCGCCGAGCACTTCAGCCGCGTCTCCGGCGCGACCCTCATCGAGGGCTACGGCATGACCGAGACCTCGCCTTCGACGCACGCCAACCCGACCGACGGCCTGGGCAAGCCCGGCTCCATCGGACTGCCGCTCCCCGGCACGT
This sequence comes from Frankiales bacterium, assembly GCA_025465465.1. GTDB lineage: Bacteria > Actinomycetota > Actinomycetes > Mycobacteriales > SCTD01 > RYN-111. The sequence goes on along the minus strand of JAODND010000034.1, from coordinate 58,029 downwards.
CGGTGAAGATCGTCGACCAGGACGACCCGTCCAAGGAGGTCCCGGTCGGCCAGCCGGGCGAGCTCGCGATCGCCGGCCCGCAGGTGTTCTCGGGCTACTGGGGTCGTACGGACCAGACCGGCGTCTTCACCCGCGACGGCTATGTGCTCACAGGCGATGTCGCGGTGATGGATGAGGACGGCTACTTCTTCGTCGTCGACCGCAAGAAGGAGCTCATCATCGCGGGCGGCTTCAACATCTACCCGTCCGAGGTGGAGGAGGTGCTGTTCGCGCTCGCGGGCGTGCAGGACGCTGTCGTCATCGGTGTCCCGGACAAGTACCGCGGCGAGACCGTCAAGGCGTTCGTCGTGAAGGCCCCCGGCGCCAAGCTCACCGAGGACGACGTGGTCGCGCACTGCTCGGCCAGCCTGACGGCGTACAAGGTCCCGAAGCTGGTGGAGTTCCGGACCGAGCTGCCGCGCAACACGGTCGGCAAGGTGCTGCGGCGGGTGCTCGTCGAGGAGGAGGCGGCCAAGCAGGCGGGCGAGGTCAAGCCGGCATCGGTGCCGTCGAGCGCCCCCAAGGCGCGCAAGGCCGCTCCCGCAGCGAAGAAGGCGCCGGCCAAGAAGGCACCCGCGAAGAAGTAGGTTGGCGACGTGGTCCGTGTCCTCGTCGTCGACAACTACGACAGCTTCGTGTTCAACCTGGTCCAGTACCTCGGCCAGCTCGGCGCGGACACGGTCGTGCGCCGCAACGACGAGGTCGGGGTCAACGACGTGGACGGGTACGACGGTGTGCTGCTGTCACCCGGCCCGGGTGTCCCCGAGGACGCCGGCTGCTCGGTCGAGCTCGTCGGCGCGTGCGAGGACAAGGGGGTGCCGCTGCTCGGCGTCTGCCTCGGTCACCAGGCCATCGCGGTCGCGCACGGCGCAACGGTGAGCCGGGCACCCGAGCTGCTGCACGGCAAGACCAGTGAGGTCGTGCACCAGCACGCCGGTGTGCTGCACGCGCTGCCCACGCCCTTCACCGCGACCCGTTACCACTCGCTCGCTGTCGAGGAGGACACGTTGCCTTCGGAGCTGAAGGTGACGGGCCGCACCCCGAGCGGCGTGGTCATGGCGCTGCGGCACCGCGACCTGCCCGTCGAAGGGGTGCAGTTCCACCCGGAGTCGGTGCTGACCCAGGGCGGTCACCTGCTGCTGGCGAGCTGGCTGCGCCAGTGCGGCGACGACCATGCGCTCGACCGGGCGCCCGCGCTCTCGGAGCACGTCGAATCCAAGCGCCTCGCCGCCTTCACCTGACGGGTCAGGGGGTTGGGGTGGGGGTTGGGGTGGGGCCGGTGGGCGGGGGGCCGGCGGGGTCGTAGGCCACGTCGATCATGACGTTGGACCCGACCTGTGCGTAGGCCTTGAGGGGGGTCTGGCCGAGCACCGTCCCCGGGGTCACCGGCGACGGCACTCCGCGCACCGCGATGCCGAAGCCCGCGGCTCCGAGGATCCCGACCGCCTGCTCCTGGGTCAGGCTGCGGACGTCGGGTACGAGGTTGGTCCCCGACGTGATGGCCACGGCCACGACGGGCTTCTGGACGCCGGGCGCGATCTGCACCTGCGTCCCGGCGGGCGGGTTGCTGCCGAGCACCAGGCCGGCCGCATAGTTGCCCGGGTGCGGGTCCAGCCGATAGCTGAGCTTCGCCGCGTTGAGCGCGCTGATCGCCTGCTCCCTGCTGAGGCCGGCGAGCTGGGGAACCATCGCGAGAACCGGACCCTGCGAGACCGTGAGCGTGATCCCCGACCCCTTCTTGATGAGGAAGTTCTTGTCGGGGTTCTGGTCGAAGACGATGCCGGCGGCCTCGGCATGCGGCTGGGCGATGACGTCCTTGACGACGAAGCCCTCGATGGCGAGCTGCTGGATGGCGGCGGCCTGCCGGAGCCCGACGACGTCCGGCGGCTTGACCAGGTCGCTGGGCGTGCCGAGCAGGGTGTGCACGAACAGTCCGCTCGCGACGGCGAGGATCACCGCGACGACGGCCGCGATCGCGTAGACGACGGTGCCGTTGCGCAGCCGCTGGGGGACCTCCGACACCGCCGCCACTGCCTCGTCCAGCACCGGGGTCGCGAGGACGGGTCGGCCGGCCACCGCGCGCAGCAGGTCCTCGCGCATCTCGTCGGCCGACTGGTAGCGGTTGGCGGGGTTCTTGGCCATCGCCTTGAGGACGACCGCGTCGAGGGTCGCGGCCGTGTCCCTGCTCAGGGCAGGGTCGAACTCCGACGGCGGGACCGGGTTCTCGCGGACGTGCTGGTAGGCGACTGCCACGGCGGAGTCGCCGGTGAAGGGCGGCGACCCGGTGACGAGCTCGTAGAGCAGGCAGCCGGTCGAGTAGATGTCCGAGCGCGCGTCGACGTGCTCGCCGCGAGCCTGCTCGGGCGAGAGGTAGGCCGCCGTCCCGATCACCGACTCGGTGCTGGTCATCGTCGACTCGTTGCCGGCGGCCGCGCGGGCGATGCCGAAGTCCATCACCTTGACCTCGCCGCGCGAGGTGAGCATGACGTTCGCCGGCTTGATGTCGCGGTGGACCATGCCGGCGTCGTGCGCGACCTCCAGGGCCGAGCACACGTCGGCGGTCACCTCGAAGGCGCGCTGGGGCAGCAGCCGTCCCTCGGTCGTCAGGACGTCGCGCAACGTGCGCCCGTCGACGTACTCCATGACGATCCACGGCACGCCGCGGTGGTCCTCGCCGGTGTCGTAGACGGCCACGACGGTGGGCGCGTCCAGCGCCGCTGCCGACTGCGCCTCGCGACGGAACCGGGACTGGAACGACGGGTCGGCGGCGAGGTCCGCGCGCAGCACCTTGACCGCGACGTCGCGGCCGAGACGCACGTCGGTCGCGTGCCGGACCTCGGCCATGCCGCCGCGTCCGATCACCTCGCCCAGGCGGTAGCGCCCACCCAGCAGCTCGCTCATGGGTGCAGGACAGCTTCCATGACGGCCTTGGCGATCGGGGCGGCGACCTTGCCGCCGGTGGCGTCCGAACCGAGCGACCCGCCGTCCTCGACGACGACCGCGACCGCGACGACAGGGTTGACTGCCGGCGCGAAGCCGATGAACCAGGCGTGCGGTGCGGCGCCGGGCCCGTGCTGCGCGGTGCCGGTCTTGCCGGCGACGGTGACGCCAGTGATCTGGGCTGCCGTGCCGGTGCCGCGGGCGACCACGGCAACCATCATGGCCGTCAGCTGAGCCGCGACCGAGGACGACACGGCGTGCCGGTAGAGCTTCACGTCGGCCTTGCCGAGCGTCGACAGGTCAGGGGCGAGGACGTCCTTGACGAGGTACGGCCGCATGACGTCGCCGCCGTTGCCGATGCCCGCTGCGACCAGGGCCATCTGCAGGGGCGTGACGCGCACGTCGTACTGACCGATGGACGACTGCGCCGTCTGTGCCTGGGTGAGGTCGGTCGGGAACACCGAGCCGGCGACGGGCTGCGGCAGGTCGAGAGAGGAGTCGCCGAACCCGAACGCCTCCGCCTGCTGCCGCACGACGTCCTGGCCGAGCTTCATGCCGAGGGCGCCGAACGCCGTGTTGCAGGAGATGACCAGGGAGTCGAGCAGCGTGTCGGTCTTGTTGTCACCGCAGTGCTCGCCGCCGAAGTTGCCCAGGTTGGCGGTCGTGCCGGGCAGGTTGAGGACCGGCGGCGAGGGGATCCGCGTCGTCGGCGAGTAGCCGTGCGCCAGCGCCGCGGCGGAGGTGATGACCTTGAAGGTCGAACCCGGAGGGTAGGTGCGCTGCACCGCTCGGTTGGTCATCGGGTCGGTGGTCAGCCCGAGCAGCTGCTGGTAGGCGGCCCGGATGCCCTTCGCGTCGTGGGAGGACACCGCTGCCGGGTCGTACGACGGTGAGGTGGCCTCGGCGAGGATCGCCCCGGTGCGGGGATCGAGGGCCACGACTGCGCCGCGCTTGCCCGCGAGCCCGTTGTACGCCGCCCGTTGCGCCTTGTCCTGCAGGGTCAGCTCGACCGTGCCGCCCTTGACCTGGCGGCCGGTGATGTAGTCGGACAGCCGGCGTACGAGGAGTCGCTCGTCGTCGCCGGACAGCACCGAGTTCTCCTGTCGCTCGATGCCGGTGTAGCCGTAGACGAACGAGGCGAACCCCGTGACGGGCGCGTAGGCCTCCTTACCCGGATAGACCCGCAGGTACTTCAACGCGTCCGTGGTCACCATCGACTTGGCCACGGCGAGCCGGTTCTTGCCGCTGCCCACGACGATCGGGCCGCGCTCGCGGTCGTAGGTCCGCAGCAGCACGCGTCGGTTGCGCGGGTCGTTGCGGTAGTCCTTGGCCTTGACGACCTGGATCCAGTTGACCTGCAGCAGCAGCAGTCCGAACAGCACGAGGCAGGCCAGGCCGACCCGGCGCAGTGGCCTGTTCATGGCGTCATCGCCGCACCACAGTCGTCGGCGCGTCGGCCAGCTGGGCCCGAGCCGCGGCCGGCGACACCGGCGCCGGCGCCGGGCGGCGGCCGGCGTCGCTGATGCGGAGCAGCAGCGCGATGAGCACGTAGTTGGTGACGACGCTGGACCCGCCGTAGGACAGGAACGGCAAGGTCACACCCGTCAGCGGGATGAGGCCGGTGACGCCGCCCACGATGACGAACACCTGAAGCCCCATGGAGAAGGCGAGCCCACCTGCGAGCAGCTTGCCGAAGGAGTCGCGGCAGCCGATCGCGGCCCGCAGCCCGCGAGCGACGACGACGAGGAACACCACCAGCACCGCCATGACCCCGACGAGCCCGAGCTCCTCGCCGATCGCGGCGACGATGAAGTCGGTCTTGGCATAGGGAACCGTGCCCGGCGACCCCTCACCGAGGCCGGTACCGAAGATGCCGCCCGTGCCCATGCCGAAGAAGCCCTGCACGATCTGGTAGCCGTTGCCGCTGCTGTAGGCGAAGGGGTCCAGCCAGGTGTCGACCCGCCTCTGCACGTGGGCGAACAACCCGTAGACGAGGAAGCTCGAGGCGAGGAACATCGACAGCCCGATGAGCAGCCAGCTCGTGCGCTCGGTCGCGATGTAGAGCATCGCGACGAAGATGCCGAAGAACAGCAGCGAGCTGCCGAGGTCGTTCTCGCGCACGAGGACGAGGATCGAGAACCCCCAGGCCACGAGGACGGGTCCGAGGTCGCGGGCCCGCGGCAGGTCCAGCCCCAGAATCCGTCGGCTGGCGAGCGACAGCACGTCGCGCTTCGCCACGAGAAACGCCGCGAAGAACACCATCAGCAGGATCTTCGCGACCTCGCTCGGCTGCACCGTCAGGGGCCCGACCCGGATCCAGAGGCGGGCGCCGTTGATGGTGGCGCCCACTCCTGGTACGGCGGGAAGCATGAGGAGCACGAGGCCGGCCGCGGCGCAGGTGTAGGCGTATCGGGTGAGCCTGGTGTGGTCGCGCACGACGGCGAGCAGCGCCACGAACGCGACCACGCCGATGACGGTCCAGACGAGCTGCAGCGGAGCGTCGGCGCGGGGGATCACCTTGCCCTGCTGGCGCGCGGACTCCGCGGCCGCGAGGTCGAGTCGCCGGATCATCACCAGGCCGAGTCCGTTGAGCAGGCCGACGCACGGGAGCAGCAGCGGGTCGGCATACGGCGCCCATCGGCGTACCGCGAGGTGCGCGAGGCCGTAGAGCACGCCGAGGCCGAGGGCGTAGCTCAGGATCCCGCCGCTGGGCGAGCCGGTGACGGCGACCTGGACCGCGGTGTAGCCGAGCGCCGCCAGTGCGACGGCGAAGACCAGCAGGACGAGCTCGGCCGAGCGCCCGGTGCGGCCGGGTGGCTTGGGGAGGGTGAAGGACGTCATCAGCAGCTGGTCGCGGGGCTGGGGCTGGGGCTCGGGGTCGGGCCGGGGGTGGCTGTCGGGGTGGCTGACGGGGTCGGGGACGCGCACTGGGTCTGCGCGATCAGCCGGTCGACGATGGCCCGGGCGTCCTTCTCGTCGGTGGCCGGGATGCCGTCCTGAACGCGTTCGGCCTCGATGTCGGACAGCTGGCTGCGGGTCAGCGTGCTCTTGTCCGCGACGGTCGAGAACGAGACCCCGGCGATGTGGCCCTGCACCCCGCGGAAGACCGCGACGTCGTCCTTGTCGAAGCCGACGTAGAACTGCGACCGGATGTAGAGCACGCCGGCGACCGCGGCGACGGCGACGACGACGAGGGACGCGAGCAGCCAGGCGAGCGCCTTGCCGCGCCTGCGTGGTGGCGGGGCCGGTCGGGCCCGGACGGCTGGGGCGGCGTCTCGTCCTTCGGCGACCCGTGCCCGGGAGGCGGGGCTGTCGGCGATACCGGGTGGTGCCTCCTGCGGTGACTCCGCTGCCGCGCCGGCGACGATGGGTGGCAGGCCGCGCACGTCGGAGGGCCCGTTGCTGTCGATCACGTCGGCGACGATCGCGGTCACGTTGTCCGGCCCGCCACCGCGCAGCGCCAGCTGCACCAGCCGGTCGACGGACTCCTGCGGGTCGGCGATCAGCAGCGCCTCGCGCAGGGTGTCGAGGCTGCCGACCGGTCCGGTGAGCCCGTCGCTGCAGACGAGGAACCGGTCGCCGACGCGGACGTCGCGGACCGACAGGTCGAGCTCCACGTCGGTGCGGCCGTCCATCACTCGCGTGACGACGGACTTCTGCGGGTGGCTGCGGGCCTCCTCCTCGCTGATGCGGCCCTCGTCGACCAGCGCCTGCACCAACGTGTGGTCATGGGTGATCTGGCTGAGCTCGCCGTCGCGCAGCAGGTAGCAGCGGGAGTCGCCGACGTGTGCGAGCCCGACGCGCGATCCGGAGAACAGCAGCGCGACGAGGGTCGTGCCCATCCCCGACAGCGCGTCGTCGGCTTCTGCCATCGCGCGCAGCTGGTCGTTGGCGGTCATGGCCGCGTCCCGCAGGGCCTTCAGCAGGTCCGCGCCGGGGGCGTCCTCGTCGAGGGGGGCGACGCTCGCGATGGCCACCGCGCTCGCGACCTCACCCGCGGCGTGTCCGCCCATCCCGTCGGCCACGGCGAGCAGCCGCGGACCGGCGTACACGCTGTCCTCGTTGAGCGACCTCAGCAACCCGGCGTGGGACCGGGCGGCATAGCGGATGGCGAGAGTCACGAGCGGCCCGTCATGAGCGGAGCTCGAGGACCGTCTTGCCGATGCGGATCGCACTGCCGACGGACACGGGCGTCGGCCGGCTGACCTTGGTCGCGCCGAGATAGGTGCCGTTGGTGCTGCCGAGGTCCTCGAGCGACCAGCCGTCGGCGGTCGGGACGAGCCGGGCGTGCTTGTTGCTCGCGTAGTCGTCGGTCAGCACCAAGGTCGAGTCGTGCGCACGGCCCAGGGTGACCGGGACAGTGGACAGGGTCACGGTCGTGCCCTGCAGGGCACCCTCGGTGACGACCAGCACCCGGGGTACGCCCTTCTTGCGCTGCGGCTTCGGTTGCCTCGCCGCCTTGGGCACCGCTGCCGCTGCCTGCGGTACGGCCGACGGCTTGCCCAGCAGGTCGGCCCGGATCGTGCGGACGGCGAGCAGCACGAACACCCAGAGCAGGGCCAGCAGGCCGTACTTCAGCAGTGCCACGACGAGCGCGCTGCCCATCAGCGGCCCGACCGGTAGACGAGGTCGGTGCTGCCCAGCGTGATGCGGTCGCCGTCGACCAGCTCGGCCTCCTGCACGCGGATGCCGTTGACCTTTGACCCGTTGGTGCTGCCGAGGTCGGTGAGCCGGTTGCCGTCGAGCTGCGCATGCCGCCGGCTCACGCCGGTGTCAGCCAGCTGGACGTCGGCCTCGATCCCGCGACCCAGCACGACGGGACCAGCCAACGGGACCGAGCGGGTGCCGACCTCCAGGTGCGCCTGCAGCGGTTCGGGCTCGGGTACCGGTTGCGCGCCGGTCGAGGCGCCCGCGACCACGGCCGATCGCACCTGGAACGCTCCCGTCGCCAGGTACTCGACCTCCTCGAACGCGACCTCGACCGGACCGACGAAGGACCAGCCGCGCTCCTGCGCCGCCTCGCTCACCATCGCGGCGAGCTCCGTGCGCAGCGGCTCGTCGTACTCCTTGAGGCGGTCGGCGTCGGAGCGGCCGAGCTCGACGGTGTAGGCGTTCGGCACCAGCACCCGGCCGGCCGCGACGATGGCCTTCTTGTCCTCGGCCTCCCTGGTGAGTGCGGCGGCGACCTCGACGGGTTCGACCCAGCCGCCGAAGGCACGGGCGAAGGCACCTTGGACCAGGCCCTCGAGCCGTCGCTCGAAGCGCTGCACGACACCCACGCGTCACCCCTTCCCTAGCCCTCGTGATCGTATCCGCGTGCGGCCTCCCGCCCCTGCTACCGTTGTCGATCGCAACTCGGGCGAGTGGCGGAATGGCAGACGCGCACGGTTCAGGTCCGTGTGTCCGAAAGGACGTGGGGGTTCAACTCCCCCCTCGCCCACCGTGAGACCCCTTGTGACCTGGGCTTTTGCAGTTGAGGGCCACTCCGGTTAGGTCCCAGGCGCATCACCAGTGACCTCGGGCGTGCATCCCCCATGTCTTTGCCCGGGCTATGCGTCCGCCTGTCGGGGCATCGGCCATCGCCCGAGCGACCACGATGAGAGCCAATTCGCAGCGAGATGTCTGATCGGCTCCCAGGCGTCGTCCACGACTCCTCCAGGAGCGAGTGGCTCCAAGCGCAGGTCCTGAACGTCTGCGCGGATCAGTGGCAGGGTCTGTGGACCTCGACCGCAAGCGTCTTCGTCGGGCCGCGATCTGCTCGCTCTTCAAGCTGAACGAGGCCTCAGAGCACCCGAAGCAGTGCGGGCCAGGGCGGACGGATCGCGGGGAGGTCACCGACGAATCCTTCAAGTGCTTGCGGTCTGGCGAGCGCGTGGTGGAGGCGGTTCCCCACCGGACCCACGGCGAGCACACCGGCGCCGGCGAGGGCCTCACACTCGTCGGCGACGTTGCGCTTCGCAACGCTCAGGATCCCTTCCGCCGGTGAGAGAAGGACGCGCAAGATCTCGCTTCGCGCGCCGACGCCAAACACAGCCCGCAGACGGAGCCACGCTGCGGAACCTCGGTCGAGTGGCGGTGAGGTCGAGCGGCCGGTAGGTGTTCCGCCGGCTCGGCGTGGGAGTCTTGTCGGTTCAGCGGCGGCGGGGAGGTGCCGAGGTTTCACATGTGGACGCTTCAGAAACGGGGGCGGTAGACGTCTGGCCGCAGATCGGCGACGTCCGACGAGAGTTGCCTCGGCTGGGCCTCCTCGCCGCTGCCATGTTCGCTGCTGTCGCGGCCGCCGTCGGGTACGTCGGACTGATCCTCGAACGGCGGAACGGGTTCTCGTCGTTCGCGCAATTCAGCGGATGGCAGCTGCACGTCGTCGAAGCCGTCTTGGCGCTCGTTGTTCTCGGCGTTGGGGTCAGCGCTGCGTGGATGTCTGTCCCGCGATACCGCCGTCTCCGGGATCGCACGCCGCACCGTCGAGCGGTGGTCCTCGCGGCATTGCTGCCGGGACTGCTCGCAGGCGGCCTCGCCGTCGCTCCGATGCGAGCCGCGTTCTCTTGGGCGTCCGATCACACGGCGGCGGCCGCATCTGCCCGGCACAAGGTCGAGGCTTGGCTGCGCAACTACCACAAGGCGCCGCCAGTGCTGCCTTCCTTCTCTGCGTCTGCGCCTACCGCGCTGGCGGCGCGGGTATTGCGCCCGAGCGATCTCGGAGCCGGTTGGTACGACGGGACGAAGCCGAATCCGACCGTCGCTCGGGTCCGAAACGATGCATCGGCAACCGGCGAGGTGGCTGCGGCGCGCGCCATTGTGACGCAGCAACACTGGACGGGCCAGGTGTGGTCCCTGGATCACCTCATCCTCGAGTCGGAGATGCAATTCGTGTCGACTTCCGCTGCGACGGACTACCTCAGGACCTGGTGGCATCCCGCTGCCTCGACCTCCGCGTGCTGCTCCGTCAGCTACGACGCGAAGACGTCACGCCACCTCCAGCACGAGCTTGTGTGGCAGCGCGATGTCACGTCAACGAGGGGCACGCGTCGAGAAGCCGCCTTCGTTGTTCGCACGACGTTCTTCATGATCAGCTTTGATCTGAATCCGGACCTCAAGACCGGCGGCAAGGCCTTCGAGCCGGTCCTGCGCGCCGCGGTGAATCGAGCTGCTTCGACCGCGTGATCAGCTGGGCAGCATCAGGGCCGCGACGAGACGTGACCGTAGATGCCGAGCGTGATCGCGATCGTCGAGTGACCTAGCCGCTCCTGACGACGGAGGCAGCGACGGCGACCCCGGCAGCCGCCGCCACCCGCAGTTGCCCGGTCAGGCTGCCAGAAGTACTAGTCCGACGGCGCAAGAAGCAGCCAGGACCTCCTTTTCGGCGGGATCGGACTGCCGATATGTCCGAACATGACCATCAGGCGACTAGTCCCGATGGGCCAGGTAAATGGCCCACCCACGGGGTCAAGTTCCCGCCGGCCGGGCCGATCTTTCACTCCAATGGGGCTCAAGCCCTCCACGCGACGACCAAGGGGCCGTCGGACCGACAGGACAAAGGTGGGACATGAAGCGTTACCTGGTGCCGATCATCGCGGGGGTCACCGTCTTCGGTACGGTCACGGCCTTCGCCGCCACGCTCAACGTCAGCAGCCAGACCCTCGGGTCCGGCAACGCCACGGTCGCGTCGTGCAACGCGAGCGCAGCAGTGACGTACACGACCGCCTACTCGGCCACAGTGCCCGGTTACAAGGTCTTGACCGCTCCGGTCACCACGGCGGTGGCGTGCGCCTCGAAGGCGTTCAAGGTCACCCTGACCGGTGCCGCCAACGCCTCACTGGCTGAGATCACGGGCACCCTGGACGCCAGCGGCAACGCATCGCCGGACTTCTCCGCGAGCAACATCAGCGCGGCCAACGTCACCGGCGTCTCCGTGGTCATCTCGGGCTGATGAACCCCCGCGGCCGGACCGGGCCGGCGCAGGTGCGCCGCCCGCGATTCGGCCGCGCTCTGTTGGTGGTCGCTGCCGCGGGTCTGGCGGTGCTCGTCCCTGCGGACAGTCCCGCAGTCGCCTCCGGCCAAGGGCCGACGACGAAGGGAGTCCTCTCCGGTGCCGCGACCGTCTCGCCATGCGGTTCGTTCGGCTCGGTCGTCGTTTCCTACGCACTGACCTCGAAGAACGTCACGGGCATCGTCATCAGCAGCATCCCGACAGCCTGCAACGGCGCGAGCCTCTATCTCACGCTGACCAACGGCACGACCAACGCGCAAGCAGGGCCGCTGACCGTGGCGTCCGGCAGCGTGACGGCGAGCTCTCTGTCCGCCACCGTGACCGCCGCCTCGGTCACCGGCCTCTACATCGGGGTCCTGGGATGACGAGGCGGACCGTGGTCGTCGCGGCGACCGTCGCGGCCGTGTTCGCCGCGGGCGTCGCCTGGGCGACGAACCTCACCGTCACCAGCCAGAAGCTCGGCGCCGCGACGGTCACCCGGCCGGTGTTCTTCCCCGACTCCGTCGTCATCGCCAACGCTGCGACGGCGGGCCGACCGGACAAGCCCGACACGATCACCGTCACGTTCAACAGGCAGATCCTGCTCAGCACGATCTGCGCCGGCACCCCCCAGACCACGGAGAGCGCCGCCGGGTTCCTGTTCACGCTCACCAACGGCGGCGCCAGCAACGACATCCTGTCGATCGGCGGCGGTACCTCCTGTCTGGCCCTGCACTTCGGCAGCTTCACGCTCGGCAGTCCGAACTACAACGCAGGCGCGGCGATCACCTACCCCTCCTCGACCATCGCCATGACTCTCGGTGCGAGCACGACGACCGTCGTGCTCACCTTTGGGACGGCGTCGACCCCTGCCACGACGGTGAACACGGCGACGATCGTGAAGTACACACCTGATCCCGCGATGACGGACACAGCCGCCAACGGCGTCGGGACGAACACCGTGTCCACGACGTCGGCGGTGCAGTTCTGATGGGCCGGCCGACGATGCTGCGCCGGGTCGTGACGGCGCTCGGCACCGGACTGATCCTCGCCCTGCTCTGGCTGGTCTGGCCTCAGTCGATGCACGGCCGAGTCGCCTACATCAGCGTCGACGGCCACAGCATGGACGGCACCTACGCGAACGGCGACCTCATCGTCGTACGCAAGCAGCCGAGCTACCAGATCGGCGACATCGTCACCTACCGCATTCCCAAGGGTGAGTTCGGTGCGGGGGCGAACGTCATCCACCGCATCACGGGTGGCAACGGCACCACCGGCTTCACCACACAGGGCGACAACAGGAACATCCCCGACCCGTGGCATCCCCGCACCGCCGACATCGTCGGTCACAGTGAGCTGCGGGTGCCGGGTGCTGCGAGCTACTTCCTGGCGCTGTCCAAGCCGATCCCGCTCGGTGGCCTCTGTGCCGGCCTCACGGTTCTCGTCATGCTGTGGCCGAAGTCCGAGAAGGCCGTACCGCGCCGGAAGCCGAAGCACGCCCGCCCTTCCCCCGTTGTGCGATATTTCCGGTCTGTCGCCGCACCTCGTCCGCACGTTCGTGCGGTCGGCGAACACCTGCCGGTCAGTGCTTGACGGTGTAGGTCAGGTGCACGAACTGGCCGTCGGGCTCGACCCCGGTCAGCTCCAGATCCTTCGAGGTCAGGACGCGCGGCAGCAGCGGCTTGCCTGACCCGAGCGTGACGGGCGCGACCGAGAGCCGCAGCTCGTCGAGCAGCCCGACGTCGGCCAGCTGCCCCGCGAGCTCGCCGCCGCCGACGACCCAGATGTCGCGTTCACCGGCGGCCTCGACCAGGCGGGCGTGCACCGGACGGACGTCCCCGCGGGCGAACGACACTCCGGAGATGACCGGCAGCTCGCGGGTGGTCATGACCACCGACGGCGTCTCGCCGTACCAGCTCGTCCACTTCTGGGGGTGCTCGAGGACCTTCTCGTGGTCGAGGATCCACTCATAGGTCGCCGATCCCATGAGAAAGGCGCCGATGCCGGCGAAGAAGGCGCTGAAGCGCTCGGTGGGCGGCTCAGCGGGGACCTCGAACAACCAGTCGAGGGAGTCGTGCGCGGTGGCGAGGAAGCCGTCGAGCGTCGTCGCGGTGTAGTAGATGGTGCGAACCATGATCGCCTTCCTAGCGTGGGGAGCCGACAGAGCGGGCAGGACCGACCCGTGCAACGCTCCCGCATCACCGCCCTCGCCGCGCTGACTCTCCTGCTGGGGCTGGTGGGTGCGACCCCGGCGCGCGCGGACGTGGCGCTGCCGCACGTGGACCCCTTCTACCGCTACACGGGCAGCACGCCGCTCGCGCAGGTACCGCCGGGAACGGTGCTCAAGACGCGGCCGGTCACGCTCGCGATCCAGACCACGGCCACGCCGCTGCCAGCGACCCAGCTGCTGTACCGGACCGCCGACGAGGTGGGACGCCCGACCGTCACAGTCACGACCGTCATCACCCCGCCCGGGTCGACGGTGGCGCCGAAGATCATCGCCTACCTGTCCTTCTACGACTCGCTGTCGGACAAGTGCGACCCGAGCTACACGCTGCAGGGTGGCGACCCCGGTCCCAACAACACCCAGCTGTCCGATGCCGAACAGGCCTTCGTGCAGGCCTATGCCGCCACCGGCAGCGTCGTCACCGTCCCGGACTTCGAGGGCGAGCAGCTGCACTGGACTGCCGGCCACGAGTCCGGCTACGGGACCCTCGACGCGGTGCGCGCCACCGAGTCCTTCCTCAAGGCGCCGGCGTCGACCATGGTCGGCCTGACCGGGTACTCCGGTGGCTCCATCGCGGCGGACTGGGCGGCGGAGCTGGCACCGAGGTACGCGCCCGGGCTGAACATCGTCGGTGTCGCGGCCGGCGGTGTGCCGGTGCACTTCGCGCACAACCTGCGCTACATCGACGGCAGCGCCGTCTGGTCGGGGATCATCCCGGCGGTCCTGCACACGCTGGCGAGCAGCTACGGCCTGAAGCTTGACCACTACCTGTCGGCGTATGGCAAGGAGCTGGTCGCGAAGGACAGCAGCGGCTGCATCGGCGACTTCAGCGGCACCCACCCGGGGCTGAAGGTCGCCCAGCTGCTCAAGCCCCAGTACCGCGACATCCTGGCCCAGCCCGAGTTCGTGGCGGTCATCAACAAGCTCATCATGGGCACCGCGCCCGGCCATCCGAAGGGCCCGTTCTTCATGGGCGTCGGCAACAACGGCAGCTCCATCGGCGACGACATCATGGTGACCAAGGACGTCGAGGCGCTCGCCCACGAGTACTGCGGTCAGGGCGTGACCGTGCAATACGTCGAGTACGCGAACGCGTCGCACACCCCGGCTGCTCTGGAGTTCGAGCCGGCAGCGGTGCGCTTCCTGGTGCAGCGGTTCGCGGGCCTGCCGTTCGCGGGAAACTGCTCGCGCATCGGCGCCGGCAACTCGCTCGCGCCGCTCACGGCCCCGGCCCCGCCGCGGCAGCAGCCGAGCACGACAACGTCGGACCACCCGACGACCGCGGGCCCAGGGGGACAGCTGGCCTCGACGGGCGGCCGCGCCCTGCCGGCGTACCTCGCCCTGCTCGTCCTGACCGTGGCTGCGGCGATCCGACGCCCGGCCTCGCGGGCCTGAGCGAACCCGACGCCGCCACGTCGAGAGCAGCTGTCGGCAGCTCAGACCCGAGCCTTGCGCTCCCGACGGACGTTGTGCCGCAGCTGCAGCACCCGTGCCATGCCCGCCATGCCCACCAGCAGCGCGCCCGCCACGGCCGACAGCAGCATCGCGAGGGCCAGCGGCAGGTGCCCGTTGGCGCCCAGGTAGGAGACCTGGACCCGCGGGCCGTTCTGGAGCAGGAAGATCGCCAGCAGCAGCAGGACCAGCGCGAAGCCCACCGCTGCGAGCCACAGGCCCTGCGTGCGGGTGCGCTGGAGCGCGGGCTCGTCGCGGGCCGTCGAGGGGGGTGGGGGCGGCGGCGTCTCGGTCATGACAGTGCTGTACCCCGTCGCCGTCAGCCGAAGATCGCGCGGCCGAGCAGGCAGAACAGCGCGGCCACGAGACCGGCGGCCGGGATCGTCAGCACCCAGGCGAGGGCGATGTTGCCGGCCACGCCCCAGCGGACGGCGGACAGCTTGCGGGTGGCCCCGACCCCCATGATCGAGCTGGTGATGACGTGCGTCGTCGACACCGGCAGCCCGTAGTGCGCGGTGGTGAACAGCACGCTGGAGGCGACCGTCTGCGCCGCGAACCCGGCGGCCGGGTCCATCTTGATGACCCGCCGTCCGAGGGTGCGCATGATGCGCGCGCCGCCGGAGAAGGTGCCGAGCGAGATCGCCGTCGCAGCCGACAGGATCACCCAGAGCGGGATGTCTGCGTTCGCCCCGAGATTGCCGGTGACGATCAGCGCGAGGGTGATGACACCCATGGTCTTCTGGGCGTCCTGGACACCGTGGCCGTAGGCCATCGCCGTCGAGCTCACGATCTGCGCGTGGCGGAACCCGCGGTTGACGCGGCGTGGGTTCCTCCGTCGTACCAGCCAGAGAATGATGATCATGAGGATGGCGCCCAGCACGAAGCCGACCAGCGGGGAGAGCACCATCGGCTTCAGGACCTTGGTGTAGATGCCGTGCCACTGCACGGCGTCGCCCGCTGCCAGCGCCGACCCGACCAGGCCGCCGATGAGGGCATGGCTGCTGGACGAGGGCAGGCCGAAGTACCAGGTGATGAGGTTCCAGGTGATGGCCCCGACCAGAGCGGAGAACACCACGACCAGACCGTCGGTGCCGGTGAGCAGCGTCGGGTCGATGATGCCCTTGCCGACCGTCTTGGCGATCTCGGTCGACAGCAGCGCGCCGACCAGGTTGGCCACACCGGCGAGCGCGAGCGCCACCCTCGGGCTCAGCGCCCTGGTCGACACCGCTGTGGCGATGGCGTTGGCGGCATCGTGGAAGCCGTTGGTGAAGTCGAAGGCCAGTGCGACGACGACGATCGCGACGAGTCCCAGGTCCATCCCGGACAACGGACTAGGACTCCTTGACGGTGATGGTCTCGACCGCGTCCGCGACGTCCTCGAGAGCGTCGGCGGCGAGCTCGAGCTCGTCGGCCACGTCCTTGAGCTTGAGTGCCGTCAGCGCGTCGTACTCGCCGCTGAAGAGCCTGGCGACCGTGCGCCGGTAGATCTGGTCCGCCTCGTTCTCCAGGCGGTTGACCTCGATCCAGTACTCCTCGAGGTTCTTCATGTCCTTCAGCCGCGGCATCGCCTCGGCCGTCATCGCCGCCGCGCGCTGCAGCACCTCGACGACGCGGAGGTTCTCCGGCGGCAGCTCACCGAGCTCGTAGAGGACGACCAGATCGGCCGCGGCCTCCATGAAGTCCATGACGTCGTCGAGCCGGTTGGCCAGGCGATAGATGTCCTCGCGGTCGAACGGCGTGACGAACGTGGAGTTGAGCTGACGCATCACGGTGTGCGTGATCTCGTCGCTGTCGTGCTCGATGTCCCTCAGGCGCTTCGCCAGCACCGGCCGGTCCGCCCCCGGCGCCAGCAGCTCGGCGAGGAGATCGGCCCCCAGCACGAGGTTGCTCGCGGCGGCGGTGAAGTGGTCGTAGAAGGAGGTGTCGCGGGGTGTCAGTCGCAGGCGCACGCGGCCCAGGCTAGGCCAGGGCGTCCATGTGACGTTCGCCTGGTGTTCAGACGAGCGTGGCGACCTCAGCCGTCCGGTTGCGAACCAGGTCGTTGAACGCCTGACCCGGACCGACATGGTCGAGCAGGGTCCGCGGGTAGAACGTCACATACATCGTCCGGCGACCACCCGCTCCGGTGGGCTTCGGAGATGCGTGCATCACGTCCTGCACGTGGACGGTGACGTCCCCGGGAGCGGTGTCGATCTCGACGACAGGCACGTCGCTGCGGCTGTGCCACTGGTAGGGCAGCGTCTGGCCATGGCTGCCCGGCACCATCAGCAGGTTGCCGCTGCCGGCGGTCGACCCGGTCAGCTGGATGCCGATGCTCACCGCGGGGCAGAGGATCGCGTGTCCGCCCATGCCGCAGTCCTGGTGCCACGGGATGTTGGACAGTCCCTGCGTCTGCCCCGGCACCTTGATGAGGACCGCGCTGCCCTCCATCCGGTCCGGGGTGACGATCGCGTCGGGGTCGAGGAGCCGCCCGAGCCGAGCGAGCCGTGGGTCCTGCTCGAGCCGCCGCAGCGCCTCCGACCGCAACGTGCTGTAGACGAGCCGGCAGAGCTGGTCGCCGTCGTCGGTGCCGACCCACCAGCTCTCGTCGTCGCCCTTGCTCGCCTGCGCCGCGAGCTCGTCGACGGCGGCGTTCGCGGCGGCCATCTCTTCCGCGCTGAACAGGCCCCGCACGTGCAGGTAGCCCATGGTCTCCAGCTGGGCCCGCAGCTCGTCGTCGTCATCTTCTGGCGTCAGCGTCGCTCCCGGGTCGCGCCCCTGCAGGTCGGGTGCGGTGTACGGGGGGAAGCCGGCGTGCAGGTAGCGGAGCACCCGGTCCCACGCCGCGAGCTGGTCGAACCCGCCGCGCTCGAACACCAGCGCGTTGCTCAGCAGCAGGTTGATCGGGGTCCGCAGCTGCGCGACCAGGTCCTGCCACGCGCCGGGCTCGGCGGTCTCGGTGACGGTGCCGCCGTCGGCGCGGTAGGTCAGGACGTCGTTGCCGACCAGGAAGGTGAGCGACCCCGCGCGGCGGGTGTCGGCGACCGCGGTCGCCAGCGCGTGCGGGTCGAGGTCGGCGGGCCGAGCAGGTGCGAGCGTCATGCCCCGCAGTCTCCGCCCGCTCCCCTCCCGTGATCAACAGAGGTTCGCACGCGCGACCCGCCGGCGAGCCCGCCGTACGAGGCCCTGTTGATCTCCCGGACCGGCGCGGGAAGGTGCGCAGGGGCTACTCGCTGGCGTAGGACTCCGGGTCGCTGTGCTCGCCGGTGACCAGGTAGGTGACGGCGTGGCTGACCGACACGGCGTGGTCGGCGAGGCGCTCGTAGTAGCGGCCGAGGAGGGCCACGTCGATGGCGGCCTCGACGCCGTGGTCCCAGTTGCCGTCGAGCAGCGTCGCGAACAGGCTGGCGTGCAGGTCGTCGATGGTGTCGTCGTCGGCGAGCAGCTGGGCGGCGAGCGCGAGGTCGCGGGTCGCGATGACGGTGCCGGCCTTGACGGCGATGCGGGTGGCGGCCTGGCCCATCTCGAGGATGGTGGCCCGCAGCTCCACCGGCACGACGGTGGCCGGATGCCGACGCCGCGCGACCTTGGCGATGTGCACGGCGTAGTCACCCACGCGCTCGAGATCGGAGCTCATCCGCAGCGCGGTCACGATGGCGCGCAGATCGGTGGCGACGGGCTGCTGCCGGGCCAGCAGCTGGACCGCCTCGTCGTCGAGCTGGCGATAGAGCTTGTTGACCTCCTCGTCCGCGACGATCACCGCCTCGGCGGCGTCGAGGTCGGCGTCGAGGAGTGCCGTGGTGGCCTTGCTGACGGCTGAGCCGACGAGCCGGCTCATCTCGATGAGGCCGTCCCCGACCCCGGCGAGCTGCTCGTGGTAGCTGGTGCGCATCTGTTGGCCCCTTAGCCGAATCGTCCGGTGATGTAGTCCTCGGTCCGCTTCTCCGAGGGATTGCTGAAGATCTTCTCGGTCGTGTCGATCTCGATGAGGCGGCCCGGCTCGCCGGTGGCCTCGAGGGAGAAGAAGCCGGTGCGGTCGCTGACGCGCGCCGCCTGTTGCATGTTGTGCGTGACGATGACGATCGTGTAGCGCTGCTTGAGGTCGGTCATGAGGTCCTCGATGGCGAGCGTCGAGATCGGGTCGAGTGCCGAGCACGGCTCGTCCATGAGCAGCACCTGCGGCTCGACCGCGATGGCACGCGCGATGCAGAGTCGCTGCTGCTGGCCGCCCGACAGGCCGGCACCTGGCTTGGCGAGCCGTTCCTTCACCTCGTTCCACAGGTTGGCGCCGCGCAGCGACCGCTCGACAGCTTCGTCGAGGACCTTGCTGTTCTTGATGCCGTTGAGCCGCAGGCCTGCCGCGACGTTGTCGTAGATGGACATGGTCGGGAACGGGTTCGGGCGCTGGAACACCATGCCGATCGTCCGTCGTACGGCGACCGCGTCGACCCCGGCGCCGTAGAGGTCCTCGGAGTCGAGCATCACCTTGCCCTCGACGCGGGCGCCCGGGATGACCTCGTGCAGCCGGTTGATGGTGCGGAGGAACGTCGACTTGCCACAGCCGGACGGGCCGATCAGCGCCGTCACGGTGTTGGGCTCGATGGTGAGCGAGACGCCGGCGATGGCTCGGAAGCTGCCGTAGAACGCGTTCACGTCCTCGGCCACGATGCGCTTGGACACGACTACCTCCGGGTGAGGGTGTTGCGCCGGGTGAGGAGCCGCGCGCTGATGTAGAGGACGAGGACAATGATGATCAGCGTCAGGGCGGCGGCCCACGCGCGGTCGTAGTTGGCCGGCCGGCCCAGCCCGATCTGGCTGAAGATGAACGTGGGGATGGCGGTCTGCTTGCCGGCGATGGGCGAGGTGTTGGTCGCGGGCGTGATGAAGGACGTCAGCAGCAGCGGGGCCGTCTCACCGGTCACCCGCGCGACCGCGAGCATCGTGCCGGTCGTGATGCCCGCGCTCGCCGTGGGCAGCACGATGCGCAGGATCGTCTTCCACTTCGGCAGCCCGAGGGCATAGGACGCCTCGCGCAGCTCGGCCGGCACGAGCTTGATCATCTCCTCCGACGACCGGACGACGACCGGCAGCATGAGGATGGTCAGTGAGAAGGCGGCCGCGAGCCCGCTGTAGCCGCGGTGCAGGCCGATGACCCAGAACGCGAAGACGAACAGGCCGGCCACGATCGACGGGATGCCGGTCATGACGTCGATGACGAACCGGACTGCGGCGGCGAGCCAGCCCTTGCCGTACTCGGTGATGTAGATCGCGACCAGCAACCCGAGGGGGACGGCGATGGCGGTCGCCATGAGGACCTGCTCGAGCGTGCCGATGATGGCGTGGTACTCGCCGCCGTTGGTGTCGAGCGGTCCGAGCCCCGTGAGGTTGTGCGTGAGGAACTGCCCGTCCAGCTTCTTCAGTCCCTTGTACACGGTGTAGCTCAGCACCGAGACGAGAGGGACGACCGCGGCGAGCAGCGCCAGGTGGACGAGCAGGCTGACGAGTCGGTCGAGGGCGTGTCGGCGGCCCTCGAGGGCGAAGCTCACGCCGGTCTGGACGAGGGCGAAGGCGATGACGACGAAGACGACGAAGTCGACCCGGCCCTGCAGCGGCGTGCTGGCGAAGAGCAGCAGGCTGACCAGGACGGTGAGGGCCAACAGCGCGAGCCGGACCGGCGCGTGCAGCCGGCGCGCCTGGTCGCCGAGTCCGGGCAGCTGGTCGAGCAGGCTGGGCGCGCTCATACCGCTGCCGCCCGCTTGCCGCTGCGCGTCACGACGTAGCGCGCGAGGGCGTTCACCGCAAAGGTGATGACGAACAGCACGAGCCCCGAGGCGATCAGCGCCCGCTGTCCGAGCGGTTCGGCCGCTTGGTACTGGGAGGCGATGTTGGCGGCGATCGTGTTGCCGCCCACGTTGGCGTCGATGATGTGGAACGAGGTGCTGTAGGACAGCGACAGCACGAGTGCGACGGCGATGGTCTCGCCCAGGGCCCGGCCGAGGCCGAGCATGAGGGCACCGACGACGCCGGACTTGCTGTAGGGCAGCACGGCCAGCCGGATCATCTCGAGCTTCGTGGCGCCCAGGGCGAGGGCCGCCTCGCGGTTGGCCTGGGGCACCTGCAGGAAGATCTCGCGACTGATCGCGGCGACGATCGGCAGGATCATGATCGCGAGCACGAGGCTGGCGATCATCATGCTGCGGCCGACGACGCCGTTCTTCCCGAGATCGAACAGCGGGATGAACCCGAAGTGGTCGCTGAGGAACTGCTGGAACTTGTCCGAGTGCGGCGCGAGGAACAGCAGACCCCACAGCCCGTAGACGACCGACGGAACCGCCGCGAGCAGGTCGACGAGGTAGCCGATGGGTGTCGCGAGCCGGCGCGGGGCGTAGTCGGAGATGTAGAGCGCGATGCCGATCGCGATGGGGCCGGCGACGACCAGCGCGATGATGCTCGAGAGCAGGGTCCCGAAGACCAGGGCCGCGATCCCGAAGACGGAGGGGTCGTTGTCGGGTTGCCACAGCTTGGTCGTGAAGAAGTTCGTGGAGTCCTTCTGCACGGCCGGGATGGCCTTGGTGAGCAGGAAGGCGCCGATCGCCACGATCAGCGCCAGGACGAGCACGCCCGCGCCGGTCGTGAGCGCGGCGAAGACCCGGTCGCCGACGCGCCGGGTCGCGCCGAGGCCGCCGCCGGACAGGTCCGGCGGCGGCCTCTCGGTGCTCGCTGTCATGAGGTGCTGGCTGTCATCAGGAGAGTGTGGCCACCTGGGTCTTCGCCTGGGTGGCGATGGCGTCCGGCAGCGGTGCGTAGCCGAGTCCGTCCAGCACCGCCGTACCGTCGGTCAGAGCGTAGGTGAGGTAGCCCTTGAGCAGTGCCGCGCTCTTGTTGCCCTTGTCGCAGGTGAGAACGTAGGACGGTGCGGCGAGCGGGTAGGCGGCGCTGGTCTTGGTCGCGTAGTCGGGCGTGATGCGGATGTCGCCCTTGCTGGTGTCGACCGTGGCGGTGCCGAGCGCGGCCGACACGCTGGTGGCGTTGGGGGTCACCGTCGTGCCGGCGGCATTCTTGATGTCGGCGACCGGGAGGTTCTGGGCCTTGGCGAAGGACAGCTCGGTGTAGGTGATGCCGCCCTTGGCGCCGGCGACCGCGCCGGTCACGCCGTCCGAGCCCTTGGCGCTCTGGCCGCCGGGCCAGGTCAGCGTCTCCGCCGCGCCGAGCTTCCAGTCGGCCGGGTCGTTCTTGTCCAGCCAGCTGGAGAAGATGTTCGTGGTGCCCGACTTGTCGTTGCGGTGCACCGTGACGATGGTCGTGCTGGGCAGCGTCGCACCGGCGTTGTCGGCCTTGATGGCGGGGTCGTCCCACTTCGTGATGGTGCCCTCGAAGATCTTGGCGACGGTCGTGGCCGACAGGGTGAGCTTGGCCACGCCGTCGAGGTGGTAGGTGAGGACGACAGCGCCCGCGACGATCGGGGTCACGATGCCCTTGTTGCCCGTGCCGCAGCGCTTGTCGGCGGCGGCCTGCTCCTCGGGCTTGGGGAGCGAGTCGGTGCCGCCGAACTCGGCGGTGCCGTTGCCGAACGCGGTCTTGCCCGCGCCGGAGCCGGTGCCCTCGTAGGTGACCGAGGCGCCAGCGCACTTCGCGGCGTAGTCCTTGGCCCACTGGAGCTCGGCGTTCGCCTGGAACGTCGAGCCCTGGCCCGACAGCGACCCGGTGGCGCAACCGGCCGTGCCGGTGCCGCTCGCCGAGGGGTTGGTCGTCGGGGTGTTGTTGCCGCTGCACGCGGTCAGGGCGAGCGCCCCGACGAGCGTCAGTCCGGCCAGCTGGCCGGTGCGCATGACCTTCACGCGAGGTCCTCCGAGAGATCGGTTGGTCTGTCGTGGACCTGTCTAGGCGGGCACGGTGAAGCAGGAGGGCGACCAAGGTGGACAGCAGGTGAACGACGGGCAAAAGGCCCCGTTCATGTCGCGGCCACCTGCTCAGCGCTCGAGCTTGTAGCCCAGCCCCCGGACGGTCAGCAGGTGCTTCGGACTGGCCGGGTCCGGCTCGATCTTGGCGCGCAGCCGCTTCACGTGGACGTCGAGGGTCTTGGTGTCGCCGACGTAGTCGCTGCCCCAGACCCGGTCGATGAGCTGGCCGCGGGTGAGCACCCGGCCGACGTTGCGCAGCAGCAGCTCGAGCAGGTCGAACTCCTTCAGCGGCAGCTGGACGGCCTGACCGGCGACGGTCACCAGGTGCCGGTCGACGTCCATCCGCACCGGGCCGGCCTCAAGGGCGGTGCCGTCCTCGGCGGGCGCCGTGCCGCTGTGCCGTCGCAGGACGGCCCGGATCCGGGCCACGAGCTCGCGGTGGCTGAAGGGCTTGGTGACGTAGTCGTCCGCGCCGAGCTCGAGACCGACCACCTTGTCCACCTCGCTGTCGCGGGCGGTCAGCATGATCACCGGCACGGCCGAGCGGGTGCGCAGCTCGCGGCAGACCTCCGTCCCGGACAGGCCGGGCAGCATCAGGTCGAGCAGCACGAGGTCGGCACCGTCGCGGTCGAACGCGGCCAGGCCGGCGGGGCCGTCGTCGGCGATCGCCACCTCGAACCCCTCCTTGCGGAGCATGTATGCGAGGGGCTCGGAGATCGAGTCCTCGTCTTCGACGACCAGGACGCGGGTCATGACAGGGTCTCCTCGGGAACGCTCTGCGGTGCGGGGGCCGGGCGGGTGGACGCGGACTCGGTGGCAGGGAGCCGCAAGGTGAAGGTGGAGCCGTACCCCTCGGTGCTGCGCACCGAGACGGTGCCGCCGTGGTTGCTGGCGACGTGCTTGACGATGGCCAGCCCGAGGCCGGTCCCGCCGGTCGCGCGCGACCGCGCGGGGTCCGCGCGATAGAACCGCTCGAAGACGCGCTCGGCATCCTTTGCGCTGATGCCGATCCCCTCGTCGACGACGTTGATCTCGACGACCCGACCGTCCTGCTCCTGGACGACGCGCGCGCCGATGACGACCCGGGCGTTGTCCGGGCTGTAGTTGACGGCGTTCTCCAGCAGATTGCCCAGCGCCGTCGTCAGCTGGGCCTCGCTGCCGGACAGCTGGATGCCGTGGTCACCGCTGGGGACGACCGTGATGCCGCGGGCCTGCGCGGTGGTGCGGACGCGGTCGACGGCCTCGGCGATGGTGCGGTCGAGCCGGACCACCTCCGGCTCCGGGTGCCGCTCGGCGCCTTCGAGGCGCGAGAGCGCGACCAGGTCCTGGACGAGCGAGCCGAGTCGCCGCGACTCCTTCTGCGACCGGGCCGCGAAGGTCCGGACCGCCTGCGGGTCGTCGGCGGCGTCCTGCAGCGCCTCGCTGAGCAGGCCGAGGGCGGCCGCGGGGGTCTTCAGCTCGTGCGACACGTTGGCGACGAAGTCCCGCCGGACGTCCTCGAGCCGGCGCGCATCGGTGACGTCCTCGAGCAGCACGGCGACGGTGCCGTCCCCGACCGGCGCCAGCCGGGCGCGGTAGACGGCGGGCGGCCGGCCCGGCCGTACGAGCGGCGACTCGAGCTCGGCATCATGCGGCTTGCCGTGCACCCGGGTGTCCCGAACCAGCCTGCGCAGCTGGGGCAGCGCCGCGAGCACCCCCTCGCGGACGAGTCCCAGGTCGCGAGCGGCCCGGTTGCCGAGCAGCACCTCCTCGGCCACGTCGACGATGAGCACCGCGACGGGAAGCGCCTCGAGGACCTCGGCGGCCGTCGGCCCGTGGGCGTTGCCACTGGCCGGCGCGAGCGCTGGACCGCGGTCGCGAGGGCGCAGCGCGACCACGAGGTACGCCCCGAGGGCCACACCTCCCAGGCCGCTGGCGGCAGCCAGCACCACCGACGTGGTGTCCACGTGGTCGATGCTAGGGGCGGTAGCGCGCGCCCGACCCCTCCCGGCGAGGTGTTCGTCAGGCGTTCACCGCCCGGCCACCCAGGTCAGTGCGGCCGCAGCATCGCCGGGTGCAGCAGCTGGGCGTCGCCCCGGCGGTAGAGCGCGGCCGGGCGACCGCCGCCGGGTCCGGGCACCGAGTCGCGACCGACGGGGACGAGGAACCCCGGCGTGCCGGTGGTCTTGCGGTGGAAGTTGCGCGGGTCGAGCGGCACGCCCCAGACCGCCTCGTAGACCCGGCGGAGGTCGGCGACCGTGAACTCCTCGGTGCAGAACGCCGCCGCCACGGGTGAGTACTCGAGCTTGGCCCTGGCCCGTTCGACCCCGGCGCCGAGCACCGCGGCGTGGTCGAACGCCAGCCGGTCGGTCTCGACCGCACGGACCGGTACCCACGCCACCCACGACGCACCGGAGCCGGGCGTCGGCGCGGGCAGGTCGGGAGCGAACACCAGGTACGGCACGGACACGACGCGCATCCGCGGGTCGCGGTGCGGGTCTCCGAAGGCGCCGAGCTGCTCGACGTGGGCTCCCACCGAATCACCGTCGCGCCGGACACCGGTCTCCTGCGCGAGGCGTCGGACCGCGGCGGCCTCCAGGTCCTCGTCGACCTGCACGAACCCGCCGGGCAGCGCGAGCCGACCGCG
The DNA here is from genome assembly GCA_025465465.1 of Frankiales bacterium. Lineage (GTDB taxonomy): Bacteria > Actinomycetota > Actinomycetes > Mycobacteriales > SCTD01 > RYN-111. Next base: position 32,896 of record JAODND010000034.1, on the reverse strand, counting down.
GAACGGATGGGTCTCACGCTCGACGAGCAGCACGGACAGCACGCCCTCGCGCACCGTCAGCAGGACGACGTCGACCGTGACCGCGAACGGGGGGAAGGCGTGCGGGTCGTACGCCTTGAGGAACTCGCGCTCGTCCACGCGGGCACCGTAGCCCCGCGCGCTCCGTGCGAGTTAGCGTGATCGTGTGCCCGAGCTGCCCGAGGTCGAGTCCCTCGTGACCTTCCTGCGCGACCACGCCGTCGGGCGGGTCGTCGCCCGCGTCGACGTGCCCGGCATCCACGTGCTCAAGACCTACGACCCGTCACCCACGTCGCTGGCCGGGCTCGAGATCACCGGGGCAGCCCGACACGGCAAGTTCCTCGACCTCGACGTCAGCGGCCTGCACCTCGTCACGCACCTCGCCCGGGCCGGCTGGCTGCACTGGCGTGACGCGCTGCCCCCGGCGCCGCCGCGGATGGGCAAGGGCCCGATCGGCGTGCGCGTCCACCTCGATGACGGCTCCGGCTTCGACCTCACCGAGGCCGGCACCCAGAAGCGGCTGGCGGTGTACATCGTCCGGGACGCGGCCGAGGTGCCCGGGGTCGCGCGACTCGGCGTCGACCCGCTGTCGGAGGAGTTCACCGCCCACCGGCTCGGCGAGCTGTTCGCCGGTGTCCGCGCCCAGGTCAAGGGCGTGCTGACCGATCAGTCGCTCATCGCCGGCCTGGGCAACGCCTACAGCGACGAGGTGCTGTGGGAGGTGAGGATGTCGCCGTTCAAGCCGGCCGGCAACCTCACCCCGGAGGACGTCGAGAAGCTGCACGCCGCGATCCAGCAGATCCTGCGCGCTGCGGTGGAGAGGTCGGCGGGCACCGCCGCCGGGGAGCTCAAGGCCGAGAAGAAGAGCAACCTCAACGTCCATGGCCGCACCGGGCTGCCGTGCCCGCGCTGCGGCGACGAGGTCCGTGAGGTGTCGTTCGCCACCACGTCGCTGCAGTACTGCGCCACCTGCCAGACAGAGGGCAAGCCGCTGGCCGACCGCAGGATGTCCCGGCTGCTCAAGTGACGATCGGGAAGATCGCGTACCGTTCGCAGCAGTGACCAAAGGGAGACGCGGATGGCACGGATCGACCTGCCCGAGGGCGACGGGCTCGACGTCGCGAAGGCGCTGATGGCGGCGCCGCACTTCGTCGAGGTGGTCCTCGGCTACGAGAAGGCCCTCGCCGCCAGCCCGATCGACCCACGGCTGCACGAGCTGGTCCGCTTCCGGATCGCCACCATCAACCAGTGCGCGACGTGCCTGGAGTTTCGCCGACCCGACAGCGGACTCGACGAGGAGACGCTCGCCGAGGTCGCCGGCTTCGCCGCCAGCCCGCGCTTCACCGCCCTCGAGAAGCAGGCGCTGCGCTTCACAGAGCTCTTCTGCACCGACAGCACCGCGATCGACGACGAGCTGCTCGCCGACCTCGAGCGGCAGCTCGGGACCGCCGGCCTCACCGACCTCGCCCTCGTCGTCGGCAAGTACCTCGCGATGGGCCGGTTCATGCAGGTGCTCGGCCTCGACCAGGCCTGCAGCATCGACCCCGCTCGGCTCACAGCACGCCTCGCCGGAGTCGCCGGCTCGTGAGGCTGCTCGCCCTCCCGCCGCTGCCCTACGAACTGCTCCGGACGCTGTTCGGCGACCCACGGCTCGAGGTCGTGATGCCTCCGGTCCGCACCCAGGAGCACGTCGACGCGCTGCTCCCGGAGGTCGACCTGGTGCTGGGTGACTGGACCCCGCAGCTTTCCGTGCGCGACCCGGGACAGCGGGTCTGCTTCGTGCAGCAGCCGAGCGCCGGCGTCGACGGCATCGACCTCGACGCCTGCAGTGCTGCCCGCGTACCGGTGTCGAACTGCGCCGGCGCGAACGCCGTCAGCGTCGCCGAGTGGTGCCTGTCGGCGACCCTCGCGCTGCTGCGCAAGACGGTCGATGCGGACCAGGCGGTGCGCCGCGGTGAATGGCCGCAGACGTCGCTGGGGGGCCGCGAGCTGCGCGGCCTCAAGGTCGGCATCATCGGCATGGGCGCGATCGGCCGCGCGGCCGCCGAGCTCTACACGGCGGTCGGCTGTCAGGTCGTGTACTGGTCGCGCAGTGCGCATCCCGACGCCCCCGTGCCGGCCGAGTCTCTGCACCAGCTCGCCTCGACCAGCGACGTCGTGGTCCTGGTCATCGCACTGGGCGACCAGACCCGCGGTCTCGTCGACACCTCGTTCCTCGCCACCATGAAGCCGGGAGCCGTCCTCATCAACGGTGCGCGTGGCGAGGTCGTGGAGGAGCTGGCCCTGCTCCACGCCCTGGCCGAGGGCCGACTGACCGCCGCGACGGACGTCTATGCCGTCGAGCCGCTGCCCGAGGACTCCAGTCTGCGGCAGGCCGAGGGGCTGCTGCTCTCACCGCACATGGCGGGCTCCACGGTCGAGGCCGCGATGCGCATCGTGGCGCAGTCCAAGGCCAACCTGGTGCGCGTGCTGGACGGCCTGCCGGTCGTCGACGTCGTGAACGGGCAGGACCCGTTGGTGCGAAAGCGCGCCTGACGCCGTGGTTTCCGGCACCATGGTCTGGTGGCCTCCGTGACCCTCGTCGTGGCCCACCGCGGCGCGAGCGGCGATCATGCCGAGCACACGCTGACGGCCTACGAGAAGGCCGTGGTCGACGGCGCGGACGCCTTGGAGTGCGACGTCCGGCTGACCCGGGACGGCGTGCTCGTGTGCGTGCACGACCGCCGGGTCGACAGGACCAGTGACGGCCGTGGGGTCGTGTCGACGCTCGAGCTGTCGGAGCTGTCCGAGCTCGACTTCGCGAGCTGGAAGCAGCGCGACCACGACCCGCTGCTCGAGGCGTCCTGGGAGGAGCCGGACACCGATGGCAGCACGGTCCTCACCCTGGAGCGGTTGCTGCAGCTGGCACTCGACAGCGACCGCCCGGTGCAGCTGCACATCGAGACCAAGCACCCCACCCGCTACGGCGGCCTCGTCGAGAGGTCACTCGTCGACCTGCTCGACCGGTATGGGCTGGCGCAGCCGCTGACCCGCTCCGCATCGCGGGTGACGGTCATGTCGTTCGCTCCCACATCGCTGCGCCGGGTGCATGCGATGGCGCCCTCGATCCCGACCGTGCTGCTGATGTCGCGGGTGCCGTTGCGCTATCGGGACGGGACCCTGCCGCCGCGGGTCGGCATCGCCGGGCCGTCCCTCGAGGTGCTGCGGGCCCACCCCGGCTACGTCGAGAGGGTGCATGCCGCCGGCAACCGCGTGCACGTCTGGACGGTGGACTCCGAGGCTGACATCGCCATGGTGCTGGCGCTGGGGGTCGACGCCGTGATCAGCAACCACCCGCGTCGGGTCCTCCGCCAGCTCGCCGAGGCGCAATAGGCTGTTCGGCTTGTGAGCAGCCGTCGCAAGAACGCCGCCAACAAGCCCGACAAGCAGGCCCGTACGCCCTTCGTCGCCAGACCCTTCGAGGGGCTGCCGGACGAGACCGACTGGGTCGCGCTGCGCGAGGTCGTCCCGGCCGCCACTGCCCCGCTGTCGCTGAAGGACGGCACTCCGGTCATCCTGTCGACGGTGCTCCCGCTGGCGTGGCCAGGCATGGTCCGGGCCGATGGCTTGCGCTACCTCGGGCTGCAGGTCGCGTCCCGCTCCGGTGACGCCTCGCGCGACCTCGCTGCGGTGCTCGAGCTGGTCGTCGCCGCCGCCCCCGGCTCCTCGGTGGCGATGACCGACCTGCCCGGTCCCGGGGCGCGGCTGCAGGACCTGCTGAGCGACGCACCGCTCGACATCACGATCCACAGCGGGTTCGACTTCTGGGTCGAGGGCGCCGACGACCCGGACGGCGAGGTCGCCGCGTCGATGGAGCGGGCCAACGCGACAGTGGTCCCGACGGCCCGGCTCGCGTCGGTGCGAAGCGCCTACTGGTGCCGGATGCGCGAGCGCTCGCACCTGCGATGGGTGCTGCCCCATGAGGAGGAGCGGCTGCTCGACGCCCTGGCCCGGATGTCGGTCGCCGGCGGCCTCGGACTCGGCGACGGCACCCGGTACGTCGGCTCGTTCCGGGCACACGGCCTGCTTGTGCCCGTCTGGGACCTGCCGCTCGAGACCGTGGCCGACGAGATCGAGGAGCCCGCCCGGGCCTGGGGTGCACGGCTGGACGCCGCCCTCGCCGAGACGGGCCTGACCAGCGAGAGCCGACGGGCCCGCCAGGGCCTGGTGAACCGGCAGCTCACCTTGCGGTAGCGGTCGCCCGGCGCCGTAGCCGCAGGCCCTCGCGCACCAGCCAGAGGACGGCCACCAGGCCTTCCGCGATGGCCGAGTGCGTCTTCTCCCCGAACCACACCGGCTCGTACATGTTGGGGATCGGACCGATCGACCCCACGTCGACGTAGCGGTACAGCAGGACCGCGGCGACACCCGCGACTCCCGTCAGGCCCGCCGCGGCCCAGACGAGCCGCCGGTCGGACACCAGCACGGCGAGGGCGACGAGGATCGCGACGACGGCCTCGACCCGGAACAGGCCGCCCTGCGTGATCGAACCGCCGACCGGGTCGTAGGTCTTGGCGAGGTGCAGGTGCACCTTCGCGTCGTAGGCCAGCCCGGCAGCGGTCAGCACCGCCAGCACCAGCGAGAGCGGACTGCGTCGCAAAGGGTCCATGCCCAGACCATCGCGCTCCGCGCCCCCTCGGTTCAATCGGTCAATGGTCCTACGACGGGCTCGCGCTCCACGGGGCAGGACATGCAGCGCGGACCGCCACGTCCGCTGCCGAGCTCGGAGCCGGCGATCCGCACGACGTCGATCCCTGCTGCCTCGAGTGCCTGGTTCGTGACGACGTTGCGCTCGTAGGCGACGACCAGACCCGGCGCGAGGGCGAGGGTGTTGTTGCCGTCGTCCCACTGCTCGCGTTCGGCGGTGACCGGGTCCAGGCCGGTGTCGACGACCCGCAGCTCGTCGAGCTCCATCGCCTTCGCCGCGGCGATGAGGAACGGCGACGGACCCAGGATGGCGTCAGCGGTGATCGTCCACGCGGACAGCGAGTCGGCGACCGCCGGGAACATCACCACGGCGTCGGCGGCGACCATCGTGCAGATGGTGTCGAGGTGCATCGTGGCGCGCTCCTGCGCGATCGGCACCGCCAGCACGGTGTGCGCGACACCGGCGGCAAAGGCCCTGAGGGCGAAGGCTTCCGCCCCCGCGGGTGTCGTCCGCTGACCGACACCCACCGCGACCACCCCAGGTGCCAGCAGGAGCACGTCGCCGCCCTCGAACCAGGCCTCGTCGTGGCTCGCGCCGTAGAGCAGCTGGGCATCGGCGAACCGCGGGTGGTGGCTGTAGATCGCGCGGGTCAGCGACGCCTCTCGTTGCCGCGCCCGCATCGATGGGCTGGCGATCGCCACCTGGTCATCGACCCAGACGCTCGAGTCGCGGGTGAACAGCACGTTGGGCAGTGGCGGCACCACGAACTCCGACGGTCCGGCCATCCGGGCGACCACGCCCTCCGGGCCGGAGGCCGGCAGCTCGTCGTGGGTGAGACCGGCGATGAGGTGCTCGGCGAGCTCGTCGGAGGGCAGGTCGAGCAACCACGACCGCAGCGAGGTCGCGAGCGAGGGGCCGACGAGCGTGGGGGCCACGGCGCTGTGCACCGCCTCGGCCCGCGCCTCGGCCACGTCGAGCGCCTCGGTCAGGAGCCGCTGCAGGTACAGCACCTCGACGCCCCGGTCGCGGAGCTGCTGCGCGAACGCGTCGTGCTCTTCCTGCGCCCGCCCGACCCACGGCACCCCGTCGAAGAGCAGGTCGGCGCTGTTGCGCGGGGTGAGGCGCGAGAGCTCGGCGCCGGGCCGGTGCAGCAGCACCGTCCGCAGCCGACCGACCTCGCTCGTCACTCCCATGGCCCCAGGGTAGGTGGCGATCTAGGCTTGGCCGGTGAGCCTTCTCCTCCCGCTGCGACGACTCTCCTCGGAGCCGTCGCGGCCCGCTGTCGCCGCGCAGCCCGAACCGGTCCGGCGGACGCTGCACCTCGACGGCGCGCCGCTGCTCGACGACTGGGCAGCCCGCGTCCGGACGGCGGCTGAGGCGATGCTGCTCGTGGACGCGTCCGGCCGGCTCATCGCCCTGAGCGCTTCCGGCGGCGAGCTGCTCGGTCTGGACCCGGCCGCGGTTGCCGGTGCGATGCTGCTGGACCTGGTCGAGGTCGTCGACTTCTCAGCATCGGCGGTTCCCGTCGAGGACCCCGACGTGCAGCTGGCGCCGCTGCGGGCGGTCGTCACGCGTCGGCTCCATCGCGGCCTCGTGCGGCTGCGTGCTGGCGTCGGCCTGCGCAGCTATGACGTCGTCGGGGTGCCGCTGTCGGACGGTGCGGGTGCCGTCGGGTTCTTCGTCGCGGTCTGACGCCTGGCCTCCTCGAGCAGCTGCTTCGCCGGGCGTCCCAGCGCCGCAGCCGCGGCCACGATGTCGGCCCACTCCGGGTTGGCGTTGACGGGTCGGCCGTCGAGCCAGGCCGTCTTGACCCGGATCGGCTGCCCGTCGACGTACGCCGTGGACTCGGTGCGCTCCAGGGCGTGCTTGCCGAGGATGGTCTCGCGCAGGCCGATCGTGCTGGTCTCGCGGAAGACCCTGGTGCGCAGTCGATCGGTGTCCTGCGCGTCGCAGAGGACGGACAGCGTGTGCGCCGGCCGGCCTTTCTTCATGAGGATCGGGGTGAGCCAGGCATCCTGCGCACCGTCGGCGAGCAGCAGCTCCAGGACGTGCGGCCACAGCCGCGGGTCCAGGTCGTCGACGTTGGTCTCGAGCAGGACGGCGCTGGCCGGTCCGGCGAGCAGCTCTCCGACGGTCAGGCGCAGCACGTTCGCGACCTCTCGCGGGTCGCGGGTGCCGGCGCCGTGGCCCGTCGTCGTCGGTCGCATGGCCGGTAGCGGTCCCCAGTCGGTCACCAGCGTCGCCAGGAGTGCGGCACCGGTCGGCGTCGTCATCTCGTACGGCGCGAGGCCGGCCTGGACGGGGACGCCCGCGAGCAGCGCGAGGACCGCCGGTGCCGGGACGGGCAGCGGGCCGTGCGCGCCCCGGGTCGTCCCGCTCCCGAGCGACACCGTGGAGCAGTGCAGCGCGGTCAGGCCGAGGTGGGCGAAGCCGGCGACCGCCCCCACGACGTCGGCCAGCGCGTCGTGTGCGCCGACCTCGTGGAAGTGCACCTCCTCGACCGGCACCCGGTGGATCGTCGCCTCGGCATGGGCCAGCCGCGCGAAGACGTCGTGCGCCGTGCCGGACACCAGCCGCTGCACGTCGCGCCAGGACCTGGACACCTGGTCGTCGCGGGTCAGCACGTCGACGTAGGTCGCCCCGATGCCTCCCCGCTCGACCTGCGACACCTCGAACCGGATGTCGAGCCCGAGGGCGTCGACCGCGTCGGTGAGGACCTGCAGCGGCACCCCGGCGTCGACGAGCGCACCGAGCAGCATGTCGCCGCTCGCGCCCGCCGAGGCGTCGAGCCAGCCGATCACGGCGCCCCCCCGACGCTGATCCACGGAGAGTTGTGTGCGCTTTCGCGGGCTGGATCCACCTGAAGGTCTCCGTGGATCATGAGTGGCGCGCCCGGCGGGCGACCCGGGCCGCGAACACGCCGGCGCCGAAGCCGTTGTCGATGTTGACCACGGTGACTCCGGGAGCGCAGCTGTTGAGCATCGCCAGCAGGGCGGCCAGTCCCTGGAAGGACGCGCCATAGCCGATGCTCGTCGGTACGGCGACGATCGGGGTCCCGACGAGCCCACCCACCACCGAGGGCAGGGCGCCCTCCATGCCCGCGACGACCACCAGCACGTCTGCGGTGTCGAGGACGGCCCGGGCCTCCAGCAGCCGGTGCAGCCCCGCGACCCCGACGTCGTCGACCCGGGTCACCTGCGCGCCGAAGGCCCTCGCGGTGATGGCGGCCTCCTCGGCGACCGGGCCGTCGGAGGTGCCTGCCGCCAGGATCGCGACGCAGCCGCGTGGCTCCTTGGGCGTGCCAAGGAACACGGTGCGACCTGTGGCGTCCAGTGCCTCCGACACCTCGGGCGAGCAGCGGGTCACGAGGACGCGGTCGCTGGTGGACCGGAGCGCCGCGACGTTGTCCAGGACCTGCTGGGTCGTCTTGCCTTCTGCGTAGACGACTTCCGGGTCGCCGGTGCGGAGCGCTCGGTGGGTGTCGACGAGGGAGTGGGCCAACGCGTCGTAGGGCGCCGTCGCGAAGCGGTCCAGGGCGGCCTCGGGCGCCAGATCCCCGTCCGCGACCGCCCGCAGCAGCGCGTGTGCCGCATCCCTGTCCACGAGCGGAGGCTAGTCTCGACCGCGTGCTGCTCGACACCGACACCGCTCAGGTCGTCTCCCTGTCGGCAGCGGGAGTGGCCGTCCTGTCGCTCGGCTTCAGCGCCTCACTGCTCGTCAGGATCCGCAGGCTGACGCTCGCCCACGACGTGCTCACCGGTGGCGACCGAGGCGCCACCTTCGTGGAGTCGGTGACCCGCCAGCACCGTGAGGTCGAGGGCCTGCGCACCGACGTCGGCCGCCTGCGTGACGACCTCGCCGCCGCCCGCGCCGACCTCTCCGACGCACTGCGGCACGTTGCGGTCGTGCGCTACGACGCCTTCGGCGACATGGGTGGGCGGCTGTCGTTCAGTGCCGCGCTGCTCGACGACGCCGGCGACGGCATCGTGCTCACCTCGATCAACGGCCGCTCGGAGACCCGCACCTACGCGAAGGGCGTCAAGGCCGGTGACTCCGATCACTCGCTGAGCCCCGAGGAGCAGCAGGCCATCGGCTATGCCAACCGCACGGCGGTGCAGCCACGCGAGGGCTTCGAGCCGGAGCCCAAGCGCGGCCGCTTCTCGCGTCGCTCGTGAGTTAGCCGAACAGGTTCGACGCGCCGCCACCGCCGTGGTCGTGCTTCGGCACGAACGGGCCCTCGGACGCCTGCACGATCACGAAGCCCTCACCCTGGAACGCCAGCTGGAACGCCTCGCCGGAGCCTCGCCCGATCAGCGCACCCGCGCCCGCCGTACGGACCAGGCTGGTGCGCAGCGAGGAGCTCCAGGCGATGGCGGACTGCAGGTCGGCGAACGTCGGGACCGGGCCGGCGTCCAGGACGACCGGCGTCCCGAAGGCGCTCAGCACCAGGCGTCCGGTGCCGGTGAAGACCATGTTGAAGACACCGCCTGACAGCACCGACGCGCCTTCGACCCGGCGGATGTCCCACGTCAGGGACGGGTCGAAGGCCAAGACGTTGGCGCCGTTCACGGTGAGCGAGTCGCCGTCGAGGTCGACGATATGCAGCTCGTAGGCGTGCTGGGCGAGGAACAGGTCGCCCTGCCCGCTGCACCGCATGAGGGGGACGCCCTCGCCGGTCAGGGCCTTCTTCAAGAACCGCCCGACGCCGCCGGCACCTTCGTACGCGAAGGTGATCTGGCCCTGGTAGGCCACCATCGCCCCCTGCCGGGCGAGCAGCTCGCCGTTGAGGCGCACCTTGAGCAGACGTGGGTTCTGCAGGGACATCGTGTCGACGGTGCCGGCCTCGAGGTTCTCGCCGAAAAGGTTGCTGCGCATGTGGTTAGCCTTGCACGCGTGACGCACGCGTGATCGACCTCAAGCTGCTGCGGGAGGACCCCGACCGGGTCCGCGCGTCCCAGCTCGCCCGCGGCGACGACCCTGCCCTGGTCGACGCCCTGCTGTCCGCCGACGAGGGCCGCCGCGCGGCCGTGACGCGGGCCGACGGGCTGCGGGCGGCGCAGAAGGAGGTCTCGGCTGCGGTCAGGACCGCGTCGCCGGAGCAGCGCCCCGCCGTCCTGGAACAGGCAAAGGCGCTGGCCACCGACGTCAAGCAGGCAGAGGCGGCACAGCTCGCCGCCGAGGAGCTGCTGCGGGCGGCTCACCTCGCGATCCCGAACCTCGTGCACCCGTCCGTCCCGCCGGGCGGTGAGGCCGACTTCGTCGTGCTATCGCAGCCGGACACTGTCCCGGCGTACGACTTCGAGGTCCGCGACCACCTCGCCGTCGGCGAGATCCTGAAGGCGATCGACACCGAGCGGGGCGCCAAGGTCTCCGGCTCCCGGTTTGCGTTCCTCACCGGTCCCGGGGCGCTGCTCGAGCTGGCGCTGGTCAACCTGGCGATGGCGCGCGCCGTCGCGGCCGGCTTCATCCCGGTGATCGCCCCCGCACTGGTGCGTCCCGAAGCGATGGAGGGCACCGGTTTTCTGGGCGCCCATGCCGCTGAGGTCTACAAGCTGGAGGCCGACGACCTCTATCTCGTCGGTACGTCGGAGGTACCGCTGGCGGCCTACCACTCCGGTGAGGTGCTGGAGGCTCTGCCGGCTCGCTATGCGGGGTTCTCGTCCTGCTTCCGGCGCGAGGCCGGGTCACACGGGAAGGACACCCGCGGGATCATCCGCGTGCACCAGTTCGACAAGGTCGAGATGTTCTCCTATGTCGACCTCGCCGAGGCCGAGGCGGAGCACGAGCGGCTGCTGGAGCAGGAGAAGGGGTTCCTGACCGATCTCGAGCTGCCCTTCCGCACGATCGACGTCGCGGCGGGCGACCTCGGGTCCTCCGCGGCCCGGAAGTTCGACAACGAGGCGTGGCTGCCGTCCCAGGAGCGCTGGCTCGAGCTGACCTCCACGTCCAACTGCACGGACTTCCAGGCCCGTCGGCTCGGCATCCGGCACCGGACCGCCGCCGGTCCGCGGGTCGTGGCGACCCTCAACGGCACGCTGTGTGCCGTGGGTCGCACCATCGCGGTGCTGCTCGAGGTGCACCAGCGCGCAGACGGCTCGGTGCAGGTCCCGGCCGCCCTGCGGCCGTTCCTCGGGGGGCTGACGGAGATCACCCCGGCGTGACCCCTCGGTTGGTGGCCTCGGACCTCGACGGGACGCTCGTCCGCTCGGACGGCACCATCTCGGCGCGCACGGTTGCCGCCCTGGCTGCCGTCGAGGCTGCCGGCGTCCCGTTCGTGATGGTGACCGGCCGGCCGATCCGCTGGATGAAGCAGATCTCGGAGCTGACCGGCCACCACGGTGTCGCGATCTGCGCGAACGGCGCACTGGCGTACGACTTGCACACCGAGCGGGTGGTGCGGTCAGCGCTGCTGTCGGCGGAGGCCGCGCGCCAGGTGGTCGTGGCCCTGCGTGAGGCCATCCCGGGGATCGCCTTCGCCGTCGAGAGGCTGCACGCGGGGTTCGCCCACGAGCCGTCCTATGTCCCACGCTGGGACTCCTCCGACGCCCGCACGCAGGCACCGATCGAGGAGCTCCTCACCGACGATGTCGTCAAGCTGCTGGCTCGGCACGAGAGCATCGGCTCCGACGAGCTGCTCTCGGCCGCGCGGGCGACGGGTGCGTCGGGAGCGACCTTCACCCACTCCTCCGCCGACGGCCTGCTCGAGATGTCGGCGGAAGGCGTGTCGAAGGCCAGCGGCCTCGCCGCCTTCGCCGAGGAGGCGGGAGTCGCCGCAGCGGACGTGGTCGCCTTCGGCGACATGCCGAACGACCTGCCCATGCTGGCCTGGGCGGGCTACTCCGTGGCGGTCGCCAACGCCCACCCCGAGGTACTCGAGGCGGCCGACGTCGTGACGGGCTCCAACGACGAGGACGGCGTGGCCCAGGTCCTCGACCGCTGGTTCACCAGCCGCTGAGCCAGCCGCTGAGCCAGCCTCTGAGCTAGAGGTACTGGCCGCCGCTGGAGCCGGGGTTGGCCTCGGGGGGCTGCAGCATCCCTGGAGGTAGCTGCGGGCGGCCACCGCGCATCTGCTCGAGCTGCACCCGCGCTGCCATCTGCTGGGCGAACAGCGCTGTCTGGATGCCGTGGAAGAGCCCCTCGAGCCAGCCGACGAGCTGGGCCTGCGCGATCCGCAGCTCGGCGTCGGACGGCGGCACCCCTTCGGTGAAGGGCAGCGTGAGCCGCTCGAGCTCGTCACGCAGCTCGGGCGCGAGCCCTTCCTCGAGCTCCTTGATCGAGCTCTCGTAGATCTCCTTGAGCCGGGTGCGGGCGCCGTCGTCGAGCGGCGCCGCGCGCACCTCCTCGAGCAGCTGCTTGACCATCGAACCGATGCGCATGACCTTGGCCGGCTGCTCGACCATCTCGGCCGGGCTCCGCTCCTCGTCACCCGTCGCGGGCGGGACCACGATCTGCTGGCCGTCCTCGCCGACCACCACGATGTTCTGCTTCTCGTCGTCGCTCATGTCCTCATCCAACCTCAGAGCGATGAGTCCGGCGTGCCCCGGTCGTCACACCACCAACACGAGAGGATGAGGAACATGAGGAAGCTGGTCGTCACGGAGTTCGCGTCGCTGGACGGCGTCATGGAGGCACCGGGTGGCGAGCCCGGGTATGCCCACACCGGCTGGGTGGAGCGGTACTTCGACGAGGCCCTGGGTGCCTGCCGGCTGGAGGAGCAGCTCGCGGCGGACGTCCTGCTGCTCGGTCGGGTGACGTACGAGAGCTTCTACGGTGCCTGGCCGGCCCGCGAGGGCGAGATGGCGGACAAGATCAACACGATGACCAAGTACGTCGTGAGCAGCACGCTGGACGCCAGTGACTGGCACGACACGCACGTCATCGGGTTCGACCAGGTCAAGGAGCTCGAAGGCAACGTGCTGGTCGTCGGGAGCCGCACGCTCGTGCACGGGCTGCTCGACGCCGGGCTCGTCGACGAGCTGTCCGTCCAGGTCTTCCCGGTCGTGCTCGGCAGCGGCGCCCGCCTCTATCCGGAGTCGCCCGACCGGCTGGACCTGACCCTCGTCGGTTCCCAGACCACAGCCGCGGGGGTGCTGCTCAACCGCTATGTGGTCGGATAGGCCGCATGAACCCAGAGGTCGCACGCAAGACCTGGCGCACGCTCGAGCCCTATCACGCGATGGTCTACTTCGCGCCCGAGGCACAGGAGGAGTACCTCGCCCTCGGACTCGACGCCAGCCAGAACCGGGCGATCGGCTATTTCCCCGCCCGCGCAGCCGCGATGGGTGCAGTGACCTGGCAGACCGTGCAGGCAACGTTCTTCAACTTCTCCGCCCTCGCCTGCCAGTTCGGCATGAGCGGCGTCTGGACGATCACCTCGCCCGAGCAGGTCGTCGCGGCCCGGCTCCGCGGCGCGGACCGGGCCCTGCAGCGCATGTGCGGTGACCTGCTCGACCGCACGCTCGACGACACCAAGGAGGCCGCCGACCTCGCGCGCGCCGCGGCGGCCGCCTGCACTCCCTACGGGCGGCCGCTCTATGCCGCGCACGCCGGGCTCGACTGGCCGGAGCCGGAGCACCTCCAGCTCTGGCACGCGACGACGCTGCTCCGCGAGTACCGCGGTGACGGCCACATCGCGGCGCTGGTCGCCGCCGGCCTGACCGGCTTGGAGGCAGCCGTGCTGCACGTCGCCATGAACGACACCTGGGCCCGCAAGGCGCTGCAGGCGACCCGGGCCTACTCCGACGAGGAGTGGGATGCTGCCGCAGCGTCGCTGTCCGAACGCGGCTGGCTCGATGGCGAGGGCGCCTTCACCGACGAGGGCCGGAGCCGGCGCGAAGCGATCGAGAAGCAGACCGACGAACTCGCGATGGCACCGTGGGAGCGGATCGGCGAGGACGGTGCCGCGCGGCTCCGCGAGCTCGTCCGTCCGTTGTCCCAGGCGATCTCGCAGTCCGGCGCCTTTGGCCGGAGCGGCCCGAAGCTCTGATCCGGACCGACGTCAGGTCGTCAGGACGACCTTGCCGATGTGACCTGAAGCCTCGACGATCCGGTGCGCCTCGGCGACCTGGTCCAGCGGGAGCACTCGGTCGATCACCGGCTTCACCTCTCCTGCCTCGACCGCCGGCCACACGGCCGCCAGCACGGCGGCGACGATCGCGGCCTTCTCCTCCGTCGGCCTCGCCCGCAGCGAGGTCGCGTGCAGCGACGCCCGCTTGGTCATCATCGCGGCCAGGTTGAGCTCGGCCTTGACGCCGCCCTGCATCCCGATGATCACGAGCCGTCCGTTGGTGCCGAGGGCGGTGACGTTGCGGTCGAGGTACATGGCGCCCATGTTGTCGAGGATGACGTCGAACGGACCGGCCTCGACGAAGTCCTCGTCCTTGTAGAGAACGGCTTTCGAGGCGCCGAGCTCGAGTGCCCGCGCCGCCTTGTCCGGGGAGCCGACCGTGGTCGTCACGTCGGCCCCGTGGCGGACCGCCAGCTGGATCGCGCAGGTCCCGATGCCCGACGTACCCCCGTGCACCAGCAGCCGCTCGCCCGGCTGCAGGGCCGCGAGCTGGAAGACGTTGGACCACACGGTGCAGGTGACCTCCGGCAGTGCCGCGGCCTCGACGAGCGACAGGCCCGCCGGCAGGGGGAGCAGCTGGCCGACCGGGACGGCGACCTTCTCGGCGTACCCGCCCCCGGCGAGCAGGGCGCAGACCTGGTCGCCGACGGACCAGCCCGCGACGCCCTCGCCGAGGGCACTGATGACACCCGAGCACTCCAGACCTGGGTACGGAGAGGCGCCGGCCGGTGGCTCGTAGAACCCCTGGCGCTGCAGGAGGTCGGCGCGGTTGACGGCGGTGGCCGCGACGTCGACGAGGACCTCGCCCGGGCCGGCAGTGGCGTCCGGGACGTCCGCGAGCGTCAGGACCTCCGGGCCACCATGGGACGGAAGCGTGATGGCGCGCACCTGTTCATCCTGCCTTGTCCTGCCGCCTTGTCGCGCAGCGGCAGGAGAAGGCCCTGCCGCGGCGAACCCTCACGGCATGTCACCCAGCAAGCGCTCCTACCGGGCCGGCCTGCTCGGCGCCGCTCTCGCCAGTGTCGTCGGAGGTGTGGCCCTCGCCGCCCCGCCGCTTCCGTCCGAGCCGGCGAACGCTGCCAACTACCCCTCCCAGCGGTTCGCCGCGAGCTACGCCGTCTATGACGCGCTCGGGCACAAGACGGGTACGGCGAAGTGGCACTGGACGCCGACGGGTGGCAACTGCTGCGAGGTCTACGTCACCACGACGGCCAAGGGCGGCCTGCTCGAGTACGGCGGCTCGTACCCGTATGTCTCTCCGGACCACGGCAAGAGCTGGCAGCGCATCAGCTTCGCGACGCCGCTCTACAACGGCGAGGGCGCGATCGTGGCCGGCCCGCACGGCGACTACTTCGGGATCTCGTGGGACCCCTACACCGGTGACCACCTGCAGGGCGTGAAGTACACCGCCGCGACCAAGAAGTGGGAGACCGCCGAGGCACCACTGAAGTCGCCGGTGTTCGACCGCGAGTGGGTCACCTATGCGAAGGGGCCGTTCGTCGTCGACGGCAAGACGGTGCCCTACGTGACGATCGTCCGGGGTGGCACCGTGAGCAAGACACTGGAGGTGCTGTCGACGGACGGGCTGTCCTACCTGACCCCGACCGATCCCAACCTGGACGTGTCGCAGTCGAGCGCCGAGGTCAGGACGTTCGCCATCCCCGTGGTGAAGAACCCCGATGCAGACTTCTGGCAGCCCAACCCCGGGACCTTCACGACGCCGCTGAATGCCGGCGGGGTGCTGCTGCTCAACAACAGCCAGGACAACCTGGGTGCGGACGCGGCCCGCCTCAACCCCACGACGCTGAAGTGGGAGCGGGTGAAGCTGGCCTTCAGGCCGACCGGCACGTTGCGCCAGGACTCGCGCGGCTGGCTCACCATGGTGACGCGCAAGGGCAACTCGATGACCCTGGCGCTGTCGCCGAACGGCGGGCGCAGCTGGCAGGAGACCGAGCTGGTCCTGCCCCCGACCGTCGCGACCATCGAGGGCACCGGCGACTTCTTCGACGTCAAGGTCAACGGCAGGCTCGGGCAGGCGGTGGTCTCCACGCGCGCCGACAGCAAGAGCGGCCGCGGGCAGGACCTGGTGTGGCGGGTGGACGTCTCGAAGCCGCAGCCGACGGTCATCAAGCTCTATGCCGTGGGCCTCGGCAACGCGCCCACCGCGATCGGCCTCGTGGCCGGTGCGGCCGCCGACCGCTTCGACTTCCCGAGCGTCGGGCTGCTGCCCGACGGGCGGATCGCCGTGTCGTTCCAGGACGCCACGACGCCCCGCAACATCCCGGTGCCAGGGGTGCCGACGACCGGCCAGTTCCTCAACCCCAACGGTGGTCACAACCCGGCGCTGGCCATTCTCGACTGACGCGCCGCCTGTGTTTCATGGCAGATTCCTGCCATGCAGGGACACCTGGACAGGCTGACCAGTGTCGACGCCGGCTTCCTCCACCTGGAGGAGGGCGGGGCACGCATGCACATCGGCGCGCTGGGCGTCTTCTCCGGTCCGGCGCCTTCGATCGAGGCGTTCCGCGGGCACATCGACGCGCGGCTGCCACGGCTGCCGCGCTATCGGCAGCGCGTGCAGGAGATGCCCCTGGGGACCGGACGGCCGGTGTGGGTGGAGGACGTCCACTTCGACCTCGGCTTCCACGTGCGGCACACCGCCCTGCCCGGTCCAGGTGGCGAGCGCGAACTGCTGAACCTGGTCGACCGCGTCCTCGGCCAGCGGCTCGACCGCAGCAAGCCGCTGTGGGAGATGTGGCTCGTCGAAGGGCTCGCGAAGGTGGCCGGCGTGGACCAATGGGCACTCGTCGCGAAGACGCACCACGCGATGGTCGACGGGGTCAGCGGCGTCGACCTCATGTCGGTGCTGTTCGACCTCACACCCGATGTGCAGGACGAGCCGCCCCCCGCCTGGTCGCCGAGGCCCACCCCCGGAGCTGCCGACCTGCTGACCACCGGAGCGCTCGGGCTGGTCCGCAACGTCGCGACGCTCGCCGGTCAGGGCGTCGGGCTGGCCCGGCACCCGCAGGAGGCGGTCCGCACGACGATCGGCAAGGTCACGGCGCTCGCCGACGCCGCAAAGCCGCTCATCGCCGCAGCACCCAAGACCCCGTTCAACGCCAAGCCGGGACCGCACCGTCGGGTGGCCATCGTCGAGACCGACCTGGCCGACTACAAGCTGGTCAAGGCCTCGTCGGGGGGCGCGACCGTGAACGACGTCGTGCTCGCTGCGGTAGCCGGTGCACTGGGTCGGTTCCTCGGCGACCGTGGGGTGGCGGTGGAGGGGCTGTCGCTTCGCGCCTGCGTCCCGGTGTCGCTGCGGCCCGACTCCAAGCGCGGTGCCCTGGGCAACGAGATCGCCATCATGAACGCGTCGCTCCCGGTCGGGCTGGCAGACCCGTCCGCCCGGCTCGCGGCGGTTCGTGCCGCGATGGAGGACCTCAAGAGCTCGAAGCAGGCAGAGGGCGCGAAGGTCCTCACCTCGCTCGAGAACGCGCTGCCGCCGGCCATGCTGGCCCGTGCCTCACGCCTCGGCTTCTCGTCCCGGCTCTACAACCTGCTGGTCACCAACGTCCCCGGCCCGCAGTTCCCCATCTACCTGCTGGGGCGGCAGCTCGAGGAGCTGGTCCCGCTCGCGTTCCTCGCACCCGAGCACCAGCTGGCTGTCGCGGTCATGAGCTATTGCGGGCACGTGACCTACGGACTGATCGCCGACGCGGACGCGGTCCCTGACCTCGACGTGCTGGCCGAGCACCTTCGCGGGGCGCTGTCGGAGCTGGTGGCCACGGCCCGTTGAGGCGCCTCTCGGTCGACCGACCGCTCGCGACGACCCTGTTGCAACCCGCGCGGGAGGAGTAGAGAGAGGACCACCGAGACTCCGAGGGGGATGCCGTGTTCGTCCAGTTGATCGAGTTCCAGACCAGCCGCTTCGACGAGGCCCGAGCGGCGGTGGACGAGTACCGCGCTTCGACAGAGGGTCGACGCACGGCGACGAGGGGTGTCCTCGCGGCGGACCGCGACAACCCCGGCCACTACGTGAACATCGTGTTCTTCCCGTCGTACGAGGACGCGATGAAGAACTCGGAGATGCCGGAGACGCAGGCGCTGGCGGCCACGATGATGGCGCTCGGCGACGGACCGCCGCGCTTCCACAACCTCGACGTGGTCTTCGACGAGGCCTGACCCGCTACGCCGCCCGGTAGCGGTAGCCGGACGGAGCCGTCAGGCGCGAACCGTCGGCCCGCACGACCGTGACGTCGACCGACCGGGCGCTGGGGGCGGGCGGGGTCCGCACCGTCAGCGTGCCGTCAGCGTGCACCACGATCCCGCTGCCGGCGACTCCACCGAAGAGCACCTGCGTGACGGTGGCGAGCCGTGGCCCCGACAGCTGCGTCAGGCTGCCGCTCAGCGGACCGGTCGATGGCGAGAGCTGCAGCCTCAGTGCCACTGCCTTCAACGGCGAGCCGGCATCGAGGACCGTCGTGGGGGCGGGGGCGGGGACGGGGACGGGGACGGGGGCACCGGCCTCCTGGTCGGACGTCGTGGTCGTCTCGCCTGCTGCGGTGGAGACCGTCGACTGCACGGGTGCGACGGCTGCGTGCCTGGGAGGTGTGGTCTTGCCGTCGCTCAGCAGCACGACGCCGACCGCGACGACGATCGCGGCCGCTGCGGCACCCGGCGCCACGTACCGCGTGCGCCGCGGGCGGGGCAGGGCGCGGGCGAGGGCGTTGCGGTGCGCGGCTTCCAGCGGCCGGGGCTCGTCCAGTCCGGCGAGGAGCTGCTCCTCGAGCCGGGCTCTGAGGTCAGCCGGCAGCGGCCGTGGGGCGTCCATCCCGGCGAGCTCGTTCGAGGGCTCAGCCATGGTCATCCCCCAGCTCGGTGCGCAGTCCGTCCCGGGCGCGCTGCAGCAGGGACTGCACCTGCACCCGGGTGCGGCCGATCTGGCCGGCGATCTCCTGAACGGCCAAGCCGTCGAGGTACTTCAGGACGAGCACCTGACGGTGCATCGCCGGCAACCGCCCGAGGGCTGCCGCGACCTCCTCCCGCCGGAGCAGGGCCTCCTCCCGGTCCTCGACATCGTCGCTGACCGCGCGCAGTCGCGACTGCAGCACCTCGTCGCGGCGCTCGCGTTCCCAGTGCCTCGCGATGCGGTGCCGGGCGATCCCGCACATCCAGGTCGACACAGCCGAGTCGCCACGGAAGCTGCCGGCTGAGGCGACCGCTTCGAGCAGGGTTTCCTGCAGCAGGTCCTCGGTGACCAGCCGGTCGCCACCCACGCGGGCCCACACGAACCCGTGCACGATGGGAGCCACCTCGTCGAGCAGCCACCGCACGGCGTCGGGCTGCCCCTGTGCGGCGGCTCGTAGCAGCGCACTGTCATCGTTGCGAGCATCATCGCGAGCCGCGTGGGTCAGGCGAAGGGAAGCCACGTCTGCCGGTCCACCTCGTCGAGCGGGTTGACGACGAGACCGCCGTCCGTCACCGAGTAGAGCAGGTTCCCGACCACGACGGACCTGGTGATCTGCGCACTTCCGTAGGTCCCTGCCGAGTGCGGCGCAGAGATGCGGCCGAGCTCCTTGAGCGTGCCCCCGGTCTCGACCTTGAGCACGAGTGCCTGCGACGAGCCGTTGGTCCAGGTCTGCAGCGGCATCACGACGAGGTGCGCCGGCCCCCACCACAGCAGTGCGTGGTGGTCGTTCTCGGCGGAGCTCGCGGCCTGGGGGTAGACCAGCTTGCCGGTGAGCCTCGGGTGGGCGAGCTGCGAGACGTCGAACACCTCGGCCTGGGCACCCAGCTGCTGCTGGCGGGCGCCGACGGCCTGGCCGATCCCGAGCAGCTGCCCGTCCGCCAGCGGAAACAGCGTCGACGAGTAGCCGCTGACGTGGAGGGCACCCTTCACGGCCGGGTGCCGGGGGTCAGAGAGGTCGATGGCGTAGAGCGGGTCGATGGTGCGGAACGTGACGACGTAGCCGACGTCTCCGAGGAAGCGGACACCGTAGATGCGCTGCCCGCGGCCGAGGCCGGTGAGGACGCCCACCTGCGCCAGCTGCCCCCCGGTCGGGTGGAGCACCGTGATGCGGTTGTCGGACAGCTGCCCCTTCGCCGGCTGGATGCCTTCGCCCGTGGGTGGCTGCGGGTCGCCGATCGTCGTGGCGACGCGCAGGTAGCCGTGCTGGTCCGACAGCGAGTACTGGTCGGTGAGGCTCCCGGGGACGGAGCCGGAGCCGAGGAACCGCAGGTGGTCCGGGTCGGTCAGGTCGAACCCGTGCAGTGCGGTGGTGACGCCGGCCCCGCGGCCGCGCACCAGGGTGAGCTGGTCGCGCCACGACGAGGTCGCGAGGTAGAGCGTGGACTCACTCGCGTAGAGCACGTTGCTGCCACCGACGACGGTGAGGTTCTGGGTCGGGGCGTCAGCCTGCGGGTCGAGCGTGACGATCGAGGTCGTGCCCGTGCCGGAGGCGGCTGCCGGGTGGTAGGCGGCGTCGCACTGGGCCTGGTAGGTCCGGCGGTGCGGCGTCACGACGACGGCGGGCAGCCAGCTGCTTGCGTCGGCGCGCGAGATGACCATCCGGTTGGCGGCGAGTGCGCCGGCCTGCGTCGTGGGGCCGCCGGGGTAGACGAAGCGCAGGGAGGGGACGGTCTGCGTCGCCAGGACGACCCGGCCGTGCACGAAGCGCGCGTCGAGCAGCTGCCCCTTGATCCGGAACGTGCGCAGGTGCACGGGTGCCGTCGGGTCGGCGATGTCGTAGACCTCAGCCGTCGTCACGTTGCTGTTGCCCTCGTAGCGCTGGCCGAGGACCACCACCGTCGTCCCGGACAGCAGCATCGACAGCTCGCTGTGGAGGGCGACGGGCAGCTTCGAGAGCAGCGCCGGGTGCGCGCCATGCACGTCGATGAGCTGCAGGACCGCGGCCTGCTGGCGCAGCACCAGCATGACGGTGCCGTTGGTCTTGACCAGGTCGGGCTCGTCGACGCCGGCTTCCTGGTTGTTGGTGCCCGAGAAGCCCGGCCCCGCTGCCGGCGCCGCGGCCTGGGCCGCCTTCTCGGGCGCGGGCATGGGCAGCCCGCCGGCAGCCGCCATCCCGGTGCTGGCCAAGGTGCTCCGGTCGTCCACGCCCATCACACCGGACCCGCGGCCATACATCAGCTGAGGCGCTTGGAGGCCATAGGCGGTGACCTCCTTGAGGGCCTCGCCGCGGATCGCGCGGGTCAGCTGCGCGCAGTCGCCGAACTGCTGGAGGCCGGTCGCGACGGCTCTGGCCAGTGGTGCTGGCCGTCCGCCGTGCGTCGTCGGGTGCGGCGTGGACGTGCACCCCGACGCCACCAGTGCCAGCACGAAGAAGCCTGTTGCTCGAGCCCGCATGGAAAGCCCCATCTCGTGTGCGTTCACGAGGTGAGTGCTGGGTTGTCGTCGGAATCAACCGTTCCGCTGCGGGATCCGACCGGCGGCCCCCGATTAGGCTGGGCCGCACCCGGGAGGGTTCGCATAGTGGACGAGTGCAGCCGCCTTGAAAGCGGCCAGACGGTTGATCCCGTCTCGTGGGTTCAAATCCCACACCCTCCGCTCAGGTGGTCTGTCACGGTGTTCTGGCGCGCTTCAGGGGCCGCGTCTCGATGAGGTCGATCGACAGCCGGCGCCGCGCGATCAGCCACACCCCGTCGACCTGGCGGTAGTCGTCGAGGTACCTCAGGTGCCAGACCAGGTCCGTCTTGTTGTCGATGACGTGGTGCGCGACGCAGGCGATCCGGCCGCGCTCACCGTCGTACACCTCCCCCACGATCGCGTGGAAGGTGCGGGGCAGCCCGCTGGTGGCGGCGGCGATCGCCTCGGGGCCGACGTGCTCGTGGACCGGGTCGAGCACCGTCGGGGGGTCGGGTGTGACGAGCACCCCGTCCGGGGTGAACAGCGGTACGACCGAGCGGCGGTCGTCGATCGACGCGGCGTAGCGGTGGACGAGCTGGGACAGCTCCCAGGTCATGTGAGCCCGAGCCGGGAGGCGCAGGCCGTCAGCTCGTCGAGGGCTGCGGACAGGTCGGTCGTAGGAGTCGGGTCCAGAACGACCCGGTGGGCACCGAGCGCCGCCATCCGCATCGCCTTCGCCTCGTCGACGCGAGCGACCAGGTGGCCCAGCGAGAGCTCGAGAGCGGCGGGATCGCGTCCGGCGTCGGAGGCGGCGCTGTGCATCTCGTCGACGAGCCGGCGCAGGTCGTCACCCGCGACGCCCAGGGGCTGCAGGCCGTCACCGAGCCGCCCGGCACGTCGGGCTGCCGCGACGGTGTGACCCCCGACGTGGATCGGCACCTGGCCCGCGGGGCGGCAGATCGCCTGGTGGAAGGAGAAGAACTCTCCGTCGTGATCGACAGGCTCCCCGCTCCAGAGCTTGCGGAGCACCTCGATCTGCTCGTCAGCGCGCCGCCCGCGGGCGTCGAACGGCGCGCCACAGGCCTCGAGCTCCTCGCGCATCCAGCCCATGCCGATGCCCAGCCGCACCCGACCTCCCGACAGCGCGGCGAGGGTCGCCACCCGCTTCGCCAGCGGCACCGGGTGGTGGTTGGGCAAGATCAGCACACCGGTCGCGAGACCGAGCTCCGTGGTCTGGCCGGCGAGGAAGGCCAGCAGCTGCAGCGGGTCCGGGAGGTCGCCGTCGTCGGCGATGCCCATCTGTCCCGAGGCGTCGTACGGGTAGCTGCTCTGGTAGCCACGGACGACCACGGTGTGCTCGACGACGACCAGCGACTCGAAGCCCAGGGCCTCGGCCTGCTGGGCATACGCCGTGATCCAGGCGGGGTCGGCGGACACACCGGTGGTGCTGGGGGCGATGACGGCGTACTTCACGCCTGGCACGCTCCCACATGTGAAACGTGTTGCACTCGTCACCGGTGCCAGCCGCGGCATCGGCCGCCAGACCGCCCTCGTCCTGGCCCGGGAGGGCTGGGACGTCGCCTTCACCGCGCGGACGGTCGAGGAGGGCACCGGGACCGTGCCCGCCCGGCACGGTGAGGGGGGCGTCAGCGTCGAGGGCAGCCTCGCGACCACCGCTGCGCTCGTCGAGGGCGCCGGTGGCCGCGCACTGCCGGTCGCCATGGACCTTCTCGACCTGGGCAGCGTCCGGGCAGCTGCCGCCACCGTGCTCGACACCTGGGGGCGCGTGGACCTCCTGGTGAACAACGCGATCGTGCACGTGCAGGGCGGGCATGAGCGCGTGCTCGCCCAGGACCTCGTGGTGGCCGAGCAGATGATGCGCGGCAACTACCTGGCCCAGCTCGCGCTGGTGCAGGTCGTGCTGCCGGGGATGGTCGAGCGTGGCTCCGGGACGATCGTCCAGATGGCCAGTGGCTCCGCGACGACGGACCCGCCGGCCCCGCCCGACGAGGGCGGCTGGGGTCTGGCGTACGCTGCGTCCAAGGCGGCTGTCGGTCGGCTCGCCGGGGCGGTCAACGCGGAGTACCTCGGCACCGGGATCCGCGCGTTCAACGTCGACCCCGGCTTCGTCGTCACGGAGGCGATGCGCGCACGCGGTGGTGCCGACCACATCGAGCGGCAGGGCTTCGACCTCGCCCCCGACGATGCGGCGGGGCGCGTGATCGCCTGGCTGGCAAGGGATCCCGCAGCTGACAGCTTCCTCGGGAGGGTCATCTGGTCGCCCAAGCTCGCGGCCGAGCTCGCGGGCTGACGCTACATTCCAGTCATGGAGTTCCGCCGCCTCGGCACGTCCGGGCTCGTTGTCAGCGTCGTCGGTCTGGGGACCAACAACTTCGGGATGAAGCTGGACGACGAGGGCTGCCGCGCCGTCCTCGACGCCGCCCTCGACAGCGGCATCACCCTCATCGACACCTCCGACTCCTACGGGCAGTCAGAGGCGCGGCTCGGAGCCTTGCTCAAGGGCCGCCGCGACGACGTCGTGCTCGCCACGAAGTTCGGCAGTGACGTCACCCGGCTCGGCAACGACAACGGCAAGGACTGGGGTGCGAGGGGTTCGCGCCGCTACATCCGACGCGCGGTCGAGGCCTCGCTCACCCGGCTGCAGACCGACTGGATCGACCTCTACCAGCTGCACCGGCCCGACCCGCAGACACCGGTCGAGGAGACGCTCGGCGCGCTCGACGACCTCGTGCACGAGGGCAAGATCCGCTATGTCGGGCACTCGAACTTCAGCGGCTTCCAGACCGCCCACGCCGACTGGGTCGCGCGGACCCGCGGCTTCGAGCGCTTCATCAGCGCACAGAACGAGTACAGCCTGCTGAAGACCAAGGTGGAGACCGAGCTGGTGCCTGCCCTGCAGGAGTACGGCATCGGGCTGCTGCCCTTCTTCCCGCTGGCCTCGGGCCTGCTGACCGGCAAGTACCAGCGCGGCGCCGAGCTCCCTGAGGGCAGCCGCCTCAAGCTGTGGGGGATCTCGGTGTCCGACCGCGACTTCGACAAGGTCGAGCGGCTGGCCGGCTTTGCCGAGCAGCGCGGCATCACCCTGCTCGAGGTCGCCATCGGCGGACTTGCTGCTCGGCCCGCTGTCGCCTCGGTGATCGCCGGTGCCACCAGTGCCGAGCAGGTGCGCGCCAACGTCAAGGCCGGCGAGTGGGTGCCCACTGCCGAGGACGCGGCCGCCCTGCGGGAGATCGCGTGAGCCTCGACACCGAGATCGAGCAGGCGTTCCACGCGTTCTGGATGACGGGGGCGACCAACGAGGACTGGGACGCGTGGGCGAACCACCTCACTGAGGACGTCGACTACGTCGAGCGGCAGCTCGGGACGATGCAGGGGCGCGAGGCGGTCCGCACCTGGATCACCGAGCTGATGGCCGTCTCCTACGACGTCCACGCCGTCCTCAACTGGTACATCGTGGCGGGCGACCGCGTCGTGTTCGACATGTGGAACCGCTACTTCCACCCCGACCCGGAGCAGCCGCCCATCGACTTCGCCGGCCTCACCGTGCTGACCTACGGCGGGGACGGCCTGTTCAGGCGCGAGGAGGACTACTGGGACCAGGCCACGGCCGCCACCGCCTACGCCGAGTGGCACGCGGCGTGCAAGGAGTCCGGCAGCAAGGGCGACCCGGAGCACCTCACCGCGCTGGACGCGCAGCGCAAGGCCGACCAGCTCGAGACGCTGCGCACCGGCCGGATCCGCTAGCCCTGCGGCCTAACGCAGCAGGGTGCCCATGTCCAAGGGCAGCTGGATGCCGGTGAACTCGGCGGCCTCGTCGGAGCAGATCCACGCCACCGCGGCGGCGATGTGCGCGGCGGGGGTGCTGGTGATAGGGAGCGCGTTCATGAAGATGGGTCCCAGGGTGTGCGCGGCGCCGGCGACGAGCGGGAAGAGCTCCGGTGTCGTCATGCCCGTGGGCACCGAGGCGGGGTGGATGGTGTTGACCCGGATGTGGTGCTGCGCGACCTCGTTGGCGACCGACTTCGCCAGCCCGGTGATCGCGTGCTTGGAGGCGGAGTAGTCCGACAGGAACGGCAGTCCACGCAGGCCGGCCACCGAGGAGACGACGACGATCGCCCCACCGCGGCCCTGCTCGATGAGCACCGGCACGGTGGCCTTGAGGGTGTTGAAGGTGCCGGTCGCGTTGACCGACATGGTCGCCTCCCACTGCTCTGGGCTGACGTCGACGAAGCTGCTCCCGCTGCAGATGCCGGCATTGGCCACGACCACGTCGAGGCCGCCGAGCTCCGCCGTGATCGCGGCGACCGCCGCCGTCATCGCGGGCAGGTCACGGGTGTCTGCGACGAAGGACAGGCAGCGCCTGCCCTCCTTCTCGACCAGTGCGACCGTCTCGGCCAGGTCGTCCTCCGTCGGACCGGGATATCCGGTCGTCGGGAAGTCCTGGCAGATGTCGAGGACCGCGACGTCGGCGCCCTCCTGCGCGAAGCGCACCGCCTCCGCCCGGCCTTGGCCGCGCGCGGCACCGGTGACGAAGCAGACCTTGTTCTCGTAGCGCATCAGGGGTTCCTCACACTGCGGGTTCGGCGAGCAGGACGGGGTCGAGGGCGGTGCGGGTGCGCTTCTCACTCGCCGCGAGGGCCACGGTGGCCACCAGCGACAGTGCGGTGAGGGCGACGACGACGGCATAGGTGGTGCCGAAGCTGGCGGTCCGTTGGAGCACCACCACGAACAGCGCGGTCCCGAGCGAGCCGCCGACGCGCTGCAGCACGAACAGCTGCGCGGTCGCGTCCGAGGCCTTCGCGTTGTTGATGGTGACCAGGGCCGCTGCCATCAGCGGCATGCCGGCAAGGGCCGTACCGAGGCCCCGGAAGAACATCGCGGTGGTGATGAACCAGTAGGACGAGTCGTCCGCGATCCAGGCGAGTGGCAGGGTCGCGATCGCCACGAGCACGGTGCCGAGGGTGGCGACGCGCCCTCCGCCGTACCGGTCCGTGAGCCGGCCCGACAGGCGCATCAGCACGACCACACCGATCGCCGTGGGCGCGACCAGGAGCCCGGTGGTGGTGGCGGACTCGTGCCGCACGCCTTGCAGGTACAGCGGCAGCAGGATGAGTCCTCCGAGGCTGGTCGCGCCGTTGAGGAAGACGCCCGTCGACGCGAGGGAGTAGGTGCGGTCGCCGAACAGCCGGAGGTCCAGCAACGGGTGGTCACGGCCCAGCGCGTGCCGCACGAAGACGACCAGCATCAGACCGCCCGCCACGACGGGGCCGAGGACCCCGGGCCGGAGGAAGGACGGGTCGGCGGCGACCTCCGACAGCCCGTACGTGACGAGGCTGAGCCCGGCGGAGCCGAGCACGAGCCCCGCCAGGTCGAGTCGGTAGGTCGGATGGCCGTCGTCGTGGGGGAGCATCCGCAGTGCGAGGGTGAACGCCAGCACCCCGATCGGGATGTTGATGAGGAAGATGGCCCGCCACGAGAAGGTCTCCAGCAGCAGGCCGCCGAGCGTCGGGCCCACGACGGGGGCCAGGACGGTGGGGACCCCGAGGGTGCCCATCACCCGGCCGAGGTTCTCGCGGCCGGCTGCCTTCATGATGATCGACTGACCGACGGGCATGAGCAGCGCGCCGCCCGCACCCTGCAGGACCCGGGCGATGACGAGCGACGAGGTGTCCCACGCCAACCCGCAGGCCAGCGATCCGACCGTGAACAGCACGAGCGACAGCAGGTAGAGCGTGCGGGTCCCGACGCGACGCGAGGCCCAGCCCGCGATCGGGGAGATGCCGGCGATCGCGAGCAGATAGGCGGTGACCACCCAGGAGATGGAGCTCAGGTCGGAGTGCAGGGCCCGCGCGAGCGGCTCCAGCGCGACGTTGACGATCGTCGTGTCGAGGACGGACATGACTGTGCCCAGCACGGTGACCGTGCCGATGCGCCATACCCGCGGGTCGACCGTGCTCACGACCCGGAACTGTAACGCGTTCTAGTCGGCGGTCAGGATCTCGGCACCTCCGCCGTGCTTAGGTGGGCGGGTGAAGCGCCCCGTGACCGTGGCCCTCGCGGTCCTCACGGCGGGGCTTGCGATCCCCACTGTCGTGCGCCTGTTCGGCGACCACCGTCACGTGTCGCTCGTGCTGCTGGAGGTGACCCTCCCCTTCACGCTGCCGCCCCTCGTCGTCCTGCTTGCGCTGCAACTGGCACTGCACCGCCCCCGCACCGCAGCGACCACCGCGGTCCTGCTCGTGCTCAACGCGATCTGGTTCGTGCCGCTGTTCGTGGGCGAGGGAGCGGGCAGCGGGCAGTCGCTGACCGTCATGACCGCCAACCTGCGCTACGGCGAGGCCGACCCCTTCCGGATCGTGCAGCTCGTGCGGTCCCAGCACGTCGACGTCCTCGCGACCGAGGAGCTGACGGTCGGCGCGGTCACCAACCTGCGCGGCGCGGGCCTGTCCGCGGAGCTGCCGTACTTCACGGGGACGCCGGACCCGAAGGGGGGCCCGGACGGATCGGGGCTCTGGTCGCGGTACGCGCTCACGCCGCAGTCCGACTGGGGGCTGAGGTACGCGTCGCCGGGAGCCGTCGTCAGCGCACCCGGAGGGGATGTGGTGGTCCGGGTCGTGCACGCGGCGCCGCCCGTCATCAAGGAGAAGGGTGTCTACCGGCGCGATGTCGAGGGCATCCTCGGCGAGGCGCGGGCGCTGCCCTCGACGCTGCCGACCCTGGTGATGGGTGACTTCAACGCGACCCTGGACAACAGCCTGATCCGGTCGCTCGAGGACTCCCGGTTTCGCGACGCCGGGGAGAAGGCCGGCTCCGGATGGGTGCGGACCTGGGGTCAGCGCCCCGGTTCGGTGTCGCTGATCGGGCTGGACCACGTCCTCGTCGACCGCCGCATCGGGGTCCGCTCGACGTCGGTGTACGACCTGCCGCGCAGCGACCACGATGCCCTGCTTGCCAGGATCGTCGTGCATTGATCGGTCTTTGATTCCTCTTCGCGCCGGGAATGTCGGTGGTGAGAGCGAGGTTGGCCATGGCAACCTTCGGGGGAAGCTCCGAAGGAGGCCGGGGGGAGGAGGCTCCATGGACGTCCTCGCGTCGCGGTTGTCGTGGAGGCGCCTGCCGTGGCTCGCCGAAGTGCTGTCCATCGGACTGGGCTACGGCGTCTACGCCGTCATCCGGCTCTACACACCTGGCCAGCGCAACATCGCCGATGTGCATGCGCTCGAAGTCATCCACTTCGAGAAGGTCGTCGGGATCTACCACGAGCTGGCCATCAACCGGTTCATCACCGGTAAGGCGTGGCTCGAGGTTCCGGCGAGCTACTACTACGCGACCTTGCACTTCCTCGTGACCCCGCTGATCCTCGCCTGGTTGTTCAGGCGCCACCAGCAGTTCTACGCGCCGCTGCGGAGTGCGATCGTGATCGCCACCGCAGCGGCGCTCGTCGTCTATGCCACCTGGCCGCTGTCTCCCCCGCGCTACGTCGTCGACGGCACCTTCGACACGGTGTTCCAGCATCCCGTCGCGTGGGCGGTCAACGGGCACGGTGTCTCGGGCTTCGTGAACGAGATCGCCGCCATGCCGTCGCTGCACGTGGGGTGGGCGGCCTGGTGCGCGGTCGCCGTGTGCTCGGCGTTGAGCAGCCGGTGGCGGTATCTCGCCTGGCTCTACCCGCTCGGCACCACCTTCGTCGTGGTGGCGACCGCCAACCACTACCTGCTCGACGCCGTCGCCGGCCTGGCCGTCGTAGCCGTCGCCCTGCAGCTGTGCGGCGTCCGGTTCACAGGACGGGTCGCGCCGGCGGTCATCGCCCTTCCCCCGCAACGGGCCGGGGAGCCATCGATGGAGGAAGCGATCTAGGAGCTGGCCGTCACACGCAGCCCCCCGGGAGCGCTCTGGGGTACGGCGGGACGGTGCGGCCGCACGACGGTGATCCGCTGATAGGGGCTTCCCTGCGGGGGTCGCGGGTCCTGATCGCCGTGGTTGGGCCACAGCGACATCGCGCGCTCGGCCTGGGCGGTGATGGTGAGCGACGGGTTCACGCCGAGGTTGGCGCTGATCGCGGCCCCGTCGACGACATGCAGGGTGGGGTAGCCGTGCACTCGGTGGTAGGGGTCGATGACGCCCGTCGCGGGGCTGTCGCTGATGACGCAGCCGCCGATGATGTGCGCCGTCATCGGGACGTTGGCGATGTCGCCGACGGTGCCTCCCGGAAAGCCTCCGATCTCCGCCGCGATCCGTCGGGTCGCGTCGTGGGCGACCGGGATCCAGGTGGGGTTCGGCGCGCCGTGGCCGGCAGCGCTGGTCAGCTTCCCGCGCCGGGTCCGTCGTACCGTGATCGAGTTGTCGAGGGTCTGCATCACCAGGACGATGATCGTCTTCTCGGACCAGTGACGGACGCTCAGGCTGCGCAGGAACACGGAGGGGTGCCGGAGGGCCTGCAGCAGGAAGCGGAGGGGACGGGGCAGCCGGCCTCCGCCGTCCACGAGGATCGTGCTGAGCAGCCCCATCGCGTTGGAGCCCTTGCCGTAGCGGACCGGCTCCACATGGGTCACGTCGTCGGGGTGGAAGCTGCTCGTGATCGCGACGCCGGCGTTGAACGGCTGATCCGGGACCTTCGGGGTCTGGGCGCCGAGCAGCGCCTCGCTGTTGGTGCGGGTGACCATGCCGAGCCGCGCGCTGACCCTCGGCAGAACACCCGTGTCCCGCATGTCGTGCAGCAGCTTCTGGGTGCCGAGGGTGCCGGCCGCCAGCACGACCTGCGCTGCCCGGTGGGTCGTCACGGGTCCCCGCTTGCCGGTGGGGACGGTGTCGACCTCCCAGCCGTCGCTCGTCTCGCGCAGCGCGGTGGCGGTCGTGAGCGGCTCCACCCGCGCACCCAGTCCCTCGGCGAGGTAGAGGTAGTTGGTGTCGAGGCGGTTCTTGGCGCCGAAGCGGCAGCCGATCATGCAGTTGCCGCACTGGATGCAGCCGGTCCGGTCCGGACCGGCGCCGCCGAAGTAGGGGTCCGGCACGGTCCTGCCCGGCTCGCCGAAGAAGACCCCCACCGGGGTCGGGTGGTAGGTGTGCCCCACGCCCATGTCGGCGGCGACCTTCTGCAGCACCACGTCGCTCGGTGTGGTCGTCGGGTTCTCGACGACACCGAGCATCCGCTGCGCCTGGTCGTAGTGCGGCGCCAGCTCCGACTCCCAGTCGGTGATGCCCGCCCACTGCGGGTCCTGGAAGAACCGGGGAGGTGGCGTGTAGAGGGTGTTGGCATAGACCAGGCTGCCGCCCCCGACGCCGGCACCGGAGAGGATGACGACGTCCTTGAGCCAGGTGATGCGCTGCATGCCGGTGAGGCCGAGCCGCGGCATCCAGAGGAAGGCCCGGAGATCCCAGGACGTCTTCGGCAGCGTCTCGGAGGTGAACCGCCGGCCGGCCTCGAGGACCGTGACGCTGTAGCCCTTCTCCGAGAGCCGCAGCGCGGTCACCGAGCCGCCGAACCCGGAGCCGATGACGATGACATTGGCTGTTGTCTCGCTCGCCATGGGTCAACGCTACACGCGGGGGCTCCGCTAGTCTTCTCACTCCGGTAGCCCTCGGGCTCCCAGGAGGCTTCGCCTAGTCCGGTCTATGGCGCCGCACTGCTAATGCGGTTTGGGTCTCAAGCCCATCCGGGGTTCAAATCCCCGAGCCTCCGCCAGTCTGTCCACAGCCCCCCGCGCGTCGTCGTGTGGGTGTCGGTGGGCGTCCCTACGGTTCGGGTGTGCGCCTCCTCCACACGTCAGACTGGCACCTCGGCCGGTCGCTGCACCGGGCCTCGCTGGCCGCGGCGCAGGAGGCGTTCGTCGACCACCTGGTGGCGGTCGTCGCCTCGGAGTCGGTCGACGTCGTGGTCGTGTCGGGCGACGTCTACGACCGGGCCGTGCCGCCGCTGGAGGCAGTCGAGCTCTGCTCGTCCGCCTTCTCCCGGCTGCGCGCGGCGGGCGCTCGCGTCGTCGTCATCAGCGGCAACCACGACAGCGCCCGTCGGCTGGGCTTCGGTTCCTCCCTGATCGACGCCTCGGGGGTCTACCTGCGCACCTGCTTCGACACCGTCGAGGTGCCGGTGGTCATCGACGGCGTGCCGTTCTTCGCGGTGCCCTACCTCGAGCCGTCAGCGCACGGCTTCAGCTCGCACGTGTCGGTGCTCAGCGATGCCTTGACCCGGGTTCGGGCCGCCGCGCCGCCGTCGTCGGTGCTGCTTGCCCACTGCTGGGTGGCGGGTGGTGAGGCGTCGGAGTCCGAGCGCGACATCGCGGTCGGAGGTGTCTCCCGCGTGCCGGTGTCGCTGCTCGACGGGTTCGGCTACGGCGCCCTCGGACACCTGCACGGTGCCCAGGTGCTGACGGATTCCTTGCGCTACAGCGGTTCTCCGCTCGCCTACTCGTTCTCCGAGGCCGCCCAGGTCAAGGGCTGCTGGTTGGTCGAGCTGGGTGGACCGGTCGAGTTCGTGGCCGCCCCCGTGCCGCGGCGGCTGTCGACCGTCCGCGGCTCGCTCGAGTCGTTGCTCTGCTCAGCTGAGTTCGCAGGCGTGGAGCGGGACTGGTTGTCCGTGACCCTGACCGACCCCGCTCGGCCGGAGCAGGCGATGGAGCGGCTGACGGCGCGGTTCCCCCACGTGCTCGTGCTCTCCTTCGAGCCGGCCGGGGTCGCACGATCGCCGGTGTCCTACACCTCGCGAGTGACAGGGACGGATGTCGAGGTGGCCGGGACCTTCGTGGAGCACGTGCGGGGCACGTCGGTGACGGCGTCGGAGTCTGCGCTGCTCGCGGAGGCGTTCGAGGCCGTGCGGGTGGCCCGATGAGGCCGCACTCGCTGTCCATGACCGCGTTCGGGCCCTTCGCCGGCACGGTCGCGCTGGACCTGGATGCCCTGGCGGACTCCGGCCTGTTCCTGCTGCACGGGGCGACGGGCGCCGGCAAGACGACCCTGCTGGACGGGATCGGCTTCGCACTGTTCGGCCGGGTGCCCGGAGCGCGGGGGCAGGCCAAGCGGTTGCGGTCGGACCACTGCGTGCCTCAGACGCGCACCTCGGTGACGCTCGAGGCCACCTTCGGTGCCCGGCGGGTGCGCATCACCCGTTCGCCGTCGTGGACCCGGCCGAAGACCCGGGGGGTCGGCGTCGCGACCGAGCAGGCACGGGTCCTTCTCGAAGAGCTCCGCGGCGATCGGTGGGAGACCCTGTCGACCCGCCCGCGGGAGGCCGACGACGAGGTGCTGGACCTGGTGGGGATGTCGGCCGAGCAGTTCTTCCAGGTGGTGCTGCTCCCACAGGGCGAGTTTGCGGCTTTCCTGCGGTCGTCCTCGGCCGAGCGGGTGGCGGTGCTGAAGAAGCTGTTCGCCACCGAGCGCTTCGCGGAGGTCGAGGAATGGTTCGCCGCTCGCCGTCGGGTCTGCAGCGAGCGCGTTGCCGACGCTCGTGCGGTGGTCGACGAGCTGGTGGCCAGAGTGACCGAGGTCGCCGACGTCGCGCTGCCCGACGCCCCCTCGAGCGAGTGGGCGGGCACCCTCCTGGACGAGGCCCGCGGGGCGCTGGCGACCGTCGACGCCCAGGTCGGGGCGCTGGTGGGCGACCGGGAGGTGTGCCGCGCTGCCGCCACGGAGGCCGTGCGGCTGGCCGGCCTGCAGGCTCGCCGTCGGTCGGCACTGAGCCGGTCTGCTGCGCTCCGGGCCGCGATGCCCGACCGCGTCGCGCAGCAGGTGGAGCTCGACGCCGCGG
>JAODND010000021.1 GCA_025465465.1 Frankiales bacterium | reverse complement strand
GTCGCGATGCCGACCGGGCAGGTGTCGAGGTGGCAGACCCGCATCATGATGCAGCCGCTGACGACGAGCGGTGCGGTGGCGAAGCCGAACTCCTCCGCACCGAGCAGCGCCGCGATCATCACATCGCGTCCGGTCTTGAGCTGGCCATCGACCTGCACGACGATGCGGTCGCGCAGCCCGTTGAGGAGCAGGGTCTGCTGGGTCTCGGCCAGGCCGAGCTCCCAGGGAGCACCGGCGTGCTTCAGCGACGTCAGTGGCGAGGCGCCGGTGCCACCGTCGTGGCCGGAGATGAGCACGACGTCGGCGTGCGCCTTGGACACGCCCGCCGCGACGGTGCCGACACCGACCTCAGCCACCAGCTTCACGTGGATCCGGGCGTCCTTGTTGGCGTTCTTGAGGTCGTGGATGAGCTGCGCCAGGTCCTCGATCGAGTAGATGTCGTGATGCGGCGGCGGGCTGATGAGACCCACGCCCGGCGTCGAGTGCCGGGTCTTCGCGATCCACGGGTAGACCTTGTGGCCGGGCAGCTGACCGCCCTCGCCCGGCTTGGCGCCCTGCGCCATCTTGATCTGGATGTCGGTGGCGTGCACGAGGTACTCGCTGGTCACGCCGAACCGGCCCGACGCGACCTGCTTGACCGCGGACCGGCGCTCCGGGTCGAGCAGCCGCTCGCTGTCCTCACCGCCCTCGCCGGTGTTGGAGCGCGCACCGAGGCGGTTCATCGCGATGGCGAGGGTCTCGTGCGCCTCGGCGCTGATCGACCCGTAGGACATCGCGCCGGTGTTGAAGCGCCGCACGATCTCCGACGCGGGCTCGACCTCGTCGAGCGGGATGGGCGGACGGAGCCCCTCGCGGAGGGCGAACAGCCCACGGAGCGTTCCCGCCCGGGCGGACAGCTCGTCGACCTTGCCGGAGTACTTCTTGAAGACGTCGTACTGCTGGGTGCGGGTCGAGTGCTGCAGCGTGAAGACCGTCTCCGGGTTGAACAGGTGGATCTCGCCCTCGCGGCGCCACTGGTACTCACCGCCGATCTCGAGCCTGCGGTGCGCCCGCTCGGTCGGGTTGGAGGGGTACGCCCGCCGGTGCCGGGCAGCCGTCTCCTCGGCGATGACCTCGAGCCCGATGCCGCCGAGCCGCGACGTGGTGCCGGTGAAGTACTCGGCGACGAGGTCCTCGGACAGCCCGAGGGCCTCGAAGACCTGGGCACCGGTGTAGGACGCGATCGTGCTGATCCCCATCTTGGACATCACCTTGAGGACGCCCTTGCCGAGCGCCTTGATGAGGTTCTTCTGCGCCTGCTTGTAGGTCAGGTCGCCGAGCACGCCGTCGCGGGCGAGCTCCTCGACGGTCTCCATCGCGAGGTAGGGGTTGACGGCCGCCGCGCCGTAGCCGATGAGCAGCGCGACGTGATGCACCTCGCGCACGTCACCGGCCTCGACGAGCAGGCCGACGCGGGTGCGGCTCTTCTCCCGGATGAGATGGTGGTGCACCGCCGACGTCAGCAGCAGCGACGGGATGGGCGCCATCGTCTCGGTCGACTCGCGGTCGGACAGCACGATGATGCGGGCACCGCCGGCGATGGCGGTGGACACCTCGCGACGCACCCGGTCGAGGGCGTCGCGGAGCGCCTCGCCCCCGCCGTTGACGGGGTAGAGGCCGTAGATCGTCACGGCAGCGAGACCGGGCTGGTCACCGTCGTCGTTGACGTGCCCGATCTTGGACAGCTCGTCGTTGTCGATGACCGGGAAGGGCAGCACGATCTGCCGGCAGCTGGCGGGGCCGGGCTCGAGCAGGTTCTGCTCGGGGCCGATCCCGCCCGACAACGAGGTGACGAGCTCCTCGCGGATCGCGTCGAGCGGCGGGTTGGTGACCTGTGCGAACAGCTGGCTGAAGTAGTCGAAGAGCATCCGTGGCCGCTCCGACAGCACCGCGACGGGGGTGTCGGTGCCCATCGAACCGATCGGCTCGGCTGCCGCCGTCGCCATCGGCTGCAGGAGGATGCGCACCTCCTCCTCGGTGTAGCCGAAGGTCTGCTGGCGGCGGAGCACGGACGCAGGGGTGTACTCGACGTGGTCGCGGTCGGGCAGCTCCTCGAGGCGGAGCAGGCCGGCGTGCAGCCAGTCCTCGTACGGATGGGCGGCGGCGAGCTCGCCCTTGATCTCGTCGTCCTCGACGATGCGCCCCTTGGCGGTGTCCACGAGGAACATCCGGCCGGGCTGGAGCCGGCCCTTGCGCTTGACCTGGTCGCTGGGGATGTCGAGGACGCCGACCTCGGAGGCCAGGATCACCCTGCCGTCGGTGGTCTCCCACCAGCGCGACGGGCGCAGGCCGTTGCGGTCGAGCACGGCCCCGATCAGCGTGCCGTCGGTGAACGTGACGCAGGCAGGGCCGTCCCAGGGCTCCATCAGCGAGGCGTGGAACTCGTAGAAGGCCTTCTTGGCGGGGTCCATGTCGATGGCGTTCTCCCACGCCTCCGGGACCATCATGAGCACGGCATGCGGCAGCGACCGGCCTGCCATGTGCAGCAGCTCGAGGACCTCGTCGAAGGACGCGGAGTCGGACCCGTCGGGGTGGCAGATCGGGAACAGCCGGGTCAGGTCGTCCGGCAGCTCGTGCGGGCCGCGCAGCAGCGCCTCGCGGGCGCGCATCCAGTTGCGGTTGCCCTTGACGGTGTTGATCTCGCCGTTGTGGGCGATGTAGCGGTACGGGTGCGCCAACGGCCAGCTCGGGAACGTGTTGGTGCTGAAGCGCGAGTGCACGAGCGCGAGGGCGCTGTCGAACCGCTCGTCGGAGAGGTCGGGGAAGAACGGCTGCAGCTGGCCGGTCGTGAGCATGCCCTTGTAGACGACCGTGCGGGTCGACAGCGACGGGAAGTAGGTGCCGCACTCCCGCTCGGCGCGCTTGCGCACGACGTATGCCCGACGCTCCAGCGCGTAGGCGGACATGCCCTCGTCCTGGGACCCCAGGAAGACCTGGCGGAAGATCGGCATGACGTCGGCGGCGGTCCGTCCGATGCCTGCCCCGCGCGGGTCCACGGGCAGCTCGCGCCAGGTGAGGACCCGCAAGCCCTCCTCGGCGACGATCCGCTCGAAGCCGACCTGGATCTCGACGGCCTCGCGGGGGTTCGTCGGCAGGAACGCCGTGCCCACGGCATAGACCTCAGGCAGGTCGACACTGACCACCGCGCGGTAGAAGCTGTCCGGGACCTGTACGAGGATCCCGGCGCCGTCGCCGGTCGCGGGCTCCGCGCCCGACGCGCCACGGTGCTCGAGGTTGCGAAGGGCGGTCAGGCCCTGCTCGACGAGGTCGTGCGAACGGCGCCCGGCGATGTCGACCACGAACGCGACACCGCAGGCGTCGTGCTCGTTGGCGGGGTCGTAGAGGCCTTGAGAGGCCGGCGAGGCCGCATGGGCAGGGCGGCCTGGGGAGGCGGGAAGCATGGTGGAGCCTTCCGTCACGTGGGTGGGTTCGAAACTTCACTGCCACCCGGGACGTCGCTGGCCCTGCTGCAGATGACGAACACGTTACACGACCGGACGCGAGTGGGCTCTCGACGGGCTGTCACCCGTTTGGAGCAATAGGCGATGATATGGCCCTTTCGGGCCATGGTGGGCAGCGGTGCCGGGCTCCACCCTGACTGATGTGGCCGTCCCCTCCTCCGGCCGTCGCCTGGTGGCGCACGCGGGAGCACGCAAGAAGCTCCTGGGATGCGCGCTCGCGGTAGCCCACCTTCCGCTGCTGCTGGCCGCCGTGATGCTGCCGGTGTCGGGATCGTGGCTGGTGGCCACGGCCGTGCTGCTCGGCACCGAGGCCGTGCTGCTGGGCGTGCTGCTGCGCACGCAGGAGGAGGCCCAGCGGGGCGCGGAGCAGCTGACCTTGGCCCTCTGGCAGGGCCACGCCAGCATGCGCGCACGTCAGGAGCAGACCGAGCGGATCCGCTCGGACCTCATCGCCACCGTCAGCCACGAGTTCCGCACCCCGCTGACCGGCATTCGCGGAGCGGCGCTCACCTTGCTCAAGCGGGGCGACCGTCTTCCGCCCGACGCCCGGGCGCGCCTGCTGGAGGCCGTCCTCGATCAGCAGGAGCGATTGTCCCGACTGCTCGAGAACATGCTCACCGCCTCGTCTGCGACGTCCCCCGACCCCGATGCCATCGCTGAGGTGGATGCGGTCGCCGCTGAGGTCGCGATGCTCACCGAGCACGACGTGTCCGTCGTCATCGAGCCCGGGCTGCTCGCGCCCATCGATCGGCGCGCCCTGCACCAGGTGCTCGCGAACCTGCTCGACAACGCGATCCAGTACGGCGACAGCGGCACCGTCCCGCTCGTCGCCGGCGGTCGCGACGGCGGTGAGGTCTGGGTTGCGGTGAGCAACGAGGGAAGGCCGCTCGACGACCAGAGGCTGTTCGAGCCGTTCGTCCAGGGCGATGCCGGCCCGACCCGGGAGCACGAGGGGATCGGGATGGGGCTCTATGTCGTGCGCCGCCTCGTCGAGGTGCACGGTGGCAAGGTGACGGCCCGCTGCGACAGCGGCTGGGTGACGGTCGAGGTGCGCATCGCGGCCGCCGAGGACCGCCGGCATCACGCGCCGACGGCGCTGCCGATCCCATAGGTCACGGCGGCGGCCAGACCTCCGAGGGTGAGCTGCCGAGCGCCGGAGTACCACCACGTGCGACTGGTGAAGCGCGACACGGCCGCGCCCGCAGTGAACAGTCCGGCGATGGTCAGGACGACCGTCAAGAGCAGCGTGGTGGCCCCGAGCAGGAAGGGCAGCAGCGGGATGAGCGCTCCGACCACGAAGCTGCCGAACGACGAGATGGCCGCGGTCCAAGGGCTCGGCAGGTCGTCAGGGTCGACCCCGAGCTCCTCGCGAACGTGCGCGCGCCAGGCCTCCTCCGGGTTGGCGCTCAGCTGCCGAGCCACCTCACGCGCCAGCGCCGGCTCGACGCCGCGCTGCACGTAGACCTGCGCGAGCTCGGCCTCCTCGGCGATCGGGACCCGGTGCAGCTCGAGCTTCTCGACCTCGATCTCGGCCAGCGTGAGCTCCTGCTGGCTCGCGACGCTGATGTACTCCCCCGTCGCCATCGAGAAGGCGCCGGCCGCGAGCCCACTCAGGCCGGCGAGGATGACAGCGTGCGTGGACGCGCCCGAGCCCCCGACGCCCAGGATGAGGCTGGCGTTGCTGACCAGGCCGTCGGTGACGCCGAACACGGCCGGCCGCAGCCAGCCTCCGGTCACGTCCCGGTGATGGTCCGGAGGCGGGATCCGCTGCGAGTCCTCGGTCTCGACCGTCATGCACTCGAGGGTACGTCGGCGGGCGACGGCTTGCGGCTGTCCCGACGCAGCCACAGGAAGGCCACCGCCGCGAGGAACAGGATGCCGGAGGTGAAGTCGTTGAGGCGGACGCCGAACAGCTTGTGGGCGTCGTCGATGCGGAGCGCCTCGATCCAGAGGCGGCCGGCGCAGTAGCCGGCGACGTAGAGCGCGAAGGCACGACCGCGGCCGAGCTTCCACCGGTTGTCGGCCCACAGCACGAGCCCCATGACGCCGAGGTCCCAGAGCAGCTCGTAGAGGAACGTCGGCTGGTAGGTGCCGGGACTGTTGCCTCCCGGCGAGTGCGCCGCGTCGATCTCGAGACCCCACGGCAGCGAGGTCCTCTTCCCGTAGAGCTCCTGGTTGAAGTAGTTGCCGACCCGCCCCACGGCCTGCGCCAGCGGCAGGAAGGGCGCCAGGGCGTCGGCGAAGTCGAGGAACGGGATGCCGTGCTTGCGCAGCACCCACCACGCCCCGACCGCTCCGCCGGCGATGCCACCCCAGATCCCGAGACCGCCCTGCCAGATCTTGAGCATCTCGACGGGATGCGAGAAGTAGAAGTCCTGTCGGCTGGTGAGCACGTGGTAGATCCGGGCGCCGACGAGACCGGCGGGGACGGCGGTGGCCGCGACGTCGGCCACGAAGCCCGGCTTGCCGCCGCGCGCGACCCAGCGCTTGTCGCCGAAGTAGACGGCGAGGACAGCGCCCAGCAGGATGAAGCCCGCGTAGGCCCGCAGCGGGAGCGGGCCGAGGTGGACGACCCCGCTCGAAGGGCTCGGGATCGAAGCGCGCATCACC
Organism: Frankiales bacterium; assembly: GCA_025465465.1. Taxonomy (GTDB): domain Bacteria; phylum Actinomycetota; class Actinomycetes; order Mycobacteriales; family SCTD01; genus RYN-111. The sequence continues at coordinate 41,191 of JAODND010000021.1, read as the reverse complement.
CGCTCACCCTAGAAGGCGACGGACTTCCACGTGCGGCCGGCGTCGTGCGTGATCTTCATGGTCTGGGAGGTGCTGCCGCCGAAGCCCCCGATGCAGTAGCCGAGGTCAGCTGACTCGAAGCCCCCCTCGGACACCCCACCGTCGGTGGACAGCGCGACCCGCCAGCTGCCACTGCGGCTGACCGCGACCTCCAGGTGGTCGACCACGAAGTCGCCGTCGGAGGTCACGTAGCTGTCGGTGCCGCTCTGCTGCGGCGGGTCCCCTGCCGCCGTCCACGTCGACCCGCTGTCCGTGCTGCGGAACGCGTGCTTCTCCTCGTGCCCGAGCCCGGCGTCCCCCTCACAGACGAGCAGCCAGTGCCCACTGCCCAGACCGGCGACCGGGACCTGACCGTCCCGGCAGGGAGTGCGCACCACGGTGAAGACACCGTGGACGAGCCGGTACAGCCGGCCGTTGGCGTCACTGGCGACGACCACGGCCCCGCGTACCCGGAGGTCCTGCGCCCGGAAGCCGTTCCCGGTCGTCATCAGCGGGCCGCCGGTGACGGACGCGGACTTGACCACGCCGTCCTGGTTGGCCCAGACGCGACCGCCGGAGATCGCGAGCTCGCCGATGTTCCGCGAGTCAGCGACGGCCCGCCAGGTGGCGCCTCCGTCGTGGGTGGCCCAGAGCTGGTCACCCGTGACGAAGCCGTTGGCCGGATCGGCGAAGCGGATGTGCGCGAGATGGTCCGGCGAGGTCTTCGGTGACGGGATGGCCCGCCAGGTGGCGCCTCCGTCGCGGGTGCGGGCGATGACGTCGCAGCTGCCCTGGCCGCTCTGGCACGGCGAGGAGCCGAGCGCCCAGCCGCTGCGGGCGCTGATGAACGTCGCTGACTGCGGGCGGAACCCTGCAGGCACCTTCGTGCCGGCCGGTCCGACGGGCGGGGCCGTCGTCGGGGCGCTCGGGGTCGGGGACGAGCTCGGGGGGACGGCCTGCGTGACTGTCGGGCTGGGTGACGCGCTGAGCGTCGGGGTGGGTCCGGCCTTGGTGGTGCCGTGCGAGCAGGCGGCAACGAGGACGAGGAGGCAGAGGGCGCGCTTCACGCCTTCCGTCGTACCCCTTCGGACAGGTCTTCGGCGAGTCGCCGCACCGCGTCGGCGCCACCGTCCTGCAGAGCGCGCACGAAGGCCGATCCGACGATCACCGCGTCGGCGTAGCCGGCGACCTCCGCTGCCTGGGCGCCGTTGCTGACGCCGAGGCCGACCCCGACGGGCAACGTGGTGTGCTGCCGCATCCGCGCGACGAGCTCCTCGGCCCGGTTGCTCACCGTGTCGCGGGTGCCGGTGACGCCCATGGTGCTGGCGGCGTAGACGAAGCCGCGGTTGGTGCGTCCGACGACGTCGAGGCGCGCGTCGGTGCTGCTGGGAGCAACCAGGAAGATCGGGTCGAGGTCGTGCTGCAAGGCAGCGTCGAGCCAGGGACCTGCCTCCTCGGGGATGAGGTCGGGGGTGATGGCTCCGGAGCCGCCGGCGTCCTTGAGTCGCTGGGCGAAGACCTTCGGGGTGAGCTTCTCGATGGGGTTCCAGTAGCCCATGACGACAGCCGGCGCGTGGGCGCTGACCTGCTCGACGGCCTCGAAGACGTGCGCCACCCTGGTGCCGGCCCGCAGCGCGAGGTCGACGGCCACCTGGATGACGGGGCCGTCGATGCCGGGGTCCGTGTAGGGCACGCCGACCTCGACGAGGTCGACGCCGCCGTCGATCATGGCGATCATCGCCGCGATGCTCGTCGGCACGTCGGGGAAGCCGACGGGCAGGTAGCCGACGAGAGCAGCGCGGCCCGCTGCGCGCGTCGTCGTGAAGAGCTCGTCGATCCTCGTCACAGCAGCGAGAACCAACGGGCGGCGGTGTCGACGTCCTTGTCACCGCGACCGCTGCAGCTGATGACGATCACCTTGTCGGGGCCGTTCTCCGCCGCCCACTGCTGCGCGCCGGCGAAGGCGTGCGCCGACTCGATGGCGCACAGGATGCCCTCGGTCCTCGCGAGCAGCTCGAGTGCCGCCATCGCGTCGGTGTCGGTGACCCCGCGGTAGACCGCGCGGTGCTCGTCGCGCAGCCAGGCGTGCTCGGGACCGACGCCCGGGTAGTCGAGACCGGCACTGATGCTGTGCGTGTCGAGCGTCTGCCCGTCGTCGTCCTGCATGAGGTAGGACCGGGCGCCGTGCAGCACTCCCGGCGACCCGATCGTCAGCGGCGCCGCGTGCCGGCCGGTCTCGATCCCGTCTCCCCCGGCCTCGCAGCCGATCAGCTGCACCTCCGCGTCGGTGATGAAGCGGTGGAACAACCCCATCGCGTTGGAACCGCCACCGACGCAGGCGATCGCGGCGTCCGGCAACCGGCCGATGCGCTCGAGGATCTGCCCGCGCGCCTCGACCCCGATGATCCGCTGGAAGTCCCTGACCAGCATGGGAAACGGGTGCGGCCCGACGACCGAGCCGATCGCGTAGTGCGTGGTCTCGACGTTGGCGACCCAGTCGCGGAACGCCTCGTTGGTCGCGTCCTTGAGGGTCTGGGTGCCGGTCGTGACCGGGATGACCTCGGCACCGAGGAGCTGCATCCGGGCGACGTTGAGCGCCTGCCGGCGGGTGTCCTCCTCCCCCATGTAGACGGTGCACTCGAAGCCGAACAGCGCCGCCGCCGTCGCGGTGGCGACGCCGTGCTGACCGGCGCCCGTCTCGGCGATGACCCGGGTCTTGCCCATCCGCTTCGTCAGGAGCGCCTGGCCGAGGACGTTGTTGATCTTGTGGCTGCCGGTGTGCGCCAGGTCCTCGCGCTTGAGGAACACCCGGGCACCGATCGCCGCGCCGAACCGCTTGGCCTCGGTCAGCGGGGTGGGGCGGCCGGCGTAGTTGCGCTGCAGGTCGTCGAGCTCGGCGAGGAAGGCCTCGTCGTGCAGGGCGCGCTCATGCTCCTCGGCCAGCTGGTCGAGGGCGGCGATGAGGGCCTCCGGGACGAAGCGCCCGCCGTACGGTCCCCAGTGGCCGGCGGCGTCGGGAAGGGCAGTCACTGCTGGTGCCGCGCCGCGGGGTGCGCGCCGGCGGTGACGAGGGCGGCCACGGCCTGCCGCGGATTGCCGTCCTTCACGACACCCTCACCGACGAGGACCGCGTCGGCGCCGTTGCCGGCATAGGACAGCAGGTCATGGGCGTCACGGACGCCGGACTCCGCGACCTTCACGACGTGCTCGGGGATCTCGGGAGCCAGCCGCGCGAAGATCTCGCGGTCGACCTCGAGCGTCTTGAGGTTGCGGGCATTGATCCCGACGATGCGCGCACCCGCGTCGAGGGCACGGACCACCTCGAGCTCGTCGTGTGCCTCCACCAGCGGCGTCATGCCCAGGCTGACGGTGCGCTCCAGCAGGCTGATCAGAGCCTCCTGCTCGAGTGCCGCGACGATGAGCAGCACCAGGTCGGCGCCGTGCGCGCGGGCCTCCCACAGCTGATAGCTGCTGAGGATGAAGTCCTTGCGCAGCAAGGGTACGTCGACCCGCGCGCGCACCGCGTCGAAGTCGTCGAGCGAGCCGCCGAACTTGCGGCCCTCCGTCAGCACGCTGATGACCGCGGCGCCGCCGGCCTCGTATTCCTGCGCCAATGCTGCGGGATCGGCGATCTCCGCGAGCTGGCCCCTGCTCGGGCTCATCCGCTTGACCTCGGCGATCACCTGCACGCCCGCCTGCTTCAGCGCTTGCACCCCGTCGCGGGCCGGCGCCTGCTGCGTGGCCCGGTCCTTGAGCTCGTCGAGGCTGGTCACGGCCTGGCGTCCGGCGAGGTCCTCGCGGACACCGACGAGGATCTCGTCGAGCACGCTCACCGGCTCACTCCCTGCACTCAGTCACCGTAGACCGGCCGCGCGACCGCGGGTCACCCGGGTCCCGTCAGGCGGTGGGGTCGTGGCCGCGGTCGAGGGCGTCCCAGGTGCCCTTGTCAGTGGCCGGCGGGTCGTCCTGCTGGGCGGCCGGCACCTGGTACGCCGAGGACAGGGCCGCCCACCGACGCCCCCGCGCCGCGACGACGGCACCGCCCGCGGCCATGACGATGCCGCCGACCAGGGTGAGCGCAGGCCAGAACCACGTCGGCTGGGTGTCGTGCTGCTGCTGCGCCGCCGTGGCGAGCCGGTGGCCGAGGCCACGCGCGAGGAGGTCGACGACGTCCACGACGACGAACAGTCCGGCGAGAGCGACCAGGGTCCCGACGACGACCCGTCCGCGCCGCTTGGTGGCGGCGATGGCGACGACCCCGGCGATGCCGACGAGGCTCAGTGCCTGGGCGAGCCCGGCCACCGCTGTCCCGTGGATGTCGTCGCGCACGTCGTCGATGGTCAGGCCCCCCGAGGTCGGATAGGACGCCCACGTCTGCCGGACGGCCAGCAGCACGAGCCCGGAGCCGAGGAGGCAGAGGAGCACGGCGGTCCGGAGCTCGCGGCGCGGGTTCACGACCCGCTCACGAGACGGTGCGGAGCGTCTCGGCAGCCGCGATGGCACGCAGCACCGCCGCGGCCTTGTTCTCGCACTCGGCGTACTCGGCCGCCGGGTCGCTGTCGGCGACCAGCCCGGCGCCGGCCTGCACGACCGCCCGACCGTCGTGCAGCACCGCTGTCCGGATCGCGATGGCCATGTCCATGTCGCCCGTGGCGCCGAGATAGCCGACGCAGCCGCCGTACAGGTTGCGACGGACCGGTTCGAGGGACTCGATGATCTCCATCGCCCGGACCTTGGGCGCCCCGGACAGGGTGCCGGCCGGGAACGTCGCGGTCAGCACGTCGAAGGCCGACCGGCCCGGGGCGACCTGACCGACGACGGTCGAGACGATGTGCATCACGTGCGAGTAGCGCTCGACCGACATGAAGTCGACGACGTCGACGGTGCCCGGTGAGCAGACGCGACCGAGGTCGTTGCGTCCGAGGTCGACGAGCATCACGTGCTCCGAGCGCTCCTTCGGGTCGGCGAGCAGCTCGGTGCCGAGCGCGAGGTCCTCCTCGGGCGTCGCGCCGCGCGGACGGGTGCCCGCGATGGGGTGCAGCACGGCTTCGCCCGAGGACACGGTGACGAGCGCCTCGGGCGAGGAGCCCACGACGTCATAGGGGCTCTCGCGGCCGGCGAAGCGCAGCAGGTACATGTACGGCGAGGGGTTGGTCGCGCGGAGCACCCGATAGACGTCGAGCGCGTCCACGTCGGTCGCCATCTCGAACCGTTGCGACAGCACGACCTGGAAGGCGTCACCGGCGCGGATGTGCTCCTTCACCGTCTCGACGCCAGCCATGAAGGCCTCGGCACCGGACCGCGACGTGACGACCGGCGTCGCCGCCAGGTCGACGACGGCGACCGACGGCTCGCCGGGCTTGGCGAGGTCGGCGGCCATCGCGTCGAGCCGGGCCACCGCGTCGTCGTAGGTCCCGCCATGCACCACGTTGGCGATGAGCCACACCGAGCCGTCGCTGTGGTCGAGGACCGCGAGGTCGGTGGCCAGCATCATGGTGAGCTCGGGCATCCCCAGCTCGTCGGGCACCGTCGAGGGCAGCCGCTCCATCCGTCGTACCGCGTCGTAGGAGAGATAGCCGACGAGGCCGCCGGTGAACGGCGGGAGGTCGTCGAGGTGCGGCGACTGCAGGAGCGCATGGGCCTCGCGCAGCGCCTCCAGTGGATCAGCGGATGTCGTCGGCAGGCCGTCGCCGAGCCAGAGCGCAGCACCGTCGCGCTCGGTGAGGACCGAGGCGCAGCGGACGCCGACGAAAGACCATCGCGACCACTGCTTGCCCTGCTCCGCCGACTCCAGCAGGAAGGTGCCCGGCCGGTTCTGGGCGAGCTTCCGGTAGACCCCGACGGCCGTCTCACCATCGGCGAGCAACCGCCGCACCACCGGCACCAGGGGCTGGTCCAGAGCTGCGAAGTCGGACGCCGACGGGGTGGTGACCCCGAACCTCATGGTCGCGTGCCCTCCACGGCCGGCAGCGGCGTCGCGTCGAAGCACGTCCGGTCCCCGGTGTGGCAGGCACCCCCCACCTGATCGACGCGGACGAGCAGGGTGTCGCCGTCGCAGTCGAGCGCGACGGACTTGACCCACTGCTGGGAGCCCGAGGTCTCGCCCTTCACCCAGTACTCCTGACGGGAGCGCGACCAGTAGGTGCAGCGGCCCGTCGTCAGCGTGCGGTGCAGCGCCTCGTCGTCCATCCAGCCGACCATGAGCACCTCGCCGGTGTCGTGCTGCTGGCAGACCGCCACGACGAGGCCGTCTGCGTCGCGCTTGAGCTGCGCGGCGATGGCGGGGTCGAGGTCGGTGGGACGGACGGCTCCGGGAAGGGCACTGCTGGTCATGGGGACATTCTCCCAGAGAGGAGCAGCGGGCCGGTCGCGGCCAGCAGCAGCCCGATGCCGCCCAGGCAGCCGAGCGCCACGGGCAGCGACGTCGCCGCCGAGATCGCACCGACCAGCGGCGGCCCGGCGACGAACCCGACGTAGCCCACGGCGGCCACCGCCGCGAGGTCGGCGCCCTGCCGACCGGGCGCGGCGTGTGCACCCACCGCGGAGTACAGGACCGGTGCGAGCACGGATGTCCCGGCACCGGCGACGACCAGGCCGACCAGCGCCACTGCCGGGGTGCCCGCGGCCGCGACGACGAACGCACCGATCGCCAGGGTGAGGGCGGCCGACCCGAGCAGCATCGGCTCGCGCACCCGGGAGGCCACCGCGCCGATCAGCAGCCGACCGACTGCCATCGACCCCGCGAACAGACCTGGCCCGAGCCCGCTGATGGCCGGCGACGCGTCCAGCCCGCGCTCGAGCTGCAGGGAGCTCCACGACTGGATCGCGTCCTCGCAGAGGAAGGCGCCGGCCGTCAGCAGCCCGACGCCGACGAGGAACCAGGGCAGCCTGTCCCTGCTCGTCACCTGCTCGGCCGGCGCCATCCGGTAGGGCGGTTGGGTGACCGCGACGACCACCGTGGCAGCGGCGACGACACTGAGGATCATGAGCGGCGTGGCGCCCCCCTCGCGGGCGAGGCCGGCGCCGACGCTGCCCACCAGCACGCCGACGCTGAAGGCGCCGTGCACGATGCTCATCAGCTTGCTGCGCTCCACCCGCTCCCAGGCGGCGGTCGCCGCGTTGGCCACCAGGTCGAGGGCGCCCGTCCCGAGCCCGACGGCGATGAGCGCCGGGACGAGCGCCCCGAGCGAGTGCGCCAGCCCGGGCAGCGGGACGGCCACCGCGAAGAGCAGCAGCGAGGCGGGCAGCGCGCGCTGTGCGCCGTAGCGGTCGACGATGCGGCCGGCGAAGAACATCACGGGTACGGCGGCGACGGCGATCGCCGCGAGCGCGAGCCCCAGCTGCCCGTCGGAGGCGCCGACCTGATGGCGCATCGCGGGCAGCGCCGCAGCCCAGGCGCCCCAGAAGGTGCCGAACACCCCGAACGCGAGGACCAGTCCGCGTTGCTCCGCGCGTCTCACCGGGACTGGTTGATCCAGCTGGCATGCAGGTCGGCGTAGACCCCGGGCACGGCCACCAGGTCGGCGTGCGGGCCGCGCTGCACGACGACACCCTTGTCGACGACGAGCACCTCGTCGGCGGCCTCGGCGGTGGAGAGCCGGTGCGCGATCGTCAGCGTCGTGCGCCCGCGGGTCAGCGAGTCGAGGGCGCGGGCGAGACGCACCTCCGTCGCCGGGTCGACGGCACTCGTCGCCTCGTCGAGGACGAGCAGGTCGGGGTCGGCGACGTAGGCGCGGGCGATCGCGACCAGCTGCCGCTCGCCCACCGACAGCGACTCGCCGCGCTCACCGACGTGGGAGTGGATGCCCTCGGGCAGCGCGTCGACCCAGTCGAGCAGGCCGAGCTCGGTGAAGGCGAGCACGATGTCCTCGTCGCTCGCGCCGAGCCGGCCGTACCGCACGTTGTCCGCCACCGTCGTGTCGAACAGGAAGCCGTCCTGCGGGACCATCACCACCCGCTGGCGCAGCGACGCGAACTGCAGCTGGTCCAAGGGGACGCCGCCCAGGAGCACCCGGCCGCGCGTCGGGTCCATGAGGCGCGTCAGGAGCTTGGCGAAGGTCGTCTTGCCGGAACCCGTCTCGCCGACGACGGCGACCCGGGTCTGCGCCGGGAGCGTCAGGTCGACGTCGTGCAGCACCTCCGGTCCACCCGGGTAGGCGAAGCTCACGTGGTCGAAGGTCACCGAGACCGGCCCCTCGGGCAACCCGCGACCCGGCGCGGGGTCTGCGATGTCGGTCGGGGTGTCGAGGACACCGAGCACGCGACGCATCCCGGCGATCGCGTTCTGCGCCTCGTTGAGGACCTCGGTCGCGACCTGCACCGGCTGCACGAACAGCGTCACCAGGAACAGGAACCCGATCAGCCGGCCCAAGGTCAGGTGACCGTTCGTCGCGAGCAGGACGCCGATGACGATGACCGCGCTGTTGGCGAGCGCGGTGGTGAGCTCGCCGGAGCAGAAGGTCGTCGCCGAGATCGTCTGCGCCCTCGTCTGCGCCTGGCGCGTGCGCGACACCGCATCGTCGACCCGCTGTGCGGTGCGGGCCTGGGCCCCGTAGGCCCTGATGACGGGAGCGCCGACGACCGACTCGGAGATCGCGCCGAGCAGCTCGCCGATGCGCTCACGGACGCCGCGGTAGGCGACCTGCAGCTTCTTCTGGAACACCCGCAGCGACAAGGCCAGCGGCAGCATGCAGACATAGACGACCAGGGTGAGCTGCCACGACCACCACAGCATCAGCACGGTGGCCAGCACGACCTGCGCGACGGACACCACGATGAGCAGACCGCCGAACTGCATGAAGGTGCTGATCGTGTCGACATCACCGGTCACCCGACTGACGAGCGACCCACGGCGCTCGGCGGCCTGATGCAGCACAGACAGGTCGTGCACGCGCCGAAAAGCCCTGGTGCGCAAGGCAAGCAGCCCATCCTCTGTCGTGCGATAGAGCCGGACGTTCATGAAGAAGTTGGCGACCGCCGTGAGGGCAACGGCCAGCGCGGCCAAACCGCACGCGACCCGCACGAGTGGCAGGTCGGGCGTCTTGCCGGACAGGCCGTGGTCGATGGTCTGCTGCACGGCAAGAGGTACGACGACCCGGCCGGCCGTGCTGAGCAGCGCGAGCCCCAGCGTGGTGGGCAGGCCGTTGCGGAACTCCGGGGCCAGCTTCAGGCCGTGCGCCAGCGTGGCTAGCGACCCGCGCTGGATGCTGCCGGCGTCGACGGTGGTCATCGGACCGACTCCGTCTCGTCGCCGGCGTGCTCGGCCTCGCGCTCCGCCTCGGCCCGCTCGTAGGCGGTGACCAGGTCGCGGTAGCCGGCGCACCGCTCCCGGAGCTCGTCGTGGGTGCCGCGGTCCACGAGCCGCCCGTCGTCGACGAACACCACCTCGTCTGCGAGCGCGATGGTCGCGCGGCGGTAGGCCACGACCACGACCGTGCTGGCGCTCGCAGAGCCGCGCAGGCCGGCGAGGATCCGCTGCTCCACCGAGGGGTCGACGGAGGACGTCGCGTCGTCGAGGACGAGCAGCCTCGGGTTGCGGGCCACGGCCCGGGCCAGGGCGAGCCGCTGGCGCTGGCCGCCGGACAGCGTGGTGCCGCGCTCCCCCACGACCGTGTCGAGGCCCTTGCCGAGGGCGGCGACGAAGCCGTCCGCCTGCGCCACCCGCAGCGCTGCCCAGACCTGCTCGTCGCTGATCTCGGCACCGAGGGTGACGTTGCCGCGGACGGTGTCGTCGAACAGGAACGTGGTCTGCGGCGCCAGCGCCGCGATGGTCGCGAGCCGGCCTGGGGCGAAGGCGGCGACATCGGTGCCGTCGTACTCGACGACGCCCGACAGCGGGTCGACCAGACGGACCAGCAGCGTCGCGAGCGTCGACTTGCCCGAGCCGGTCGGGCCGACCACGGCCACCGTCCTGCCGGGCGCGACGTCGAAGCAGACCTGGTGCAGCACCTGGTCGTCGCCGTAGGCGAACGAGAGGTCCCGCACGTCGAGGGTCACCGGGCCGTCGACGGCCGGCTCTGCCGTACCGAAGTGCTGCTGTCCCTCGGCCTCGAGGACCCGCAGCACCCGGTCGTAGCCGACCACGGAGCGCGGCAGCTCGTTGAGGACCCAGCCGATCGCCCGGACCGGGAACGCGAGCAGCGTGAACAGGTAGGCGACCCGCACCAGGTCACCTGAGGAAAGGTGGCCACTGCCGACCCGCGACGTGCCGACCACGAGGACGAGCAGCACGCCGATGACGGGCAGCGCCTCCATCAGTGGGTCGAACAGGCCCCGGACCCGGCCGACCTGCACGAGGGTGTCGCGGAGCTCGCGGCTCTTGGCGGTGAAGCGGTCTGTCTCGAAGCTCTCGCGGCCGAGGGTCTTCACCACGAGCGCTCCGTCGAACGACTCGTGGGCGATCGTGCTGACCTCACCCCGCAGCTGCTGGGCGCGCGTCATCAGCGGCGACATCCGGCTGCTGTAGACGACCGTCAGGATCGCGATCGCAGGGAAGATGATCGAGCCGACCACGGCGAGCACCGGGTCGGTGAAGAACAGCAGCGCGAGCGTCCCGATGAGCATGAACACGACGCCGACGGCGAAGGGGAACGGCGCGATCGGATACCAGGTGGCCTCGACGTCGCTGTTGGCGTTCGAGAGCAGCTCGCCGGTGGGGTGCTGCTGGTGCCACTCGAGCGGGAGCTCGAGGTAGCGCCGGGTGACGCGCTTGCGATAGGTGGCCTGCAGCCGGTACTGCATGATCCCGGCACCGAGCCGGCGGCCCAGGATGCCGAAGACCTTGAGGGTGGCGACCCCCATCACCAGCAGGACCGCGCCGGCGAGGCTGGCAGTGGTCGTGTCGCCGCGCTGGATCGAGGGCTGGATGACGGTGCTGGTGATGTGCCCGAACGCATAGGCCTGGGCAATGGTCATGCCGCCGAACAGTGCGCTACCCACCGCCGAGACCGCGAAGATCCGCGGCTCCTCGTGCACGGCAAGGCGCAGGATCCACAGACCGCGCCAGATCACCTGCCTGGGGGTGCGGTGCGGGGCATCCATGTCGCTGTTCACAGAACCAGTTCAACCCCGGTTGAGGTCAACTGGATTCCCGCACGGTGAGGCCCGCCTTGCGCAGGGCTGCCTTGGCGTCGCCGATGCGCATGCTGCCGAAGTGGAACACGCTCGCGGCGAGCACGGCATCGGCGCCCGCCTCGACAGCCGGCGCGAAGTCCTCCACCGAGCCCGCGCCGCCGCTGGCGATGACGGGCACGGACACCCGCGCGCGGACCGCACGCAGCATCTCGACGTCGTAGCCCTGCCGGGTGCCGTCCGCGTCCATCGAGTTGAGCAGGATCTCGCCGACCCCGAGCGCCTCGCCGCGTTGCGCCCACTCCAGCGCGTCGATGCCCGTGCCCTGCCGGCCGCCGTGCGTGGTCACCTCGAACGACCCGGACGGAGTACGACGGGCGTCGACGCTCAGCACGAGCACCTGCGAGCCGAACCGGGTGCTGATCTCGCTGAGCAGCTCGGGCCGCGCGATGCCCGCCGTGTTGACGCCCACCTTGTCGGCGCCGGCGCGGAGCAGCTTGTCGACGTCGTCGGTGCTCCGGACCCCTCCGCCGACGGTCAGCGGGATGAAGACCTGCTCCGCGGTGCGCCGGACCACGTCATAGGTCGTCTCGCGGGAGCCGGACGAGGCCGTGATGTCGAGGAAGACCAGCTCGTCGGCGCCCTCAGCGTCATAGACCCGGGCCATCTCGACGGGATCGCCCGCGTCCACGAGGTCCGTGAAGTTGACTCCCTTGACCACTCGGCCGGCGTCCACGTCGAGGCACGGGATGACACGGACGGCGAGAGTCACGTGACGGCACGCTAGCCGTAACACCGACGCTCTACCCTGTGAGCGTGCTGTTTGCCGTGCTTGTCCTCTGTGTCGTGCTCTTCGTGGTCCTGCCCGTCATCGGCGCGACGCTCATGTCGGCGGTCTGGGCCCTCCTCGTCGGCCTGCTGCTGGGGTTGATCGCCCGGGCGATCGCGCCGGGCCACGGCCGGATCAGCCTGACGATGACCGCACTGCTCGGGGTTGCCGGTGGCCTGATCGGCCGGATCATCGCCGAGCAGCTCAACACCGGTGATCTCGGCAAGCTGCTCCTCGAGGTGCTGGCGGCCGCCGTCCTCGTGATGGTGTTCCGAAGCTCCCAGGGAGCCCGCACGTGAGACTGGCCGTCTGCTCGTCCAAAGGGGGCGTCGGCAAGACGTCCACCGCGGCCAACCTGGCCGCGGTGCTGGCTCGGTCAGGTCGGGTTCTCGCCGTCGATGCGGACCCACAGGACTCGCTGGGTCGCGCCTTCGGCGTCGTCTCGAAGTCGAAGGACGACTCGCTCGCCGGCCTCCTGGAGGACCCGGAGGCCGACCCCCGGTCGGTCGTGCGCACCGAGGTCGCGCCCGGCCTGGACCTGCTCCCCGCGCACCCCAGCCTCGAGCAGGTGGGCGTCACGCTGGCCTCGCAGGGCGGCATCGTCACCGGCATCCGGCGGGTGCTGCGGCCGCTCCTCGACGACTACGACCATGTCGTGCTCGACACCCACGGTGACCTGGGCAACCTGACGCTGTCGGCCGTCTGCGCCGCCGACGCCGTGCTCACGGTCTTCACGAGCGACCCTGGCTCGGCCCTGGGGGCAGCCCGGGTCACCGCGTTCCTCGAGCAGCACAAGCGCTTCGAGAACACCAACGCCCGGCTGATCGGTGTCGCCTGCTCGCTCTGGGACAAGGAGGGCAAGGCGGCCCGGGAGGTCCTCGGCGCGCTCGAGGGCACCGACCTGCCGCTGCTGGCCACCCGCATCCCCGTCTCGCGGCGGGTGCCCTCGGCAACGCTCGCGAAGCGGCCCGTGGTGCTGACCAACCCCACCTCTGCCGTCGCCGAGGCCTACACAGCGCTCGCCGCCGACGTGCTCACCGCCTACCAGGAGACCCGATGACCGCCGCCAAGAAGGACCTCCGCGCGGACCTGCAGGCCGACCTGCTCACCGACCTCGCAGGCCCCGCCGAGGTCACTGCCGAGCCCGACGTGGCCGAGTCCCTTCCCGTACCCGCCGAGCTCACTGACGCGACCCCTGCGCTGTCCCTGCAGTGGACGCCGCTGCGCTGGTCGCGACCCAAGGTGACGACGGTGCGCGGTGGTCTCGGCAAGACCGTCTCGCTCGGGCCCTTGAAGGTGGAGCTCTCCGTCAAGGAGTAGCCCACTCGTCGTGCGCCCTGCGCCGCGATGGCGTACGGCCCAGTCCCAGTGGCTTCCCAGCTGTTGATCCACGGAGAGTTGAGGCACTCTCGAAGGCCTCGGCACTGCCCAACGCCTCCGTCGATCATGGCGACTCGCTGCCCGCCGAGAACGCCGCTTCTTGATCTCAGCGGCGGCGCCGCTGAGGCATCGACGAGCAGCACCTAGCGTCGCTGCAGAGTGAGCGTCCAGATGGGCTCGTTCTCGCGCATCGCCCCGTTCGGTGAGAACCCCACGCTCCGATACAGACGCTGGGCACGCGTGTTGTCAGGGTGCACCGTCAGTCGCACTTCCTGACAGCCAGGTCGGGACGCTGCTACGTGGGCAAGAACGAGACTGACTGCGGCCAAGCCGATGCCTTGGCCCTGCCTCGTTGTGTCAATCGCTAGATGAAGCAACTCCGTGTAGCCGTCGGCATGAGCAAGGGCAACGACGCCGAGTACGGATGCGTCGGAGATCACCGCCAGCGGTTCCCAGTCGAGGTCGCCCGGCCGGACATACGCCTTGGCCAGAATGACGAGGGCCACTGGTTGATGTCCAGCGACGAACCGGAGCTGATCCACCGACACCGTGACAGCAACGGCAGCACGCCAGTTGTGCTGATCGATCGCTTCGAGGCGAACGGGAGGCTGGACCACCGCCCCATACTCCCTGCCGTGCCAGCGCCGGGGAACGTCGACCCGCCGCGACCTGGCTGCGGATGGCATTTACCTGCGGGGTCGAATCGCGGTCCAGACCGAGCCGACAACGCCGCAAGCCAGGACGATCACGAGCAACGCAACGAGGTGATGGCTGCGCCCGTCACACGGGCTGGGCAGGCAGCCTCCATGGCCGTCGGGCCGACAGACCGAAGGCTCCGAGCAGGGTCCAGGTTTGACTACGGCGTAGGTGAAGATCGCAACGACCAGTCCCGCGAGCACGCCAACGAGTACCCCGTTGAGAATCCGCCGCAGTCGGCCATCGCGCTCCACGGGCCGACCCTAATGAAAGGGCGTGGAGAACGCCCTTGGATTCAGGTGGTCAGCGCAACACCTCGTTGAGTTTCTCTGATGGTGTCATCCAGTCGAGGGTCTTCCGCGGCCGGCCGTTCAGCTTGGCGGCAATGGCGTTGAGGTCGTCCTGGGTGATGCCAGCCATGCTCGTTCGCTTGGCGAAGTACTGACGGAGCAGCCCGTTCGTGTTCTCGTTGGAGCCGCGCTGCCAGGGCGCCCTTGGGTCACAGAAGTAGACCTGCACGCCGGTGTCGATGGTGAACTGGGCGTGCTTGGCCATCTCTTTCCCGCGGTCCCACGTCAGGCTGCGTTTGAGCTGATCGGGCAGAGTCTGGACGTGCGCCGCCAGGGCCGGCACGACGTCGTCGGTCGTCCGGCTTGGGAGCGCGACCAGCATCACGAAACGGGTCTGTCGCTCGACCAGAGTGGCAATCTGGGTGTTGCCCGAGCCGAGCAGCAGATCGCCTTCCCAGTGCCCAGGGACGGCCCGGTCCTTAGCCTCAGCTGGCCGTTGGCTGATGTGGACCGCGCCGATGATCTGACCCTTCCCAAGCCTTCGGTCGGTGAAGGTCTTTCCCCGACGGATCGGCCGCTTGGAGCGCAGATGCGCGGTGAGTTCCTTGCGCAGTGCACCGCGTGCCTGCACGAACAACGACACGTAGATCGTCTCGTGGCTCACCTGCATCTCCGGACGGTCAGGGAACGTTCGCCGCAGCCACCGAGCGATCTGTTCCGGCGACCAGTCCTCGGCGAGCTTCTCCTCGACGATCGCACGCAACTCGGGGACC
Source organism: Frankiales bacterium (assembly GCA_025465465.1). Classification (GTDB taxonomy): domain Bacteria; phylum Actinomycetota; class Actinomycetes; order Mycobacteriales; family SCTD01; genus RYN-111. Next base: position 26,135 of record JAODND010000021.1, on the reverse strand, counting down.
AGCGCGATCTTGGATGCTTTCGGCCGCGTGGCCTGCACCCACGCAGCCGCTTCCGCCTCCACAGCTCGATACCGTCGTAGACCGCCGTTCCTAGCCACCTCACGGCTGACCGTTGATGGGGCTCGGCCGAGTTGCGTGGCGATTTGACGCAGCGACCAGCCCATTGCGACCCCGCGGGAGATCTCCTCCCGTTCCGCCAATGACAGCTGCGACGACCGTCGGGTTCGCACCCGCGGCTCGATCCCGCCGCAGGCGTGGGCATAGGTGTTGATGACCGACGGGTGCCGCTCCAGCGCCCGCGCGATCGCCGACCAGCCACTGCCTTCACGGACCATCTGCCAGACCACGGCCCGCTCTTCAACGCTCAACCGCCCGCGCATCCAACCCCCTCGATCAGTAGGACGAGGGTGTTGCACCGACCCCTTGAATCCAAGCCCGATCTCAGCGTGCTCAGCGGCACCTCCCGCCGCGAACGCGGGTCGTTCTGACCTACATCGGTGTCAATTGCCGAGAGCCTTGCGCACGTCGACGTAGCCGCCGATCTCAGTGAACCCGAGACGCCGGTTGGCCGCCAGGATGGGTTCGTTGCCGACCATGTTCTGAGTGACGATGCGAGTCGCGCCCGCAGCTGCCAACTGCAGCGCGTGCTGTGCCTTCAGTGCCCTGGCGATCCCGCGCCCACGCAGCCGAGGGGCGACGCCGGTGAACAGCGTGTTGAGCGCTCGCGGGTCGTCTTGGCGACCCATCACGGCCGTGACACCCACGATCTCGTCCGCTTCCCGTGCCATGAGGACGCGATGAGGATCCTGCACGGCGCCGCGCCACGCGCCGTAAGGCATCTCGCCACCTCCCCCCTCCATGTCGGGCGCCTCCACCACGCGGCTGAGCAAGAACGCATGCGCAGCGCGCCATTCCTCGTCCGTAGCTTCGGCGGGAAGGGACGCGAGGTAGATCCCGTCGACACGGGCGAACTCGGCGAACCTGTCCAGATCGAGGCTGGTCAAGTCCAAGGCGCTCTCGCGGTGCCTGGCGCACTCGACGTAACCCCACGCCGCTGCAGCCGGTGCAGCGACGACCTCGACCGACTCGTCGTAGCTGATCTGCAGCCCGGGCACGCGCCCCCGGCACGCGTTCTCGACTGCAGTCACGAGCAGGCTCCCTGCGCCGCGTCGTCGCGCCTCAGGGCGAACCGACACGATCCCAGCGCCGTATCCGAGCATGGCGACTGCCATCGGGCAAGCGGCACCGAAGCCGCGGGCGATTCCGTCGACCTCGACCACGAACCAGGAAGCCTCCAGGTCGCCGCCTCGCTCGAGGTCTAACCAAAACGTGGCGAGCCATCCGAGCGGGTTTCCTTCGTTGAGCCAGGCCACATCGTCGTCGGCCAACAGAGGGCGCACGATCACGGCACTATCCTCCCAGGTCGTCGGCACGGTCGCGGGATCCCCGCGTCGACCCGACCGCGGACGCCAGATGCAATCAGCGCTCGGGGCACCGGATCGGTAGCAGCCCGTCTGCCTTTCGCTACTTCCTCCCGCGGCTCTTGACGATGAGCCAAGCGAACCCGATCACGGCGGCAAGCGCGCCACGGCTCCCGACGTCACTGGCTTCGACGGTCATGGCTACCTGGTCCCCCCTTGCCTGACCGTGACCCCTTGGGTAGGTCAGCGGAGAGCAAGTTGCAGCCCCTTCCGTCAGGCTGCCTTCAGAACTCCGAGAGGCGCTTGCTCAACACCTTGATCCTCTGCATCTGACGACGGGTCAGGAAGAAGCCCCATATGAGGAAGCCGACGAACACGGCAGCGCAGACAAACATGGCAGCGCTAGCGGCGATGGCGATGAGGAAGATTGTGAGCGTCAGAAAGGTTCCGAAGACTGCCGGGGAAAGCCATGAGACAAGACGTGTTTGGCGCTCCTGTCGAGCCAGATAGGCGGGCAGCAGCTCTCTTTCGTCGGGATCGTCAGGTACGTGTCCGCTGGCCAGCGCCCGGTCCAGCCGATACTCGCGCTCACCTGACCACTTGCCGCGGCCGGTTGCCTCACTGCGCTTGCGGCGACGCACAGTGATCGCAGTCATGAGGGCCGCGAAGATGACCGCGCCGGTGACCGCCGCCACGGGCTTCTGCGTTACTGCGGTGTCGAGGACGGCCCAAGCCGCGAAGTAGTAGACGGCGAGTTGCCAAGCCGGGGCCGACGCCGCCCATTGCCGAAGGGGTCGCATCAACGTCTCCTAGAAGCCGACCGGCGGACTCGGGTCGGGGTCACGTCGGCATCGTCCTCTTCGATCGGCCCGTTGCGCCAAAGCGCCCAACCGGCGACAAGTGCAACACCTGTCAGGAGTGTGCGCTGTAGGACCGCTTCACGATCGCGAGTCCCGCCGCCAGCACCGCAAAGGGAAAGACGATCGCTCCCCGCTGATTTCCCCTGGCGATCAGCAAGACACCGACGCCGACAAGCACCGTCGCGTTCAACGCCCACCAGCGGGGCGTTCCAACCAGCCGCTCCGCGAACGTCGTCGCCGATCCATCGGCTCGTCGACCGTGACGATCAAGGCCCTTCTGTGCACGATCCCTTCGGGCGTAGCCGTCGAAGACGAGAGAGGCGGCGCCTGCCGCGACGGCGGTGAGGATGCCAGCCAGCATGTCCCGAGCGCTACCCGTCGCAGAGGTACATCATGCCGAGACGCTTGACAGCGCCGCTTACATGTCGTCGCTCCCGACTGGTATCTGCTCAGTAGTGGTAGCGGGCCTGGAGGACGACGAGATCCTCGCCGTCGACCAGGTACACGAGCCGATGTTCTTCAGTAATGCGGCGTGACCAGGAGCCGGCCAATGCATGCCGCAGCTGCTCGGGTTTGCCGATGCCGGCGTACGGGTCGCGCAGCGCGTCCTCGATGAGGCGATTCAACCGCTTGAGAGTGGCTCGGTCGGTCTGCACCCAGTGCTGATAGTCCTGCCAGCCATGCGGGGTGAACACGAGTCTCACGACCGCAGCTCGTGCTCCTCGCGCTGGCCGTTGACGGCTTGATCGAGACTCTCGAGCAGGCGTCGCGCGTTGCGTGGCGAGCGCAGCAGATGAGCAGTCTCCTGGAGCGCGTCGAACTCGTCGCGGGAGATGAGGACAGCATCGCCGCGCCGGGAGGTGATCTCTACCGGGGTGCGGTCCTCATTCACCTGCTCGATCAAGGGGAAGAGGTTCTTGCGTGCCTCGCTCGCGGTAACCGCCATGCCGCACCTCCTAGAGTGGTACCAGAAATCGTACCACTCAGGCTTCGCGTACGAAGCGACGCGCAAGCTGCACCTGGGACAGGCCGGCCGCAGTCCGGGCCGCACGCAGCAGGCTGGCCGCCCTCATGCTCTCGTCGCGCCCGGTCTGCGAGCTCGTGATTGGTGAGGTCAGCAGTGCTTGATGATCGACGGGTTCACCACCGTCGGGGGAACGCGTCGGTGGCTGCCGGCCTCATACGCCGCGGCGTAGCGGAGCAGCTTCGCCTCCGACCAGGCCGTCCCCATGAACGACAGCCCCTGCGGCGACGTGCCGCTGACGAGACCGGAGGGCACGATGACCGTCGGGTAGCCGGCGGAGGCGCCGACGTTGGCCAGCGCGGCACCCGGTGCCAGGATCGCGTCGAGCTTGTCCGCCTGCAGTGCCTGGTCGATGTTGGCGCCCTGAGTGGTCCGCAGCGCCAGCGCTGCCGCGGAGGCGGCCTCGCGGCTGCCAGGCTGCGCGGCCGACGCGATGATGAGGTTCTGGCCGTACTTCACCTTGTCGGGGTGCTGCTGGTTGAACAGCATGATGTCGACCAGGCTCTTCACACCGCTCCTGGGCGTCGGCGCCTCGGTCGCGAGGTAGTGGTCGAGGCTGGCCTTGAAGTCGTTGGGGATCAGGCCGAGCTCCCCCAGCCCGACGAGTCCGGTGTTGTCGAGAGCGGCAGTGGGCACGAGCACGGCACCGAGCCGCTTCAGGTCGGCCAGCGCGGCGTCGTACACCTTGAGCTTGGGAGCGCTGAGACCGCTGCGGTCGTTCTCGCTGTAGCCGAGGCGGACGCCCTTCAGAGACGCCCCGCGGATCGCCTTGCTGTAGTCGGTGCGGTGCAGGTTGGCGTCGTAGGACGCGGGGTCCGCCGGGTCGCTGCCGGCGACGACCGTGAGCAGCGCGGCCGCGTCGGGGACGCTGCGCGCCATCGGGCCGGCGGTGTCGAAGCCCTCGGCGAGCGGGATGATCCCGGTCCGGCTGACGAGGCCGCGGGTCGGCTTGACCCCGACGAGCCCGTTCACGCTGCTCGGCGACAGGATCGAGCCCGAGGTCTCCGAGCCGAAGGTGCCGGCGGCGAAGGCCATCGAGCCGGCGACGCCGGAGCCCGACGACGACCCGCTCGGGTCGCCGAGGCCGTAGGCCTCCTTCACCTGGCCGCCGAGGCTCGAGTAGCCGTTCGGCATGGTGAGCGACACCCAGTTCGCGAACTCCGACAGGTTCGTCTTGCCGAGCACGATCGCCCCGGCCGCCCGCAGCTTCGCCACCAGCGTCGCGTCCTGGTAGGGCCGCATGCCGGCCAGCGCGATCGACCCCGCGGTCGTGGGCTGGTCGCCGGTCCCGATGTTGTCCTTCAACAGGATCGGTACGCCGTGCAGCGGACCGCGGACGGCGCCGCCCTTCCGTTCCTCGTCGAGGCGGGCCGCCCACGCGAGCGCTGTCGGCGACAGGTCGCGGATCGAGTTCGTCGGCCCGTCATAGGCCTTGATGCGTGCCAGGTAGGACTTGACGAGTGCCACCGACGTGGTCCGGTGCGTCGCCAGCGCGTGCTGGAGGTCCGCGATCGACGCGGTCTCCAGGTCGAGGCCGGCGACGGTGGCGCGACAGTCCGCCTTGGGAGATCCGGTCGTGGCGACCGCCGGGACGGTGATGCCGAGGGTCGCGGCGAGGGCCAGGCCGAGGAGGGCACGAGAGCGCATGCCGATGTCTTCGTGCCGGTCGCGACCATTCCTTCGCGGCGCAGGTGACGATCTGTTGTCGGGGGTGTTTCACAGAGGCGCCCGACCGCCCAGAGGTCAGCGGGTGCGGCGCGTCATGACGTGGGCCGCGCTGACGAGGGCGATCAGCACACTGGCGAGCACCGCAGGCACCATCGGAGCACTCGGGTGGCCATCGGCGGGCGCTGAGGCCGCGGACATCGCTGACGTCGCCGCGCGGGGCGACGGCGGCAGGGCAGGCGTCACCAGCGAGGGCGGCGCTGCCGGCGCTGCCGCCGAGGCCGGCACAGGGGCAAGCCCCATCGTGGACGCAGACAGCGCTGTCTGTGCTGAGGCGGCTCTCACAGACTGGGCACGGACCGTGCGAGAGGTCGAGGTAGCTGACTGGGCTGACTGGCCGGACTGCGGCTTCGTCGTGACGGCGGGTGACGCCTTCGGCGTGGCAGCCGGTTGCGGAGCCACGGCGGGCGACGGCGTCGCCGACGGCAGCACCGGGAGCGCTGGGAGCGCTGGGAGCACCGTCGGAACAGGCACGGGCAGGCTGGTGGGCAGCGCGATCGGGCCCGTGACCGGCAGCGGGAGGGGTTGCGGTGTCGAGGCCGAGGCCGCCTGGGAGCTCAGCGACAGCACCGCCACGGTGAGAGCAGGCAGGGTCGCGATCGCGCGTCGAGTGATGAGCACGTGGTCCTCCGCATCGGGGGTTGCGGGCAGCTGAGCGGGTGGCCAGCTATCCGGTGCAACGGGCCACGTGCCCCCAGGTGACGGCTTCGAAAAGCCTTTTCGCCGATCCTGACGGCCCGGTCGACGGTGACGCGCTCAGTCGCGGACGGCCGCGAGAGCCTCCGGCAGGGTGAACGCTCCTGCATACAGCGCCTTTCCGACGATGGCGCCCTCCACCCCGGGCACACCGGCGATGGCTACGAGGTCCTCGAGCGACGACACTCCCCCACTGGCCACGACCGGCTTCGACGTGGCCGCGGTGACCGAGTGGAGCAGCTCGAGGTTGGGGCCCGTCAACGTCCCGTCGCGACGGACGTCCGTCACGACATAGCGGGCGCAGCCGTCGGCGTCGAGCCGCGCGAGCACCTCGAACAGCTCCCCGCCGTCCTGCGTCCAGCCCCGGGCCGACAGCGTGGTGCCGCGCACGTCGAGGCCCACGGCGATCTGGTCGCCGAAGCGCGCGATCGCGGACCGCACCCAGTCGGGGGCCTCGAGGGCCGCCGTACCGAGGTTGACCCGCGCACAACCGGTCGCGAGCGCCGCCTCGAGAGAGGCATCGTCGCGAATGCCACCGGACATCTCGACCTTCACGTCGAGCCGGCCCACGACCTCGGCGAGCAGCTCGCGGTTGGAACCCCTGCCGAAGGCGGCGTCGAGGTCGACGAGGTGGACCCACTCGGCACCGTCGGACTGCCATTGCAGCGCGGCGTCGAGCGGGGAGCCGTAGGACGTCTCCGACCCTGCCTCACCCTGGACGAGGCGGACGGCCTGACCGGCCGCCACGTCGACAGCGGGCAGCAGCTCGAGGGTCATCTGGTGGGGCTCCTTCTGGCAGTGACGAGGTGGACGAACATCACGGCGAGGGTCACGACGCCGAGGCCGAGCCGGGCGCGCAGCGACACCGGGAACAGCCAGGCGAGCAGCTCGACGATCGCGACCGCGAGCAGCGTCTGCACGATGGCACGAGGGACCGACGGCAGGGTCGGGCGCGGCCGTCGGGCCGCACGCCGGGCGATCCGCTCGCGCTCCTCAGCAGCAGCAGCGACCTCGGCCTGGCGCGCGGCCACCCGCGCCGCACGGGCCCGGGCGCGCTCCTTGCTCAACGACCGCTCACAGCGAGCGGACCCAGTTCTCGAGCAGGTGCGCGCCGGCGTCGCCGCTCTTCTCGGGGTGGAACTGGGTGGCGGCCAGTACTCCTCGCTCCACGGCGGCGGCGAACACGTCACCGTGCTCGGCGGTGGTCAGCAGCACGTCCGGGACCTCGCGTGCGGCATAGGAGTGCACGAAGTAGAACCGCTCGTCCTCGACGCCGGCGAACAGCGTCGACCCCTCGGGAACGGTGACGGTGTTCCAGCCCATGTGCGGGACGATGTCGGCCTTCAGCCGGGTCACCGCTCCGGCGAGCACTCCGAGGCCCGCCGACTCGACGCCGTGCTCGACCCCCCTCTCGAACAGGATCTGCATCCCGACGCAGATCCCGAGCACGGGCTGCTGCCTGCGCAAGCGGTCCCAGACGACGGTGCCGCCCCGGATCGAGTTGAGGCCCTCCATGCAGGCGGCGTAGGCACCGACACCGGGTACGACGAGGCCGTCCGCTGCGGCGGCCTCGGCGAGGTCGGAGGTCACCGTGACTTCCACGCCGGCGCGCGCGAGTGCACGTTCGGCGCTGCGCAGGTTCCCGGACCCGTAGTCCAGGACGACCACCTTCACCGCTACAGCACGCCCTTGGTCGAGGGCACTCCCGTCACACGTGGGTCGATCTCGACTGCGGTCCGCAGGGCGCGGGCCACCGCCTTGAACTGCGACTCGACGACGTGGTGGGCGTTGCGGCCGGCGAGCACCCGGACATGCAGCGTGATCTGCGCGGTCGCGACGATGCTCTCCCAGATGTGCTTGGTCAGCGTCGTGTCGTAGGCCCCGATGAGCTCGACCAGGTCGGGCTCCTCGTGCACGAGGTAGGGCCGGCCCGAGAGGTCGACGGCGGCCTGCACCAGCGACTCGTCGAGCGGGACGAGGGCGTCGCCGTAGCGGCGTACGCCCTGCTTGTCGCCGAGGGCGTCCCGCAGGGCCTGGCCGATGGCGAGGGAGGTGTCCTCGACCGTGTGGTGGGCGTCGATGTGGAGGTCGCCCTTGGTGACGACGGTGAGGTCGAAGCCGCCGTGCCTGCCGAGCTGGCTGACCATGTGGTCGAAGAACGGCACGCCCGTGTCGGACGACGCCTGCCCTGTGCCGTCGAGATCGAGCTCGACGCGGACGTCGCTCTCCTTGGTCGTGCGCTCCACCAGAGCCGTGCGTGCCATGACCCCAGGCTATCGGGACCCGCTCAGTTGGGTGCGCCCGACGACAGCCGCGGCCCGACCAAGGCCACGATGTCGGCGGCGGCGACGGCCGAGCCGGCGGCCGTGAAGTGGCCGTAGTCGAACGCCATCGGCGTCGTGCCACCCGCCAGCTCGCGGCAGTGCCGCGCCGGGCAGAGCTCGTCCAGGAGGGAGACGTACAACCCACCTTGCGCCAGGACGGCCGCGCGCAGGGCCTGGTCGACCCGGAAGATCCCCTGGTCGAGGTGCCGGCCCGGCAGCCCAGCGTCGCCGGTGTCACGGGCGCGGGCGAGCAGGGAGGGCAGGTTGCCGAACCACTCGGGGCTCGGACCGACGACGACCACCGTCGGCACCAGCCGCTGGTACTGACGGATCGAGTCGGCCAGGCCGGCCACATCACCGGCCTTCCACCGGGCCGAGACCACGAGCACGTCCACGTGCTGGGTCCGGAGCCGCGTCAGCTCCTGGGACAGCACCGCGACGCAGCGCGACTGCCCCGACAGCGGCAGCGTCGGCTTGCACCCGGACGCGGTCGCCTGGAGGACGTCCGCGCGGGGCAGCCCGATGGACAGGCCTTTCCAGAGGTCGGCAGCATGGCTGTCACCGAAGACCAGCACGTTGGGGACGCCCGTCCGTGGAGTCGTGCACCGCACGGGGTTGAAGTTCGAGAGGTTGAAACCGGTCGCGATGAAGCAGGAGCGGTCGCGGTTGGCCGTCGCGTGCACCACACCGGCCTCGCGGAGGTAGCCCGCGGTGACGGCATCGGCGGGATGCACCTGGCGCGACAGCGGCTGGACCACGAGACCCAGGACGACCACGGCGGCGGACGTTGCTGCCGCGAAGGCCAGCACGTGCCGGCGCTGGGGCAGCCTGAGCCGCCGCAGCGGCCGCTCGACGAACCGCCAGCTCAGAACGGCGAGGGCGAGCGTGCCGCCCGCGAGGGCGAGCCTCGAGGTCCAGGTCATGCCGTTGAAGGTGTACAGCCGGTAGATCACGATCGCCGGCCAGTGCCACAGGTACCAGGAGTACGACACGAGGCCGATCCCGACGACCGGCCGCCACGACAGCGCCCGGTTCACGACAGCGTCGCGGCCGGCCGCGATGAGCAGCCCTGCCCCGAGGACCGGAGCCAGCGCGGCCGTACCCGGAAAGGGCGTGGTGGAGGTGTAGTGGTGGCAGGCCCAGCCGATGAGAGCGAGCCCCAGCAGCGACCCGGCGTGCCGGGCGATGGCGGGAGCGCGCACGGTGGTCACCGCGAGCAGCGCCCCGACGCCGAGCTCCCAGGCACGGCCGGGCAGCAGGTAGAACGCCGCCTCCACGTGACCGCTGCGCACCTGCGCGACGCTCAACAGGAACGACACCAGCGTCACAGCCGCGAGCACGAGCCGCAGGCGCCAGCGGTGCACGAGCACCAGGAGCAGCGGGAAGACGACATAGAACTGCTCCTCGACGCCGAGCGACCAGGTGTGCAGCAGGGGCTGGGACGTGGCCGGGGTGTCGAAGTAGCCGGTGTTGGCCCAGAAGTAGATGTTGGAGCTGAACAGGCCGGCCCAGATCGCGCTGCGGCTCAACGAGGTCAGCTCGTCGGCGAACAGCAGGACACTGGCCACCAGGCACGTGACGAGCAGCACCGTCGCCAAGGCGGGCACGATCCGCCGCAGCCGCCGCCGGTAGAAGTCGGTGATGGTGAACCGGCCCTCCCCCAGCTCGCCGACGATCAGCGAGGTGATGAGGAACCCGGAGATGACGAAGAAGACGTCGACACCGACGAAACCACCCGTCACCTGGGGGGTCTGCAGGTGGTAGGCCACCACGGACGTGACGGCGACGGCGCGGAGCCCGTCCACGTCGGAGCGGTACTTCACGATCCCCCCGAGGCCGGAACAACTGTCCCCCACGCTATCTCACGTGTGAGATAGCGTGTGTTTCGTGAGTGATGCCTACCTGCAGCAGATCGGCGCGCTGGTACGCGACGCCCGCAAGCAGCGCGGCCTCACGCAGACCCAGCTGGCGGACGCGCTGCAGACCAGCCAGAGCGCGGTGGCCCGGATCGAGCAGGGCAAGCAGAACGTCAGCCTCGAGATCCTCGCTCGCATCGGCACCGCGCTCGACACCGGCCTCGTCCAACTCGGCACGGCCGTCGGCCCGACGCACCTGCGGGTCCGCGGCGGTCAGCAGCTGTCCGGAGCGATCGACGTGAAGTCGAGCAAGAACGCCGCGGTCGCGCTGCTGTGCGCCTCTCTCCTCAACGACGGCACCACCACCCTGCGCGGCGTCGCCCGCATCGAGGAGGTCAACCGCGTCGTCGAGGTGCTGCGCAGCATCGGGGTCGCCGCCGTCTGGGACGGCAGTGACCTCCGGCTCCGACCGCCCGCCGACCTGCACCTCCACCAGCTCGACGCGGCCGCTGCCCGTCGCACCCGTTCCGTGCTGCTCCTGCTGGGGCCGCTGGTGCATCGGGCGCCGGAGTTCGAGCTGCCCTACGCCGGCGGCTGCGACCTCGGCACCCGCACCGTCGAGCCGCACAAGTCGGCGCTACGGCCGTTCGGCGTCAAGATCGTCGCGACGGACGGCAGCTACCACGTGGAGCGCGACTCGTCGGTGGCACCCGTACGCCCCATCGTGCTGACCGAGCGCGGCGACACCGTGACGGAGAACGCGCTGATGGCCGCCGCGCGGCTCGACCAGGTGACCGTCATCCGCAACGCGTCGAGCAACTACATGGTCCAGGACCTCTGCTTCTACCTTGCCCTGCTCGGCGTCGAGGTCGAGGGCATCGGGTCGACGACGCTGACCGTGCACGGCCGGTCCGAGATCTCCTGCGACGTCGAGTACTCACCGTCGGAGGACCCGATCGAGGCGATGTCGCTGCTCACGGCCGCGATCGTCACCGGCTCGGAGATCACGGTCCGGCGGACGCCGATCGAGTTCCTCGAGGTGGAGCTCGCGGTCCTCGAGGAGATGGGGCTCGAGGTGTCGCGCTCCGAGGAGTACACCGCAGCCAACGGCCGCACCCGCCTCGTCGACCTCACGACGCGTCCGTCGGTGCTGCACGCGCCCGTCGACAAGGTCCACCCGATGCCGTTCCCGGGCCTCAACATCGACAACGTGCCCTTCTTCGCGGCGATCGCGGCCGTCGCCCGGGGCCGCACCCTGATCCACGACTGGGTCTATGAGAACCGCGCCATCTATCTCACCGAGCTCAACCGCCTCGGCGCCCAGGTGACGCTGCTCGACCCGCACCGGGTGTGGGTCGACGGACCGACGCGCTTCTCCGCGGCTGAGGTCATGTGCCCGCCGGCCCTGCGTCCGGCAGTGGTCATCCTGCTGGCGATGCTCGCGGCTCCCGGGGTGTCGGTGCTGCGCAACGTCTATGTCATCGACCGCGGCTACGAGGATCTCGCCCAGCGGCTCTCCTCGCTGGGCGCCCACATCGAGCCGTTCCGCGACGTCTGATCGCGTCAGCGCAGGTAGAAGGCGCGGGAGCCCGGCGCGGAGCCGAGGTCCAGCACGGCGTGATCGACGTCGGCAGCCGCCTGGCGGTCGACATAGACCACCGTCCCGCGGCTCCACACGACCGTGTCGTCGCTCTCTGGCCCGGTCGCCACGTCGAGCGACAGCGACCCGCAGTCGGTGCGCCTGACCCGCATGCCGGTCGCTTCCTGCTGGTGCGTCAGGTCGTCGATGGCCTGCCAGGCGCGGGGTGTGATCGTGAGCACGCAACCCCCCTCGATCGATGCACCCACCGTCCTCCCGCCGACGGGGGAGGTCAAGGCTCAGCGGACGTGCGCGAGAGCCTGGAGGAAGGCGGTGGTCTCGGCCTCGGTGCCGGCGTTCACGCGCAGCCAGCCCTCCAGGCCCGGTCCGCTCGAGACGTCGCGCACCAGCACCCCACGGGCGAGCAGCTGCTGCCAGGTCGTGGCGGGCTGGGCCCACGGTCCGAAGAGCAGGAAGTTGGACTCGGTGGGTACGACGGTGAGCCCGAGCTCGCGGATGCCCGCGACCATCCGATCGCGCTGCGCCTTGACCGCCTCGACGGTCCCCAGCAGCTCGTCGGTGTGCGCCAGGGCGGCGCGGGCGGCCGCCTGCGTGAGCGCGCTGAGGTGGTAGGGCAGCCGGACCAGCCGCAGCGCGTCGACGACCTCGGCGGACGCGGCCACATAGCCGAGCCGCAGGCCCGCCCCGGCGAAGGCCTTGGACATCGTGCGGCTCACGATCAGGCGAGGGAACCGCTCGAGCAGCGTCACCGCCGAGACGATGCCGCCGAACTCCGCGTAGGCCTCGTCCACGACGACCATGCCGTCGGTCGCCTCGCACACGCCCCTGACCACGTCGAGGCCGATGACGGTCCCCGTCGGGTTGTTGGGAGTGGTCAGGAACGTGATCGCCGGCCGGTGCTTGCGGACCGCCGCCACCGCGTCCGGGGCGCTCAACGTGAAGTCGGCCGCGCGTCGCTCCGCGACCCAGCCGGTGTTGGTGCCGGCGGCCAGCAGCGGGTGCATGGAGTACGACGGCTCGAAGCCCAGCGCCACGCGACCCGGACCGCCGAAGGCCTGGCACACCTGCTGCAGGACCTCGTTGGACCCGTTGGCGGCCCAGAGCTGCTCCAGCCCGAGCGGCACCCCTGTCGCCCGGGTCAGATAGGCGGCGAGGTCGCTCCTCAGCCCGGTGGCCTCGCGATCCGGATAGCGGTTCAGGGTCGCGGTCGCCTCGGCAACGGCCTTCGCGACGTCCTCGATGAGGGCGTCCGACGGCGGAAACGGGTTCTCGTTGACGTTGAGCTGGATGGCCTCGGGGAGCTGCGGAGCGCCGTACGGCTGCTTCCCGACGAGGTCCGGCCTGACCGGCAGGTTCACCGCTGCATCACTGGGACCGCACGTTCACGGCGGCGGCGTGGGCCGGCAGGTCCTCGGCGTGAGCGAACGCGGTCACGAGCGGCGCAGCCTTCTCCAGCGCCTCGCGGGTGTATTCCACCAACGACATCCGCTTGAGGAAGCTCTGCGTCGACAGGCCGGCGGCGAAGCGCGCGGTGCCTCCGGTCGGCAGCACGTGGTTTGAGCCGGCCAGGTAGTCGCCGAGCGACACCGGCGTCCAACCACCCACGAACACTGCACCGGCGTTGCGCACCTGCCGCGCACGGGCAGCCGCGTCGGCGGTGATGACCTCGAGGTGCTCAGCGGCCCATGCGTCCACGACCTCGACCCCCTGGTCGAGATCCTCGACGAGCACGGTCGCGGACTGCCCGGTCAGGGCAGCGGTGATGCGCTCCCGGTGCTTGGTCGCGGCGACCTGCTTGTCGACCTCCAGGTCCACCGCGTCGGCGAGCGCCACCGAGTCGGTCACGAGCAGGCAGGCGGCGAGCGGGTCGTGCTCGGCTTGACTGATCAGGTCGGCCGCGACGTGTGCCGGGTGGGCCGTCTCGTCCGCGAGCACCGCGATCTCCGTCGGGCCGGCCTCGGAGTCGATGCCGCACCGGCCCTGCACCAGGCGCTTCGCCGCCGCGACGTAGACGTTGCCCGGTCCCGTGATGACGTCGACAGGTGGCACGCCCTCGACGCCGTAGGCGAGCATCGCGATGGCCTGCGCACCACCGACGGCATAGACCTCATCGACGCCGAGCAGCGCGCACACCGCGAGGATCTGCGGGTCCGGGAGACCGCCGAACTCCGCCTTCGGTGGCGACGTCACGGCGAGCGAGACGACGCCCGCGACAAGAGCCGGCACGACGTTCATCACGACCGAGCTCGGATAGCAGACCCGTCCGCCCGGCACGTAGAGCCCGACCCGGTGCACCGGGACCCAGCGCTCGGTCACGGTGCCGCCGTCGACGATGCCCACCACGACGTCCGCGCGCAGCTGAGCCGTGCAGAGCTCGCGGTGCCGGCGGATCGACTCCTCGATGGCGGCGCGCACGTCGGGGTCCAGCTGCTCGACCGCGGCACTCAGTGCGGCTGCCGGCACCCGCAGGTCGGTCAGGGCCACCCCGTCGAACCTGGACGTCGCCTCGATGACCGCGACCGCTCCCCGGTCGCGGACCCCTTCGACCACCGCTCGGATGTCCTCCACCGCATGCGCCACGTCGACCTCGGCGCGCGGAAGCTCCAGCGCGAGGTCGGCATCGCGACGGCCACGGAGGTCGATCCGGTTCAGCACATCCCAAGGCTACCGTCGGGAGGTGCTCCCCCTCTTCCCGTTAGGCACCGTGCTGTTCCCCGGCCTGGTGCTGCCCCTCCACGTGTTCGAGGAGCGCTACCGCCAGCTGGTCCGTGACCTGCTCGCGCTGCCGGAGGAGGAGCAGCGGTTCGGCGTGGTGTGCATCCGCGAGGGGCGCGAGGTCGGCACCGACGGCGTGCGCGCGCTCTACGACGTCGGGTGCACCGCGCGACTGTCCCAGGTCAGCGGCTATGACGACGGCCGCTATGACATGGTGGCCGTCGGCAGCGAGCTGTTCCACCTCGACGAGCTGCACGACGACCAGCCGTACCTCACCGGCACGGTCAGCTGGCTGCCCGACGCACGGGGCGACGACGCCGAGGCCACCATGCTCGCCCCGCTCGTCCGGACCGCCTTCACCGACTACATCGGGGCGCTCGGCACCGCGAGCGGAGCGCAGGTCGACGTGCCTGAGCTGCCGGACGACTCGCAGGTGCTCGGCCACCTCGTCGGGGCCACCATGGCCCTCGACCTCGCCGACCGGCAGGACCTGCTCGAGCAGGTCGACGGGGTAGCCAGACTGCGACGGGGGCTGTCGCTCCTCCGGCGCGAGTCCGGGGTGCTGGGCGCCCTGCACGCCGTACCCGCTCCTGAGCTGGCCCGCGCGCACACCAGCCCCAACTAGTCGAGCTCCTCAGGCTTCATGAGCGCCGGCACGAGGAACGCCACGAGCGCCGCCACCGGCCAGGACACCGCCGCCCAGGGCGCGCGCAGGTGCGTGTCGTCGCCGACCCGGATGCCGAGGAACAGCGACACCGGGCCCTGCTTGCGGTCCAGCGCCTCGAACGCCGCCTGCCGGCCGGGCAGCACGCCCACCCGCGCGGCCACGAGGGCGGCCAGCACACCACCGAGGGCGAGCGCGACGACCGTCCAGGGACCGGAGCGCCGGCCGAGGAACCACGCCCCGAGGCCGCACAGGACACCCGCACCTACCGACACGAGGACGTAGGACGCGTCGACACCGATGAAGGCCTTGGTGCTCTCGATGAGCGGGTACGTCGGCTGGCCGCCCTCGAACACGACCGTGTAGTGCGGCGCGACCGCGGCCCACAGCAGACCCGCCGGGGCGCCGAGCAGCACCATCCCGACGACGATGACGACAAAGCGCCTCAGGTCCTCCGTGATCCGCGTGGTGCCGGGAGTGGTTGTCGTCGTCACCCGTCCACGGTATCTGCGACCACTACCCTGCCCGCGTGACCACTCGCCGGCCCGTCGCGCTCGCGCTGCTGACCCTGCTCGCGGCCGCGTGCAGCGGCGGTTCGACAGCCGGCACCGGGCCTCCGTCGAGCCAGCCGGCGATCACCGCGCCGGCCCCCGGCGTCACGCTCCCGCCGGGCACCGGCAGCGGGCTGGTGCCCACGCCCACCGAGGTGCCGGCGGGGATGATCCTGCTCGTCAAGGGCAGCGGCCCTCGCGACCTCGCAACCGTCGCCGGCTACAGCGCCTCCGGCACCGGCGCGCAGCACGACGCCTCGGTCGCCGCGGCCGCAGCGAAGCTGCGCAGCCACCGGTTCGAGGCGGCCTACGTCGCGCAGTACGCCAACCAGGCGACGGGGGCGTTCGTCTCTGTCGTCGCCTCGTCGTTCGCCACGCCCGCCGGGGCGACCGCGGACCTCGCCGATGACCAGCGGTCCACGTCGGGCAAGGCGGTCACGGTCCAGCCCGTCGGCGACGCCTCGTCGGCTCGCATCACGCCAGTCCCTGGCAAGGTCCCCGGTGAGCTGCTCCTGCTGCGCTTCCGCAAGGGCGCCACGACCTGGTCGCTCGCCTTCCAGGCCGCTCCCAAGGCAGACCCCGCCGTGGCCGTCGCCCTCGCCCGGCTCCTGGTCGCGCGCGCCCCCGGGGCGCCTACAGCCCGCCCGCGGCGGCGCGCCCCACCAGGATGTCGAGGATCCGCAGCTTGGTGACCGGACACCCGGCCTCCTCGGCCGCGAGCTGCAGCTCCGTGAACGCCTCGTCCTCCTGCCGCAGGTCCGCGCGCATCTGCGTGCACAGCAGCCGCATGAACTCCTGCCAGGCCCGGTCGAGGGTGCGCGGCAGGACCCCCGGCGCGGTGTAGGCCTCGAAGATGCGGCTGTCGTAGATCGGGACGAGGTCGGGGCGCTTGCGGTGCAGCACCTTGCTGACGATGGTCCCGCGGACACCGCGGCCGGCGTACCTCGGCTCGTCGAGGATGCCGAACAGGCCGGCCACGCACATCACGTGATCGTCGTCGGCATCCTCGAGCGAGACCTCGGGCAGGTCCGCGACGGCCTCGAGGGCGGGGGCCATCTCGCGCAGCAGTGCGAACCGGCCGGCGTCGATGTGGACGCCCATGAGCACGGGCGCGAGCAGGTCACCGTCGACGAGGGCCGGCGAGCCGTTGGTCTGCAGCAGGTCGTACGCCGGATAGGAGTATCCGTTGCGGATGTCGAGGTAGTCGAGCAGCACGTCGTCCGGGTGCTCGACGGTCAGCGTTCCGGAGCAGAGCTTGATGGGGTCCACGCCCTTCAACACTAGCCGTCGGCACTAGCCGCCGAGGGGGAGGCAGCCGGGGCCGAGGAGGGCCTTCAGGTCGGCGAACAGCGACGCGGTGGCGGTCACCCGGTGCCCGTCGTCCAGCCGGAGCACTGTGGTCTTGGCGCCGGTCGTCAGCTGCAGCAGCACGTCGGTCGTACCCGGGTGGTTGCGGAGCACCTCCTTGAGGCGCTCGACCACAGGAGGCGTGCAGCGCGCCGTCGGGAGCGAGATCGTGACCGGACCGCGGGGGCCGACCGACAGGTCTGGGACGGTGATGTCGGAGGCGATCAGCTTGGGGGTGTCGTCGCGCTTGTCGACCCGGCCCCGGATCAGCACCACCGCGTCCTCGACGAGGTGCACCGCCGCGAGCTGGTAGGTCGCCGGGAAGAACAGCACCTCGACCGACCCCTCGAGGTCCTCGAGCTGCACAGCCGCCCAGGCGTTGCCCTGCTTGGTGACCTTGCGCGTCACCGACGACAGCAGTCCGCCGACGACCACCGACGAGCCGTCGTCCTTGTCGATGATCCCCGAGATCGGGGTGTCGACGTGCGCCGCGATGACGTGCTCGACGCCGAACAGCGGGTGGTCGGAGACGTAGAGACCCAGCATCTCGCGCTCGTAGGCCAGCAGGACGGCCTTGTCCCACTCCCCCATCGGCACCCGCACGTCGAACACGCTGGACACCTCGTCGGACCCGCCGACATCTCCATCATCGGCGGAGCTGAACAGGTCGAACTGGCCGATGGCCTCCTGCTTCTTCACGTCGACGCAGGCGTCGATCGCGTCGGCGTGAACCGTGTGCAGGCCCTTGCGCGGCTCACCGAGCGAGTCGAAGGAGCCGGCCTTGATGAGCGACTCCACGGTCTTCTTGTTGACGGCGACGACCTCGACCTTCGACAGGTAGTCGGCGAAGCTCTCGAAGCGGCCCTTCACGGTCCGGGTCCCGACGATGGAGGCCACGACGTTGGTGCCGACGTTGCGGATCGCCGACAGCCCGAACCGGATGTCGGTGCCCCGCGGGGTGAAGTCGGAGTCGGAGTCGTTGACATCGGGCGGCAGCACCTTGATGCCCATCCGGCGGCACTCCGCGAGGTAGAGAGCGCTCTTGTCCTTGTCGTCCTTCACCGAGGTCAGCAGCGCCGCCATGTACTCGGCCGGGAAGTTGGCCTTGAGGTAGGCCGTCCAGAACGACACCAGCCCGTAGCCGGCGGTGTGCGCGCGGTTGAAGGCGTAGTCGGAGAAGGGGACGAGGATGTCCCAGAGGGTCTTGATGGCGTCGTCGGAGTATCCGTTGGCCTTCATCCCGTCGCGGAACGGGATGTACTCCTTGTCGAGGATCTCCTTCTTCTTCTTGCCCATCGCGCGGCGCAGCAGGTCGGCGGCGCCGAGGGTGTACCCGGCCAGGTGCTGGGCGATCGCCATGACCTGCTCCTGGTAGACGATCAGCCCGTAGGTGTCGCCCAGGATGTCCTCGAGCGGCTCGGCCAGCTCGGGGTGGATCGGCACGACCGGCTTGCGGCCGGTCTTGCGGTCGGCGTAGTCGTTGTGGGCGTTGGCGCCCATCGGTCCGGGCCGGTAGAGGGCGAGGACCGCGGAGATCGACTCGAAGGAGTCGGGCTGCATGGAGCGGAGCAGCGCGCGCATCGGCCCGCCGTCGAGCTGGAAGACCCCGAGGGTGTCGCCGCGTGAGAGCAGCTCGTAGGTGGGCCCGTCCGCGACCATCTCGTCGATCGTCTCGAGCACGACGGTCTCGCCGCGGTTGACCTTGATGTGCTTGAGGCAGTCGTCCAGGACGGTGAGGTTGCGCAGCCCGAGGAAGTCCATCTTCAGCAGCCCGAGGGTCTCGCAGGCGCCCATGTCGAACTGCGTGATGATCGCGCCGTCGGCCTCGCGGCGCTGGATCGGGATCACGTCGAGCAGCGGCTCGCGGCACAGGATGACGCCTGCCGCGTGCACGCCCCACTGGCGCTTCAGCCCCTCGAGGCCAAGGGCGGTGTCGACGACCGCCTTCGCGTCGGGGTCGCTGTCGTAGAGCGCCCGGAACTCGCCCGCTTCGCCGTACCGCTTGTGGGTGGGGTCGAAGATGCCCGCCAGCGGGACGTCCTTGCCCATGACGGGGGCGGGCATCGCCTTGGTGATCTTGTCGCCGACCGCGAAGGGGTAGCCCAGGACCCGGCTGGCGTCCTTGACGGCCTGCTTCGCCTTGATCGTGCCGTAGGTGATGATCTGGGAGACGCGCTCCTCGCCGTACTTCTCGGTCGCGTAGCGGATCATGTCGCCGCGGCGGCGCTCGTCGAAGTCGAGGTCGATGTCGGGCATGGAGATGCGGTCGGGGTTGAGGAACCGCTCGAAGAGCAGCTTGTGCTTGACCGGGTCGAGCTCGGTGATCTTCAGGGCGTAGGCGACCAGCGAGCCGGCCGCCGACCCGCGGCCCGGGCCGACGCGGATGCCGCTGTCCTTGGCATAGCGGCACAGGTCGGCGGTCACCAGGAAGTAGCCGGGGAAGCCCATGTTGCAGATGACGTCGACCTCGTAGTCGGCCTGCACGACGTGGCCCTCGGGGACCTGGCCGTGGAACCGCTCCCGCAGGCCCTCGTGGACCAGGTGCCGCAGCCAGGTCTGCTCGGTCCAGCCGTCGGGGACCTCGACGCGGGGCATCAGGTCGGCGCCCTCGTTGAAGCTCGTCTCACACCGCTCGGCGATCAGCAGCGTGTTGTCGCAGGCGTCGGGGAACTCGCTCCACAACGAGCGCATCTCCTGCGGCGACTTCACATAGAAGTCGTGCGCGTCGAACTTGAAGCGGTTGGGGTCGGCCATCGTCTTGCCGGACTGGACGCACAGCAGCACCTCGTGCGCCTTGGCGTCCGCCTGGTCGACGTAGTGCAGGTCGTTGGTCGCGATGAACGGGATGGCCAACTCCTTGGCCAGCCGGATCAGGTCGCGCTGTGCCCGCCGCTCGATCTCGAGGCCGTGGTCCATCAGCTCGCAGTAGAAGTTCTCGGCTCCGAAGATGTCGCGGAACTCCCCGGCGGAGCGCTTGGCCTTGTCGTACTCCCCCATCCGCAGGTAGGTCTGGATCTCGCCGGAGGGGCACCCGGTCGTGCCGATCAGGTCGACCGCGTGCTCGGCGAGCAGCTCCTTGTCGACGCGGGGCTTGTAGTAGAAGCCCTCGAGGCTCGCCAGGCTGGAGAGCCGGAACAGCGCGTGCATGCCCTTCGTGGAGGTGCTGAGCATCGTCATGTGGGTGTAGGCGCCGCCACCGGAGATGTCGTCCTCGCCGCCGGCACCCCAACGGTGCCGGGTCTTGTCGAACCGCGAGGCCGGGGCGACATACATCTCGCTGCCGATGATCGGCTTGATGTCGTAGCCCTTGGCCTTCTTCCAGAAGTCGTAGGCCCCGAACACGTTGCCGTGGTCGGTCATGGCGATGGCCGGCATCCCGAGCTCCTGGGTGCGCTTGAACAGGTCGTCCAGGCGTGCCGCGCCGTCGAGCATGGAGTACTCGGTGTGCACGTGCAGGTGCACGAACGAGTCAGCCACGCTCAGTCACTCCAGGTTGCGCCAGTGGTACAGGGCGGTCCGAGGGGAAGGCGGGCCGTGCTCTGCGGGAGGCACCAGTTTGGCACGGAGGGGGGACAACTTTCGGCCGACGCACCGGCAGGGTTGGATGGTGACGTGCATATCTCCGCGAAGGCCGACTACGCCGTGCGCGCCGCGATCCAGCTCGCGTCGAGCTCGGAGTTCCCGGTGACCAGCGAGTCCATCGCCACCGCCCAGCAGATCCCCGCGAAGTTCCTCGAGGCGATCTTGTCCGAGCTGCGGCACAGCGGCCTCGTGAAGAGCCGCCGCGGCGCCCACGGCGGCTACTGGCTGTCCAAGCCGGCCTCCGAGATCTCCGTCGCGGATGTCATCCGGGCGGTCGAGGGCCCGATGGCGCTCGTGCGGGGCGAGCGACCCGAGCAGGTCGAGTACCACGGCTCCGCCGAGCCGCTCCTCGACGTCTGGGTCGCGGTCCGGGCTGCCCTGCGGGGCGTGCTGAGCAACGTCAGCCTGGCCGACATCGCCACGGGCAAGCTGCCCAAGCACATCGCCAAGCTCACCGGTGCCCCCGAAGCCTGGGTCGCCCCCTGGTTCGACTGAGCCAAGCACCCCTCCCTCCACTTCTTCACGCCTGGGCGGTCAGAGATCGGCCACGCTGAGCGTGCGACCGGTGCCGTCGGGTCGCCCGGCGGTGACTTTCCGGAGGGACCCCTCGACGGTCAGTGCCAGGCGGTCATGCGGGCGCCGCCGAGTGTCCAGTCGGCGACCTCGAAGACCGCCACCCCGCACGTGCGCATGCCGCGGGTCGTGTCGTCGTTCGGCTCGAGCTCCCAGGCAAGCTGCTCGATCGAGGGGTTGTGACCCACCAGCACCGCGGACCCGACGATCACCTCCCCCAGCACCTCCCGCAGGTCGTCCACCGACGCCTCGTAGACCCGCTCGTCGAAGACCGCGAGCACGCCGCCCGGATCGGCGAGCGCCCACGTCTCCCGGGTCCGGGCCGAGGTCGAGACGACTGCCTGCTCCGGGGACAGTGACGCCATCAGCGCCTTCACGGCCTCCGCGTCGGCACGGCCGCGCGGGGCGAGCACCCGGGAGTGGTCGTCGGTGCGGTGCGGCTCGGCTTTGGCATGACGCAGCAGGATCAGTCGAGGCACCCCACTACGGTGGCACAGCATGACGGGACTGCAGATCACCATCGACTGCCGAGACCCTGCGGCGCAGGTGCGGTTCTGGTGCCTCGCGCTCGACTACGAGCCCGCACCGCCGCCCGAGGGCCACGCCACCTGGCGCGACTGGTACCTCGACATCGGCATCCCCGAGGACGAGCTCGGCGACGACGACTGTCAGGATCGCATCCGGGACCCCGAGGGCAACCTGCCGGCCATCTGGTTCCAGGTGGTTCCGGAGAGCAAGGCAGCGAAGAACCGGGTCCACCTGGACGTGGTCGTCGGCCGCGGCCTGCCGAAACCGGAGCGCATCCTGGTCGTGGAGGAACGGGCACGGCGACTCGAGGCCGCGGGTGCCATCCGGTTGAGGGTGCTCAACGAGTACGAGGACCACTACGGCGTATCGCTCCAGGACCCCGAGGGCAACGAGTTCTGCGTGACCTAGTGTCCGATCCCATGAATGTTCTCGTCTTGGGCGGCACCTCCTTCGTCGGTCGCGCGATTGTGCAGGACCTGCTCGATCGCGGCCACACCTCGACCCTGTTCACGCGCGGCAAGACCGGTGCCGACCTCTTTCCCGGTACGGCGAGAGCGACCGGCGACCGGGATGCCGGCGACTACGCGAGCATCGCCGGCACCTCGTGGGACGCCGTCGTCGACGTGTCGGCGTACGTGCCGCGGCACGTCCGGGAGGCGTCTGCGGCGGTGTCGACCGGGCGATACCTGTTCATCAGCACCGGCTCGGTCTACGACCGCACCGCCGCAGGCGACGGCATGACCGAGGACAGTCCGCGGCTTCCGCCACACCGGGAGTCCGAGGTCGTGGATGGAGACACCTACGGACCCCTGAAGGTCGCCTGCGAGGACGACGTGCAGGACCTGCACGGTGACCGGGCCACCATCGTGCGGCCGGGGATCGTCGCGGGACCGCACGACCCGACGGAGCGGTTCACCTACTGGACCAGGGCGACGGGAACCGTCGAGGTGCCAGGGCGTCTCGACCAGCCCGTGCAGGTCATCGACGCGCGCGACCTGGCGCGTCTGGTCGTCCTGCTGCTCGAGAAGGACCAGACAGGTATCTACAACGCGGTCGGGCCGCAGCCGGCCGTGACGCTGGCCGAGCTCATCCGGGTGTGCGGCGCCGAGGAGCTCGTGGAGAAGGAGCCCAAGCCCGGCTTCCCGCTCGTGCTGCCCGACGAGACGTGGGACGTCATGTTCCGGCGGAGCGCCGCGGCCGCGCTCTCCATGGGCATGCCGACCACGCCGCTGGCCACGACGGCAGCGGACACCCGGGCCTGGGACGTCGCCCGCGGGTTGCCCGACATCCCCGTGCCCTAAGGGCTTTCCGGGAACAGCGCTGCCATGGCGGTCTGCAGGTCGAAGTAGTCGTGCCAGCTCGAGATCAGACCGTCCCGGAGCTGGAAGACGCCGGCGACCGGCAGGTCGTGCCAGGCGCCGTCCTTGAGGAACCGGTCGGTGCGCTCGTTCATCACGAGGTCACCGCTCGCGACCTCGTGGTGGACGAGCCATTCGGAGTCCTCGCACAGTGACAGCAGCATGTCGCAGGTGTCGCTCATCGCCTGCTTGCCGTGCACGGCAGGCAGCATCATGTTCTGGTATTCGAGGTCGTCGGTCACGAGCCCGTGGGCGGCGGAGTAGTCCCGCTTGGCACAGACCTTGAGGAACTGGTTGACCACATCGAGGTTGCTCACGTGAGCTCCTTGCGCATCGACTGGTGCTCGATCCCGGCTTCGAGGTAGACCTCGCTGCACGGAACGTAGCCGTAGCGGTCGTAGAAGCCGAGCGCGTGCACCTGCGCGTGCAGCTCGACCGCGGGGAAGCCGCGTTGGCGGGCCTGCTCCTCGAGGACGCCGAGCACCGCGGCGCCGATGCCCTGCCCACGGACGGACGACGCCACCGCCATCCGCCCTATCGTCCCATCGGGGAGCAACCTGCCCGTGCCGACGACCTCGCCGCCGACGATCGCGACCGCGTGGTCGGAGAGCACGTCGAGGTCGTCGCGCTCGAGGTCCTCCGGCACGTCCTGCCCGATCACGAACACCTCGTGGCGCAGCGCGAAGACCGCCGGTAGGTCCGCGGCCTCGGCGAGCCGGGCGATCACGACGGCGGGTCGGCCAGCGCGGCGGGGTTGGGGACGATCCCCTTGACCTCCGGCAGCAGGGTGCTGATGTCGAGGTCTGAGAGCCGCGCGCCTCGTCCGGCCACCTCGATGGACCGGATCCCCGGTCGGGACCGGAGCGACAGGAGCTGCGTGGGTGTCGCCGACACGACGAACGCGTAGGCGCAGGCGCAGTCATGGCCGAACGCCTTGGCTTGAGCGCGGGAGAGCTTCGCGAACTGCTCGTAGAACGTCTTGTAATGCGTCTCGTCGGTCGTGTCGGCGAGCTTCTGGTACTGCGTCGCGGCATCCCCCTGGCCCTGGGCTGTCCTGGCGTAGAACGCGGTGAGCTGCCTGCCGAGGTCACCGCTGACCTCCACCGGCATCGACGGCGCCGTGCGTCCGGCACCGGTGTCGCGCACCCAGGCGCGGTTGACGACATAGCCGGACAGGATGCTGCTCGCCTGCAGCGGCCGGTAGTAGGCGGACAGCGACACCATCGCGAGCCGCTGGTCGTCAGGTGCACTCGTCGCCGCTTCGGTGAGGCTCGTGGCCGCATAGGTCAGGTAGGTCGACGCCGGCTTGCCGATCGTCGGCCCGAGCGACAGCACCTGCTGCTGCGAGCCCGGCGTCGAGGCACCGTCGGTCGGTGGCTGCACGGTCTGGTCCGCGGAGGTCTGGCGGGACTGCAACTCGTGCGCGGCCGTGAGTGTGCCGACGATGAAGACGATGCCCGTGATGACGGCGAGCAGCTGCGGCACCTCCCGGAAGAACGCCAGCGGTCCCCTCGTCGCGTACTTCACGTCGAGGGCGTTGAGGTCGCGCAGGTCCACCTCGCGGGCAAGGCCCGCGGCCGCCTTCCTGGTACGCCGCACCGCGTGGCCGAGCTCGTCGACGGCCTTGGCCACCTTCGGGGCCGCCGCGGCGACGAAGCGCTGGTCGAGCGACGCGAGCTGCCGCTCGGCGTTGTCATCGAGTTCCCTCAGCTTCACGACATCGCCGCGATCGTGTCGAGAGCCAGCTGGAGATCGGCCGGGTAGGGACTGTCGAACGACACCCATCGACCGTCGTCGGGGTGGGCGAAGGACAGCTTCACGGCGTGCAGCCACTGCCGCTCGAGCTTCAGCTTCTTCGACAGGGTCGGGTCGGCGCCGTACGTGATGTCGCCGACGCACGGGTGCTTGAGCGCCGCCATGTGCACCCGGATCTGGTGGGTGCGGCCGGTCTCGAGGTGGATCTCCAGCAGGGTCGCGTGCCGGAAGGCCTCGATCGTCGCGTAGTGCGTGACGCTGTCGCGGCCGCCCGCGACGACGGCGAACTTGTATGCCGAGGTCGGGTGCCGGTCGATCGGCGCGTCCACCGTGCCGGTCATCGGATCCGGGTGACCCTGGACGAGCGTGTGGTAGCGCTTGTCGACGGTCCGCTCGCGAAACGCGTCCTTCAGCACGGTGTAGGCATGCTCGCTCTTCGCGACCACCATGAGGCCGCTGGTGCCGACGTCGAGGCGGTGCACGACCCCCTGCCGCTCCTCGGCACCGCTCGTCGACACCCGGTGTCCGGCGGCGGCGAGACCGCCGATCACGGTGGGGCCTTCCCAGCTGCCGGAGGGGTGGGCGGCGACGCCGACCGGCTTGTCGACGACGATGATGCTGTCGTCCTCATGGACCACCCGCAGGCCGTCGACGACCTGCGGCGGCGAGAACGTGGTCGACGCCGGCCCAGGCAGGTCGACCTCGAGCACCGACCCGGCGAGCACCCGGTCGGACTTGCCGCGGATCCTGCCGTCGAGGCTCGCCCCGCCGCTCTCGATGATCGTGACCGCTGTGGTCCGGGAGAGGCCGAACAACCGCGACAGCGCGGCGTCGAGCCGGAGGCCGTCGAGGCCCTCCGGCACGGGAAGGCTCCTTCGGTCCGTGCTCACCTCTCTAGTCTGCCTGCTTGCGCGTTCCGTCCACCTCGATACCGCGGAACGAGAGCAGGATCGCGAGCGCGGCCCCGATCGTGATGCCGCTGTCGGCGACGTTGAAGCTGGCGAAATGCGGTACGGAGATGAAGTCGACGACTCGGCCGCGGCCGAAGCCGGGAGCACGGGTCAGCCGGTCGATGAGGTTGCCGAGGGCGCCCCCCAACAGCAGCCCGAGGGTGAGCGCCCACCAGCCGGAGCGCAGCCGAGGCAGGGTCCGCACGATGTAGGCGATGACCGCCACCGCGACCGCGGTGAACACCAGGGTCAGTCCCTCGGCAAAGGAGAATGCCGCACCGCTGTTGCGCGACACCACGAAGGTGACCGCGCCGCCGGGCAACCGGACCGAGTCCTTGCCCTCGAGCCGCGCCACGACGAGGGCCTTCGTGCCCGCGTCGAGGGCGACCGTGAGCAGTGCCACCAGGACGAGCAGGACCCGGGGACGGTTCAGCGCCGCTCCTCGCGCTGCTTGCACTTCACGTCCAGCGTGGCGCGCGGGAAGGCCTGGAGGCGGGCCTTCGGGATCGGGTCACCGCAGTTCTCGCAGCGCCCGTAGGTGCCGGCGTCCAGCCGCGCCAGGGCCCGCTCGACCTGCAGGAGCAGGTCGCGGCTGTTGTTGGCGAT
>JAODND010000114.1 GCA_025465465.1 Frankiales bacterium | reverse complement strand
TGCGCCGAGATCACGCTGGATCAGGACGCCAGGTAGCGCTCCAGGGCCTCGCGGATGAGCGTCGAGGTGGTCGTCCCGCGGTCCCGGGCCGCAGCGGCCAGGCGATCGCGGAGCTCTGCGGGTACCCGGGCCTTGATCTCGGGGGAGTGGGTCCCCGGCCCGGTCAAGGAGGGCCGTCCGACGCCGGCCTTGGCCAGCGTCTCGCCGGCGATTGCCTGCGCGCGACGCTCGGTGATCCGTCGGCCCTTGTTGTCTTTGACGATCTCGACGTCGAGATCGATGTCGGGGCCGGCAACGTACTTGCGGCTCATGAGCTGCTCCCGCGGAACTGGTGGGGCATGACGTGGATCACCAGGAGGCAGTCGGGCTCGACGATGGCGACGATCTCCAGATCCACGCCGCGATCGTCTGGGCCGATCCAGAGCAGCCTGTTCCGGTTGGTGTCATCGGCGGGGATCACCTCGGGCTCGATCGTGTTGATGACGTGCATAGCGCGGGCCTTGCCGGTCCGATGCCGACGCGCGGACTGGGTGAACCGTACGACCACCGGCGCAGTCATTGTGCGCTACACAATACGAACTTGGCAACACGGTTCATCGTGCGGTTCTACATCCGGGACGTCCCCGATCGTGTCCCGGATGCTCTTCTGTGGATGGCTCGATCGAGGTTGGAGTTGCTGCCTGCCGCGCAGCTGATGAGATGCCGGGACACTCGGTGAATGCTGACCGTCTCGCGGACGCAGCGACTGGTCGGCTGTTGCTGGCGAAGAGCTGTCGTTCTTCGCTGTTCGGTGCAGCCGGGTCGAAGCGGCCAGGCAGCACTATCGAACAGGTGCGACTGCATACCTATGCACTGGCGCCGAGGCTCGCTCAGCGGCATGAGCGGACGTTCGCACCGCGTGCCGAGCCGGGTTCGGCCACGGCTCACTGCTGTTCGACCGGGAAGCCGCAGCCCCGACATGGGCGCCCTGCTTGGTGGGACGCTCAGCCGCTGAACGGCGAGGAGACACCACGGCTTACCGGCATTGCCCGACTCTCTCGAGCAGTCGGCGCGCACCAGCCTCGGAGCAGACCGAGCGGTCCTTGTGTCGGCGCCGCCGTCCTTGCATAGGCGTTGGGCGACAGCGCAGGCAAGCCCGGCCTGCGGCACGGGACTGGACCGCAGCGTCGGCAAGGTCCTCGTCCTGCTGGCCTGACCCGAGATGCTTGGTGTCAGAGGGGCGCGCAAGAGTGGGCCGCATGACGGACGGGGGCCCGCGGATCACGCCTGCGGCTGCGTCCGCCGCCCCCGCTCGAAGGGTAGGGGTCGAGCCCCGACCCTTCCCTTCGGGGCACGGGCTACAGGCAATGGCCAGCGCCATGTGCTTGTGCGACCGCTTGCTGCACCGCTGCCCCGACATGCTCATCTGGGCGGCCCTGCGTCGTCGCGACTTGGCGGCTGACGATTAGGGCGGGCCGCCGCGCCGCCCCCGCCCTCGTGCCTGTGTAGCGCATCTACTCGGCGTGGCGTCTCGCGGATGACGCCCTCCCGGCCTAACACTGGGTGGTTCGAGAACAGGAGGCGTTGCGATGAGCCGTCCTGTGCGCAGCAGGTGCTACGCCCGCCGATGACCGAGCCGACGGATGCGCAGGTGGTGGCTGCCGGCCTGGGCGAGCACGCTTGGCTCACGAAGGCGCTGGCTGCGGCTGCCCGCGGTCGCGCTGAGTCGATGGACGCCTGCCTGCACCATTACGGCCCCCCGGCGCAGGTCGAGGGAACCCGGGCCACGGTCCGGACTCACTTCGTCGTGTGCGGACCGGACGGCAGCCCTCGCGTTGAAGAGCTGACCCGGCTCCTTGCCGCCGCGGTCGTCGACTTCTGTATCCCTCGCACAAGGATCGATGAGGCGAAGCGTGCGCTGCTCGACGACGGCTCCACCCTGCAGCTGGGACGGCTTCAGCAGGAGGCGCGGGATCTCTTCACGTCCCTGACGAACTCCGGTGAGGGCGGCGAGCTCCTGCTGTACATGTTGCTCGAGGTCGTGCTGAGAGTGCCCCAGGTGCTGTGCAAGATGCCGTTGAAGACCAGCTCGCAGATGCACGTGCACGGCGCAGACGGGGTCCACGCCATGGCCAAGCCTGACGGCGGGCTCGCGCTGTACTGGGGCGAGTCGAAGCTCTACGCCGACCCAACGGATGCCGTCCGAGAGTGCCTCGACAGCTTGGCCGGCTTCCTGCTCGGTGGATCCAAGGCGGTCCGCAGAGACATGCTGCTGCTGCGGGACCACGCTGAGTTGGAGGACGAGCAGCTGACGCTCGCGCTGCGCGCGTTTTTCGACGAGGGCGACGCGCGCAGCGCCCGGGTTGAGTACCGAGGAGCGTGCCTGGTCGGCTTCGACCACGCCGACTACCCCGACGTCCTCAAAGGCGACGAGGACGTGCAGACGCGAGTACGCGTCGCGGCTGATGCTTGGGCGAAGACGGTGGGACGCCGGGTTGGGCTGTCGAAGCTCGATAAGATCGAGCTTGAGATCTTCTGCGTCCCCTTCCCGTCGGTTGCTGCGTACCGCGACGCCGTCCGACAGGCATTGTTCCTGTGACCGTTTCCCGTCTGGCGGCTGACCTGCTGGCCTCCGAACGTTTCGTGCGCAACTACTCGACGGCAGCCGCCCAGCGTGTGACCCAGGACCTGCTCGGCGCACCCGGGGATGGCGAAGCCGTCGACTGGTCTTTCCTGCTGTCATGCGCGAGTGTGCTGGCCCTGTCGCAGGACGAGGCCGCTCTAGACGCGGCCCTGCGCGTGATGCAGACGGCGATGCTGGCCGCGGACGCCGACGAGACGCACCGCGATGCCGCCGTGCTGCTTTTGGACCGCGTCGGCAACAGCCCGGCGCTGCGCCTGGCGCGGAGCCGTGGCCGCATCGGCGAGGAGGATCTCGCGAGCTACCCAGCTCCGCTACGCATGGAGATCGTGCGCAGCAGGCTCGAACTTGTGGTGCCTGGCCCGGACAACACGTCGACTCCAGTCAGCCGCTTCCAGCGCGATCTGTGGACGGCTGTGGAGTCCGCCGACTGGGTCAGCGCCTCCGCACCGACCTCGGCCGGCAAATCGTTCATCGTCCGGCGCTGGTTCCGCGAGCTCGCTGACCGGGCCCTCAGCGCAGACGGCCAGGTCGCCCGCTTCGTCGCCGTCGTCCCGACCCGGGCGCTCGTGGAGGAGGTGAGTCGCGCGATGGCAGCCGAGCTCCCGAGAGAGGTGCCAGTGCGGACGCTTCCGTGGTCCGCTGGCGTCGGGACGGAGCGCGTTGAGGTCTTCGTGCTGACGCAGGAACGGCTCCACGTTCTGCAGCACCGCCTGCCGTTGCTGCGCACCGACCTGGTGTTCGTCGACGAAGCGCACAAGCTCAGCGACGGCTCCCGCGGCGTGCTCCTCCACCAAGTGCTCGACGAGGCCGTCCGGCGCAACCCGTCAGCGCAGGTCGTCTTCGCCACCCCGCTGGCGGAGGACCCTGAGGTGTTGCTGGACGCTGCGCCGTTGGGCGCGAAGGCACTCACGGTCGACAGCCACGCGGTCACGGTGACCCAAAACCTGCTGTACGCCAACCAGGTCCCCCAGCATCCCCAACAGTGGACATTGGACCTCGTGGTCCCGGGTGGCGATCGCCGGCTCGGCACCTTCCAGCTCGACGCCCGCCCCACGCCAGCTGGCAAGCGACTGCCCCTCGTAGCCGTCGCCCTCGGGCGGAACGTCGGCGGCAGCCTCGTGTACGCGGACGGCGCCGCGGACGCCGAGCACTACGCCGGGCTCATCTATGAGGCCCTTGGTCCATCCGCGGACGTCTCCGGGGACACAGATATCGCCGCGCTCATCGAACTCGTCGAGAAGACCGTCAGCCCCCGATACGCCCTCGCGGGCCTGCTGCGGCGAGGGGTCGCCTACCACTACGGCAACATGCCCCAGCTGGTGCGCACGGGTATTGAGAACCTGTTCAAGCAGGAGAAGGTCAGGTTCCTGGTCTGCACCTCGACGCTGCTCGAAGGCGTGAACCTCCCCTGCCGCAGCATCTTCGCCCGAGGCCCGCACCGCGGCAAGAGCAAGCTGATGACCCCCGCGGACTTCTGGAACCTCGCCGGCCGAGCTGGCCGATGGGGCCTGGAGTTCGAAGGCAACATCGTGTGCGTAGACACGACGGACACCACCCGCTGGCCAGAGCCCCCGCGAAAGCGTGTCCGGCAGCGGCTACGCCGCGAAGCTGCCAGCGTGCTCGCCGATCCCACCGAACTGCTGGCCTACATCGCCGCAGGGACCCCGGCCCCACCCCCGAGCCGCGAGCTCGAAGCGGTCTACAGCTTCCTGGCAGCACGCCTGGCCGCCGGTATCCCGCTGCAGGACGTCCCTGGCCTTGCGATGTCGTCAGCGACTGCTGACACAGTTGCCGCCGCTGTCGTGTCCTCGCTCGCAGGCGTGCGGCTGCCCGCGGCGATTCTTGTGCGCCATGCCGGACTGAGCCCGATGTCCATGCAGCGGCTGCTTGAGCGCTTCGAGGCGGAGCGGGCTGAAGACCTACTACTCGCGCTGCCTGAGGAGCGGGATGCGTGGCGGGCCTACGCCCGGGCCTTCGGGCTTCTCGAGGAGACGATGGGCGCTGGCTTCGGCGTGCCAGGCCATCAGAACCAGTTGGCGGTCCTCGTTGTGATGTGGATGCAGGGACTCCCGCTCGCTCGACTCGTCAGCGAGCGGCTGGACTACCAGCAGCGACAGCCCAAGCCCAAGTCGGTGCCGACGACGATTCGCAGCGTGATGGAGGACGTCGAGAACGTCGCGCGTTTCCTGGCTCCCAAGTACCTCGCCTGCTACCTCGACGTCCTGCGTCAGCACCTGACGGCAACCGGTCGACAGGACCTGCTGCAGGGCATGCAGGCCGACATCGAGATGCTGCTCGAACTCGGCGTTTCTACGACGACCGAGGTGTCGCTGCTGACCCTGGGCATGTCCAGAACCAGCGCCGTAGAGGTCTTCGCGCTCATGCTCGACGCGAACCTGACTCCTCAGCAATGCGTGCAGTGGCTTGCCCAGCGCGACCTGAACGCCCTTGACCTGCCCGAACTGGTGCGGCGTGAAATCATCGCCGCGGTAGGAGCCTTTCGGCGGTGAGTGCTCGCGATAGACCCTGAGCGTGTCGCATGGTTCTGTCGTCGCGGCCGTGTCGCCGCGGCGCGGTGGCTCGCAACCCAGTCTGGCGGGCATAGACCGGGTGGCACCAGAGCGAGGTATCGGCAAGTCCGACGTCACTTAGCCACCCGAAAGTCGGCAATCCGCATGTGGGGGCAGCCCATGGGCGTCCGCTTGTCGGCGTTGCGGAGGTCCGCTCATCGGCATGAGCGGTAACGCTTTGGGCACCGGTCATTCACCGGGCTGCATGACCATTCGTCCGCATCGCCTTGGGCCGGTCGCGACGCAGCTCTCGGCGGCCGCCAGGCAGACAGCGAAGAAGCGTCGTTCTTTACCCCGTCCGCGCTGACTGGCGCGACCTGGAGGCAGATCCGGGGCTACGACTGCAAGTACCTACATGATTACTCTGCGTGTCCGAGGGGGGACACGAACCTTATGCACATGGACTTTGTGCGCCGAGATCACGCTGGATCAGGACGCCAGGTAGCGCTCCAGGGCCTCGCGGATGAGCGTCGAGGTGGTCGTCCCGCGGTCCCGGGCCGCAGCGGCCAGGCGATCGCGGAGCTCTGCGGGTACCC
>JAODND010000101.1 GCA_025465465.1 Frankiales bacterium | reverse complement strand
TCGCGCCGCTCGCACGCGCGTTCGGCATCAACGAGGTGATCGTCGCCGGAGCGATCGCCTACCTCGCGCTGGCGGTGGCGACCCTGGCCGTGCCGTCGGTCTGGCGCATGCGGGGGGCTCAGGACGGAGCGTCGCCGGGGTAGGGCGTCGGCGTGCGGTTGGCCGGGCGGACGGGTGCCACTGGTGCCTCGACGCCCCGGCGCGGGCCGGTCCAGGGGGCCGGCACGGCGTCCAGCCGCTCGGCGAGGGCGTAGGCGACCGCCTCGTAGTTGACCCGCCAGCCCCGGAAGTCGGGCCAGGCCTCGTCGGGGCTGCGTTCGGTGCGGAAGCTCGTCGAGGTGATCCGCGCGATGCCCGCGAGGTACTCCTCGTAGGTCAGTTGCAGGGGGGTGTCTGGGTGCGGGTCGTGGTCGACGTCGAGCCCGACGGTCTCGGCGATCGACCGCAACGCGAGGAAGCCCATCCGCAGGCAGAGCCGGGCCTGCACCGTCGGCGCGCCCGACGGCGCCAGCGCCATCCAGAGGGCCGCGCTGTCGAGCACGGCGACCAGGGCGACGAGCCAGGAGCCGAGCTGCGTCGGCGACCTGAACCGGGTCAGCACCGGGTAGTTGGTGTGCGACTCGGAGAGGTCGGCGGCCCAGCGCTCCCACTGCAGGTAGAACTCGTCCATCACCGCCCCGTCCTCCTCGGCACCGAACCCGAAGCGAGTGCGGGCGAGGATCTCGGGTCCCCACGCGGGCGTGCCCGCCCGCGAGGACAGCAGCGTCACCTCCGTCTCGCGGCGGTTGAAGGCGGCGTACAGGCTGGGCAGGTAGCCGATCTGCAGCGCCACGACGACGAGGCCGCTGGCCGCGGCGAGGTAGTCGATCGCCGTCAGGGGTGCGCCGTCGGGACCGGCGTAGCCCAGGGTGAACAGCGACGATCCCGCCTGCGCGAACGCCTGCTGCACGGTGAGGTCGTGGAACGGCATGACCAGGAACGCGAAGCCCACGAAGAGCAGCCCCAGCCAGATCACGAGCTGGCACAGGATGGTCGTGGCGGCCTGTGAGGCGAGCCGCTCGTCACGGGTGGCATAGCTGTGCGCACGGATCGTGGCCAGCTTGTAGGCCTTGTCGACGAACCGGTCGACGCCGAGTGTCACGCGGTCCCTGCGACGGCGCGGCACGACGAGGGTGCGGATGACCGAGCCCCAGGTCATGAGCACCAGGGCCGCCCCCAGGACCGCCGCCACGATCTTCACGATCGCGAGTCTGTCAGGAGTTCGGCCAGTTCTGGAACGGCACGTTCCAGTCGGACATCCCCGGGTCGGACAGCTTCGGGCCGACGGACGCGTGGATGATGTTCACGACGTCACCGCGCCTGACGAGGTCGAAGTACCAGGCTGCGTCCGCCGGCGAGATGTTCACGCAGCCGTGGCTGACGTTGCGGACGCCCTGGTCGCGGACGCTCCAGTCGGCCGAGTGGACGAAGGCCCCGCCGTAGGAGATCCGGACGCTGTTGGGGACCTTCTCGTAGTAGCCGCCGGGCCCGTTGCGGGGGATGCCGACGGTCGAGGAGTCCATCGTCTTCAGCTTGGTCTTCTCGAGGACGAGGTGGACGCCGCCCTTGGTCGGGTACTGGTCGCGCCCGGTGCTGACCTTGACCGTCCGCAGCAGCGTGCCGTCCTTGGTGACGGTCATGACGTGCTTCGTGACGTCGACGGTGCTGATGACTGCGGCGCCGATCGAGTACGACGTGGTGCGCGTGCCGCTGCCCCAGGTGCCATCGGACAGGTGCAGCCGGGTGAAGTCGGCACGCACCTGGACGGTCGTGCCGGCAGACCAGTAGGCGGGGCCCCGGTAGTGCAGCTCCGTGGCGCTCATCCACCGCCACGCGCCTGCGACCGCCGGCGTGCTGGTGACGTTCAGCCGGTCGACGACGGCCTGTCGGTCGGCGTGGCCGTCGACGGCCCGGTTCAGCGTGATGATGACCGGCATCCCGACGCCGACCACGTTGCCGTCACCGGGGGAAAGGACGGCCTTGAGGAGGTGCGTCGCTGCCGTCGTCCGGGGGGCGACGGTCAGCTGGTGGGCCTGTCCGGCGCGGTCGACGACGGTGGCGCTCAGCCGGTAGGTCGAGGAGGGCAGCAGGGTGCCGATCGACGTCCAGCCGGTCTCGGTCAGCGTGCCGGTGACCGGCAGCCCGTCAGGGTCGGTCGCGGTGACGGCGCGGAGCGTGCCATCGGTCACCGCGACCGCCAGGGGCCGGTCCCAGGGGACCGCGCCGGACACCAGTCCCCGAGCGACGAGAGTCGGGGTGGGTACTGGGGCGGCCGCGGCGGCGGGTACGGCGGGGGAGCCCTGGTGCCCGATCGCCCACCCGACACCGCCTCCGAACGCCAGTCCGGTCAGCAGCAGACCGACGAGGACGGTCGTTCTCTTCGCGGAGGGCACGGCGAGGGGTCCTGTCCTTCAAAGAGGCTGTCGGGTGCACAACGGCCAGGGGTGGGCTCATGTTCCCTCAAGACGCGCCGGATGGGCGGTGGGTTGCCTGGCGAGGGGGTCCTGTCGAGCAGGCCGACGCGTTCGTGCGCGAGGATGGTTCCCGACACAGCAAAGGGGAGCGCTGCGATGAGCGAGTGGGGTCGGGTTACCGACGACGGCACGGTCTACGTGAAGACCGCCGACGGCGAACGCGTCGTCGGGTCCTGGCATGCGGGACCGCCTGAGCAGGGACTGGCGCACTTCGCGCGCCGCTACGAGCAGCTGGCGACCGAGGTGACCATCCTCGAGGCGCGGCTGCGCAGCGGCAACGGTGACCCCGGGCAGGTGGCCACCAGCGCCGAGCGACTCAAGGAGGGCCTGCCGACCGCGGCTGCCGTCGGTGACCTCGACGCGCTCGGCCGACGCGTCGACGCGCTCCTGGAGAAGACGGCATCGGCCGTCGAGGAGCACAAGCTCGCGCGGGCCGCGGCGAGGGAGGACGCGGTCTCCGTCCTGACTGCTCTCGCCGAGGAGGCCGAGAAGCTCGCCGCGAGCTCGTCCTGGAAGGACGCCGGCGAGCGGCTGCGCACCCTGGGGCAGGACTGGAAGCGCGTGACTGGCGTCGACAAGAAGAGCGCCGACGCCCTCTGGGAGCGGGTCGCCGGTGCTCGGGCCCGCTTCGCGGAGCGTCGCACCACCCACTTCGGGGCGCTCGAGAAGCAGCGCTCGGTGTCGCAGGAGCGCAAGGAGCGGCTCGTCAAGGACGCCGAGAAGCTGGCGTCGTCCACCGACTGGAAGCCGACCGCCGACGCCTTCAAGGCGCTGATGGCCGACTGGAAGGCCGCCGGTCGCGCACCGCGCGAGGTCGAGGACACCCTCTGGGGGGCGTTCAAGGCCGCGCAGGACACCTTCTTCCAGGCCCGCTCCGCCGCGTTCGCCGAGAAGGACGAGGAGTTCCGCGGCAACCAGCAGGTCAAGGAGGAGATCCTCGCCGAGGCCGAGGCCCTCGAGGTGCCCGGCGGCAAGGCTCGGCTGCGTCAGCTGCAGGAGAAGTGGGATGCCGCCGGCAAGGTCCCGCGCGAGGTCATGAAGTCGCTCGAGGACCGCTTCGCCAAGGTCGAGGAGAAGTTCCGCGGTACGGCCGACACGTCCCACGTGAAGACCACCGAGTCGACGTTCGTGGTCCGGCTGCGGGAGAAGGTCGCGGATCTCGAGAAGAAGCTTGCCGCCGCCCAGGCCGCCGGCCGCCCGACGGGTGACGTCGAGGCCCAGCTGGAGACCCAGCGCGAGTGGCTCGCGCAGGCCGGCGTGCCTGTCGAGCCGCCGGCAGCCGAGCCGCCCGCGGCTGCCGCTGCGTCCACGAAGAAGCCGACGACCGCCTGGGTCCGCGCGGACGGTTAGCGCACGGTGCTCTTGAGGAAGGCCACGGCTCGTTCCCAGGCGACCTTGGCGTCGTCGGGGGAGTAGGTGCCGAGGAGGTTCTCGTCGTTGTGGAAGGCGTGGCCGGCGTCGTAGTAGAAGAACTCGACCGCTGCGCCGGACTCCTTGCGGATCTGCTCCTCCTGGGCCTTCGCCTGGTCGACGGGATACATGCCGTCCTCCTTGGCGTAGTGGCCCTGCACCTTGGCCCTGACGCCCTCGAAGGAGCTCGGCACCCCCGGGCCGACGCCGTAGAAGGGCACCGCAGCGCTGATCCTGTCGCCCTCCTGGGCCGCGAGCAGCAGCACGAAGCCGCCACCCATGCAGAAGCCGATCGCACCGACGGTCGCCGAGGTCACGCTGTCGAGACCGAGCAGGTAGTCGACAGCCCCGCGCAGGTCCTTGGTGGCCTGCTCCACGGGCAGCGACATGAGCAGCTCCGTGGCCTGCTCTGCGTCGTGCGTGGTCTTGCCGCCGAGGAGGTCCGGAGCCAGGGCGACGAAGCCCTCGGCGGCGAGCCGATCGGCGATCGAGGCGATGTGGTCGGTCAGACCCCACCACTCCTGGATGACGATGACACCCGGGCCGCTGCCGGACTCCGGCACGGCCAGGTAGCCGTGGGCGGTGCCGCCGTTGCTCGGGAAGCTGGTGTTCTGGCGTGAGGTCATGCCCGCTTCCTACCCCAGCGGGCGGTGGGCGACCAGCGGGGTGCGCAGGGCGAGGTCCACGAAGGCCTCGCGGTGCTCCGCGTGCAGCATCCCGGCGCTGTCGAGCGAGGCGACGCCGTGACCGGTGGCCCAGCAGATGCGGGCGAGGTCCTCGGCATCGGGACCCACCAGCGTCCCGGCGTCGAGGCAGGCCTGCGCCTCCTGGACGACCAGTCCGAAGGTGCACTCCCGGCCAGAGGCGCGGGTGTCGCGGGTCGGCGTGAAGCCGGCGATGGCACGCCCGAACATGACGGCGAAGAAGGCGGGCTCCGTCTCGGCGAAGGCGAGGTAGGCGCGGCCCAGCGCCATCAGCCGCTCCGGGTCGCCGGGCGGAGGGGCCGCGGTCAGGGCGGCGACCATCGTCTGCGAGAGCCGGCGGAAGCCTTCGCCGTACAGGGCGTCGGCGAGGCCGGGCTTGCCGCCGAACAGCGTGTAGACGATCTGGGTCGAGCCGCCGGCCTCGGTCGCGATCCGGCGCAGCGACAGCCCGTGCGGGCCGTCCTCGGCGAGCACCCTGGCGGCTGCCTCGACCACCTGCCGGCGGCGGGTGTCGGTGTCGTCGGTCACAGGAGCAGTCTCGCTGATCGCGCTGGACAACGGCGTCATAACACTGTTATACACGTGTCATGACAGCTCTGGCCAGCCCGGTTCGGCCCGTCGAGGACCGCATCACGCGCCACGCGTGGAAGGTGCTCGCGGTGTCCGCCGCCGCCGTCTACGTCGTCTTCCTGGACGCGACGATCGTCAACATCGCGTTCCCGGCGATCGGCGCGAGCTTCCCGACGGTGACCCGCAGCGGGCTGTCCTGGGTGCTGAACGCCTATGCCGTCGTCTTCGGCGCCCTGTTGGTCACCGCGGGTGGCCTGGCCGACGACCGCGGCCGCAAGCGGGTCTTCCTCGCCGGGCTGGTCGTGTTCGCCGGGGCGAGCGCGCTGTGCGGCGTGGCGCCCACCGTCCCGCTCCTCGTCGCGGCGCGGGCCGTCCAGGCCGTCGGCGGGGCGCTGCTGGTGCCGGCCAGCCTGGCGCTGCTGCTGCCCGAGTTCCCGCTGTCCAAGCGTGCGACGGCGGTTGGCCTCTGGGGTGCCGTCGGGGCCGTGGCGGCGGCGACCGGACCGTCCATCGGGGCCTTGCTCGTCGAGGGCCCCGGCTGGCGCTGGGTCTTCTACGTCAACCTGCCCTTCTGCGCGGTGGCGTGGTTCGCCGGCCGCCGGCTGCTCGTCGAGTCGCGCGGCTCGACAGGCGCGCGGCCCGATCTGCTGGGCGTCGCGCTGGTCACCTCCGTGTTCGGCTTGCTGTCACTGGCGCTGGTGCAGGGCGAGTCGTGGGGATGGGGGAGCCTGCGCACCGTCGGCTGCTTCGCCGGCGCCGCCGCGCTGGCTCCGGCGCTCGTCATCAGGGGGCTGAGCGCGAGCCACCCGGCGCTGCCGGTGCGGCTGTTCCGGCACAGGTCCTTCACCGCTGCCACGGCCGGGACGCTGCTGTACGGCACGGCGTTCTACGGGCAGATCCTCTGCAACGTGCTGTTCCTCAACGGGGTCTGGCACTACTCGATCCTGCGCACGGCCGTCGCGATCCTTCCGAGCCCGCTGGTGGCAGCGGCCGTCGCTCCGGTCGCGGGCCGGCTGGCCGACCGCTACGGCTACCGGACCGTCATCGTCCCCGGTGCCGCGCTGTTCGCCCTCGGCTCGCTCTACTACGCCTGGCAGACGACCGCGCACCCTGACTACCTGACCACGTTCCTGCCCGCCTCGCTGCTCATCGGCGTGTCCATCGGTGCGGCCTTCAGCACGCTCGGTGCTGCCGCCTCGCAGAGCCTGCCGCCCGCGCAGTTCGGGGTCGGGTCCGCCGTCAGCTCGATGGCCCGCCAGCTGGGAGCTGTCATCGGGGTCGCGGTGCTCGTCGCCGTCCTCGGCGCGCCGTCGCCTGCCGGCGCTCTGGGTGCCTTCCACGACGCCTGGCACGTGACGGCGGTGTTCGCGGCGCTCTGCACGATCGTCAGCTGCGCGCTCCCCAAGCGGGTCTGAACGGGCCTACGATCCGGCCGTGACGACGGCCGAAGCCAGCGCGGCGCTCAGCGCGGGAGACATGGACCGGGCGTTCGCCTGCGCGTCGGACGCTGCCGCCGCCGGCGACCCGCACGGGCATGCCCTGCTCGGGCTGATGCTCTATGGCAACGACGCCTTCGACGACGCCTCGGACCACTTCCAGCGTGCCTTCCGCGGGTTGCGCGAGAGGGGGGAGCTGCAGGCCGCGGCAGGGGCAGCGATCCGGCTCGCGAGCATCGAGGTGTCGCGGCACGGCCATGAGGACGCGGGGCGTGGCTGGTCGGAGCGCGCGCGCGACCTGCTCGAGCAGGTCGGGCCCTGCGTCGAGTGGGGCTACTGGGAGCTGGCCTTGCTCTCCTGCGACCGCACCGACGTGACCCACCTGCTCGCCGCGACCGAGAGGGCGCTCGCCCTGTCCCGCACGTTCGGCGACCCGGCACTGGAGGCGATGGCGCGGGCGGACCGCGGTCTGGCCCTCGTGACCCAGGGGCGGGTCGAGGAGGGCTTCGCCGACCTCGAGGCCGCGATGACCGCCGTCCTCAGCGGCGAGGTGCCGCTCGCCATCGGCGGCGGGCTCTGCCTGTGCGCGATGCTCACCGCCTGCGACCGCGTGGCCGACGTCCGGCGGGCGGAGCGGTGGGCGGAGCTGACCCGGGACCTGGTGCACGGCTTCGGCGAGCGTCCGGTCGCCCTCTATGTCCACTGCCGCATGGCCTGGGGCTCCGTGCTGCGCAACGCCGGTCGCTGGCAGGAGGCCGAGGAGCAGCTCGTCGAGGCGCTCGGGCCGGCCGACCGCCCCTACCTGTCGCACCGGTCGCTCACGTCAGCCCACCTGGCCACGTTGCGCCTCGACCAGGGCCGGCTCGAGGAGGCCGCCGAGCTGCTCGCGCCGTTCGAGGACCGGGTGACGAGCAGCGCACCGCTCGCCCTGCTCCATCTCCGGCAGGGGCGCCCCGACGTGGCGGCGGCGGTGCTGCGCCGCGGGCTCGCCGAGCTCGTCGACGACGTGCTGCGAGCGGCCCCGATCCTCGCGGCGTTGGTCCAGGTCGAGCTGGCCCGCGGCAACCCGGCCGCCGCGGGCGCGGCCGCTGCCCGGCTGGCGGCCCTCGCGGACGGC
>JAODND010000115.1 GCA_025465465.1 Frankiales bacterium | reverse complement strand
GGTCTGGGGCCTGTGCGTCGACTTCTTCTTCATGCTGAGCGGCTTTGTGCTCTGCCAGTCGTTCCTGCGCCGGCCGCCCGGGCCGCGGGCCTATGAGGTGAAGCGGCTGTTTAGACTGGCGCCGATGTTCCTGCTCAGTACAGCTGTTGCGCTCGCGCTGACCTCGCGTCTGGACTGGGGCGCCTGGACCATCGCCGCCAACTTGCTGATGGTGCAGTCCTTGCTCGGCCTCAAGTCGATCAACATGGTCTCCTGGTCGATCCCGTTCGAACTGTTCTTTCCGGCCGTCGGCCTGTTGTTCGTCGGGCGCGCGGCCGGCTGGCCCCGGCTGGCCCTATGGCTGTTGTTCGGCGCGGCGCTGGCGATCCAGTCCTACACCACCTTCGCCCTGGCCGCGGGTCCCGACCATATGGCGTGGCGCGCCGCCAGCGGCCTGCTGGCCGGCGCGCTCTTGTTCCTGCTCCGCCGCCACAGCCTGCCGCCCGCCTCGCGCACCGCCTCGGGGATTTCGCTCGTCGCCTTCGGTTTCGCCGTGCTGGTGATGGCGACCGCCGGGATGCACCCGACACTCGCAGCCGCCTTCCCGGCATTCGCGGCGCTCGCCATCTGGTTCGGGGCATCGGCCCAAGGCCTGTTCTCGACGCCCCCTTTGCAGGCGCTCGGGCGATGGTCCTATTCCATCTACCTGGTCCATATCCCGCTGCTGCTGACGGTGAACGCCGTGTTCGGCGAGCGCGCCATCCTCGGCAGCATTCCCGCCAAAGCGGCGATGGTCACAGGCGTGATCGGCCTGGCTGCGCTCTGCTACCGCCTCGTGGAGGCTCCGTTGATCGAACTGGGCAAGCAGGTCGAAAGAAGACTGCCGCCGTCTGCGATCATCGATCGGCTGGCGAAATAGCGCGCCTCAGCTTGCTGTCGAGATAGGCGGCCGAGATCAAACCCTCGGCGATCATGCGTTGTAGCCCATAGAGCCAGCCGCCGGGGCCGTCGAACAATCCTCCCCGGACGATCAGGCAGTAGAAGCCGACCGAGAACACGGCGAACGGCGTGCGGGTGCGCAGCCAGCCTCGGAAACCGGACGGCGGGGCGGCGACCAGCTTGTCCGCCTCCAGGCGTGCATAGGCGATCTGAGATCGCACCCAGCGCGAGAACGGCTTGCGGTCGTCGTGAATGAACGGCGCCCGCAAGCGCCCCACCGCCCCATCGACGGCCATCCGCTGGGTGTGGCCGTCCTGAACGTAACGCCCAGCGCCGCGGCGGAACAGGGCGATCACCGGCGGATAGATGCCCGAGCGCAGGATCCGACCAAGCATCGCGTACCGGAATGGGGTCCAGTATCCACCGATGTCCTGGCTTGGCGTCAGGACGTCGATCTCCCGCGTCGCCTCAACTGTCACCATGTAGTCGCAGTCCAGGCCGAGCACCCAAGGCGTGGCGATGCCGGTCTGCTCCAGGCCGTAGTTCCATTGGCTGGCGTGGTCGTCGAACGGCCGCACGAACAGCCGCACGCGCGGATGCGCGCGGCAGATCGCCTGGGTGGCGTCTGTGCTGCCGCTGTCGAGCACGACGATGTCCGCCGCCCAGTCCAGCCGTTCCAGGCAGCGGGCGATGTTTGGCGCTTCGTCGAACGTAAGGATGAGGGGCGTGACCTGAGTCAGGAACGACATGGGCTCAGCTCAGTCGCACGTGGCTGGGCTGTGCGGCGCCCACGGTGAGCCAGTCATAGACCTCGATCATCCGCGCAGCTACGTGCCGCCACGAAAAGTCGGCGGCCATCCAGCGTCGCCCGTTTTCGCCCATCGCTCGCA
Organism: Frankiales bacterium; assembly: GCA_025465465.1. Classification (GTDB taxonomy): domain Bacteria; phylum Actinomycetota; class Actinomycetes; order Mycobacteriales; family SCTD01; genus RYN-111. The sequence continues at coordinate 11,296 of JAODND010000115.1, read as the reverse complement.
GCGCCGGCGCCGGTTGCGCCAGAGCGTGCGCCAGGGCCGCGGCCAAGGGCTCGGAGCCGACATCGACCCACCAGCCGCAGCCGCGAGCCTCCAGCCCCTGCCAGGGCGATCCCTTGCTGGCGATCACCGGCGTGCCGGCGGCCAGGGCCTCGGCGACGGTCAAGGCGAAGTTCTCATTGAGGGTGGGGAGCACGAAGATTTCGGCGCCCTGGAGGGCGGCGAGCTTGGCGTCGTCGAACAGCGGATCCTCTATGGTGATGCGCTGAACGCCGAGTTCGCGCGCCAGGGCCTGCAGGGTCGCCGCGTGCCCGTCCTCGTCCGGCCCGACGATCCGCAGCCGCCAGTCAGGGAAAGCCGCCTCGACCGCGGCCCAGGCGCGAATGAGATGGGCCAGGCCCTTCTTGGGATGGATGCGGCCGAGCGTCAGCAGCACGCGATCGCCATGGAACTGCGGCTTTTCCGTCGCCGCGATATCGACGCCATTGGGGATGATCGCGACTGGATTGCGATGGCCCAGGGCGCGGATTTCGGCCCACTCGGACTCGCTGGTGGCGTGCAGGCAGTGCGCCGCCGCCACCGCCCTGGCCTGCAGCAGTCGCCAGAACAGGGACTTGCGCATGCTGGAGAAGTTGAGCGCCGCCGGGCCGAGCATGCCGCGCGGCGACAGCACCATAGAGGCTCCGGTGTGGCGCGCGGCCGCGGCGGGGTAGACGTTGGGCATCAGCCAAAGGCCATGAGCGTGAATGATGTCGCCTGGCCGCGATTGGCGGAGCCGGCGGTCGAGGCCGGACGAGAAACAAAGTCCGCCGACGATGGGCAGGCCGGCGAAATCCTGGGAGTGTCGATGCGGCGTTGGCCGAAGGTCAGGATTGGGCGGCGCACGCCAGCCCCGCACGCAATGCAGCTCTGCATCCGTGCCCGCGGCCCGCAGGTGGAGGGCCAAGCGAGGAACGCTATAGGACGGCCCCGCGCCGCGCTCGTCGAGCCCGGCCGCGACTTGCAACACTTTCAAACAGCGTAGCCCGGCCGATAGGCCGGCGGCGCCGCCGCCGCGGGTCGCTGCCAACGCAACCGCCTGGAGAGGCGGGGCAGGACGTAGCGCTGAAGCAGATAGGCGGCGATAAACGCGGTCGTGGCGCCCCCTATGTATTTGATCAAGGCGATGTCGAACGGCAGTATCGTCAACACCGCCATGGATCGCACGCCGTAAAGCAGGAGCACCGAACCATTGCTCCTGCCTCGGATCAGGCGGTAGGCAAGGCCGAACCCCGCCGCGACCAGGAAACAGCCGATCACGGAACCCACGGGCCCGAAATCGATGTAGAGCTCGCCGAGATATCCGATGCTGATCGAGGTGCCGCCATAAGACCGGAGCGGCAGGCCCGTGTACTTGAGCGTCACGTCGGTGTCGAACTCGGTCGGCGGCTTGTCGGGAAAGAACACGCGAGGCGTGATGATGTGGATGAGCGTCCTGCCGATGCGTGCGCCATGTTCAAACGGCTCGGCGTCCGGGACGTGGTCTATGGTCGCGGCCAGGAAGTCGATGTAGCTGAGTCGGCGAAGCATCTGGTCGAGGCCGGCGGCAAAGCGCGTGCCGTCGAAGTGGGCGATCTCATTGCCCAGGTAGTCCAGCCGATCCGAAAGGGACACATTCAGCACCTGCTCATTGGTGCCGCCGCTGGCATAGGTCCGATAGTCGACCTTCACATAGGACCAGAACGAGCCCATGACGATCAGCACGGCGGATAAGGCCCCGAGGATCGCAACATCCTTGAATCGAATCCGATGGCGTGCCGCCAATATGGCGAAGCCGACGACGAAAATCGGGGCCTTGAAGTCTGAGAAGAAGCCGGTCACGCCGATCCCGACCTCGACCACCAGGACGAGGAATAGGTAGAAATACCCCGAGCCGCGGCTGAACGCCCAGTAGGCCAGGGCGAAGAGGCCGATGAACCGTGCGCCGGCGCCCGCATAGGCCAGCTGATACAGGGGCCCGGCGAATCGCATCAAAAAGTACATGGCGTGCCCGAGAGCGATTGCGCCCACGGCCACCTTGAGCATGGACTCCCGGGTCACCATCGCCGCCTCGTTACGCAGGGCGGTGTTCCAGTCTATCTTGGGCTTGCCGGCGCCGACCCTGAGGCCCAGGCCAAGCGCGACCACGGCGAACAGGCCCAGGTAGACCCCAGGCTCCAGTCGCTGATCGTACTCCGACAGGGTGTCCAGCGGGACCTTGGCATAGATCGTCATCAGCGGCTTCATGGCGACCGCAAGCCATTGGAAGATGGCTGGAAACAGCAGGATCGGCGGCTCGTTGTCCTGCCACAGCAGCAGGAACAGCGCCGCCAGCGCGACGCCGGAGCCGAACACGGCGAGCGGACTTGGGCTTATCACGGCGCCGAGACCAGCCAGGCAAACAACCGCCAGCGCCGCCGAAGCGCTGGCCTTGGACATGCCCAGCTTGCGGCGCGTGCTCTGGAAAAGCGTGCGGGCGCCGGACGGCGCGGGGGCCGAAAGGGTCATCGAGAAAAAGGCCTCACCAACGCGCTCGGCGATCCCGTACGATCGCACGCAGGAATTAACGCTCCGGGGGCCCGCGGGCGAGAGAATTCGCAGCCGACGCTCATGTCGTCAAGGCTCCAAGCGCGGCCATTATACCGTCCGCCGCCGCCGCGAGGCCGTGGGCGCGTGAGACGGCTCGCAAGGCCTCCCTGGAGGGCGGCTCGCGCAAGGTCTGCCCAAGGGCCTCGGCGGCGGCGGCGATATCGCCGAGCGGAAAAGCCCGACCCGCCCGGCCCTCGACCGCGAGGTCTTGGGCGCAACCGATCGCCTCGCAGACCACGATCGGTGTGCCGCAGGCGATCGCTTCGTTGCAGACGAGGCCCCACGTCTCCCTGCCGTCGGAGGGCAGCATGAGGGCGTCGGCGGCGGCGTAGGCAGGCGGCATCTCGGTCTGGTTTCGAAAACCCAGCAGATGCAGTGGAACCTCGAGCGCGGCGCAGCGCGCTTCCAACTCCGCTTGTAGCGGCCCGGATCCGGCGACCATCATCTGCACATCCTGTCCCGCGCTGCGCAGTCGCCCGATCGCCTCGGCCACGTCGAGCGGACGCTTGAACGGCAATAGTTTGCCGGCGAACAGCACGACCGCGGTGGTCGGCGCGATGCCCAACCCGGTGCGCACGGAGTCACGCGCCTGAGGTGTCGCGCGGCTTGCGAACCATTCGGTGTCCACGCAATGGGGCGAGAAGAACAGCCGCTCGGCCGGATAGCGGTAGTGCGCATAATAAGCGCGTGAACGCCGGCCCACATAGAGCGCGGCGTTGAAGACGCGTAACAGGAGGGGATAGCCGAGCGACTTGACCAGCCGTTTGGGCAGCGAGCGGGGCGTTTCGATCTGGCTGTCGCCGCGCACCATCACCGGGATTCCCAACCGCTTTGCGGCAAGGATCGCCTGCACCGAACTCTTCAAATGCCAGCCGAACACCAGCAAGGCGTCGAAGCCGCCGCTCCGCAGATGCGCGCCGATCTCGGGCGTGTCGCAGCCGGCGAACCGGTGCACGCCCGGATCTCGCGCCACGTTGGCCAAAAAACGGTGCGGATAGCCCGACGTCAGGTCGACGTCCCACTCGAATGCGGCGCCGAATCCGGCGGCCGCCTGCTGGGCGGGCGTCGCCTTGTGGGCGAAGAAAACCTCCACCTCCAGCCGCCGCGCCAATTCGCGGAACAATGGCCCGTAATACTGGATGGGATGGGAGGTGACGATCGCCAGCCGCATGGGACGGCCCGCGCTCAGGTCTTCTGGCCCACCGTCAGCCAAAGCTCGGCGCCGCCACGGCGAGGCCGGTCTTGTTCCGCAAGCTGACGACAGCCTCCAACTCTTCGGCGAACACCCCTGAACGGTTGCCCGCCCACCGGATCGTCCGCCTCAGCCAGTCCTTTGGATTGGCCGCTGAATATCGGTATCGCCGCCAGAGGAAGGACGCGACCTTGACCTCGAAGTCCGGCGACAGCAGGGCAAAATACTCCCGGATCTCACGGCGGGAATACTCCTTCCAGTGGTGACCGTAGGTCACCGTGTTGAAAATGGTCGGAACGTCTATGCCGACGCCCTCGAAGGTGAGGATCCGTCTCAGCACTGAAAAGACGCTCATCAACTGCAGGGAATTGGGTGTCGTTATGAAGATCTTGCCGCCGGGCTTGAGCAGCCTGTGGATCGCCCCCCAAAATTTGCAGGGATTGAAGGTGATGTGCTCCATGATCTCGCAAAACACCACGAGATCGAAGGCGCTTTCCTCGTCCGGAAGAAAGTCGCCCTCCTCGATCCGCTGCATGGGCGCCGGCGTGATGCCCAGCGCCTCGGCGCGCTCGCGCACGAACGGCAACTCGTGGAATACCGGCACGTCCAGGGCGACAACCTCGTAGCCGAGAAGGCGCAGGGTCCCGGCCATGTGCAGGTAGTGGCTGCCGACGTCGAGAATCCGGGCGCCGCGAGGCGCCTCTTCGGTAATGCGTCTGGCGGTCAACTCGAAGCGGCGCCGATGGGTATTGAAATAGTCCGCATCGAACGCGTTGTGGGTCTGTCCGCCAATCTTGTCGAGCGCCGCTGTGATCTCGGAAAGTGGGATCGACATCCTGGCTAGCACTTCCCTTCAATGGTCGTGGACAATGGCGTCGGCCTCGCGCGACCAGCATCGACCGGCGGCAACCTAGGCTTTTCGTGGTCCCAATTAAAGCTGGCCGCCAGCCGCATCAGGTCGACCTCGAAGACGCGCGTTCGGCGTGGAGTTGGTCAAAGATCGTGGCGAAGCGGCCGGCGACCGCGCGAGCGGTGTAGGGCGCGTAAGCGGCGGGATCGGCCTGGCCGTATCGGTCCGGCGACGTCGCCAGGGTTACGAGGGTTTCGACGATCTCGGGTTTCAGGGCGGCGAGGGTTTCTGCGCTGTCGAAGGCCAGGCTGCGCCCGCCGCCGGCGGCCGACAGGATGGCGTGGGCGCTGCTCGCCCGATGAAACAGCGACAGGTAAGGCCGACCCGACATCAGCGCCGGATAGATCTTCGAGGCGGTGTAGTGCGGCTCATCCGACCCAATCAGCAGGATGGCGTCGGCATTGGCGAGGACGGAGAGGGCGTCGAGGAAGGGCAGCCGCTGCGGAATCTCGCGGGTTAGCTCTGCGACCCCCTCCTGTTGAGCGATCGGCATGATCTGGTTCGCGCGGCCGTCCGTTTGGTTGCTGGTGCCGATGAAGGTCAAGCGCAGACGCCTGGCGAGTTCCGGTTGCGAGGCCTTGATTTCGGCCAGCGCCTTGAACACTTCGCGCACGAGGGGCCCGGCCCGCGGCAGAAAGGTCCCCACATAGACGAAATTGAGCAGGCCAGGCTCCAGCCACTGCGTGGACGTGTCCGCCGCGCCGCGCAAGGCGTCGAAATCCTCCGGATCGCCGCCGATCGGAATGGCGGCCATGCGGGCTGCGTCCAGCCACGGATAGCGCGCCGCCATCGCCGCATTCTGGGTGTCGGAAACCGAGGTCACATAGTCGGCGGCGCGCAGGGCCTTGGGTTCAAGCGCCACGGCGAGGCGGTGGGCAAGGCCCGCCTTGCTCCACGCAGAAGCGCCGGCCCCAAAATTGGACACCCACGGATCCTGGAAGTCCAGGACGATCGGCACGCCGAAGCGGCGTTTCAGCCGCGGCGCCAGCAGCATCGGGTAGAAGGGAAAGCCGGTGATGAACACCGCGTCGGGAGCGCGTTCGCTGACCAGCCCGTCCAGCGCCCGGCCGATCTGCCAATAGGCGCGCAGCCCCAGGTCGCCGACCCCGAACCGGCGCGCCAAGCCGATCGGCAAGGCGCCGGCGCGGATCTGTTCCAGGCGCTCCGGAACCAGGGCCGCCAAGGCCGGATCCTGACGCTCGGCATAGAGCCGCTCATCCACCCGCACGACGATTGGGCGCCAACCGTGATCGGGCAGGTGCTTGGCCATGTGGCGCGCGCGATGCACGCCGGCCAGGGTGGAAGGCGGAAACTGGGGTGAGACAATGGCGACCACCCGGTCCGCGGCGAACGGCGCCGCGCCCGATGTCTCTTGGCTGGGCTTGCTCATCGCTCAACCATCTCCGCGAGACGCGCTGGGAGAATTGGCCAAGGCCGAGTCCACGCATTCGAGCAGCTTGGCTTGCTCGACATCCCAATTGAAACGCTCCTGGCCGAGCCGAAAGGCCTCCGCCCGCGCGGCGGCGAGGCCCTCGGCATCGCCGAGAAACGCATCGAGCGCGCGGGCAAGGGCGCCGGGGTCTTCTGTGCGGTAGACCCGGGCTGCGCCCGGGGCCAGGGCGGCGAAGGACCGATGTCCGGGGGTGTCCGACAAGACCGCCGGCAGGCCGGCCAGGAAATAGGTGAACTGCTTATTGGACAGGGCGATGCGGTGATTGGGGGTCATGCCTGTTTCGGCGACCAGGCCGACGTCGTAGCATGCGGCGAGACCTTCCATTTGGCTGGGCAGCCCAGGGGCCAGCAGATGAAGCCGGTCGGCGACGCCGCGAGCCGCGGCTAAGGCGATCAAGGTTTCCTCAAAACCTTCCGCGAGGACACCGCGGAGGTAAAGGTGTGGCCGGGTCGTCGCCAAGGCGATCGCCTGCACTGCGCATTCGAGGCCGCGATCCGGGCCGATGGTCTGAGAGACCCAATAGACAGAGGGGCCCGGCTCGGCAAAGCCCCTGGCGGTCGGGGCTGGTGCGGCGCGCGACCTCGCAAAAACGTTCAACACCACTGTGGGCGCCGACAGGCCGTATTCACTCTGGTAGGCCTCGGCGATTCCCGGCGCCGCAGCGGTGACATAGGCGCACCCAGGCAGCAGGGCCGCTTCGATCGCCCGGATGAGGCGGTTGTCGAACGCATGCTCCGGCGTGTCCGGCAGGTCTCCGGGGTGGAAGTCCTCGGCGTCAAAAGCATAGAGCGCGCGATGTCTGGCGGCCGCCTGCGCGGCGGCTGTCAGCGCCGCCACATAGTGAGCGATGTAGAGGTCGGCCTTGTGTTTGAGCGCGCGTGCGATAAGCGGCATGGCCACCAGGCTTTGAGCCTGCGCCGAGGCGGCGCCGGTCAGGGCGAAGACTCTGCGCGCAAGAAGCTGCATTGACCGCCAGACGCCGCGGACCTTTCGGTCGCTGAGGTCGACTTGCTCGTAGGTCCAGGCCGCGCCGGCGACCGCGTCGGCGGTGAGGCGATCGACGATTGGCGATCGGACGTAGATGACGTGCACCTGGTGGCCGTGCGCCGCCAGGGACGTCGCCTCCTTGACCACGCGCGGCCCCGATCCCGGCGACCCGGGGGTGATGATGCAGATGCGCGCCACGTCAATCGTCGCCAAAGCGCGGCGCGTATCCCGCCGCGGCGAGGCCTCGCCGCATGGCGGCGACTACGTCCCTGCGATAGTCCGGCCATTGCCGGCTGCGCGCCGTCGCCAGGGCGGCCGTGCGCATGTCGCGCAAGCTGGTCCGGTTATCGAGGCACCACTGCAACGCCTCGGCTATCGCCCCGGCGTCGGCGGCCGGGATCACCAGGCCGTTCTCGCCGTGGACGATGAGGTCGGCGGCGCCCGCCTGATCGCTGATGATCACCGGCACGCCCCGGGACAAGGCCTCGGTGGCCGCCGCGCCAAAGCCGTCGGATAGTGTTGGGAAGACCAGAATGTCGGCCTGCTCGAAGACCTCGAGCACCTGGCTGCGTGGCACCGATCCGTGGAAGGTCACGCCGTGCGGCAGGTCTTCCAGCAGTCGGGCCGGCAGGCCGAGATGGCCATAGACCTCCAGCTGAGCTGCTCCACCCGCGCGCAGGCCGCGCCATGCTTCCAGCAGGTAGTGGGCGCCCTTGCCAAGGGTGAAGGCGCCAGCCCAGATGACCATCAATGGCCGGTTCAGCGGCAGGATGCTCGGTTGCGCAACCGGCGGCGGCGCAGCGAGGGGGACGACGAAGACCTTCTCGGCCGATGCGCCCGCGGCCACATGCGAGCGCTTGGTCAGGCTGGAGTTGGCGATGATCACGTCGGCGAGTTGGATCTCCGCTCGCCTGCGTGCGTAACGCCTATCGAACATCCCGTCGAAATAGACGTCCGTCTCCTTGCGAAGCTCCGGCCAGGTCGCTCGCTCGGCGGCCTGGAGTCTTTCGAAAGCCCGGCTGTCAAGCGACGGCAGGTGGAGGATGCGCGCCCGCCCAAGGCGCTTGGCCTGCTCGAAACTGGCCAGGGCGGTATACTCGACCGCCACCACCGCCTCGGACCGCGGCACGTAGCGGCGGGCCACCATATCGTCGAAGCGATGCGCCGCGAAATCCCAGAGTTTGTCGGTCAGGATCGGATCGTGCATCGCCTTGTCGGCCAAGGTGCGAACAATTTCCCATCCGCCGTGGCCGTGGACCAGCTCGGTCGGCAGGTTTGGCATCGTCCGCCGGCGCAGCTGGCGGCCGAGTCGCTCGCCAAGTCCGCCCGGCAAGGCCCTTAGCAGCGCCGCCTGGGTGGGGGTGTCGCGAAAGACATAGCTCGCGACATAGGCGTCCAGCGCATCGACCTCATGTAGCGCCAGGGCCGCATGCTGGGCGTGTTCCATGACGCCCGGATAGCTGAAGACACAACGCATCGGGCGCCTAGCGCCCCCGAGGCCGCGCGGCGAGCAACTGCTCATAGACCGCCAGATAGCCGTCCGTGACCGCGTCGGCGCTATAGAGGCGCTCGACACGCGCGCGGCAGGCGCCGCGGTCCAGGGCGCCGATCTGGCCGGCTCTTTCGACCAGCTCGCCGACAGTCTCGGTCACGAAGCCGGTGACGCCGTCCTCGACCACCTCGGCGACCGAGCCGCGGTTCAGGCCAAGCACCGGTGTGCCGCAGGCCATGGCCTCGGCCATGACAATGCCGAACGGCTCGTCCCAAAGGATCGGCATCAAGAAGGCGCAGGCCTGGCCGAGCAGGGCGTTCTTCTGAATATCGTCGACCGGCCCGACGAAGGTGATCTGGCTCCCGTCGATGTGCGGCGCCACGACAGCGTCGAACCAGGCTTGGTGCTCGGGCGGAATATTACCCGCCAGGACAAGCTTTCGTCCGCAGCGCCTGGCGATTTCGATCGCCAGATGGGGCCCCTTGATCTCCTCCAGCCGACCGAGGAACACAAACGGCGCGTCGTCGGCGACCTTGGGTTTGAATTCGTAGGTTTCCAGGGGCACGCCGTTGGGGACCATGAACCAGCGGCCGATGTGCTCGACGTGGCGCATCATCCAATGGCTGATGCCGACGAAAGCCAGGGTGCCGCCTGACAAGGCTTGGCCCACGCGAACCGTTCGCGCGCTGATCGGGCGCTGATAGGTCATCAGCTTGGGGATCGGCGTGGGCAGGATCGGCGTAAGGTAGGCGACGCGCGAGAAGCTGTGCACCATGTCGAAATCGCCGCGCCACACCGCCTGGGTCAGGACCGCTGCGTTGCGCACTCCGCCCGCAAGGGAATTGCTGGCCAGGCCCGGCCAAGGCACGAGGCGGCCGGCCGTCGCCGAGTCCCGATGGGCGAAAAGGGTGACCTCATGGCCGCGCTCGACGAGTTGGCGGGCCAGCATGTCGATGATCCGCTCGATCCCGCCGTAGAGCCTTGGCGGGACGGGCAGTTCAGGGTCGGCGGTGAGGGCGATGCGCATGGGTCAGGCGGCCAAGCCATAGAGCCGGGCCATGTCGCCGGCGGCGTCTCGCATCGAGCGCACTCGCGGTGGTCCGGACGCGGGCGCCGGAGGGCTTTCGGCCAAGGCCTTGATGGCTGCGGTCCAGGCCGGGACGTCGCCAGCCGCGACCAGTTGTCCGTCGCGCGTCTCGTCGACCAGTTCGGCGATGCCGCCAAGACGCGAGCCAAGCACATAGAGGCCGACGGCTTGAGCCTCGAGCGCCACCAGCGGGCCAGTCTCCATCCAGGTGGAGGGGATCACCAAGGCGTCGTGGTCTCGCATGATCCCAGGCAGTGCGGCTCGTGGCAGGGGGTCACGCAGGCGTATCCTCGCATCGTCGCCGGCCAGGGCTCTGACGTGATCGCGATAGCTCTCCTCTTCCCGGCCGGCGCAGACGGCGTGGACGGTCAATTCGACTTCGACCTGGGGCGCTGCGCGTATGGCGCGGACCACGACATCGACGCCCTTCACCGGATGCCAGCGACCGAGGTAGAGCAGTCTGAGCGGGCCGGGACGTCGCGGGCCGCCGGAACCGTCGCGCGCCGCGACGGCCTGGTCCAGGAAATCGCCGGAGACCCCTTGGCGGCTGAGCAGTAGCTTGCTGTGCGGAACCCAGTTGATTCCCAGGGCGCCTTGCAGCCAGCCGCAGACCGCCACGACATGGTCGGCGTCTTCGGTCATCTGGGCGAAAGTGGCGAGGCGATCGAAGGCCATCGCGCGGGCGCCAAGGGCCGTGGCCAGCCGCGATGGCCCCCGGCCGGCTTGCCGCGACAGGCTGACCGGAAGATGGGCGACAGCCTGGGCGACGGCGCGCGGCGCGCCGCGTCCTTGCGCCCAACAGGCGCCGCAACGGCTGGGGAGGATCTTGCCATCGCAGGGCTCCGCGCCGAACAGCATCATGGTCCCGCGCAGGCAGTTCAGGTTGGGCGTGTGAACAGTCAGGATCGTTCGCAAGCCGAGACGCCGGGCGATGTGCAAATGGTCGCCGCCGCAATCGGGCGTCCAGGCGTGCTGGTGATAAATGGCGCCCGGATGAGCCCGCAGCAGGGCCTCGAATGTGTCCAGGCTGGCGGCTTCGCCGCCGTCGCGCGCCGGATAGGTCATCACCTCGGCGCCTGCGTGCGTATAACGCGCCGAGGTTGCGTCGCCGGACGGGACCAGCACGCGGCTGCGGACGCCAAGGTCGGACAGGCCGGCGACCAGGCCGGTCAGGTAGACTTCGGTGCCGCCCATGTGATGCGGCGGATACCAGGCGGTCGCTTGCAGGACTTCGACCCGGTCGTTCATCCGCGGCCAACGAGGGACAACAGACGTCGGGCGGTCCGCAAACCGGCGAGACGCGCCAGGGGCCCGGCGACGGCGGTGTGGAGCGGGACCTGGCCGAGGCGCCGAACGTCCGCCTCCGCCTCGAAAAAGCGGCTATCGACGGCCGTGAGCAGGCCTCGCGAAGCAAGATTGTAAATGTCGCGCAGCACGGCGAGATGCGCATCGTCCAAGGCGCCGCGCCCGCGCCAGATAGCTTCGATCTGCTGGCCGTTAAGCAGGACGTCGGCCCAGAACCGGGACGGGTCGCGTCGCGAGAGGCTGCCTTCGAGCACGCGGTAGCGCGC
>JAODND010000068.1 GCA_025465465.1 Frankiales bacterium | reverse complement strand
GGTGACGGCCATGCCCTGCCGGGTGATCGTCTGCGAGGACTTCATGATGCCCAGGTCGATGAGCCCGGTGCCGGCGGTCAGGCCGTTGATGGCCGACTGGATCGTGGCGATGAGGGTGTCGAGCTGCGTCTTCACCGTGGCCACGGCGGTCTTGACCGTGTCGGAGACCGGCGCGCTGGCGTTGTTGGTGGCCGCGTCCAGGGTGGCGGTCGCGGTCTTCACGACACCGGCGATCGTGTCAGTCGCCGTGTTGGTCGTGGTGTCGACGGTGCCGAGGACGGTGCCGAGGGTCGACTGCACGGTGTCGGTGGTCTTCGACAGCGCGGGCAGCGTGAGGGTGCCGAGCTTGACGGACGCGACGGTGCTCTCCGAGTGGGAGACGACGCCATTGAGGTTGGGGGCCTTGACGTTGCTCTTGGCGACGAGGGCCTTCAGCGTCAGGCCGAGACCCGCGAGGTTGTCCTGGTCGACCAGCGCGACCGAGTCGCTGTGCTTGCCCGCGAGGTCGGAGACCGCCTGGCCGGCGAGCAGGTCGGAGATGATCGGCACCTGGCCCTTGCCGATGGTGCCGACCGACTTCGCACCGAGGTTGGTGACCGTCGTGACGGTGCCGTCGGTCGTGGAGATGTACTGGTCGATGATCTGGCCGACGCCCGGAAGCGCGACGGGCAGGGCGACGTGCAGGTGCACGACCGCGCCGTTGCCGAGGCCCTGGATCTGGTTGGTGAGCTTGGTCCCGCTTGTGGCGGCGGCAGCGCTGCCGGCACCGGCAGCGACGAGCGTGCCGGTGGCGAGGGCCAGGGCGGTCAGCCGTGCGGCCCGTCCGTTGCTGGTCATGTAAGTCCCCTTGGTCAAATGATCTTGCTGGCGTGGAAGCGACTTCGGCATTACGGACGTTTCGCTTGAACCGGGCTTTTCGGACCGGGGCGTGCCGTCTTGAACCCCTCAACGACGCTCAGTGGTTCAGGTGACGCTCAGCACACAGAAATTTTTCCGTCATTCTGGCGAAAACCGGACATCCCGACCCGTTCCTGGGAACTTTCCTTGCCCAGCGTGACCGTGCGACCACCGCTGCGTGTCCCACCCCAAGCCCTGGCCCGACGGCGTGGGCGGGGTGTGACGAGCTGGTGGAGCTCAGCTCTTGGGGAGGCCCGGCAGGGCGGAGGCCAGGACGGCAGGGAGCGTCGGCGAGACCGGCAGGGTCGGCAGCGGCGCAGGGAGCGTCGGCACCGGGACCGGCAGGGAGGGCAGCGGGACCGGCAGCAGCGTCGGCGACGGGCTGGGCGAGGCGGTCGGCTGGGGAGCAGGACTCGCCGTCGGCGCCGGCGCGGAGGAGTCCGTCGGCTGCGGTGCCGGCGCAGGTGCGGTCGTCGGCTGCGGGCTCGGGGCCGGCTGGCCGCAGCCGCAGTCCGGGACGCCGTTGTTGTCGGCCGGCTGGCTCGCGCTGGCGGTGGCGCCGGGCGCCGGGGCGGGCTGCGTGGGCAGCTGCGGTCCGGCGTTGCCCGGGTAGCACGATCCGCTGCAGGTGCCGAGGGCCAGCAGGTTGGTCGCGTCCGAGCCGACCTTGGTCACGAGGTCGAGGGAGGTCTGCGCCTGCGGCACGACCGCGGCAGGGAGCGCGGGAAGCAGGGCCGACAGCCGTGACGACTGCTCCCTGGTGAAGCTGGTGATGATGCGCAGCGGCGCCGGCTTGCCGGTCTTGTCGTAGACCTTGGTCAGCAGCTGGGTGCCCGCCCGGGTCTCGCTGTCGAAGTCCTTGAGGGTCGCGGCGATCCGGGAGTCGGCCGACCCACCGAAGGCCAGACCCGCGGCCGTCGGGTGGCCGGGCGCGCCGAGTGACAGCGAGCCGTCGTGGTGCGCGAGAGCCTTGACCTCGCGCAGCCTGGTCGCGGCGAACTCGAGGTGCTTGGTGCCCTTGGCGGTGTCGCCGCTGGCGAGGTCGAGCTGGATGCCCTCACCCGCGCGCTTGATGCCATAGAACGGCTGACCCGGCAACGAGCGGGTGGCAGCGACGCCGACACCGGTCAGCGCCACGACCGACGCCATCGCGCCGGCGGTCACGCCGATGCGCCGCTGTGCCTTGCGCGACTGGGACCACGCGACGGCGGACTCGAGGGTCTTCGGGCGGGAGAGCGGCTCGGCGTACGGCACCGGCGCGGCAGCCTGGACGGAGGCCACGGCGACGAGGCGCTGCCGGAGGGCGGCGCGGAAGTCGGCGCGCGGGACGGCCCGGGCATCGAGCACCGGGGCGAGCGTCCGGAGCCGGGTCGCGAGGCCGGCACAGGAGACGGTGAACGTGCCGGGCCCGGCAACGGCGCCGTCGAGCAGCGCGGCCAGCTCCTCGGCGCGAGCGCGGGTGCCCAGCGGGTTCATGACCAGGCTCCTTCCACGGTCAACCGGGCGGCCTGGGTGTCGCCCAGATACAGCAACGAGACAGACCCCACGGGAGTGACGGGCCGCTGCCCGAAATAACCCGCTTGGCGCATCAAAGCTCGACGCCCTCAGGGAGGAGCCGCCCGAGTGTCCGGATCGCGCGGTACTGCAGGGCCTTGATCGCACCCTCGTTCTTGCCCATGATCTGCGCCGTCTCGCTGACCGACAGGCTCTGCAGGAACCGAAGGACGATGCACTCCTGCTGCTCGGCGTTGAGCTTCTTGATCGCCTCGAGCAGCACCTTGTTCTGCATCGCCTCGAGGACCTCGGCCTCCGGGCCGGAGATCGTCGGCGCCTTCCCGGCCGACCCCGCCGACTCGCTCACGTCGTCGGTGGTGAGCTCGAGGCGGTAGCGGCCGCTCTTGTAGTGGTCGGCGATCAGGTTGCGGGCAATGGTCACGAACCACGCGCCGACGTCACGCCCCTGCCAGGTGAACGACCCGATCCTGCGCAGCGCGCGCAGGAAGGTCTCGGACGTGAGGTCCTCGGCCAGCTGCAAGGACCCGACCCGGTAGGCGATGTAGCGGTAGACCTGGTCGACGTAGCGGTCGTAGAGCTCGCCGAACGCGTCCGCGTCCCCCGCCTGGGCCCGCTCGACGAGCCGGATGGCGACGGCGGTCTCGCCCTCAGGGGCGGCGAGCTCCTCGTCGTGCTCGGCGGCAGCAGGGGCGGGTACGACGGCGGGCACCCGAGCCGTGGAGGCAACCGCGTGGTGGGCGGCCGCCCGATCGAACGGGTCGTAGCCGATGACTGCCGCGCGGGCAGTGCGCTGCAGCTGCTCGCGGCGCGCGTCGGCGACGGCGGCGCGCAGCAGCGACAGGCCGGCGTGGGGGCTTCGACGGCTCATGGGCGCACTCCAGTAGCGCAGGTGGCCGTGGCCGTGAGGCCCCCAGCTGTACCCGCGTGGCACTGCCGTGTCACCCGCATCGTGCTCCGTCCCACGCGATCGCGTCCCGATGGCGTGATCCGACCATGGTAGAGCCCGCCGGCCGCCATCACGTCATCCCGCCGACACCACTGCATCGGCACCCCGCCGGCCGGTCCTGAATGGACTCTCATCGAGCCCCCTCGAAGCACGTACCCTGCCCTCATGGTCGCCAGCGGTCCAGCGCCACGGTCGCCGCGCGCACGTCAGTACGCGGCGAAGCGCCGCCGGCGCCGCCGGCGTACCCGGCTCGTCGCCCGCACGGTGCTCGTCGGGGTGCTGGCCCTCGTCGTCGGGGTGGGCACCTTCATCGGCGGGCTGCTGGCCGCACCGATCAATCTCGCGGTGGCGCCGCCGCCGGCCAACGCGATCCTGCTGGCCGACGACGGTCGCCAGATCGCCACGATCGCGCCCCCGGAGAAGCGCGAGGAGGTGAAGGCCGCCGACATCCCCGACGTCATGCGGTTCGCGATCATCAGCGCCGAGGACGAGCGCTTCCTCAAGCACAACGGGGTGGACCTCCAGGCCACCCTGCGCGCGCTGTTGCGCGACGTGACCGGCGGCAACACGCAGGGCGGCTCGACCCTCACGCAGCAGTACGTGAAGAACGCCTACGTCGGTCGCGACCGCAACGTGCTGCGCAAGGTGCGGGAGGCGGTGCTGGCGTACCGGCTGGAGCAGAAGCTGTCGAAGCAGGAGATCCTCACCGACTACCTCAACGCCCTGTACCTCGGCAACGGGCTCTACGGCGTGCAGGCCGCCTCGAAGTACTACTTCGGCGTCGGCATCAAGGACCTCGCCTGGAACAAGGCGGCCAACGACCACCACGACACGAACCTCGCGCTGGCCCGGGCGTCGATGCTGGCCGGCATCGCCCCGGCGCCCTCGGCGTGGAACCCGGTCAAGGACTTCAAGCAGGCCCAGGTCAGGCAGATCTACACGCTGAACCGGATGGTCGCGAACAACTACACGACGGCGGAGGAGGCGACCCGCGCACTCAAGCGCGACGTGCACCCGCTGCGGATCTCGCCGCCGGAGCCGCCGAACTTGGCGCCGGAGTTCACCGACTACGTGGTGCCGAAGATCAAGGCCGACCCCAGCTATGACGAGGACACCTTCTTCCGCGGCGGGCTGCGGGTGAAGACGACCCTGAACCTCGACCTGCAGATGGCCTTCCAGCAGGCGCTCAAGGAGGTGCTGCCAAACGCGACCGACCCGCAGGCAGCGCTGGTCGCCGTCGACTACCAGACCGGTGCGGTCAAGGCGATGGCCACGCTGCGGCGGGTGCCGCCCGTGACGAAGGACGGGAAGGTCATCAACGAGCCGACCAACGGCTACCAGCCGCACGGGTTCAACCTGGCCACGAACGCGTCCCGGTCGAGCGGCTCGACCATCAAGACGTTCACCCTCGCGACGGCGCTCAGCGAGGGGATGAGCCTGGACGACACCGAGCCTGGCCCGGTGACTCTCACTCTGCGCTGCGCCTGCAAGGGCGGCAGCTTCACCTTCCACAACGCCGGCGACGGCGAGGGTGGGCGCTCCTACACGCTGCGCAATGCGCTCGCGAACTCCATCAACACCGTCTACCTCCCGCTGGCGAACAAGGTCGGCCGCACGAAGGTCGCCACGCTCGCGGAGCGGGCCGGGCTGGCGCCGCTCGGGACGCTCGAGGGTCCCTGCAAGAACGGCTACTGCCCGCCGTCGCACTTCCTGCCGTTCGGCATCGGCGGCGGCGTCGACGTCACGCCGCTGGGGGAGGCCGTCGGCTACGCCACGATGGCCAACGGTGGCCGGCACGTGTCGCCGATGTCGTTCACCGAGGTGCGGACGGGGGCGTCCGGCACCAGCCAGGGACAGGTGCTGTTCGACCACAAGCCGACCGGCGTCTACCGGGTGGTCAGCAAGGGTGTGGCGGCCGACGTCGTGAAGGCACTGACCAGCGTCGTGGACTACGGCACGGCGACCTCCGTGCAGGCGGCGGGCGTGCCGGTCTTCGGCAAGACCGGCACCACGAACAACTCGACGGACGCCTGGTTCACCGGCTGCGTCCCCTCGGAGCGGATCTGCATCTCCAGCTGGATGGGCAACGAATACACGACCTGCAACCTCGGCACCGGCAAGCACGTCAACGGCACCTGCGGCGGGATGCACGACCTGGGTGGGGTGCGGGGCCAGATCTTCGGCGGCACGCTGCCCGCCAGGATCTTCACGCGGGCGGTGCAGCTGTTCGCGCAGATCAAGCACGACAGGGAGCTCAAGAACGCCGGCGTGCTGCCCTCGCTGACCCCTGCACCTGCGCCCACCCGGCGGCATCCCGTGATCGCGGGGACGCCGTCGGCGGTGCCGAGCACCCGTCGTACCCCCTCGGCGCAGCCGAGCCGCACGTCGTCGCCCAAGCCGAG
Source organism: Frankiales bacterium (assembly GCA_025465465.1). GTDB lineage: Bacteria > Actinomycetota > Actinomycetes > Mycobacteriales > SCTD01 > RYN-111. Next base: position 55,358 of record JAODND010000068.1, on the reverse strand, counting down.
CACCGTCCCCACCACGAGGCCGCCGGTGATCCTTCCCCCGGGACCGACGCCCTCGCAGAGCGCCCCGCCTCCCTAGTTGCCTGTGGCATGCTCCGGCGCGTGCCGGCTCAGAACCTCTCGGACCTCGTGCGCGACGCGGCCGCCGCGACGCCGGACAAGGCGGCGCTGCTCTTCCACGGCGAGACGCTGACCTGGGCCGAGCTCGACGCCCGGGTGTCGGCCGCGGCACGTGGACTGCAGGCGCTCGGGGCCGCGCCGGGTGACCGGGTGGCCATCCACCTCGGCAACACCCCTGACTTCGCGGTCGCGTACTTCGGATCCCTCCGGGCGGGATGCGTGGCGCTGCCCGTGAACACGAGCTATACCGCCGACGAGGTCGGGCACGTGCTCTCGGACTCGGGGGCGTCGATCGTGCTGACCGGGGTCGCGACGGCCTCGCTGGTGAGTGCGCCGACCGTCGTCGTGACCGCGTCGCAGCAGTGGCGGCAGCTGCTGGCGGACCGCACGGCGATGGCCTCGGTCGGCGGTGGCGAGGACCTCGCCGTGCTGCTCTACACGTCTGGAACCAGCGGGCGTCCCAAGGGCGCGATGCTCACCCACCGCGCACTGCTGGCCAACCTCGAGCAGGCGGCGCAGATCGACCCGCCGGTCGTGGCGAGCGACGACATCGTGCTGCTCGTCCTCCCCCTGTTCCACGTGTTCGGCCTCAATGCGGCACTCGGATCGGTTGCCCGGCACGGGGCCACCGGCGTGCTCACCGAGCGGTTCGACCCGGTCGAGACCCTCGAGCTGGTACGGCGGCACGGCGTCACGAACGTCGTCGGCGCCCCACCGATGTATGTCGCGTGGTCGATGCTGCCGGATGTCGGTGACGCCTTCTCGTCGGTGCGGCTCGCCCTGTCCGGCGCGGCACCGCTGCCGCCGGCGGTGCTGCACCGGGTGCTCGACGTGACGGGCCACCACGTGTTCGAGGGATACGGGCTGACCGAGACGGCTCCGGTGCTGACGACGACGCTCATGAGCGAGGTCGCGAAGGCCGGCTCCATCGGGCGGCCGGTGCCGGGCGTCGAGCTGCGGCTCGTCGACGAGCGTGGCTCGCTCGTCGAGGAGGGCGACCCGGGCGAGATCATCGTGCGCGGCGCCAACCTGTTCAGCGGCTACTGGCCTGACGGTGCGGACGGCCCGGATGCCGATGGCTGGTTCGCGACCGGTGACGTCGCGGTGCTCGACGACGACGGCGACCTGCACCTGGTGGACCGGCGCCGCGAGCTCATCCTGGTGAGCGGCTTCAACGTCTACCCGCGCGAGGTGGAGGAGGTCGTCGCCACCCTCGACGGCGTGCTCGAGGTGGCGGTGCTGGGCATCCCGCACCCCTACACCGGCGAGTCCGTGAAGGCGCTCATCGTCCTCGAACCCGGTGCCTCGATGTCGGCGGACGACGTCATCGCCCACTGCGCGACGTCGCTGGCCCGCTTCAAGTGCCCGACGGCCGTGTCGTTCGTCGACGAGCTGCCCCACTCCGCCACCGGCAAGGTGTCCAAGGGCCGCCTCCGCGAGCTCAACCCCTAACCCCAGGGGTAGGTCGTGCGGAGGCGGCGGCGGGTGGCGGGCGTGACGTTCGTGACCCGGCAGGGGTGTTCGATGTGCGCGGAGGCGCAGCCGGTGGTCGAGCGGCTGGCCGCGCGGGCAGGGGTGCCCGTGACGGTGCTCGACGTCGACGCCGACCCGGCGCTGGCCGAGCACAGCGACCACGTACCGGTGGTCCTGATCGACGGGACCGTGCACAGCCGCTGGTGGGTCGACGAGGCCGCCCTCCGCAAAGCCCTCAGGTGACGTGATCGACAGGGACGAGCGCGGCCGACTGGGCGGCGGGTCGGGCGGCTGATCGCCTGGTGATCATGGGGGTGTCGGCGGGGAGTGTGACCGGGTTCACTGACTTTGTGCGCGCGTTCACAAGCGCGTAACGTCGTGTTGCAGTGGGGTCCCGTGACGGCCCCAGCAGGAGCACCGTTGACCACCAGTGAGCTCGCCGAGCCGCGCACACCGCGCCGTCGTGAGGTCATTCCCGAGGCGACGGTGGCCCGGCTCCCGCTCTACCTGCGGGCGCTGCACACCCTCGCCGACGAGGGCACCCAGACCGTCAGCTCCGAGGCGCTCGCCGAGGCCTCGGGCGTCAACTCGGCCAAGCTGCGCAAGGACCTCAGCCAGCTCGGCTCCTATGGCACCCGTGGCGTGGGCTACGACGTCACGCACCTGATCAGCCAGATCTCCCGGGAGCTCGGACTGTCGAGGCGGTGCTCCGTCGTCCTCGTCGGCGTCGGCAACCTGGGGCGCGCGCTCGCCGGCTACGGCGGGTTTGCGAGCAGGGGGCTGGCGATCGACGCGTTGCTCGACGCCGACCGGGCCATGACGGGCGAGCAGATCGCCGGGATGACGGTGCGGCACATCGACGACCTCGCGCAGGTCGTCGTCCCCGGCAGCATCGGGGTCATCGCGACGCCCGCTTCGGCCGCCCAGGAGGTGTGCGACCTGCTGGTCGGCGCCGGGGTCACGAGCATCCTCAACTTCGCCCCGACCGTCCTCAACGTCCCCGCGGACGTCGACCTGCGCAAGGTCGACCTCTCCATCGAGCTGCAGATCCTGTCGTTCCACGAGCACCGGAAGTCGCTCGCATGAGCGTGCTCGCCGTCGGCATCAGCCACCGCAGCGCACCTGTGTCGCTGCTGGAGGAGGTCACCCGCGGACTCGGTGACACCAGTGGGGTGCTCGACGAGATCAAGGCGGGGACGGTCTCCGAGGCCGTCGTCCTCAGCACCTGCAACCGGGTCGAGGTCTATGCCGACACCGACGGCTTCCACGCGGGCGTCGAGGCGATCACCGACCTGCTCAGTCGCCGGTCCGGCGTCCCCCTCGAGGAGCTCTCCAAGCACCTCTACGTGCACTGGGAGGCGCAGGCCGTCCGGCACGTGTTCCAGGTCGCGAGCGGACTCGACTCGATGGTCGTGGGGGAATCGCAGATCCTGGGTCAGCTGCGCCGCGCCTACGCCGCCAGCGGGGAGTCCGTCGGCCGCACCCTGCACGAGCTCTTCCAGACGGCGCTGCGCGTCGGCAAGCGGGTCCACTCCGAGACCGGCATCGACGAGGCCGGCCAGTCGCTGGTGACGGTCGGCCTCGGACACGCGATCGGCGCGATCGGTGACCTCACGGGCCGCTCCGTCCTGGTGGTCGGTGCGGGATCGATGGGCGCACTGGCGGGTACGACGCTGCGCCGGGCCGGTGTCGGCGCGGTGGTCGTCGCCAACCGGACCGCCGCCAACGCCGAACGGCTGGCCGCCACCCTCGAGGGCCGCGGTGTCGGTCTCGACGCACTCGTGGACGAGCTCGTCGCCGCCGATGTCGTCGTGACATCCACCGGGGCCACGGGACTGGTCGTGCACAGGGACGTCGTGGCGGCTGCTGTCGAGCGTCGCGAGGGTCGGCCGCTGGTGGTGCTCGACCTGGCGCTGCCGCGCGACGTCGAACCGTCGGTGCGCACCCTGCCCGGAGTCACCCTCGTCGACCTCGAGAGGTTGCAGGCGGCGCTCGCCGACACCGAGGCCGGCGCCGGTGTCGAGGCCGCCCGCGCCGTGGTCACCGACGAAGTCGGCGCCTTCCTGTCCTGGCAGAAGGCCAGCCGGGTCGCCCCCACCGTGGTGGCGCTGCGCAGCCGCGCCGACGAGGTCGTCGACGCCGAGCTCACTCGGCTTGCCAGCCGCCTGCCCGAGCTGGGCGATCGCGAGCGCGTCGAGGTCGAGCAGTCCATCCGTCGGGTCGTCCAGACGCTGCTGCACACCCCTACGGTCCGGGTGAAGGAGCTGACCGAGTCGCCGGTCGGGTTGTCCTATGCCGACGCGCTGCGCGAGCTGTTCGGCCTCGACCCGGCCGCGGTGGAGGCCGTCACCTCCGTCACGGTGGACGAGTCATGATCCGGCTCGGCACCCGGGCGTCCGCCCTCGCCCTCGCGCAGTCCGGCCACGTCGCCGAGGCGCTGCGCGGCCAGGGGCTCGAGGTGGAGCTCGTGCACATCACGACACAGGGCGACACCTCCGCCGCGGCCATCCAGCAGCTCGGCGGCACGGGCGTGTTCGTCAACGCGCTGCGCGACGCGCTGCTGGCGGGCGAGATCGACATCGCCGTCCACTCCTACAAGGACCTCCCGACGGCGCCGGCCGAAGGGCTGACCGTCGCCGCCGTCCCGACCCGCCTCGACGCGCGCGATGTCCTATGTGCCCGCGACGGCCTGACCCTCGGCGAGCTGCCGGGCGGATCGACGGTCGGCACCGGCGCACCGCGCCGCATGGCGCAGCTGCGGGCACTCGGCCTGGACCTCGACGTGGTGCCGGTGCGCGGCAACGTCGACACCCGCCTGGGCAAGGTCGGCAACGGCCTGGACGCGGTCGTCCTCGCCCGGGCCGGCCTCGCGCGCCTCGGCCGCCTCGGCGACGTGACCGAGACCCTCGACCCCCTGCAGGTGCTCCCGGCGCCGGCACAGGGAGCCCTTGCCGTCGAGTGCCGGCAGGACAGCGACCTCGTCACCGCCCTCAAGGCCCTCGACGACCCCGACAGCCGCGTCACCGTCGACGCGGAGCGCGCGCTGCTGCGTGCGCTCGAAGCCGGCTGCTCCGCCCCCGTCGCCGCAATGGCCGAGGTGGCCGAAGGCGACGACGGTCCCGAGGTCTTCCTGCGCGGTCTCGTCGCCGCGCTCGACGGCAGCGACACCGTCCGGCTGTCCGCGACCGGACCAACGCACGACGCGGCGGGGGTGGGGGAGCGGCTCGCTGCCGAGCTCCTCGACCTCGGCGCCGCACAACTCATGAGCACGACTGATGGAGAGAACGCATGAGCCCCGCACGCACCCGCAAGCCGGTCGGTCAGGTGGCCCTGGTGGGCGCCGGGACAGGTGACCCCGGGCTGCTCGCCCTGCGCGCCGCCGAGCTGCTCGCGACCGCCGATCTCGTCGTCGCCGACGAACGCATCGCTGCCGAGATCCTGCTGCTCGCCGGCGAGCGCACCGAAGTGCAGGTCGTCGACTCCTCGGAGCCGCAAGGCGCTGCCCTGGTGGCCGCCGCGAAGACCGGCCAGATCGTCGTACGCCTCTACCCCGGGGACCCCTTCGTCGTCGCCGACGGGGTCAAGGACGCCGAGGCGGTCGTCAAGGGCAAGCAGCGGCTCGAGATCGTGCCGGGTCTGCCCGCGCCCGTCGCCGTGCCCGGCTTCGCCGGTGTGCCGGTCGGGATGCCACGCACGATCGCGAGGGTCGAGGATGGCCTCGACTGGGCCGGGATCGCTTCTGCCCCAGGCACTCTGGTGCTGATGGCACAGATCGGCGAGGTCGCCAAGGCAGCCTCGGCCCTCATCGAGCACGGCCGCAAGGCCGAGACCCCGGTGTCCGTCACCGTCGGCGGCACGACCGCCGACCAGCGCACCGTCATCAGCACCCTCATCGACGTGGAGCACGACATCACCGAGCTCGCGGGCGAGGCGCTCGTCGTGGTCGGCGACGTCGTGAAGAAGGCCGACAAGCTCGGGTGGTTCGAGCAGCGCGCCCTGTATGGCTGGAAGGTGCTCGTCCCGCGCACCCGAGACCAGGCCGGCACGCTGTCGGCGGCCCTGCGCGGCCACGGTGCCATCCCGGTCGAGGTGCCGACCATCGCCGTCGAGCCGCCGCGGACCCCCGCTCCCATGGAGCGCGCGATCAAGGGCCTCGTCACGGGCCGCTACCTGTGGGTCGCGTTCACGAGCACCAACGCCGTCAAGGCGGTCCGCGAGAAGCTCGAGGAGTTCGGCCTCGACGCCCGGGCCTTCGCCGGCGTCAAGGTCGCCGCTGTCGGCGACGCGACCGCCCAGGCACTGCTCGACTACGGCATCAAGCCCGAGCTGGTGCCGGTGGGCGAACAGAGCTCGGAGGGGCTGCTCCAGGAGTGGGCCCCCTACGACGAGGTGTTCGACCCGATCGACCGGGTCTTCCTGCCTCGCGCCGACATCGCGACGGACACCCTGCTCGCCGGGCTGCGGGAGCTCGGCTGGCAGGTCGACGACGTGACGGCCTACCGCACGGTGCGCGCCGCGCCGCCGCCGGCCGAGACCCGCGAGGCGCTCAAGGGCGGCGGCTTCGACGCCGTGCTGTTCACGAGCTCCAGCACCGTGCGCAACCTGGTCGGCATCGCCGGCAAGCCGCACGACACGACGATCCTCGCCGCCATCGGCCCGCAGACCCTGAAGACCGCCGAGGAGCTCGGCCTGCGCGTCGACGTCGTGGCGAGCAGGCCCGACGTGCTCAGCCTGGTGGAGAGCCTGGCCGCGCACGCCCTGCAGATGCGGGCCAACGGCGAGCTCGCGCCGTCGGCGCGCCGGCGCAAGAGGCCCGCCAAGAAGGCCACGAAGCGGTGAGCTTCCCGGTCACCCGGCCCCGGCGGCTGCGGCGCTCCGAGGCGCTGCGGCGGCTGGTCGCCGACGTGCGCGTCGCACCGGCCGACCTGGTGCTGCCGGTCTTCGTCAAGGAGGCCCTCTCCGAGCCGGCGCCGATCACCTCGATGCCCGGTGTCGTCCAGCACACCCGTGAGTCGCTGAAGAAGGCCGCGCACGAGGCAGCCGCGGCCGGCGTGGGTGGCGTGATCCTGTTCGGCATCCCGGCGGTCAAGGACGCTCGCGGCTCCGGCGCTGATGACCCGTCGGGCATCGTGCAGCTCGCCCTCGCCGACGTCGTGGCTGAGGTCGGTGACGCCTTGGTCGTGATGAGCGACCTGTGCCTCGACGAGTACACCGACCATGGGCACTGCGGACTCCTCACGGCGGACGGCTCCATCGACAACGACTCGACGCTGGAGCGGTACGGCGACATCGCGGTCGCCCAGGCCCGCGCGGGCACCCAGGTGGTGGCGCCCAGCGGGATGATGGACGGCCAGGTCGCCGCCATCCGCGCCGCCCTCGACGGCGCCGGGTTCACCGACCTGCCGATCCTCAGCTACTCCACCAAGTACGCCTCCGCCTTCTACGGCCCGTTCCGCGAGGCGGCCGAGTGCGCGCCCCAGTTCGGCGACCGCTCGGCCTACCAGGAAGACCCCGCCCGCGCCGCGGCGGAGGGCGTCCGCGAGGCGCTGCTCGACGTCGCCGAGGGCGCCGATGCCGTCATGGTCAAGCCGGCGCTGGCCTACCTCGACGTGGTGCGCGCTGTCGCCGACGCCGTGCCCGTCCCTGTCGCCGCCTACCAGGTGTCGGGGGAGTACGCGATGGTCGAGGCGGCCGCTGCGCACGGCTGGATCGACCGCCGCCGGATCATCACCGAGCAGCTCGTCGGCATCCGTCGGGCCGGGGCCTCGATGGTGCTCACCTACTGGGCGACCGAAGCGGCCGGTTGGCTTTAGCAGGACTTGTCCAAAACACGGCGAATGCTCCCCTTGTGCTGGACGTCCCCAGCACCAGCCCTTGAGGGAGCACGCATGCCCGAGTCCGTGTCGAAGCGCTCGGTGACCGTCGTCGGAGTGGCGGGCCTCGGCCTGTCCGCGGTGCTCGCCGGGGCGGTGATCGCCTCGGGTGGGACAGCCTCCGCCGCCGCGACCTGCGCCGCGAGCAACCCCTCCGAGACGGCGACGACCGCACCCAGCGCCACCGCGACGGCCACAGACACGGCCACAGCCACGGCCACCGCCACGGCCACGGACACCAGCATGCCGAGCGCGTCCCCGACCGCCAGCGGCAACGGCACCCTCGTCGGCGGCATCACGGACAAGCTGCCCCTCGGCAACGGCCAGGGCACCACCACCGGGACCCCCGATCCGTCGGCCAGCGCCACGGACACCGCGAGCCCCTCTGCCTCGCCGTCGGCCACCACGTCGGTCGCGCTTTCGCCGCGCCGCGTCGCCAAGGGCGACCCCGTGCGCGTGACCGGCACCGGCGGCCCGGGCTGCTCCGTGCAGGTGCTCGCCTACACCCGCCCCAGCACGACCTACAGGGTCGTCCGCACCGGCACGATCGCCGACAACGGCACGTTCGCCTTCACGCTCTACCCGCCGTCCAACACCCGGGTCTATGCCAAGAGCGACGGCGCGAGCAACAGCAAGAGCACGACCGTCAACGTCCGCTTCCTGGTCGGCATGAAGGTGACCCGCGTCGGTGTCCGCACCTACCGCTTCGAGGGTGGCGTCGGTCCCGGCACGGCCGGCGTGCACGTGACGGTCTACCGCAGCTCGAACTCCGGCAACATCAAGGTCGGCACCGCGGACACCACGTCCAACGGCGCGTGGTCGCTCGTGCACCAGTTCAGCGGGACCGGCAGGGTGACGTTCTTCGCGGTCGCCCAGACCACGGCCAACAACGACAGCAACCGCAGCGCGCTCGTCCAGGCCAGCGTCCACTAGGTCCCTGGTTGGATAGGGCACATGTCCTATCCCTACGACGCCCCCGCGTCCCAGGAGCTGTTCGACCGGGCCCTGAAGGTCGTCCCCGGTGGGGTCAACTCGCCGGTGCGCGCCTTCCGGGCGGTCGGGGGCACCCCGCGCTTCATGGTCAGCGGCAAGGGCGCCTACCTCACCGACGCCGACGGCCGCGAGTACGTCGACCTGGTCTGCTCCTGGGGCCCGATGGTGCTCGGTCACGCCCATCCTGCGGTGGTCGAGGCCCTGCAGCAGGCGGCCTCGAAGGGCACGTCGTACGGCACGCCGTCCCCCGGCGAGGTCGACCTCGCCGAGGAGATCTGCCGCCGCGTGGGTCCGGTCGAGCAGGTCCGGCTGGTCAACAGCGGCACCGAAGCCACCATGTCGGCGGTGCGCCTGGCCCGCGGCTTCACCGGCCGCAGCAAGGTCGTGAAGTTCGCCGGTTGCTATCACGGCCACGTCGACGCCCTGCTCGCCGCGGCGGGCTCCGGCGTCGTGACCTTCGGCCTGCCCGACACGCAGGGGGTGACCGGCGCGATGACCGCCGACACGATCGTGCTGCCCTACAACGACCTGTCCGCGGTCCGGCAGGCGTTCGCGGAGCAGGGTGACCAGATCGCTTGTGTCATCACGGAAGCCGCCGCGGCCAACATGGGCGTCGTCCCGCCGGCGCCCGGGTTCACCCAGGGACTGCGCGACCTCACCGCGCAGCACGGCGCGCTGCTGGTCAGCGACGAGGTCATGACCGGCTTCCGGGTCTCGCGGGCCGGCTGGTTCGGCCTCGAGGGTGTCGTGCCCGACCTGTTCACCTTCGGCAAGGTGATGGGTGGCGGGATGCCGGCCGCGGCCTTCGGTGGCCGGGCCGACGTGATGGCGAAGCTCGCTCCGATCGGTCCGGTCTACCAGGCGGGCACCCTGTCCGGAAACCCGCTGGCCGTCGCCGCCGGGCTCACCACGTTGCGGCACTGCACCGACGAGCTCTATGCCCACCTCGACCGCACCGCGGAGGCGGTCGGCAAGATGGCGTCGGAGGCGCTGTCGACGGCGGGCGTCGCCCATCAGCTGCAGACCGCGGGATCGCTGTTCAGCATCTTCTTCACCGAGACGGCCGTGACTGACTACGCCGCCGCGACGAAGCAGGACGTCTCGGCGTACCAGGCGTTCTTCCACGCCATGCTGGCCGAAGGGGTCTACCTGCCGCCGTCGGCGTACGAGGCCTGGTTCGTCAGCGCGGCCCATGACGACAGGGCCCTCGATCGCGTGCTGGCTGCCCTGCCGAAGGCGGCAACCGCGGCGGCTGCGGCATGAGGACCACTGTCCATCTGCTGCGGCACGGCGAGGTCTTCAACCCTGACGGTGTGCTGTATGGCCGGCTGCCCGGCTTCCACCTGTCCGACGACGGCAAGCAGATGGCCGTCGACGCCTCACGTGCACTCGAGGGTCGCGACGTCACGGAGGTGGTCGCCTCGCCGCTGCTGCGCGCCCAGCAGACGGCCGAGCCCATCGCCGACGTGTTCGGCCTCGGGATCACGACCGACGAGCGGCTCATCGAGAGCGAGAACCACTTCGAGGGCATGACGTTCGGTGTCGGCGACGGTGCGCTGAAGAACCCGCGCAACTGGCCGTACCTCCGCAACCCCTTCGCACCGTCCTGGGGGGAGCACTACCTCGCTGTCGCGCGCCGGATGCTGCACAGCGTCGAGGACGTCCGCGACCGCAACCTCGGTCACGAGGTCGTCTGCGTCAGCCACCAGCTGCCGATCTGGACGGTGCGCCGCTATGTCGAAGGCCGGCGGCTCTGGCACCGCCCGGACCGCCGCCAGTGCGGCCTCGCGTCGCTCACCTCACTCGTCTACGAGGGCGAGCGGCTGCTCCAGGTCGGCTACTCCGAGCCGGCCGGCGAGGTCTCCCGCCGGCCCGGCGTCGGAGCCTGACGTGCTCAGCGGTGAGCTCGTCGCGCTGCGCGGCATCGAGCGGGCCGACATCGAGGTGCTCCATGCCATCGAGATGTCCTACGAGACCTGGCCGGAGATCAGCTACTCGCCCTATGCGCCGAAGTCGCTCGACGAGGTGCTCAAGGCCTTCGACGGCGAGGAGGAGTCGTCCTACCGCGGCTCGGACGCCTTCGTCCCGTTTGCGATCGAGGTCGACGGCGAGGTGGTCGGCTCCTGCTGCTTCTGGGGGATCGACCTGCACAACCGTCGGGCCCACCTCGGCATCGGGCTCGCGGAGGAGCATCGCGGCCGCGGTCTCGGGACCGACGCGTGCCTGGTGATGCTGCACTACGCCTTCGTCGACCGGGGCCTGCACCGGGTGCAGCTCGAGGTGCTCGCGACCAACGCCGGTGCGATCCGGTCCTACGAGAAGGCCGGCTTCCGCGAGGACGGCAGGATGCGCGAGTCGGCCTGGGTGCGCGGCGAGTTCGTGGACGAGATCTACATGAGCGTCCTCGCCGGCGACCGGTAGGACGCCCAGAACCGGATGCCCGACACTGGACGGGTGCGCCGTGTCCTGCTCCTGCTGCTGCCGTTCGCCCTGCTGGCGGCGTGCACAGGCCAGATCGGGGCCGGCAACCCCATCGGTCAGGCCGGGAACGGGCCAGCCGTCGGCCAGGTCTTCCGGGTCGCCGACCGCGAGCCGGCACCGTCCCTGTCGGGCACGACTCTCGACGGGAGTCCGCTCGACGTCGCAGCGATGGCCGGCAAGGTCGTCGTCATCAACTTCTGGGCCTCGTGGTGCGCGCCCTGCCTCGCCGAGGCGCGCAACCTCAACGACGTCTATGCGCAGACCCACGCGGACGGGGTCGAGTTCGTCGGCATCGACATCAAGGACGACAAGACCCGGGCGCGAGCCTTCCAACGGACCAAGAAGGTGGCGTACCCGTCGCTGTTCGACGAGGACGGCTCCCTCCTGCTGAAGTTTCGTGGCCAGGCCCCGCAGAACCCGCCCACGACACTGGTCATCGACCGCCAGGGCCGGGTCGCGGCTCGCTTTCCGGGCGGTGTCATGACAGCGCAGCTGCTCGCGCCGGTGCAGGTGATCGCCAAGGAAACCGGGTGAGCATCACCTCCACGGTGGAGAGCGGAAACCTGCTGCTCTCCCTGCCGCTGGCTGTCGCCGCCGGCCTCGTGAGCTTCCTCTCGCCGTGCGTGCTGCCACTCGTGCCGGGCTACCTCTCCTATGTCGCCGGACTCACGGGCGTCGACCTCGGCGCGCAGCAGGAGGGCGACCAGCACCGGGGCAGGGTGGTGCTGGGTGCCCTGCTGTTCGTCCTCGGGTTCAGCGTCGTGTTCGTCAGCGAAGGCGCGCTGTTCGGGTCGCTGGCCGCCGAGCTCCAGCTGCACGCCAAGCTCATCGAGCGGGTGCTCGGCGCGGTCACCGTCGTGCTCGGGCTGGCCTTCCTGGGCGTGATACCCGGGCTGCAGCGCGAGGTGCGCTTCCACCGGTTGCCGCGTGCCGGGCTGGCCGGTGCACCGTTGCTCGGGGTGCTGTTCGGCGTCGGCTGGACGCCCTGCACCGGCCCGACCCTCGGTGCGGTGAACGCCCTCGGCTACGAGCTCGGCGAGCCGTCCAAGGCCGCGGTGCTGTCCTTCGCCTACTGCATCGGGCTCGGCCTGCCGTTCCTGCTCACGGCGCTGTTCTTCCGGCGGGCGATGGGCACCTTCAGCGCGGTGAAGCGGCACTACCAATGGGTGCTGCGCATCGGCGGCGGGCTGCTCGTCGTGGTCGGACTGCTGCTGGTGAGCGGCCTGTGGGACAAGCTGATGGTGCACCTGAAGGTGCTCGTCTCCGGCTTCTCGACGTCGATCTGATGACGACTCCCGAGCTCGACGAGGCCACTCGCCTCACGACCCAGCCCAAGCCGGTCGAGCAGCCGCGCCGTGGCGACCCCTTCGGGCCGCTCCGCCTCGGCTGGCGACAGCTCACGAGCATGCGGACCGCGCTGCTGCTCCTCTTCCTGCTCGCCCTGGCCTCCGTCCCCGGCGGCTTCCTGCCGCAGCGCAAGATCAACCCGGTCCGGGTCAGCGAATACATCAGGTCGCACGGCGCCGCCGGCCGGTTCATGGACCGCATCGGGCTGTTCGACGTCTTCAGCTCGGTGTGGTTCAGCGCGATCTACCTGCTGTTGTTCATCTCCCTGGTCGGGTGCCTCATCCCCCGGTCGCGGCTGCACCTGCGTGCTCTGACGGCCCGGCCGCCGAAGGTGCCGAAGACCCTGAAGCGGCTGCCGGTGTCCGCCTCCTGGGTGGCGGCCGCGCCGGTCGAGTCGGTGCTCGACGACGCCCGTGCCGCCCTGCGCGGGTGGCGTGTCGAGCGCCGTGGCTCCGAGCTGTCGGCCGAGAAGGGCTACCTGCGTGAGACCGGCAACCTGGTCTTCCACATCTCCCTGGTCCTGCTGCTGATCGGCATCGCCCTCAACTCCTTCTACGGCTTCAAGGGCACCGTTCTCGTGGTCGAGGGCAAGGGCTTCTCGAACACCCTGGCGCTCTATGACAACGTGCAGCCGGCGAAGCGCTTCAACCCGTCGTCGCTGGTGCCGTTCACCGTCGGCTTGACGCAGTTCCACGCGACGTACGGAGACGACGGCAAGGCGCTCACGTTCGACGCGGACATCACGTGGTCGCGCGACGGCAAGCCCTCGAAGGCCTACGACCTGCGGGTCAACCACCCGCTCGTCGTCGGCAACGCCAAGACCTACCTGATCGGCCACGGATACGCGCCGCACATCGTCTTCCGCGACGTCGACGGGACAGTCGTGGACGACAGCGCAGTGCCGTGCCTGCCGCAGGACCCGCAGTTCCTGTCGACCTGCGTCATCAAGGAGCCCTCGACCAAGGCCACGCAGTTCGGGTTCCGCGGGGTCTTCACACCGACGACGGTCAGCGATGCGGCACAGCGGGTCGGTTCGTCGTACCCCGGTCTTCGACGGCCGGCCCTCACGCTGGTCGCCTTCGCGGGGGACCTCAGCCTCGACGGCGGGACGCCGCAGTCGGTCTACTCGCTGGACACCACGGCCATGAAGGCCGTCGACAAGGGGCAGGCGCACGCGCTGCAGCCCGGGCAGACCTGGGTGCTCCCCGACGGGGCGTCGCTGACCTACGTCGACACCCTGCAGTGGGCCAACCTGCAGGTCACGCAGGACCCGTCCCGCCGGCTCATGCTGGTCGCCGCGATCGGGATCGTCGGGGGCCTGCTGCTGTCGCTGTTCATCCGTCGGCGCCGCGTCTGGGTCCGGGCAGGCGAGGGTGCGGACGGGACGACTACCGTGGAGGTCGGCGGACTTTCCCGGACGGACCCGGAGCGGTTCGCGTCCGAGTTCGCCGAGCTGGTCACAGACATCCGGAGGGAACGTGCCTGACAAGGGCCTGGGGCAGCTCGGTGACGGGTTGCTGTTCACGGCCGTCGTCCTCTATGCGCTCGCCATGCTCGGCTATGCCGCGGAGCAGGCCACGTCGCGAGCACGGCAGCGGGTGACCTCGGTGCGCGCCGCCTCCTCGGTGCTGGTGGGGTCCGGACCGCCGGTCACCGTCCCGGCCGAGACCGTCACGGTCTCCGCACCCTCCCGGGCCGGACAGTTCGCCTTCGGGCTCACCGGCATCGGCTGGGTCGTCCACCTCACCTCGATCGTGCTCCGAGGCTTCGCGGCCCACCGCGTCCCGTGGGGCAACATGTACGAGTTCTCGTCCGCGGCCGCCTTCGTCGCGGTGACGGCCTTCCTCGGGATGGTCGTGCGCGGGCGCATCGACCGGGCTCTCGGCGCGTTCGTGATGGTGCCCGTCGTGCTCTACCTCGGCCTCGCGTCCTCGCTGCTCTACACCGCCGCCGGGCCGCTGGTGCCGGCCCTCAACAGCTACTGGATCAAGATCCACGTCGCGGCGGCGATCCTCGCCTCCGGCTCGTTCCTGCTGTCCGGCGTGGTGGCGCTGCTCTACCTGCTGCGCAGCAGGTACGACACCCACCCGAAGGCGGCGTTCCCGGTCTCGCTCGGCAGGCAGCTGCCGGCCGCGGCGGCGCTGGACCGGATGTCGTATGCGGTCATCGCCTTCGCCTTCCCGGTGTGGACGTTCGCGATCATCGCCGGCGCGATCTGGGCCGAGTCGGCGTGGGGCCGCTACTGGGGCTGGGACCCGAAGGAGACCTGGTCCTTCATCACCTGGGTGCTGTACGCCGGCTACCTGCACGCCCGCGCCACCGCCGGGTGGAAGGGCCGCAAGGCGGCCTGGGTTGCCGTGGCCGCAGCAGGTGCGCTGATCATCGACTACTACGTGGTCAACATCTTCGTCGTCGGCCTGCACAGCTACGCCTGACGTCAGGCCGACGGGGGCTCGTCCTCCTGCTGGCGGAGCAGCCTGGCCTGCTCGGCGGCCTTCTTGCGCTGCTCCTCGGCCCGGGCCCGGAGCTGGCTGAGGAAGGCGGCGTCGTCGTCCGGGCTCTGTGCCGTTGCCCGGCCCGGCCGGTCGTACTCCGGCGGTATCCCGGTGTCGCCGTGGTCGGGCAGCGCTCGGGCAGCACCCTGCGGGCGACCGGCGACCAGCCACGCGATGCTGCCGATGTCGGAGAGCAGGATGACGATGACCAGCCAGGCGAGCTTCGGCAGGTTGCGGATGCGGGCCTCGTCGGTCGTGATGACCTCGAAGATGCAGTAGACCCACAGCAGCAGGAACAGCAGGCCCACACCGCCGTCGAAGAAGAGCACGGCGCCGAACCTAGCGCCTTCAGGCCTCGGGGACCGGTGTCCTAGCGCGCGAGGCGGCGGGCGTTGAGGTCCACCGTGTTGGGGACGCTCGTGTTGGTGGACTGGGCCGGCACGGTGACGTCGGCGGCGTCGCCGCGGAGCAGCGCGCGCACCTCGGACTCGCGGAAGCGACGGTGGCCGCCGGGTGTCCGGATCGAACCGATGCGACCGGCGGAGGCCCACCGGGTCACGGTCTTCGGGTCCACCCGGAACAGCGTGGCTACCTCACCGGGGGTCAGCAGTCGATCGCGCTGCGGCGACCTGCTCGGCATCTCGTCGGCCATCACAGAATCCCTCCCCCTGAGCGGCACTGTGACGCTCCGGTACTGCCCGGTCAACGACCGAGTGCGTCGAAGGTGACGGCGTGTCTGTTTTCGAGGGGCGTGCGTCAGCGGGCGGTGCGGCGTGCGGTGCGGCGGGCGGCGCGCAGGACGCGGGCCTGGCCGTCGCGACGGGCCTCGGCGCGCAACTGCTGGATGCGGTCGCCGGCGACGGCGGCCTCGGTGGTGGTGAACACGGGGTGCTCCTTGCGATAACGTGGCAGGAACGGCATTGTCCCTGCGTTTCCACAGTCTAGTGTGCAAGAGCTTGTTATGAAACAGAAGTGAGGTGTGAGGTGGACGACACCGATCGCGAGCTCCTCCGGGCGCTGCTGGCCGACGCCAGGACCTCCTGGGCAGACCTCGCCCGGCAGGTCGGGCTGAGCGCGCCCGCGGTGCAGGAACGGGTCCGCAAGCTCGAGCGCGAGGGCACCGTGCGCGGCAGCTCGGTGCGGCTCGACCCCGCCCGGGTCGGGCTCGGCGTGAGCGCCCTGGTCGGGCTGCAGCAGCGCGAGGGCGTCGACGCCGACGACATCACCCGCTCGCTCGCAGAGGTGGCGGAGATCGAGGACTGCTGGTTCGTCGCCGGCGACGAGACCTTCGTGGTGAAGGTCCGGGTCCAGGACCTCGCCGACCTCGACCGGACGCTGCGGGTCCTGCGGCACGTGCCGGGCGTGACCCGCACCCGCACGACCGTCGTCCTCGACACGCCGTTCGAGGGCCGGTCGCGGGTTCTTTAGGCTGAGGGCATGTCACTGCGGCGGGCCTTCCTCACCTACACCCTCGGGCGCCTCGGGCTCTTCGTCCTCGTCGCCGTCATCGTCTGGGGAGCCTCCGGCCTGCTCGGCAACCAGCTCAACGGCATGCCGTTGCTGCTGCTGGCGCTGATCGGGTCGTCGGTCCTCGCGCTGCTCCTGCTGCGCGCCCAGCGCGACCGCTTCGGCCAGGCCCTGGCTCTGCAGCGCGCCGCCAAGGCGCAGGACGTCGCGGCCCGGCGGGCCCGCCTGGACGACACCCCCTCTGGCTGACGTGCTTGCCGTCGTCGTCCGCGGCTCTTCCGTGGGACTGGCGACTCCAGAGCGGGCCTGGGTCGGCTCGCTGTCGCAGGCTGCCGCCACGACCGACCGGCTGGTGGTCTGGAGCGCCCGCTCCACGCCGTTGCTCCCACACCGTCCCCGGCAGGTCTGGGACCTCGCGGCGGTTCACAAGGTGCTCTACGGCGGTCGGCGCGACGACCCGACGGAGGTCTGGGCTGCGGTGCACGACCTCCCCGCTCCCGTGCGCTCCGACGACTTCTCGCTCTTCGACGCCGCCCTGGCGGCCGTGGAGCCGTTCTCGCGGGCGGTCCGCGAGGGTGGCTCGCTGCACGGCGACGCCTGGCGGTTCGCGCCGGTGGAGGACCTGGCGGCGCTGGCATTGGTCGTCCAGCAGCGACAGGAGGCGGCGCTGCTCGCCCTGCCTGACCCGCGCGCGACGCCGACCGGACCGCACCTGCGGCTCGTCACGGCCTGGGCGGAGTCGGCCGCCGCACTGCTCTGCGCCGAGATGGAGTCCGACGGCCTGCCCTTCGACACGGCAGGCGGCACGGCCCTCGTCGCCAGCCTCATCCACGCTGACGACAGGTCGCTGCGGGACGCGCCGGTGCTGGAGCTGTTCCGCGGTGACGACGTCGACCTGCGCAACCCGTCCTCGGTGCGAGATGCCTTGGCACGCAGGGGAATCGACGTCCCCGACACCCGCTCGTCACGGCTCGAGGCCTATCGCACCGCGCACCCGGTGGTGGCCGCCCTGCTGGCCTGGCGCAAGGCCGAGCGGGTCGCGACCACCTATGGCTACGAGTGGATCGACGCCCACGTCCGCGACGGCCGGCTGCGCGGGGAGTGGACCGCCGCCGACGGGGGCGCCGGCCGGATGACGGCTTCGGCGGGCCTGCACTCGCTGCCGGCCGAACTCCGGTCCGCCATCGCGGCGGAGCCGGGTCACGTGCTCGTCCGTGCCGACCTCGGCCAGGTCGAGCCGCGCGTCCTCGCGGCCGTGTCGGGCGACCGCGCCTTCGCCGCGGCGGCTGCGCAGGACGACCTCTACACCCCGGTCGCCGCGATGCTCGGCGTCGACCGGCCGACGGCCAAGGTCGCGGTGCTGGCGGCGATGTACGGCCAGACCTCGGGCGCGGCGGGGCAGGCCCTGAAGCAGATGGAGTCCGCCTACCCCGTCGCCCTCGCGTTCCTGCGGGCCGCCGAGGAGAGCGGGCGGGTCGGTGCCGACCTCCGCACCCACGGTGGCCGGCTGATCCGCGCCGGTCACGGCGGCGCCGGCCGCTACACGCGCAATGCCGTCGTACAAGGTGCTGCCGCTGAGCTGTTCAAGGCGTGGGCGGCCGTCGTCCGCAACGGGCTGGCCGGCGGGCGCGTGGTGCTCTGCCTGCACGACGAGCTGCTGCTGCACGTGCCGGTCGACGAGGCGGAGGAGGCGGTCGCGCTGCTGCGGTCGGCACTGGAGTCGACGGCAGCGCACTGGGCGAGCGGCTCGGGCGTCAGGTTTGTCGTCGACGTCGCCGTCGTGCAGCGCTGGTCCGACGCGAAGGGCTAGGTCTCCTCGGCCGGGACGTCCTCCTCGTAGACGACTTCGCCCTCCACGTTGCTCGGCATGGCCGCGCTGAGGCTCTTGAGGATCGCGATCCCCTGGCTGGCAAGGGAAGCCACCGTCCCGTTGAGCCCCTCGGCGCCGTTGAGGACCGTCAGGTTGGCGCCCTGCAGACCCTCGGCGGCGGCCCGCAGCAGCTCGGGCAGCTGGGTGATCAGCTGCTGGTCCAGAGCGATGCGGCCCTCGGCCGCGGCGGCGCCGGCGGAGAGCTTCGTGGCCTCCGCCTGTGCCTTGGCGATGGTCTTGATCCGCTCCGCCTCCGCCATCGCCGGCTTGAGCACCTCGGCGATGAGCTCGGCCTCGCGCAGGTCGGCGTTCTTCTTGGCCACCAGGGACTGCTCCTGCAGCACGGCCTGCTGGGCCTGCGCCTCCGCGAGCGGGCCGGCTTGCGCCTGCCGGGCGTGCGCGGTGTCGATCTCGGCTTGGTACTCAGCGCGCTTGATCGCCGTTTGCCTCGCGAACTCCGCCTGGTTGCGGTCGGACTCCTGCTGCGCCATGGCGCTCGCCTGGTCTGCCGCGGCCTGGGCGATCTTGGCAGCCTGGTTGATCGTCGCCAGGTGCGGAGCGGCGAGTGCTGCGATGTAGCCGCTGCCCTTGTCGTCGATGCTCTGGATCTGCAGCGAGTCGACCGTGAGACCGAGGTGGCCCATCTCGACCTTGCTGGCGTCGAGGACGTTCTCGGCCAGCGTCTGGCGCTCGCGGATGATGCTCTCCACCGTCATCGACCCGACGATGCTGCGGAGGTGCCCGGCGAAGATCTGGCCGGTCAGCTCGTCCATCTGGTCCTGGTCGTCGAGGAAGCGCTGTGCCGCCGCGGCGATGCTCGCCTGGTCGCTGCCGACCTTGAAGGCGATGACGGCCTTCACGAGCAGCGTGATCCCCTGCTGGGTCACGCAGTCGTCGGTGACGACCGCCTCCCGCATGGCGAGGGTCAGAAAGCTGGCCTTGCGGAAGATCGGGACGACGAACGCCCCGTGCCCGCTGACGATCTTGAACGGCAGCGCACCGTCATCTGTCTTGCGCTGCTTGCCACCGCTGATGAGCATCGCCTCGTTGGGCGCCGGGACCCGCCAACCGAACACGTCTGCTCCTCCTAGAAACCGATCCACGGTTCGACGTCGACCGTGCGGTTTCCGCGGTCGTGGACCACGAGCACCTTAGAGCCGAGGAGCAGCTCTTCGCGCGCGTGTGCGAAGTACCGCTCGCGGATCCCGTAGACGAGCAGGCTCACCTCACCCGGCTCCTCGCCACCCTCGATGCGGGTGGTGACCTCACCGATCTTGCCCACGAGCTCCTCGTCCACCCCTCGACCCTAGGACGTCGGGAGCGCGGCCCGACCCGACACCCGCCCTGCCAAGTGGGACGACTGTGGCTCCTGAGGTGGCTGCCCGTCCCGCTGGGCGGCCTGGTCCCACTTGGCAGGTGGGGTGTCAGGCCAGCGCGAGGCCGGCGCCGAGGAGCACGCCGAAGGCGAGCTGCAGCTTGCCGGTGGCCTGCAGCACGGCGATCAGCTCGCGACCCTTGGCGCCGGCCCGGATCAGCTTGAGCGGGGCGACCGCGAGCGGAACTGCCAGCAGGGCGAGCAGCGCACCCGGCCGTGACGGAGCTGAGGCGACCGCGAACACGAACGGCACGACCACCAGTGCCTGGTAGAGCACCCGGCTGCGGGCGTCGCCGAGCCGGACGGCAAGGGTGAGCTTGTCGTGCTCGCGGTCGGTGGGGATGTCCCGCACGTTGTTGGTCACCAGGATGGCGCAGGCCAGCGCACCGGAGGCGATCCCGCCCGCGACGGCGAGCCAGGTGATGCGCTCGACCTGCACGTAGGTCGTCCCCATCACGGCCACCAGGCCGAAGAACACGAAGACGGAGATCTCGCCGAGGCCCCGGTAGCCGTAGGGGTTCTTGCCGCCGGTGTAGCCCCAGGCAGCGGCGATCGCGAGCACCCCGACGAGCAGCAGCCACCCGGTGGTGAGGAGGGCGAGCGCGAGCCCGGCGAGCGCGGCGATGCCGAACGACCCCAGCGCGGCACGCAGCACGGCGCGTGGGGTCGCGTGCCCGCCACCCACCAGGCGGAGCGGTCCGACGCGCACCTCGTCCGTCCCGCGGATCCCGTCGCTGTAGTCGTTCGCGTAGTTGACGCCGACCTGGAGCGCGAGGGCGACGACCAGGGCGAGCAGGGCGCGGACGGGACGGAACCCGTCGGCAGCGAACGCCGCGCCGGTGCCGACGAGGACGGGGGAGATGGCGGCGGGCAGGGTGCGCGGCCGCGCCCCCTCGACCCAGTGCGCGAACGACGTCATGAGGTGGTCAAGCGTAGGCGGTCGACCTTCCCGCCCGGCAGGCGCGGCAGGGCGTCCACGACCCGCAGCTCGCGCGGCGCCGCGACGCGGGACACCCGGGACGCGACCCACTCGCGGGCGTCGTCCAGCGACAGCGGAGCGCGCAGGACAGCGAAGGCGACGACGCGCGAGCCCCACTCGGGATCGGGCTGGCCGACCACGGCGACCTCGACGACGGCCGGGTGCCCCGACAGCGCCTGCTCCACGGCGAGGGGTGCGACCTTCTCGCCGCCGGTGTTGATGAGCTCGTCTGCGCGGCCGAGGACGATCAGCCGGTCGCCGTCCCAGGAGCCGAGGTCCGAGGTCTCGAAGCGCCCGGCGAAGGGCTCCCCGAACCGATACCCGCGGG
Source organism: Frankiales bacterium (assembly GCA_025465465.1). Classification (GTDB taxonomy): domain Bacteria; phylum Actinomycetota; class Actinomycetes; order Mycobacteriales; family SCTD01; genus RYN-111. The sequence continues at coordinate 34,560 of JAODND010000068.1, read as the reverse complement.
CCACGACCGGACCGCTGAGGACGATCCGCTCGTCCACGTCGACCGTGACGCCGTCCAGCGGCTTCCCGTCGTACACGCAGCCGCCGCTGGACTCGGACATGCCATAGGTCGTGACCACGTTGATGCCGCGGGAGCGGGCTGCCTCGAGGAGTGCCGTCGGCGCGGCCGCGCCGCCGACGAGGACGGCATCCAGGCGAGGCAGCCGCGGGTCGTCGAGCATCCTGTTCAGCTGCGTCGGGACGAGCGACGTGAACCGGCAGCCCTCAGGCTCGGGGGACGGGGCATATCCGGACCGGAGCACGACCTGCAGCCCGGCGATGTGCGTCACCGGCAGGGTCAGCCACCACCGGCCGCTGCCCCCGAGCCGGGTGGCCGTCGCGTCGGCCGAGGCCGCCAGGCAGGAGGCGGTCAGCTCCACGCCCTTCGGCTCGCCGGTCGAACCGGAGGTGGGCACGACGAGGCAGACGTCGTCGGCGACGCCCTCCTCGGGCCGCAGGCCGGCATACGGCGTGCCGGGGAAGACGGCCGGGCCCGTGCCCTCGACAGCCGCGCGCAGGGCGGCGTACAGCTCGGGTCCGGCGACCGGAGCGACGACCTGCAGCCGACGCATCTAGAAGTAGTACGGGTACGGCGACCAGTCCGGGTCGCGCTTCTCGAGGAAGGCGTCACGGCCCTCGACAGCTTCGTCAGTCATGTACGCGAGCCGCGTGGCCTCACCGGCGAAGACCTGCTGGCCCATCAGCCCGTCGTCGATCGCGTTGAAGGCGAACTTCAGCATTCGCTGCGCCTGCGGTGATTTCCCGCAGATCGCGGTGCCCCACTCGATCGCCTTGTCCTCCAGCTGCGAGTGGGGGACGACCTCGTTGACCATCCCCATCCGATGCGCGTCCGCGGCCGAGTGCACCTCGCCGAGGAAGAAGATCTGGCGCGCGAACTTCTGACCAACCTGCCGTGCCAGGTAGGCGCTTCCGTAGCCGCCGTCGAAGCTGCCGACGTCGGCATCGGTCTGCTTGAACCTCGCATGCTCCGCCGAGGCGAGCGTGAGGTCGCAGACGACGTGCAGCGAGTGACCGCCGCCGGCGGCCCAGCCGTTGACGACCGCGATGACGACCTTGGGCATCGTCCGGATGAGCCGCTGCACCTCGAGGATGTGCAGTCGTCCGGCCGCCGCGGGATCGACCACGTTGTCGTCGCCGGCGTACTGGTAGCCGGACCGACCGCGGATGCGCTGGTCGCCCCCGGAGCAGAACGCCCAGACCCCGTCCTTGGGCGCCGGCCCGTTGCCGGTGAGCAGCACGCACCCGACGTCCGGCGACATCCGGGCGTGATCCAGTACGCGATAGAGCTCGTCGACCGTCCCTGGGCGGAACGCGTTGCGTACCTCCGGACGGTCGAAGGCGACGCGCACGATGCCCTGCCCCACGTGCCGGTGGTAGGTCACGTCCTGCAGCTCGAACCCCTCGACCACCCGCCACTGCGCGGGGTCGAAGGTCTCTGAAACGGTGGTCACGTGCCCACCCTAGAAGTGCACGTCGTCGCGCTTCCGATGCGCGTCCCGTTCCGCGGCGTGACGACGCGCGAGGCGATCCTGATCCGCGGCTCGTCGGGCTGGGGCGAGTTTGCCCCTTTCGTCGAGTACGACGACGAGGAGTCCGCCCGCTGGCTGGCTGCCGCGCTCGAGGCCGCGGAGGGCACCTGGCCCGTGGCCTTGCGCGACGCGGTGCCGGTGAACGCGACGGTGCCGGCTGTGCCGGCCGCACAGGTCGCGGCGGTGCTCGCGCGCTTCCCTGGCTGCACGACGGCGAAGGTCAAGGTGGCACAGGCCGGGCAGTCGTTGTCGGACGATGTCGAACGGGTCGCCGCGGTGCGTGAGCTGGTCCCGAACGTCCGGGTCGACGCCAACGGCGCCTGGTCGGTCGAGGAGGCGGTCACGGCGCTGCGTGCCCTCGGGTCCCTGGAGTATGCGGAGCAGCCGTGCGCCACCGTCGCCGAGCTCGCCGCCGTCCGGCGCCGCGTCGACGTACCGATTGCCGCCGACGAGTCCATCCGCAAGGCCTCCGACCCCCTGCTGGTCGCCCGGGCGGCGGCCGCCGACGTCGTGGTCCTCAAGGTCGCGCCACTGGGCGGCGTCGCGGCCGCGCTGCGGATCGCCGAGGAGTGCGGGCTGCCGGTGGTGGTGTCGAGCGCCCTCGACACGAGCATCGGCATCCGGGCGGGGGTGGCCCTGGCGGCGGCTCTTCCCTCACTGCCCTTCGCGTGCGGGTTGGCGACGACGTCGCTGATGGCCGGCGACGTGGTCACCGACTCACTCGACGGCTCGGGCGGCTGGATCCGGGTGCGCGACGTGACCCCGTCCCCGGACCTGCTCGCGCGCTACGCGGCTCCGCCGGACCGCGAGCAGTGGTGGCGCGAGCGGCTCGCGCGAGTGCTTGAGTTGGTCGCGTGAACCCGTCGACGGCACTCGCACGCACCCTCGTCGACGAGCTCGTCCGCAACGGCGTGACCGACGCCGTGCTCGCTCCGGGGTCGCGCTCAGCTCCGCTGGCCTTCGCCCTGCACGCGGCTGACCTGCGGCTGCACGTGCGCGTCGACGAGCGCTCGGCCGGGTTCCTGGCCCTCGGCCTGGCCAAGGCCTCCGGGCGGCCCGTGGCTGTGGTGACGACGTCCGGCACCGCGGCGGCCAACCTCCACCCGGCGGTCGTCGAGGCCTCCTACGCCGGTGTTCCCCTGCTCGTGCTCACCGCGGACCGGCCGCCCGAGCTGCGCGGCAGTGGGGCCAACCAGACGATCGACCAGCTCAAGTTGTATGGCGCGAGCGCGCGGATGTTCGTCGAGGTCGGCGCCCCCGAGGGTGGCCAGGAGGGGTACTGGCGGGCCCTCGTGTGCCGTGCGATCGCTTGTGCTGCAGGCGATCTGGGGACGGCACCCGGGCCGGTGCACCTCAACGTCGCGTTCCGCGAACCGCTCGTGCCGGACAGCGAGGGCGTGCCTGAGGGCCGCCCCGGGGGTGCGCCCTGGACCGCTCGGGTGACGCCGCAGCCGGTCGTCGTCGAGGACGACCTGCCCGACCGCACCGTCGTGGTGCTGGGCGACGGGGCGGACCTGTCGGCGCTGGCACTGGCCGAGGCGCGCGGCTGGCCGGTCGTCGCGGAACCCACCTCGGGAGCCACCGGCCCCAACGTGATCGACTGCGCCGAGCTGCTCCTCGCGACCCCCGGGTGGGCGCAGCCGCCCGAACGCGTTCTCGTCGTCGGCCGCCCGACCCTGAGCAGGGCGATCGGTCGCCTCATCGCCAGTGCTCCCTCCGACCTGGTCGCGCGGCACGGCACCTGGACCGATGCCCACCACAGCGCCACCCGCGTCCTCCCCGCCGTCCCCACCGTGGATGTGAACAGAGGGGGTCGCCAGGGATCGCGCGCGACCCCCTCTCTTTACATCGATGCGTGGCGGGAGGCTGGGGGGCGGGCGAGACGGGCGGTCACGCCGTATCTGGAGGAGCTGAACGAGCCGTCGGTCGCGGTGACGGTGGCCGCCTCGGACGCACCGCTGGTGGTCGGCTCGAGCAAGCCGGTGCGCGACCTGTTCCTCGCGGCACCGCGGACGAGGGTCCTCGCCAACCGCGGTGCCGCCGGCATCGACGGGATGGTGAGCACCGCGATCGGCGCTGCCCTCGCCTACGGCGAGCACACGGTGGCACTGCTCGGCGACCTGACGCTGCTGCACGACGGCAACGGGCTCGTGATCGGGCCCGACGAGCCGCGGCCCGACCTCACGATCGTCGTGACCAACAACGATGGGGGCGCCATCTTCGGGCTGCTCGAACAGGGCGCGCCCGAGCACGCGGCGGCCTTCGAGCGGGTCTTCGGGACGCCGCACGGCATCGACCTCGAGGCGCTCTGCGCGGCGAGCCGCACGCCCTACACCCGGGCCACCAGCCTGGACGAGCTGCGCAAGGCGCTCGATCCCACTCCAGGCATCTCGGTGGTGGAGGTGCGCACCGACCGCGGCCAGGCGGTCGAGCTCGACCGACAGCTCCGGGCTGCCGTCGCGCGCGCGATCTAGGAGGAGAGCGCGTCCCGCATCGGGACCAGCTTGGCGTTGGTCTCGGCGAGCTCGCGGACCGGGTCGGACCCGGAGACGATCCCGCAGCCCGCAAACAGCCGCACCCGGGATCCGTCGACCTCACCGCAGCGAAGCGCGATGCCCCACTCGCCGTCGCCACTGGCGTCGAGCCAGCCGACGGGGCCGGCATAGCGACCCCGATCGAGACCCTCGATCTCGCGGATGATGTCGAGGGCGACCGGGGTCGGGGTGCCGCAGACGGCGGCTGACGGGTGCAGCGAGGCGATGAGACCGATCGAGGTGGAGCCGTCGGAGACGATGCCGCGGACGTCGCTCGCCAGGTGGATGACGTTGGGGAGCTCGAGCACGAACGGCGCGGTCGGCACCTCGATCGCCGAGCAGTGCCGCTCGAGGGCCTCGGCCACCGAGCGCAGGCCATAGCCGTGCTCCTCGATGTCCTTGATGGAGCGGGCCAGGACGTCGACCTGCCGGAGGTCCTTGGCCGGGTCTCCGCTCGGCCAGAACGTGCCGGCCAGCACCCTGGAGGTCGCAACCCCGTCTCGCAGGCGGACCAGCATCTCGGGGGTGGCCCCCACGAGGCCGTCGACCGAGAACGTCCAGCAGTCCTCGTAGCGCGCAGCCAGCTGGTGCAGCAGCCAGCGGACGTCGACGGGTTCGTCGGCGATGGCCTCGACGTCGCGGGCGAGCACGACCTTGTCGACGGCACCGGTCTCGATCCGCGCCACCGCGTCGGCGACGACACCCATCCACTCCAGGCCGCTGCGGGAGCGGTCGGCGAAGCGCACGCCCCGTGGCTTGCGAGCCGCGGCCTGCGGGCGCAGTGCGGGGCGCTCCCCGACATAGGTGATCCACGCCTGACCGGCGCGCCGGCCGACGAGCACGGCGGGTACGACGAGCACCGAGGACGTCTGCGCAGGGTCGAACGCGAAGGACCCGAAGGCCACCAGGCCCGAACCCGGTAGGCCCACCGAGTCGTCGACGACGGACCGGTCGACGAGAGCCGACCACCAGGCCTGCGCCTGCCCGAAGGGGTCGTCGCCGGTCAGCTCGAGCCGGGCCGCCTCACCCCAGCCGACGAGGCCGTCGGAGCCGGTGATCCAGGCCAGCGCCCCGTCGGCCGGCAGCAGGTCGAGCAGCGAGGAGGGCGCCTCGATGGGCACGCTGGTGACCTGCAACAGGTCGAGCGATGCCGGGGACGCCACCAGCTCATCGTAGGCTCACCGGTAGGCGTGGCCCTTGCCGCGCCGCCTGTCCAGGCGCACCCTCAGGGGACGAGCCTGAGGAGGCCACCATGCACGCACCTGCTGCTCTCCACCTCGACGAGACCCACGCCATGGACGCGGGACTCGCCCTCGTCACCTCCGCCCTCGGCGCGGCAGGCCTGCTGCTGGTCCTCGCTGATGCCGACATCGCCGGCGCCGTGGCGGGCGCGGTCGGGGTGCTGACCGGCCTCTGGGGCCAGCTCGTCAGCCGGACCCGGCCCGAGCGGTTCCTCGACGTCGTCGGCATCGGAGCCGCTGCCGTCGCGTTCGCCCTCGGCATGGCCTACGGCGGCATCAACTTCTCCGGCTAGCTCGGGTAGTCGAAGCGGCTGCCCGCGTCCCAGGCCGACCGCTGGTTGCCGTGCGCGGGCAGGCCGCCCGCGTCCTTCAGCATGCGGGCCAGGTGCAGCAGGTTCCAGGTCAGGAACGTCGTGTTGCGGTTCGTGAAGTCGTTGTCGAGACCGGTCCCGTCGTCGCCGTACGACGCACCGGGACCTGCCTCCCGATCCACCCGGCATCTGCCTGCGGAGGGATCGTGTACCCGAGGTGCTGCAGGGAGTAGAGGACGTTCATCGCCACGTGCTTGATGCCGTCCTCGTTGCCCGTGACCAGGCACCCACCGACCCGGCCGTAGTAGGCGTACTGCCCGCGCTCGTTGAGGATCGCGCTGGACCCGTAGAGCCTTTCGACGACGCGGGTGCAGACGGAGCTCTTGTCGCCCAGCCAGATCGGTGTCGCGAGTACGAGGATGTCCGCGGCCATGACCCGCGACTGCACGCCCGGCCAGTCGTCGGTGGCCCAGCCGTGCTCGGTCATGTCGGGGTAGACGCCGAAGGCCGTGTCCACGTCGACCGCGCGGACCTGGTCGACGCTCACACCCTGCTTCGCCATGACCGCTACGGAGCGGTCGATCAGCAGCTGCGTGTGCGACGGCTCCGGCGACCGCTTCAACGTGCAGTTGACGTAGATCGCGCGGAGGTCGCTGTAGTCCGTCATGGTGCCGATCCTCGCCCTCGCCACGATCAGTGACAATGGCTGGTATGACCCGCGCCTCTCTCGACAAGGACCCCGCCGAGGTCGCCGCGATGTTTGACGAGGTTGCGGCCAGGTACGACCTCACCAACGCTGTGCTGTCGCTGGGCCAGGACCGCGGCTGGCGCACGGCGGTGGCGCGGGCCCTCGACCTGCGGCCGGGCCAGCGGGTGCTGGACCTGGCTGCCGGCACCGCGACGTCGAGTGCGGCGCTGGCAAAGAGCGGCGCCACCGTCGTGGGCTGCGACTTCTCGCTCGGCATGCTCCGCGAGGGCCGCGGCAAGGGAGTCGACCTGGTCGCCGGCGACGCCCTGCGGCTGCCGTTCGCGGACGGCTCCTTCGACGCGGTGACGATCTCGTTCGGGCTGCGCAACGTCGCCTCGGCCGTCGACGGGCTGCGCGAGCTGCGGCGGGTCACGAAGCCGGGCGGCCGGCTCGTGGTCTGCGAGTTCAGCCACCCGACGTGGAAGCCGTTCCGGACCGTCTATGTCGAGTACCTCATGAAGGCGCTGCCGGCCGTCGCGACCAAGGTGTCGAGCGACCCGGCGGCCTACGTCTACCTGGCTGAGTCGATCCGCGCCTGGCCCGACCAGGCCGCCCTCGCGGCTGTCCTCGAGGAGGCCGGCTGGGCCGGCGTCGAGTGGCGTGACCTGACCGGCGGCATCGTCGCTCTCCACCGCGCCACCCGCTGAGCCTCCCCGGCCGGGCGTCGTAGACTGTGGAACCGCTCGTGAAAGTTTTCACAAGCCTTCTCTCGGCAGCAGGGTGGGACCCGTCGTGATCGCGCAGCAGGACGCCGACGTCATCGTCGTCGGCGCCGGCCCCGGCGGCAGCGCCGCCGCCCACGCGCTTGCCCAGTCGGGGCTCGACGTGCTGCTGCTGGAGAAGACGTCGTTCCCGCGCGAGAAGGTCTGCGGTGACGGACTGACCCCTCGCGCCGTCAAGACGCTCGTCGACATGGGCATCGACACCTCCGCGGCCAACGGGTTCATCCGCAACAGGGGCCTGCGCATCCTCGGCGGCGGCGTGCGGCTCGAGCTGCCCTGGCCCGAGCTGGCGAGCTATCCCGACTACGGCCTCGTCCGCCCGCGCCTGGACTTCGACGACCTGCTGGCGCAGCACGCCCAGAAGGCGGGCGCCCGGCTGCAGACGCTGACCAACGTGACCGGTCCGGTGGTCGAGCACGGCCGGGTCGTCGGGGTCGATGCCAAGGTCGGCCCGGAGAAGCTCCTGCAGACCTACAGCGCGCCGCTCGTCATCGCCGCCGACGGCGTGAGCGCCCGGCTGGCCATCGCGCGCGGCATCCAGAAGCGCGACGACCGCCCGATGGGGGTGGCCGTCCGGCGCTACTACGAGAGCCCCCGGCACGACGACGACATGCTCGAGTCCTGGCTGGAGCTGCGCACTCCCGAGGGCGACCTGCTGCCCGGCTACGGCTGGGTGTTCGGCGTCGGCGACGGCACCAGCAACGTCGGCCTGGGCATCCTCAACACCAAGAAGGCCTGGCAGGACACCAACTACCGCGACCTCATGATGCGGTGGACGTCGTCGATGCCGGCCGACTGGCAGTTCGACGAGGAGCACGCGCGCGGCCAGATCCGCGGCGCCGCCCTGCCGATGGGCTTCAACCGGCAGCCGCACTACCAGGACGGCCTGATGCTCATCGGTGACGCCGCGGGAGCGGTCAACCCGTTCAACGGCGAGGGCATCGCCTATGCCATGGAGTCGGGGAGGCTGGCGGCGGAGGTCGCCGTACGCGCCCTGGCCGGTCCCGAGGGACCGCAGCGGGAGCGGGCACTTCAGGCCTACCCGGCGGCGATGAAGGCGACCTACGGCGGCTACTACACGCTCGGCAGGGTCTTCGTGAGCCTGATCGGCCACCCCCAGGTGATGAAGGTCGCCACGAAGTACGGCCTGCCACGGCCGCTGCTCATGAAGTTCACGCTGAAACTGCTCGCCAACCTCACGGACCCCCGTGGCGGGGACGCGCTGGACCGGGTCATCAACGGCCTGGTCAAGGTCGCCCCCGCAGCCTGACCACCCCTGCTGGACCCCTAGGCTGACCCCCGACCGAGAGGAGACACCCGTGCTGCAGTGGTACTTGCCGATCATCGTGCTGTTCGTGCTCGCGTTCGGCTTCGCGGGCTTCTCGGTCGTGGCCGCGTCCTTCACCGGCCCCAAGCGCTACAACCGCGCGAAGTACGACGCCTACGAGTGCGGCATCGAGCCCACCCCGCAGCCGATGGGTGGCGGCCGCTTCCCGATCAAGTTCTACCTGACGGCGATGCTGTTCATCGTCTTCGACATCGAGATCATCTTCCTCTACCCGTGGGCCGTGGCCTTCGGGCGGCTGGGCGTCTTCGGCCTGGTCGAGATGTTCTTGTTCATCGCCACGGTCTTCGTCGCCTACGCCTATGTCTGGCGGCGTGGCGGTCTGGAATGGGACTGATCCATGGGTGTTGAGGAGAAGCTCCCCAGCGGCATCGTCCTGACGAGCGTCGAGAAGGTCGTCAACTGGAGCCGCAAGTCGAGCCTGTGGCCGGCGACGTTCGGCCTGGCCTGCTGCGCGATCGAGATGATGGCGACCGGGGCCGGCCGCTATGACCTGGCGCGCTTCGGCATGGAGGTGTTCCGGGCGTCCCCGCGCCAGGCCGACCTCATGATCGTGGCCGGCCGGGTGTCGCAGAAGATGGCGCCCGTCGTCCGGCAGATCTATGACCAGATGCCCGAGCCCAAGTGGGTCATCGCGATGGGTGTGTGCGCCAGCTCCGGCGGCATGTTCAACAACTACGCGATCGTGCAGGGCGTCGACCACATCATTCCCGTCGACATCTACCTGCCCGGCTGCCCGCCACGGCCCGAGATGCTGATGGACGCGATCCTCAAGCTGCACGACAAGATCATGGAGGAGCCGCTGGGCTCCAACGCCAAGCGCCGGCAGGAGCACGACTACCGGCCGCGCCCGCTGATCGCGTCGTCGGAGCGCTACACCAAGGACGGCAAGAAGGCCGCCCGGGCTGCGAGCGAGGCGTGAGCGAGAGCGGCGTCGAAGGCAAGATCACCGTCAGCCCTGGTGGCGAGCACGACCCCACCGGCGCGGCCGGCACCGGTGGCACGCACCTGACCCCGAGTGCCGTGTCGCCGGGTGGCCTCGCCGCCCGTCACGGCAGCGACATGTTCGGTGCCGCCAACGGATCGGACACGACCGGCTTCGGCGGGCTCGTCGAGAAGCCCGTGGCGAAGCTGTCCACCCCCAAGCCGTACGGCGGTTGGTTCGACGAGGCGACGGACGCGCTCGAGGCGGCGTGGCCGGGGTTCGCCGACAACGTGCTGCGCGTGGTCGTCGACCGCGGCGAGCTGACGGTCTACGTCAAGCCGGCGGCGGTCCTGGAGATCGCCAGGGTGCTCCGTGACGAGCCCAACCTGCGCTTCGAGCTGCTGTCATCGGTCTCGGGCGTCGACTACCCGGCCGACGACGCGCGGCTGCACGCGGTCTACCACTTCACGTCGCTGACCTATCGGCGCCGGCTGCGCGTCGAGGCCGCTGTGACGTTCGAGGACCCGCACCTGCCCAGCGTGTGCTCCGTCTATCCGACGGCCGACTTCCAGGAGCGCGAGGCCTGGGACATGTTCGGCATCGTCTTCGACGGCCACCCGGCGCTGACACGCATCCTCATGCCGGACGACTGGGACGGTCACCCGCAGCGCAAGGACTATCCGCTCGGCGGTATCCCGGTCGAGTACAAGGGTGCGAGCATCCCGCCCCCGGACGAGCGGAGGAGCTACTCGTGAGCGCCTACACACCGGAGCGCGAGACCACTGAGGGCACCGTCTACACGGTCACCGGTGGCGACTGGGACGCGGTGGTGGCCGGCGCCGGTGACGACCAGCGGATGGTCGTCAACATGGGCCCGCAGCACCCCTCGACCCACGGGGTGCTCCGCCTCGTCCTCGAGCTGGAGGGGGAGACGGTCACGAGTGCGCGCACGGTGATCGGCTACCTGCACACCGGCATCGAGAAGAACATGGAGTACCGCAACTGGACCCAGGGCGTCACGTTCGTGACGCGGATGGACTACCTGGCCCCGATCTTCAACGAGACGGCCTACTGCCTCGCCGTCGAGAAGCTGCTCGGCATCGAGGTGCCGGAGCGCGCGACGACGATTCGCGTGCTCTGCATGGAGATCAACCGGATCGCCTCGCACCTGGTGTGGCTGGCGACCGGTGGCATGGAGCTCGGCGCCCTGACGGCCATGACCAACGGCTTCCGCGAGCGCGAGCTCTGCCTCGACGTGCTCGAGACCATCACCGGCCTGCGGATGAACCACGCCTACATCCGGCCCGGCGGGGTGTCCCAGGACCTCCCGCCCGGTGCGGTGGAGAAGGTCCGTGAGCTGCTCGAGACGCTCGAGGAGCGCGTACCGATCGTCGACCAGCTGCTCACGGGCCAACCGATCTGGCAGCAGCGCCTCCAGGACGTCGCCTACCTCGACGTGCAGGGCTGCCTCGCACTCGGCGTCACCGGTCCGATCCTCCGGTCGGCCGGACTCGCCTGGGACCTCCGCAAGACCCAGCCCTACTGCGGCTACGAGAACTACGACTTCGAGGTCCCGACGGCCACCACGGCGGACGGCTGGGGCCGCTTCCAGGTCCGCGTCGCGGAGATGAAGGAGTCGATGAAGATCGTCGAGCAGGCGCTCGACCGCCTGCAGCCCGGACCCGTGATGATCGAGGACAAGAAGATCGGCTGGCCGGCGCAGCTCGCCCTCGGCAGCGACGGCATGGGCCAGTCACTCGACCACGTGAAGAAGATCATGGGCACGTCGATGGAGGCCCTGATCCACCACTTCAAGCTCGTCACCGAGGGCTTCCGGGTCCCGGCCGGTCAGGTCTACGTCCCGATCGAGTCGCCGCGCGGCGAGCTCGGCGTGCACGCCGTCAGTGACGGTGGCACCCGGCCGTTCCGGGTCCACGTCCGCGAGCCGAGCTTCGTCAACCTGCAGTCGGCGTCGGCCATGTGCGAGGGGTCGCTCATCGCGGATGCCATCGCGGCCGTCGCCTCGATCGACCCCGTCATGGGTGGAGTGGACCGCTAGATGGACCTCGGACTTCCTGCAACGACAGTCGTCCCGGACGGTGTCCCGCCGCTGACGGACGACACCCGTCGAGAGGCGCGCGAGATCATCGCGCGCTACCCGCGCTCGCGCTCCGCGCTGCTGCCGATGCTGCACCTCGTGCAGTCGGTGCAGGGCTATGTCACACCTGCCGGCATCTCGCTGTGTGCCGAGGAGCTCGAGCTCACCAAGGCCGAGGTCGGGGCGGTCGCGACGTTCTACACGATGTACCGCCGCCGCCCGGCCGGCACCTACCACGTCGGCGTCTGCACCAACACGCTCTGCGCGGTGCTGGGCGGCGACGCGCTGTTCGCCGCCGCCAAGGAGCACCTCGGCATCGGCAACAACGAGACGACCGCCGACGGCTCCGTCAGCATCGAGCACATCGAGTGCAACGCGGCCTGCGACTACGCGCCGGTCTTGATGGTCAACTGGGAGTTCTACGACAACCAGGACCCCCAGTCGCTGCGCGGTCTGCTCGATGCCTGCCAGGCCGGCAACCCGCCGGCGCCGACCCGCGGCCCGTCCAGGTTGGTGAGCTTCAAGGAGATGTCGCGCGTGCTGGCCGGCTTCAACGACGGACTCGGCCAGGAGGGCGTGGCGGCTGGTCCCGCGAGCCTCATCGGCCTCGACCTCGCCCGGCAGCGCGGCGATGTCGCTCCCTCCTACCCCGCTAGCGAGGCCTGACGTGCTGACACCCGTCCTGAGCGCCCACTGGGACGAGGCCGACGCCTTCACCCTCGAGGGGTACGCGCGACACCGGGGCTACGAGGCGCTGACCAAGGCGCTGAAGACCGACCCTGACGCGCTCATCCAGCTCGTCAAGGACTCCGGCCTGCGCGGCCGTGGCGGCGCCGGGTTCCCCACCGGCATGAAGTGGGGCTTCATCCCGCAGGGACCCGAGGGCCAGGGCGGCAAGCCGCACTACCTCGTCGTCAACGCCGACGAGTCCGAGCCCGGCACGTGCAAGGACGTGCCGTTCATGCTCGCCAACCCGCACGCCCTGCTCGAAGGCGTGATCATCGCGTCCTACGCGATCCGCGCGAGCCACGCGTTCATCTACGTCCGGGGCGAGGTCACGCACGTCGTACGCCGGCTGCACGACGCCGTCGAGCAGGCCCGCGCAGCGGGTCATCTCGGCAAGGACATCCACGGCAGCGGCTTCGACCTGGAAGTGGTCGTGCACGCCGGCGCCGGCGCCTACATCTGCGGTGAGGAGACGGCCCTGCTCGACTCGCTCGAGGGCTACCGCGGCCAGCCTCGGTTGCGGCCGCCGTTCCCCGCCACCCATGGGTTGTATGCCTGCCCGACCGTCGTCAACAACGTCGAGTCGATCGCCTCGGTCCCCTCGATCGTGCTCGGCGGCGCCGAGTGGTTCGCGTCGATGGGCACCGAGAAGAGCAAGGGATACACGCTCTACTCGCTGTCCGGACACGTGAAGAAGCCGGGACAGTACGAAGCGCCGCTCGGCATCACGCTGCGCCAGCTGCTCGACCTGTCCGGTGGCATGCGCGACGGACGCACCCTGAAGTTCTGGACGCCCGGCGGCTCGTCCACTCCGCTGCTGACCGCTGACCACCTCGACGTCCCGCTCGACTACGAGGGCGTCACCGCGGCCGGCTCGATGCTGGGCACAAAGGCGCTGCAGTGCTTCGACGACACCACCTGCGTGGTGCGCGCGATCCTGCGCTGGACCGAGTTCTATGCCCACGAGTCCTGCGGCAAGTGCACCCCCTGCCGCGAGGGCACCTACTGGATGGTCCAGATCCTGCAGCGCCTCGAGGCCGGCACCGGCACCGAGGAGGACATCGCGACGTTGCTCGACACCTGCGACAACATCTTCGGCCGTGCCTTCTGCGCCCTCGGTGACGGCGCGACCAGCCCGATCGTCAGCGGCGTCCAGCTGTTCCGCGACGAGTTCCTCCAGCACGTCTCGGGCGGCTGCCCGTTCGACCCGGTGGCCTCCACCGTCTTTGGCGCGGTGACCGCATGACGGCCGAGGTAGCGGTGCAGACGGAGCTCATCACCGTCACCATCGACGGCTTCCAGGTCCAGGTGCCCAAGGGCACGCTGATCATCCGGGCCGCGGAGCTCGCCGGCATCCAGATCCCGCGCTTCTGCGACCACCCACTGCTCGACCCCGTGGGCGCCTGCCGCCAGTGCATCGTCGAGGTCGAGGGCCAGCGCAAGCCGGTCGCGTCCTGCACCGTCACGGTCACCGAGGGCATGGTCGTCAGGACCCAGCTCACCTCGCCCGTCGCCGAGAAGGCGCAGCGGGGCAACCTCGAGATGCTCCTCATCAACCACCCGCTCGACTGCCCGGTCTGCGACAAGGGCGGCGAGTGCCCGCTGCAGAACCAAACGATGAGCAATGGGCCGGGCGAGAGCCGCTTCGTCGACCTGAAGCGCACCTTCCCCAAGCCGATCGCGATCAGCAGCCAGGTGCTCCTCGACCGGGAGCGCTGCGTGCTCTGCGCACGGTGCACGCGCTTCAGCCAGCAGGTCGCGGGCGACCCGTTCATCGAGCTGTTCGAGCGGGGCGCGCTGCAGCAGGTCGCGATCTACACCGACCAGCCGTTCGAGTCCTACTTCTCCGGCAACACCGTGCAGATCTGCCCGGTCGGCGCCCTCACCGGCGCGGCCTACCGCTTCCGCGCCCGGCCGTTCGACCTGGTCTCTTCGCCCATGGTGTGCGAGCACTGTGCCTCGGGTTGCGCCCTGCGCACCGACCACCGCCGCGGCAAGGTCCTGCGCCGGCTGGCCGACGACGACCCGCAGGTCAACGAGGAGTGGAACTGCGACAAGGGCCGGTGGGCGTTCACCTATGCCACCCAGCCCGACCGCATCACCACCCCGCTGATCCGCGAGGACGGCGTCCTCCGCGCGGCCTCGTGGACCGAGGCGCTCGACCTCGCTGCCCGCCGGCTCGGCATGGCCCGGGACGAGGGCGGCGTCGGCGTCCTCCCCGGCGGCCGCCTCACCGTCGAGGACGCGTTCGCGTGGAGCAAGTTCGCCCGGGTCGCGCTCGGCACGCACGACATCGACGCCCGCACCCGTCCCGGTAGCGACGAGGAGCTCGCGTTCCTCGGCGCCCATGTCGCTGGTCGCTACCTCGAGACGACCTACGCCGACCTCGAGGCCGCCCCCGCGGTGCTGCTCGTCGGCTTCGAGCCGGAGGAGGAGTCGCCGATCGTCTTCCTGCGGCTGCGCAAGGCTGTCCGCGCGCACGGCCAGCAGGTCACGACGATCGCCGCGCTGCGCAGCACCGGCGCGACCAAGCTGTCCGCGACGCTGATCCAGACCGCTCCCGGCGACGAGGCTGCGGCTCTTGACGCGTTCGACCGGTCAGCTCTCGACGACCGCGCCGTCATCCTCGTCGGCGAGCGCCTCGCGTCCGTCCCCGGTGCGCTGACCGCGGCGGCGAAGCTGGCTGCCGACACTGGTGCAGACCTCGCGTGGATCCCACGTCGCGCCGGCGAACGTGGCGCGGTCGACGTCGGTGCGCTGCCGAACCTGCTCCCCGGCGGCCGCGCCGTCGGCTCCGATGTCGGTTGGGGCGAGCTGCCTGCCGAGGCCGGCAGGGACCTCACTGCGATCCTCACCGCCGCCAAGGCCAAGCAGCTCAAGGGTCTGCTCGTCGGTGCCGTCGACCCGGCGGACGTGCTCGACCCGGGGCTGGCGCTCGACGCCCTGGAGGCCGTCGAGTTCGTGGTGTCACTCGAGATGCGCCGCTCGGCCGTCACCGACCGCGCCGACGTGGTGCTCCCGGTCGCGGCGCCCGTCGAGAAGGACGGCACCTACCTCGACTGGGAGGGTCGGGCCCGCCCGTTCGAGGCGGTGCTCCGCACCAGCGGCGCGCTGTCGGACCACCGGGTCCTGCATGTCCTCGCCGACGAGATGGACCGGCCGATCGGGCTGCCCGACGTCGCCGCCGCGCGCAGCGAGATCAGTGCCCTCGGTGTCACGTCCGACCACCCCACCTTCCCTCCCGCGTCCTTCGAGGTGGCCCCCGAGTCAGGCGCGGAGGAGACGACCTACCGGTTGGCGACGTGGCACCTGTTGCTCGACGACGGGTCGCTGCAGGACGGCGAGCCGCATCTCGCCGGCACGGCGAGGTCGCCCCGGCTGCACCTGTCTGCTGCCACCGCGAGCACCCTCGGCGCCGCTGACGGTGACGACATCACGGTGACCACCGAGCGCGGCAGCCTCACGCTTCCGCTCGTGGTGGCCGCGCTGCCCGACGACGTCGTCTGGGTGCCGACCCGCACCCGGGGTGCGGCTGTCCGCACCGACCTCGCCGCCCAGCACGGTGACCGGGTGCGCCTGACGAAGGAGGCCTCCTGATGCGTGTGGGAGACACCCAGCTGCCGGTCACCAGCTTCGGACACGAGCCCTTCTGGGTCACCCTGGTCAAGGCGCTGTTCGTGTTCGTGCTGCTCGTGGTGCTGACCCTGTTCACGATCGTCTTCGAGCGCAAGGTCGTCTCCTGGATGCAGCAGCGCACCGGGCCCAACCGGGTCGGACCGCGCGGCTATCTGCAGTCCCTGGCGGACGGGCTCAAGCTGGCGCTCAAGGAGGAGATCATCCCCGCGCTGGCCGACAAGCCCGTCTACGTCCTCGCGCCGATCCTCTCCGCCGTGCCCGCGTTCCTCGCGTTCAGCGTCATCCCGATCGGGCCCAAGGTCAGCATCGGCGGACACCAGACGGCAGTGCAGCTGACCGACCTGCCGATCGGCGTGCTGTTCATCTTGGCCTGCTCGTCGGTCGGGGTCTTCGGGATCGTGCTCGCGGGCTGGTCGAGCGGCTCGACCTACCCGCTGCTCGGTGGGCTGCGGTCGGCCGCGCAGGTCATCTCGTACGAAGTGGCGATGGGGCTGTCGTTCGTCCCTGTCTTCCTCTACGCGGGCTCGCTGTCGACCTCGGAGATCGTCGCGGCGCAGGCGCATCGCTGGTTCGTCATCACCCTGCCGATCTCGTTCCTGATCTACGTGATCGCGATGGTGGGGGAGACCAACCGTGCGCCCTTCGACCTGCCCGAGGCGGAGTCGGAGCTCGTCGGCGGCTTCCACACCGAGTACACCTCGCTGAAGTTCGCCATGTTCTTCCTCGCCGAGTACATCAACCTCATCACCGTCTCCGCGCTGTGCACGACGCTGTTCCTGGGCGGCTGGCGGCCGATCTACCCGTTCTCCCAGGTCAGCTGGATGAGCGAGGGCTACTTCCCGATCGTCTGGTTCCTGGTCAAGGTCGTCGGGTTCATCTTCGTGTTCATCTGGCTGCGCGGCACGCTTCCCCGGCTGCGCTACGACCAGTTCATGAAGCTGGGCTGGAAGGTCCTCATCCCCGTCAGCCTGCTGTGGATCCTGCTCGTCGCGAGCATCAGGACGCTGACCAACGAGGTCAGCAGCACGCGCGACCGGCTCACCTACATCGGCTTCGCGATGGCGGCCTTCTTCATCCTGTTCTACCTGTGGCCGCAGAAGAAGAGCAGGTCCGCCGAGGAGCTCGCCGCCGAGAGCGCACCGATCCCCGTCGAGGACGGCGGCTTCCCGCTGCCTCCGATGGACCTGGTGGTGCCGCCGACGCCGCGCTCGCTGGACCGGTCCTTCCAGGTCACCGCCTCCGTCTCCAGTGAGGAGCACGACCGTGGCTAGCTGGCTCGACCCCGTGAAGGGCTTCGGGGTCACCTTCAACACGATGTTCAAGCCGACGACGACCGAGGAGTACCCCGAGTACGTCCGCCCTGTGCCGCCGCGCTTCCACGGCCGGCACGTCCTCAACCGGCACCCCGATGGTCTCGAGAAGTGCATCGGCTGCGAGCTCTGCGCCTGGGCCTGCCCGGCGGACGCCATCTATGTCGAGGGCGCCGACAACAGCGACGAGCAGCGCTTCTCCCCGGGTGAGCGCTACGCCGCCGTCTACCAGATCAACTACCTGCGCTGCATCTTCTGCGGCCTGTGCATCGAGGCCTGCCCGACCCGGTCGCTCACGATGACCAACGAGTACGAGCTCGCCGATGACAGCCGCAACGCGCTGATCTTCACCAAGGAGGACCTGCTCGCCCCGCTGATGCCGGGCATGGAGCAGCCGCCGCACCCGATGCGCCTCGGGACGACCGACACCGACTACTACGTCGGTGGCGCCAAGTGAGCGCGACCGCCAGTGCCGTGCTCGCCGCCGGCAGCACCGGCGAGGCCATCGGGTTCTGGGTGCTCGCGCCGATCGCCGTGGTCGCGGCTCTCGGCATGGTGATCGCGAAGAACGCGGTGCACTGCGCGCTGTTCCTCGCGGGCGTGATGCTGAGCCTCGCGGGGCTCTATGCCCTCCAGGACGCCCCGTTCCTCGCCGCCGTGCAGGTCATCGTCTACACCGGCGCCATCCTGATGCTGTTCCTGTTCGTGCTGATGCTCGTCGGCGTCGACAGCAGCGACTCGCTCGTCGAGACGCTGCGCGGGCAGCGCCTCTGGGCGCTGGTGCTCGGGCTCGGCCTCGCGGTCCTGGT
The DNA here is from genome assembly GCA_025465465.1 of Frankiales bacterium. Taxonomy (GTDB): domain Bacteria; phylum Actinomycetota; class Actinomycetes; order Mycobacteriales; family SCTD01; genus RYN-111. The sequence goes on along the minus strand of JAODND010000068.1, from coordinate 16,567 downwards.
GCTGTTCACCCTCGGCGGCGCGGTGGCGGATGACAGCAAGGGGCTGACGGACGCCAACCAGGACGGCAACGTCGTCGGGATCGCACGGCTGCTCTTCACGAAGTACGTCTTCGCCTTCGAGATCACGTCCGCGCTGCTCATCACGGCAGCCCTGGGCGCGATGGTGCTGGCGCACAAGGAGCGCGTGGTCCCGCGGTTGTCGCAGAAGCAGCTGTCGCGTGCCCGGTTCTCCTCCGACCACCCGTTCCCGCTCCCGGGACCGGGTGTCTTCGCGGCCGGCGACTCGATCGCCCGCGGTGCCCTCCTCCCGGACGGCTCGGTGTCGGAGGGCAGTCTCGCGCCCACGTTGGTCGAGCTCGAGCAGGACGGTGAGCAGACGTGAGTCCCGACCACTACCTGTTCCTGGGGGCCCTGCTCTTCACCATCGGCGCGCTCGGCGTGCTGCTCCGCCGCAACGCGATCCTCGTCTTCATGTCGGTCGAGCTCATGCTCAACTCCGTCAACCTGACGCTCGTGACGTTCAGTCGCGAGAAGGGCGCCCTCGACGGCCAGATCATGGCGTTCTTCGTCATGGTCGTCGCCGCGGCGGAGGTCGTCGTCGGGCTCGCGATCATCATGAGCATCTTCCGCACCCGCCGCTCGGCCTCGGTCGACGACGCCAACCTCCTCAAGTACTAGGGGCCCCTCCGTGACCTCGGTCCACTACGTGCCGGCCTCCGGAGCGCTCTCCGCGCTCTGGCTGCTGCTGGCCTTCCCCGCAGCCGGTGCGGCGATCCTGCTGCTCTCGGGCAAGCGCTCGAGCGCGTGGGGGCCGCTGTTGGCCTGCGCCATGACCGGGGCGTCGTTCCTCTACGGCGTGCTCTGCTTCTTCTCGCTGAAGGGGCACCCGACCGCGGGGCGCTCGCAGGACCTGCACCTGTTCAGCTGGATCCCGGTCGGCGGCTTCAAGGTCGACGCAGGGCTGCTGCTCGACCCGCTGAGCGCGACCTTCGTCCTGCTCATCACCGGCGTCGGGTTCCTCATCCACGTCTACTCGCTCGGCTACATGGAGCACGACCCGCGCAAGAAGACGTTCTTCGCCTACCTCAACCTGTTCATCGCTGCGATGCTGCTGCTCGTCCTGGGCGACAGCTACCTGGCGCTGTATGTCGGGTGGGAGGGCGTCGGTCTCGCCTCCTACCTGCTCATCGCCTTCTGGTTCTACAAGCCCGAGGCCGCCACGGCGGCGAAGAAGGCCTTCATCGCCAACCGGGTCGGCGACGTCGGCCTCTCGCTGGCCATCATGGTCATGTTCGCGGCATTGGGCACCACCTCGTTCGCGGGGGTCTTCTCCAGCGGGGTCGCCGGCGGCACGGCGACCGCGATCGGGCTGCTCCTGCTGCTCGGTGCGTGCGGCAAGTCCGGACAGTTCCCCCTGCAGACCTGGCTCCCCGATGCCATGGAGGGACCGACGCCCGTGTCGGCGCTGATCCACGCGGCGACGATGGTGACGGCTGGGGTCTACCTCATCGCCCGGTCGACACCGGTCTACCAGGCGTCGCCGGACGCGCAGACCGTCGTCACGATCATCGGCGCGGTCACCCTCGTGATCGGGTGCCTCATCGGCTGCGCCTACGACGACATCAAGAAGGTCCTGGCCTACTCCACGGTGAGCCAGATCGGCTACATGTTCCTCGCCGTCGGCATCCCCGGTGCCGGCGCCTTCGCGATCCTGCACCTGCTGACGCACGGCTTCTTCAAGGCCTGCATGTTCCTCTCGGCCGGCTCGGTCATGCACGGCATGAGCGACCAGGTCGACATGCGTCGCTACGGCGCGCTGCGCAAGGCGATGCCCTGGACGTTCGGCTGCCTCACCGTCGGCTGGCTCGCGATCCTCGGCATCCCCCCGTTCGCCGGCTTCTTCAGCAAGGACAAGATCATCGAGGCGGCCTTCGCCATGGGAGGCACCCGCGGCACAGTGCTGGGTGTCGTGGCCCTGCTCGGTGCCGGCATCACGGCCTTCTACGTCACGCGGCTCTGGGTCATGACGTTCTTCGGCGAGAAGCGCTGGACCGAGGGGCAGCACCCGCACGAGTCGCCCTGGGTCATGGTCATCCCGATGGCGATCCTGGCCGCCGGCTCCGCGGTCGTCGGCGCCCTGCTCGGTCCGACGCACGCCCTGCAGGACTGGCTCGACCCGGTGCTGGGCGCGGAGATCGTCAACCGTGAGGTCAACGCGACGGTCATCAGCATCTGCACCGTCGCCGTCGTGCTGATCGGCGCGGCCGTCGCGTGGTTCGCCTACGGCACCAAGCCGGTCCCGATAACCCCGCCGGTGGCAGTCACGCCGTTCACCGTCGCCGCCCGCAAGAACCTCTACTTCGACGCGCTCAACGAGTCGTTGCTCATGCGACCCGGCCAGTACCTCACCCGCTTCCTGGTCTTCATCGACAACCGCGGCATCGACGGCGCCATCAGCGCGCTCGCGGCGGGGATCGGCGGCGGCTCGGGCCGGCTGCGCCGGCTACAGACCGGCTTCGTACGCTCCTATGCCCTGTCCATGTTCGGGGGCGCGGTCGTTGTCGTGGTCGCCCTGCTCGCAGTGAGGCTCGGCCAGTGACGACCACCCCGTGGATGACGATCCTGCTGGTCGTACCTGCCGTCGGCGCGCTGCTGGTGTCGATGCTGCCCAAGGGCTCCGACCTGCTCGCGAAGCAGCTGGCACTGGGCTTCTCGCTCCTCACGCTGGTGCTCACGGCTGTCGCCTGCGTGCAGTTCGACATCGGCCCGGGCGCGCAGCGCTTCCAGTTCGTCCAGCACCACGACTGGATCAGCGCCCTCGGCGTGACCTACTCCGTGGGGGCCGACGGCATCGCGCTCGTCCTCATCGCCCTCGCAGCGCTGCTCGTCCCCCTCGTCCTGCTCGCGAGCTGGGACACCGTCGAGGGACTGCTCGACATCGAGGGTCCGGACGCCCGGCTCACCCCGCAGAAGAGCGTGAAGACGTTCTTCGCCCTCATGCTCGTCCTCGAGAGCTTCATGATCGGCGTCTTCGCGGCGACCGACGTCTTCCTGTTCTACGTCTTCTTCGAAGCGATGCTCATCCCGATGTACTTCCTCATCGGCATGTACGGCGGCCCGCGCCGCTCGTACGCCGCTGTGAAGTTCCTGCTCTACAGCCTGGTCGGCGGGCTGTTGATGCTGGCCGCGGTGATCGGGCTGTACGTCCAGAGCGGCAAGCGGACCTTCCGCTTCGACGAGCTGCTCAACCTCAACCTCTCGCACAGCGCGCAGATGTGGCTGTTCCTCGGCTTCTTCATCGCCTTCGCGATCAAGGCGCCGCTGTTCCCGTTCCACACCTGGCTGCCGGATGCCGGTGCCGAGGCGCCGACCGGTGGCGCGGTCCTGCTCGTGGGCGTGCTCGACAAGGTCGGCACCTTCGGCTTCCTGCGCTACTGCCTGCCGCTGTTTCCGTGGGCTGCGCACAAGGCCGCGCCCTATGTCATCACGCTGTCGGTCATCGGCGTCATCTACGGCGCCCTGCTCGCGATGGGTCAGAAGGATCTCAAGCGCCTGGTGTCCTACACGTCCGTCGCGCACTTCGGCTTCATCGGCATGGGCTGCCTGGCGTTCACGACGCAGGCCGGCACCGGTGCCGTGTTCTACATGGTCAACCACGGCCTCTCGACCGGCGCGCTGTTCCTCGTCATCGGCTTCCTCATCGACCGGGGCAAGAGCCGGTTGGTCACCGACTACTCCGGCATCGCCAAGGTGGCGCCGGTGCTGGCTGCGATGTTCTTCATCAGCGGCCTCAGCTCGCTTGCGCTGCCTGGCCTGTCGACGTTCGTGTCGGAGTTCCTCGTGCTCGTCGGCACGTTCACGCGCTACAAGGTGGCCGCTGGCATCGCCACCACGGGGATCGTGCTGGCCGCCATCTACATCCTGCTGGCCTACCAGCGGACCATGCAGGGCGCGCTGTCGACGGCGCACGAGAACATGAAGGACCTCAAGCCTCGCGAGGTGGCAGCGGTGGCTCCACTGCTGGTCCTCATGCTCTTCCTCGGCTTCTATCCGAAGCCGGTCACCGACATCATCAACCCGGCCGTGAAGGCGACGATGCAGGACACGCAATCGACCGACCCGGCACCGACCGACGCCATGCCGCACCGCGTCTCGACGGGGAACTGACATGCCCACCGACAACATCCCGGCACCCTCGATCGCCTACGTGCCGCTGCTGCCGATGCTCATCGTGTTCGGTGCGGCAACGCTCGGCGTGCTCGTCGAGGCCTTCGTGCCCGCGGCCCAGCGACGGCTGTGGCAGATCGCCGTCGCCGTGCTGGGGCTCGCGAGCGCGTTCGTCGCCGTGGTCTATCTCGCGAACCACGGCACGCACCGGCTGATCGCGGAGTCCGCCATCGCGGTGGACGGTCCGACGCTGTTCCTGCAGGGCACCCTGTGCCTGCTCGGCATCGGCAGCATCTTCCTGCTGGCGGAGCGCAAGCTGGACCAGGGCGGCGGCGAGGTCGTCAGCCAGGCCAGCCACCTGCCGGGCTCGCGCGAGGACCTCGCCCTGGCCGACAGCGCCCGGGTGCAGACCGAGATCTACCCGCTCGCGATGTTCGCCCTCGGCGGCATGCTGCTCTTCCCGGCGTGCAACAACCTGCTGCTGATGTTCGTGGCGCTCGAGGTCCTGAGCCTGCCGCTGTACCTCATGGCCGGTCTCGCCCGTCGCCGCCGCCTGCTCAGTCAGGAGGCCGCGCTGAAGTACTTCCTGCTCGGCGCGTTCGCGAGCGCCTTCTTCCTCTACGGCGTCGCTCTGCTCTACGGCTATGCGGGCTCGGTCGACCTCGGCGACATCTTGGCGGCGACGGGCACCACCGGGCACAGCGACGCGCTGCTGCTCCTGGGCATCGCGATGCTCGCCGTCGGGCTGCTGTTCAAGGTCGGTGCCGTGCCCTTCCAGGCTTGGACGCCGGACGTCTACCAGGGCAGCCCGACGCCGGTGACGGCACTCATGGCGGCGTGCACCAAGGTCGCCGCGTTCGGGGCGCTGCTCCGCGTCTTCTACGTCGCCTTCGGCACCAGCAAGTGGGACTGGCGGCCGATGATGTGGGCGGTCGCGATCCTCACGATGGCCCTCGGCGCCGTTCTCGCCGTGACGCAGACCGACGTGAAGCGGATGCTCGCCTACTCCTCGATCGCGCACACCGGCTTCATCCTGGTCGGCGTCATCGCGGTCAACAAGGACGGCCTGTCGGCCACCCTGTTCTACCTGCTGACCTACGGCTTCACGACGCTCGCGTCCTTCGCGGTCGTGGGCCTCGTCCGCGACGCCTCCGGTGAGGCGACGCACCTGTCGCAGTGGGCCGGCCTCGCGAAGAAGAGCCCGGAAGTCGCAGCGGTCTTCACGTTCCTGCTGCTGGCCCTCGCGGGCATCCCGCTGACCAGCGGCTTCATCGCCAAGTTCGCCGTGTTCAAGGCCGCCCAGGAGGGCGGCGCGACAGCGCTCGTCGTCGTCGGTGTGGTCGCCAGTGCGGTCACCGCGTTCTTCTACGCCCGCGTCATCTTGCTCATGTACTTCCAGCAGCCCGCCGCAGATGGTCCGACCGTCGCCATCCCGAGCGCGTTCACGACGTCGACCATCGCCCTCGGCCTGGCCGTGACCGTCGCGTTGGGCGTCTACCCGCAGCCGCTGCTCGACCTGGCTGACAAGGCAGCTCTGTTCGTCAGATGACGACCTCGTCCTCGAGCCTGCTCAGCGGGACGGACCCTGCGCTCCAGCGCTCGGTCAACGAGGGCCTGGCCCTGGTCGAGAAGCGCCTGCACGACGTCGTCCAGAGTGCCCACCCGATGCTCACCGAGGCGGCAGCGCACCTGGTCGACGCCGGCGGCAAGCGCTTCCGTCCGCTGCTCGCGCTGCTCGCAGCGCACCTCGGTGACGGCGTTGGCGACGCCGTCGTCGACGCCGCCGTCGTCGTCGAGCTTACCCACCTCGCGACGCTGTATCACGACGACGTCATGGACGAGGCGCGCGTGCGGCGCGGCGCCGAGAGCGCCAACACCCGGTGGACCAACACCGTCGCGATTCTCACCGGCGACTACCTGTTCGCTCGTGCGTCCGACCTCACAGCCGGCCTGGGCACCGAGGCGACCCACCTGCAGTCGCGGACCTTCGCCCGGCTCGTCGAGGGACAGATCGCCGAGACCGCAGGTCCGGCGAACGGCGAGGACCCGATCGCGCACCACCTGAAGGTGCTCGCCGACAAGACCGGGTCGCTCATCGCGACGAGCGCCCGGCTCGGCGCGCTGATGGCCGGCACGGACCGCGAGGTCGTCGACACCGTGGCCGAGTACGGCGAGGTCATCGGGGTCGCCTTCCAGCTGTCCGACGACCTCATCGACGTGCTGTCGGACTCCGGCGAGTCCGGCAAGACGCCCGGCACCGACCTGCGCGAGGGCATCGCCACCCTGCCCGTCCTGCTCGCCCGCGACGACACCGCACTGATGGCCGTGCTGAGGGGCGATCTGTCCAGCGACGCCGCCCTCAGCACGGCGCTCGCGACCCTGCGCGCGCACCCCGCTCTCGAGCTCGCCCGCGAGCAGCTGGCCGGCTATGTCGACCGGGCTCGGGAGATCGCCTTGTCGCTCCCGGAGGGCTCGCCCCGGCAAGCGCTGCTGGCGCTGGCCGACTACGTCCTCGCGAGGACAGGCTGACGGTCGTCACGACCCCAGAGGGACAGCGGTATCGGCTGTCCCTGTTCGACCTCGGCCTTGCCTGCTGCGCCGTGGAGTTCGTCGCCGCGACCCTGTGGCCCGACCCGCCGGAGACCGCCTCGCTCGAGGAGGCCAACGTGCTGGTCGTGAGCGGCACGGTGACGGACGTGTCCGCTCCCGCGGTCCTGCGTGCCTACGAGGCGATGGCCGAGCCGAAGCACGTCATCTCCTTCGGCGCGTGCTCCAACACCGGCGGCCCCTACTGGGACAGCTACAGCGTCACCAAGGGCGTGGACCAGCTCGTTCCCGTCGACGTCTACGTCGTGGGCTGCCCGCCGCGGCCAGAGGCCCTGCTCGGCGCGCTGCGAGAGCTGCGATGACCTGGGTCGCGGACGTCACGGCGGCTCGGGACGCCGGCGCCGTCTTCTTCGACTTCCTCACCGCCGTCGACCTGGAGGCGGACGGGTTCGAGGTGGTCTGCCGGCTCTGGGACCCGCAGGCCCGCACAGAGCACCTCCTCCGTACCCGGTGCACGCGTACCCACGCCCGGGTGCCGACGCTGACGGGTGTCTTTGCCGGCGCCGCCTGGCACGAGCGCGCGGTCGCCGACCTGTTCGGCATCGGCTTCGACGGCCACGACACGGTGCCGCTGCTGCTGCCGGCGTCGTTCGAGGGCCACCCGCTTCGCAAGGACTTCGTGCTCGCGGCCAGGGAGGCCAGGCAGTGGCCCGGCGCCAAGGACCCGGGGGAGTCGGACGCCGACCTGGCGGTCCCCCGGCGCCGACGCGCGAAGCCCCTCGGGACGCGGGACTGGTCGCCATGACGGGCTACCCGGTGCCGGCGAGCTCCCGCGGGATCATCGCGCTCGACGAGAACGCGTGCACCAGCTGCATGCTCTGCGCCCGCGAGTGCCCTGACTGGTGCATCGAGATCGACTCGCACAAGGAAACCGTGCTGGAGGAGGGGGCGCGCCCTCGCGTCGTGCACGTCCTGGACCGGTTCGCCATCGACTTCGGGCTGTGCATGTGGTGCGGCATCTGCATCGAGGCCTGCCCGTTCGACGCGCTGTTCTGGGCACCGTCCTACGACCACGCTGCGACCGAGCCGGCGGGGATGGTGCACGAGCGGTTCGACCTGCGGCAGTGGTTGAGCGAGGTGCCGCCGGGAACGCCCTGAGCGAGCCAGGCGTTGTACAGGTCGCCAACACCAATGGGGAGGCACCGGTGCATGGGCACCCGCACTTGAATGGGCTCAAGACCGCCGTACTGCTGGGTGGGCTGTCGGCGCTGCTGCTGCTCGCCGGGCAGCTGATCGGCGGCTCAGCCGGCCTCCTGATCGCGCTGCTGCTCGCGCTCGGCATGAACGGCTACGCATACTTCAACAGCGACAAGCTGGCGCTGCGCTCGATGCGCGCCCAGCCGGTGACGCGCGAGCAGGCTCCGGAGCTCTACGAGATCGTCGAGGAGCTCGCCGGCCGCATGCAGATCCCGATGCCGGCGCTGTACATCAGCCCCACGAACGCGCCGAACGCGTTCGCGACCGGTCGCAGCCCGCAGCACGCCGCGGTCTGCTGCACCTCCGGCATCATCGAGATCCTGGACCGCCGCGAGCTGCGGGCCGTCCTCGGCCACGAGCTGGGCCACGTCGTCAACCGCGACATCCTCATCGCCTCGGTGGCGGCGACCATCGCCACGGCGATCAGCGCGCTCGCGCAGCTGGCCTACTTCACAGGCCTGTTCGGTGGGCGGGACGAGGACAACAACGCCGGCGGCGCGCTGCTGTTCGCGTTCCTCGGTCCGGTGGCCGCCGGGGTCATCCAGATGGCGATCAGTCGCAGCCGCGAGTACCAGGCGGACGCGACCGGCGCCGAGGTGACCGGCGAACCACTGGCGCTGGCCAGCGCCCTGCGCAAGCTCGAGTTGGGCACCGCTGCGCGGCCACTTCCCGCCGACCCGAAGCTGGCCCCGACCAGCGCGCTGATGATCGCCAACCCGTTCCGCGCGAAGGGCGTCGCCAACCTGTTCAGCACCCACCCTCCGATGGCCGCCCGGATCCGTCGGCTCGAGGAGATGGCCGGAGCGCCGCTGCACTGAAGCTCTCGCCTGGCCCGCCTCCCCCCGGCGGGTCCGACGAGACGGCCGGCGCCTCTGCTCCCCCCAGAGGCGCCGGCCTTCGTCCGGCTGGGCTTAGCGGTAGTTGGTGAACTGGAGGGCGAAGTCGAGGTCCTTGGCTTTGAGCAGGGCCATGACGGCCTGCAGGTCGTCCTTCTTCTTGCCGGAGACCCGCAGCTGCTCACCCTGGATCTGGGCCTGGACGCCCTTGGGACCCTCCTCACGGATGATCTTCGAGACCTTCTTGGCGTTGTCCATGCTGATGCCCTCGGACACCTTGGCGGTCAGCCGGTAGTCCTTGCCGGACTGCTGCGGCTCGCCGGCCTCCAGCGTCTTCAGCGAGATCTGCCGCTTGACGAGCTTCTCCTTGAACACGTCGAGCAGGGCCGCGCAGCGCTCCTGGGCGGAGGCCTTGATGACGATGTCGTCGCCGGACCAGGCGATCTCGGCGCCGGTGCCCTTGAAGTCATAACGGGTCGCGGCCTCCTTCGCTGCCTGGTTGAGGGCGTTGTCGACCTCTTGCCGGTCGACCTTGCTGACGATGTCGAACGACGGGTCGGCCACTGCTGACTCCTTGCTATCGTCTTTCCCGCACCAGGCGGGTTGCCCGAGTGGTCAATGGGAGCGGACTGTAAATCCGTCGGCACAGCCTACGAAGGTTCGAACCCTTCACCCGCCACCACGTGCCTCAGCGGCCTCCGAGGATTCCTCGGAGGCCGCTGTCGTCAGGTCCGGAGCACCCGGATCGCAAGCCGTACGGTCGGCTGCCGCAGCACGGCGAGGCAGGCGAGCCACGTCAGCGCCGCCGTCGTGAGCGACAGCGCGAGCCCGCCCAGCCCCGTGACGTGCCGCAGCACGAGCAGCCCCGTCTCGCCACCGGCGACGCCGGCGGCGGCGCCCTCGAGGAGGCGGGCAAGGATCGCCGGTCGCGAGGCTCCGGTCCACCGGGTCGACTGCGTCAAGCTGTACGTCGTCCCTACCGTCACCGCGACGACGATCGCGAGCGCGGCCCCGAACGGCCCGTCCCAGGACACCAGCGGGACCAGCAGCGCGGCCGCCAGCAGCAGCTGCCACTGCTGGACGCGACGCGTCGTGGCTGCCTGCCCGACGGCGACGAGCACCGTCGTCGAAGCGGTCTCGGTGGCCCGCAACCAGCCGTGCAGGGCGAGCAGCCGCAGGGCCTCGTCGATGGCCGACCACTTGTTGCCGAAGAGCACGTGAAGCGCCGCGGGGCCGGCGATGGCGAAGTAGCCGAGCGGCAGCGCGGTCAGCCAGGTCGTGATCTCGATCGCCTGCTGGAACGCCGGCCCTATCGACCAGGGGCGCGCGCTCATCCGTGCGTAGACGGGCAGCGCCACCCGGCTCACCGCGATCCCCACGACATACATGGGCAGGGCGGCGAGGTTGTACCCGAAGCCGTAGGCGCCCAGTGCGGCTGCGCCGGACAGGGCGCTGACGAGGACGTTGTCGATGTTGGCGGCGGAGGTCTCGAACAGGCTGCTGAGCAGCAGCTCTCGTCCGATCCGGAGGATCTCGCGGACCTTGGCGACGACGAGCAGCGGTCTGAAGCCCGACGGTCGGGCGGCGATGAGCCAGAGCAGTCGGATCGCGTGCTGGAGCACGGTCTGGACGACCAGCGCCATCGGGCCGACGCCGGTGGCGGCGAGGGTGAGCCCGGCCGCCGCGGAGCCGACCGCACCGGCGATCACGGCGGTCGCGGTCGTGCGGAACCGCAGGTCGCGGGCGAGCAGGGCGGCCAGCACCTCAGCGGACTGGCCGAGCGGCACGGCCAGCCCCACGAAGCGCACCAGGGGCACGGCACCAGGGGCGCCCAGCGCATGGCAGAGCGGGCCGGCGAGCAGCGCGAGAACGCCTGCCCCGGCGAACCCGAAGACCAGGCCCATGCCGACGGCCGTGCGGTCGCGTTGCTCGTCGGGCCCGAGCACCTGCACGGCCTGGCCGAGGCCGGCGTAGGTCAGCGAGTTCACGATCTGAACGCAGAAGAAGGCGATGGCGGCGAGTCCGAACTCCGCGGGCGAGAGGACGCCGGCGAGGGCGAAGAACACCACGATCTGGGACACCCGGCTGCTGACCTCGCCGGCGACGCTCCAGACGCCGCCCCGAGCGGCCGCGCGTCCGAGGTCGCCCTCGCCGGGGATGTCGGTCATGCTGGGCTCACCGCACGAGCTCGTAGACCCTGGCGGTCGTGTGGTCGTAGACGAGCCTGAAGCGCGGGGACCTGGCGATCTCGCCCTCGAACGCCCGCAGCGCGTACTTGGGGTAGAGCTGGTAGTCGCGTGCCCAGTTCTCGGAGCCACGCGAGAACACGAGGTAGCCGTTCTGCTTGCCGCTGCTGCCCCGGATCTTCGTCGCGACGAAGTCCACGTCCTGCGCGCTCGGGAACAGCAGCGGGTGCTCCACGCCGAAGCGGTCGTAGGAAAGCGCTGGGATGCCGATGCCGGCCCGGAAGTACAGCGGCCCGTAGCGGTCCGGGAAGTTGGGTGCCATCAGCACCGTGACCGAGTCGGGCTGCACCTTGGAGGGGTCGGACAGGAACGCGGCCGCACCGATCTCCCCCGGTGACAGCATGCTGAGGTCCTCGTGGCCGAAGTAGAACACGACGAAGGCGAACGCGAACCACGACGCCGCGGCGATCGGTGCCCACATCGCCCGTCCGGCTCGCCGGACGCCGGTCGGGGAGATGGCCCAGCACGCCCCGGCGCAGGCCCACGGCAGCGCGTAGAGCATCACGCGCAACCGGGCCTCGCCGCCATAGCTCTGGCCGGCGAGCATCCCGGGGGAGGCGAAGGTCAGGATCGCGAGCACCACGGCCCCGCGGACGTAGCCCGCCCGGGCCCGGCGGATCACCCCGATGAGCGCCAGCACGAAGACGCTGAGGAAGCTGAGCCCGGCGATGAGCGTGATCAGCCGAGCCTCCAGGATCGGCGTGCCCTCGACGTTCTTCTGGGTGGCGTTGGCCAGCGGATCGGGCGCGGAGAGCAGCCCGAAGGTGTTGACGACGTAGACGAGGTTGGGCAGCAGATAGCCGATCGTCATCACCCCCGCCCCGATCGCGAGCCACCACGGGCGGAGGTAGCCGGCCAGCGCCAGTGCGCTCAGCTGCAGGAGCAGGATGTACGGCGTGAGCTGGTGGCTTGCCGCCAGCACCACGTCCATGAGGAGGACCAGCCCAGCGACCTGCAGCCGGTGACCCGTCTCGGGGAACGGGCCTTCGTCACGGGAGGGGACGCGCACCCGGGCGATCCGCCGCACCCGCTTCTCCACCCAGCCGCCGATCTGGTTGGACGGGCCTTGCAGCGAGACCAGGACGAGCAGCAGGACGCCCAGCATCAGCACATAGCCGAATGCCTGCGGGGAGAAGTAGCCCTGGCCGATCCAGTTGCCGGCCGTGAACAGCAGCGCAGCCAGCCAGGCGTTGCGCATCGAGCGGGTGACGGCCTGCACGCAGCACCACACGAGCAGGGCGTCGATGGTCGCGAAGAACGGCTCGGCCCAGGCGGCGTAGCTGGTGGGGTCGGGCAGGTCGGCCAGCCGGGAGAAGAACGCGGCCACCGAGAAGAATCCCGGCCAGCGGTGGTAGATGTCGATGCGGCTGTCGACGCTGCCGTACCGCTCGATGTACTCCACGATCCCGATGTGCTTGTAGACCCAGGTGCCGCGAGGCACCGGCTCGATCGCGGGCGCCGTGCCGTAGAGCAGCAGGACCAGCACGCCGGTGTGGGCCATCAGCGCGAGGTGCCGCAGTCTCGCCCGCTGGGTGAGCACGGTGGCGCTGAGCAGGACGGCGACGACAGCGAGCCAGTACTCCGCCGGGAACTGGGGCAGCAGGCCCCACGGGCCGAGTTCGCCCGGGTGCATCGTGGCGATGGTGGCGACCCAGAGCAGCAGCCCGACGGCTGGGACGGCCCACCCACCCCACTCCCGCCCGCGCGCTGCCGGTGGAGCCGCAGCGGGCCCGCTCCCGGAGCGCGGGTCCCGTCGAGGCACCCTCGCGGACGTCGCCGTCACTGCAGGTGCCGGGCCTCGGCGTGCCGGATGCCGGTGAGCGTGACGAAGGTGCCCCCGACGCCGAAGCTGGCCAGCGCGAGGCCGACCACCCGCGGATGCCAGAGGCTCGTGTCAACCATCACCAGCGCGAGCGCGCCCTCGATGGCCAGGCTCGCGCAGATGTCGATCGCGATCAACGTGGGCAGATCGACGCGGAGCCGGGCCGCCAAGGGGAACCCGGGCAGCAGCAGCATGGTGAGCAGGACGAACGGTGCTCGCACGGCGGGAGGGGCGGCCGCCGCGCTGAGGAGCACGGCAAGGATGCCGAGGGCGGCGACGCCCGTGCCCAGTCGTGACCTGTGCAGGGCCGTCACCGGCGGCAGGACCTCGGGTCCCACGAGGCCTGCTCCTCTCGGTCGGTCAGGCGGGCGCTCGGGGAAGCGACGGCCTCGGACGGGTACAGGGCTCCATCTTCCCACAGCGCAGTTGTCGGACGGCGTCACGCGAGCCTGGCGATGGTGCGCGCCAGGATGCGGTAGACAGGTTTGGTGCGTCACCCAAACGGGGAACGCGCAGCGTAATCTGTGTTGACACAGGGTAGTTGACACAGGGTCATGGTGGACACACTCGTCAGGCGCTACAGGTGCGGCGCGTCAGGGGGGCTGCAGATGGCGGGCCGTGCGATGCGCTCCGTCATGGGCCCGGTCCGGCGGCGTGCCCTGGTCGCGGCCGGAGTCTGCCTCGTGCTCGTCGTCTACGGATGTTCCGGCAAGGGCAAGTCCCCGTCGCACCCCTCCCCGCAGGCCCTCACGGCGACCTCTCCGTACGAGCAGGCCGTCCTCGACTCCGGAGCCACCGCGCTGTGGTCCTTCCGGGACGCCACCGGGCTGTCCGCGCGCGACGAGATCGCCGACCTGACCACTGGTCAGAGCGGAGGTCAGGGGGCCGGCACGGTGATCGGCGGCACGATCGCGCAGACCACCGGCCCGGAGGGCACCACTGCCGCCCGCTTCCTGCGGAGCGGGCGGGTGGTCACCCCCGTGACGAGCGGGCTCAGCAGCAGCACGCCCTTCAGCATCGAGCTCGACCTCCGGGCGGACCTGTGCGTGAGCGCCTGGGGCCGGGTACTGGGCACCACGAGCCTGCCCACCACCGGGCGCGAAGGCTTCGAGCTGCTGCACTTCCCGAAGCAGTTCAAGGTGAGCCCGTGCCGCTTCGGGGTCGAGTTCTGGCACCTGAACCACTACGTCGGCGGCTGCCACCCGAAGGCCGCCCCGGTGGTCGGTGCCTGGACGCACTGGGCCATCGTCTACGCCAGCGGACGCGTCGCCTGCTATGCCAACGGTGCCCTCATCGAGTCCAGTGCTCTCACGGGCACCAAGGTCTTCCGGCAGCTCGGGCCGCTCGGGCTCGGCGGCTCCGGCTCGGGCTTCCAGGGTCCGCTCGACGGGGCCAGCATCGGCGAGGTCGCGTTCTACCGGCGGGCGCTGAGCGCAGCCGAGGTCCGACAGCACGCGAACCTGTCCACACTGCGTTCGACGGCGACTCCCGGCCCGAGCGCATCCTGAGCAGGCCCGCAGCGTGACCGTGTACGCTCGTCCGCGGTTCGCCGGCCCCTTTAGCTCAGTCGGCAGAGCGTCTCCATGGTAAGGAGAAGGTCTACGGTTCGATTCCGTAAAGGGGCTCTCCTGCAAGTGCTCGTCCAGGCGGTGTAGCTCAGTCGGTAGAGCAAACGACTCATAATCGTTGTGTCACCGGTTCAAGTCCGGTCATCGCTACCCGAGCTCTGGGCTCACGGAATTGTCCGCTAGCCTGGAGTGGTTCATAGTCTTTCTCCTGATTGAAAGTGCAGGCACCATCGCATGGCCGCCACCGACGTCCGTCCGAAGATCACGCTGGCCTGCCAGGAGTGCAAGCACCGCAACTACATCACCAAGAAGAACCGCCGCAACGACCCCGACCGGCTCGAGCTGCAGAAGTTCTGCCCCAACTGCCGCAAGCACACGGAGCACAAGGAGACGCGCTGAGCGCGCTCGGCCGGATCGCCTGCGTCACGCAACGTCAACCCTGGCAGACCCTCAAGAACTCTGAGTAACCGTCGAGACTCCCTGTAAGTAGAAATCTTCAGGGGTTGGTCGACAACGGCAAACCCGTCGCGAGACGGGGACGCAAAGCTACGGGGGTCACGCACCTCGCCGGGCTACCGAAACCGATCGTCCCCGTGATCGTGGGGATGGTCGGCCGTGCTGTGTCCTGTGCTGCGTTCTGTCGGTGTCACCTCGTTGCTGTCGCTCGCACTGCTCGCGTCAGGTCCGGCGCTGTCAGCCGGCGCCGCAAGCCCCCGCCCGAGCACCCCCGTGACCCGCACCGCGACGCCCGCCGACCCCGCGAGCGAGACCAGCGTCCGTGCGGTGGCCACCATCCGCAGCGCCACCCGTAGCGCCACCCGCAGCCCGGCCGCCCGGGTCCGGCTCAACGACATCCTGCACGCCCCGGTCCGCAAGCCCGTCGGCCCGAGCGGCCTGGCGATGCCCACGACCGACCTGCGGCACTGGAAGCTGCACTCCGCGCAGGACTTCACCGGCGGTTCGCTGCCGGCCGGCTGGGGCAGCTACCAGGGCGAGCCCGGCTCCGAGCCCAACGGCTACTGGAAGCACAGCCACACGACGGTCGGCAACGGCGTGCTCACGCTCGCCGGCTACCGCGAGGGCGGCACGTTCGTCACGGGCGGGGTGATGGCCTCCGGGGCCAACGTCGGCCAGCAGACCTACGGCAAGTACGAGGTGCGCTTCCGCATCGACAAGGGGCACGGCGTGAAGTACGCCGTGCTCCTCTGGCCCAGGTCGGAGCACTGGCCGACCGATGGTGAGATCGACTTCGCCGAGGACGGCGGCGGCAACCGCGTCAGCTCGACGGGCACGCTGCACTACGGATCCTCCAACAGCCAGATCCAGAAGTCGCTCAGCGGTGACTTCTCGCGCTGGAACACCCTCGGCGTCGAGTGGACGCCGAACAAGGTGGTCTACACGCTGAACGGCCGCCCGTGGGCCACGGTGACCGGCTCGGCCGTCCCCCGGACCGCGATGAACCTGGCGATCCAGACGCAGGCGGGTACCTGCGGTACCTGGTCTGGCGCGACCTGCCCGGACGCGAGCACGCCTGCTCGCGTGAACATGCAGGTCGACTGGGCGGTCAGCTACTCCTACGTCGGCTGATACGCCAGCTGATACGCCAGCTGACCCGGGCTGACCTGAAGCACCCGCTGTCGGCTGCGAGCAGCTCGAGCTCGCCGTGAGCTGCCCTCGTGAGGTACAGCCTGACGGGCGGCCCGCGACCCGTCGGCCTCCCGTAAAGCCGAAGGCCGGCACCTCCTTCGCGGAGGTGCCGGCCCAGGAGCGGTCAGTGGTCAGTGGTCAGTGGTAGGACCACACGTAGACGTCGGCGATGGACAGCCGGACCTCGGGGGTCGAGGACGGGACGGAGCTGGTGGCTGCCGTCTGGATGGCCAGCTTCATGGTCTGGTGCGGGACGGCGCTGCCGGTCATGACGGCCCAGCCGCGGCCGTCGATCGTGAACAGCAGCCGGGTGGGGGTCCACTCGACGCCGTAGGTGTGCCACTGCGTCATGTCGATCCGCTTGAAGGCGTGCTCCTGGGTGTTGCTGCCGCTCCAGTGCGAGGTGGCCATGACGCCTTGGGAGGTCGGGCCCTCGCTGAAGTCGACCTCCGGCGGCCAGCCGCTGGTCGGCCACAG
>JAODND010000053.1 GCA_025465465.1 Frankiales bacterium | reverse complement strand
TGGCGCAGTCGCTGTCGATGAGGCCCCGCACCCGCTCCACGGCGACCACCGCGTCCCATCCGGGCGGGACCGAACCGGGTGGCAGGAACAGCCACTCGTACAGCGGCACGATCGCCGCAGCCTCGTCGGGTCGTGCCGCACGCACCGTCATCAGTTCCCCGTGAGTGTCATGTGCTGGTAGTCCTTCGGGCGGTGGAACGTACCGCCCCACGTGAAGCCGTTGTCGGTGAAGGCGCGGACCGCGGCGGAGCCGGCGAGGAACATGCCGTCCCGCTTCCACGACCGGTCGCGGTAGGCGCTCGCCAGCTCGGGCAGGACGAGATCGTCCTTGACGTAAGGGTTCTGGAACGGATTGACGTCCACCGCCAGGCCGTAGGCATGGGCCGAGAAGCGGGTCTGCCCGCGGGCTGGACGGCACACGAACGAGGCCGTGTCGTTGCCGTCGCCGGTCGGCTTCTCGTTCATGTCGGCCGTCCCCGGGAGCCGCATCTGCTCGATCGGGAACCCGAGCGCGAACAGCCGGCCGAACGCCGCGACCATGTGCGGCACGGCGTCCTTGCGCACCACCAGCTCGCCGGTGTGGGCCCTGCCGTCAAACCCGCGGAACACCAGCGTCAGGTAGCGGAGGTCCGAGAGCGAGGTCGGGCAGCCGGCCTTGTACGTCGAGCCCATCCGCTGCCGGAGGCGACTCGTGATGGTCGCCTGGCTCCAGTGGAAGGCGCCGTCCGCGGGCGCGGGAAGGACATCGGCTGCCTGCAGGTGCCGGTTGCGCAGCACCGTCGGCGTGGGCAGGACCTGCCCGAACCCGTCGGGGCGCAGTGGCAGCGGTGAGGCGCCGAGGACCCATGTCGGCACGGGCCGGGTGGGTCCGGGGGACGCGGGCGAGGTGGAGGGAGCCGCCGGGGTCGGGGTGGACGTCGCCGTCGCTCCCGTCGCTCCCGTCGCTCCCGTCGAGGCCGTCGAGCAGGCGGCCACGACCAGCAGAGCGGGCACCCATCGCATCCCCCCAGCCTGCACCCTGCTCGCGACTTTCCTGATCTGGTGCCCGTGTCGGGGCGAAGTGGGCTCTAGCGTGCTGCAGGTGGAGACGGTGCTGACGCTGAGCTGCCCGGACAGGGTCGGGGTGGTGCACGCGGTGACGGGGTTCCTCGCCGAGCACGAGGCCAACATCCTCGACAGCCAGGAGTGGGGCGACCCGGACACGGGTCGCTTCTTCATGCGGGTCCACGTGACGGGTGCGCCCACCGGCTTCGAGGCCGTCGCCGATCGGTTCGCGATGACCTGGGGGATGCACGGCACAGGGGAGCGGCAGAAGGTGCTGGTGCTGGTCAGCAAGCAGGGGCACTGCCTGCACGACCTGCTCTACCGGCACCGCACCGGCGCGCTGCCGGCCGAGATCGTCGCGGTCGGTTCGAACCACGACGACTTCCGTGATCTCGTCGCGGGCTACGGCATCCCGTTCCAGCGGGTGGACGAGAGCGGCATCGCGGAGCTCGCCGAGGGCGCCGACCTGGTGGTGCTGGCCCGCTACATGCAGATCCTGTCCGACGACCTCGTGCAGCGGCTGCCCGACACCATCAACATCCACCACTCGTTCCTGCCCAGCTTCAAGGGCGCCAGGCCCTACCACCAGGCGCACGAGCGCGGCGTGAAGCTGATCGGGGCCACCGCCCACTACGTGACGGCCGAGCTCGACGAGGGGCCGATCATCGAGCAGGAGGTCGCCCGGGTCACGCACGCGCACACCCCGGAGCAGCTCGCCGCGATCGGCGCGGACCTCGAGACGGTCTGCCTGGCCCGAGCCGTGCGCTGGCACCTGGAGCACCGGGTGCTGCGTAACGGCACCCGGACCGTGGTGCTCTAGGCTCAGCAGGCAAGCGACGGTCGGGGAGGAAGCCGGAGAGCCGGCGCGGTCCCGCCACTGTGTGCGTCCCCCGGGGCGCGAGCCAGACACTCCACCCGTCGGTGGCTCTACCCGGGGCGCGGACCCCAGGAAGGCAGCGTCGGGTGTATCCCTTCAGCGCCGTCGTCGGTCTCGACGACCTGCGGCTCGCTCTCATCGTCAACGCCGTCTCGCCGGCGGTGGGCGGCGTGCTCGTCCGCGGCGAGAAGGGCACTGCCAAGTCGACCATCGTGCGCGCCCTCGCCGCGCTGCTGCCGCCGGTCGACGTGCCAGACGGCTGCCGCTTCTCGTGCGGTCCGGGGGACACGTGCATCGATGAGCACGGCCCGATCGTGACGCGGAAGGCGCGTCTGGTCGAGCTGCCCGTCGGTGCCTCTGAGGACCGGCTCGTCGGCTCCCTCGACCTGGAGAAGGCGCTGACGAAGGGCGTGTCCGCCTATGTGCCGGGCCTGCTGGCTGCCGCGCACCGCGGGGTGCTCTATGTCGACGAGGTCAACCTGCTCCACGACCACCTCGTCGACCTGCTGCTCGACGCTGCGGCGCTCGGCACCTCCTATGTGGAGCGCGAGGGCGTCTCGGTGCAGCATGCCGCGCGGTTCCTCCTCGTCGGCACGATGAACCCCGAGGAGGGCGAGCTGCGTCCGCAGCTGCTCGACCGGTTCGGGCTGACCGTCGAGGTGGCCGCCACCCGCGACCCCGAGGAGCGGGCAGACGTGGTCCGCCGACGGCTGGCGTACGAGGCCGACCCGGAGGGCTTCGCCGCCCAGTGGACCGCAGCCGACGTCGAGCTCGCCGAGCACATCGCGGCCGCCCGGGAGCGGCTGCCGCACGTCGTGCTCGGCGACCACGCCCTGCGCGAGATCACGACCGTCTGCGCGGCCTTCGACGTCGACGGCCTGCGTGCCGACCTGGTGACCGCCAAGGCCGCTGTCGCGCTCGCCGCCTGGGCCGGCCGCAGCGAGGTCACCACCGACGACGTCCGCACGGCGGCACGGCTCGCGCTCCCGCACCGCCGGCGCCGCAACCCCTTCGACGCGCCGGGCCTGGACGAGCAGCAGCTCGACGACGCGCTGTCCTCCGTCGAGCCGGACACCGACCCCGACGACGACCCGGGCTCCGGTGTTCCCTCCTTTGACGGGACGCACGAGGGCAGCGACGACGGTGCGTCCTCGGAGGTCGTGCCGTCCTCAGGCGCGGACCAGAGGACGCAAGCACCGGGGGAGTCGTTCACCCCGGTCGCCCTGGAGGTCCCCGGAGTCAACCGGCGACAGGGGGCAGCCGGACGCCGGTCACGCACCGAGGGAGGCGCCGGCCGGCTCACCGGAGCGCGTACGCCGGACGGGCGGGCGCGCTCGCTGCACCTCACCGCCACCCTGCGGGCCGCCGCGCCGCACCAGCTCCAGCGCGGGCGCAACGGCGACCTCGTGCTGCACGCCGGCGACCTGCGGGAGGCGGTCCGCGAGGGTCGCGAGGGCAACCTCGTCCTGTTCGTCGTGGACGCCAGCGGTTCGATGGCCGCGCGGCAGCGGATGACGGCCGTCAAGGGGGCCGTGCTGAGCTTGCTCACCGACGCCTACCAGCGCCGCGACAAGGTGGGACTCGTGAGCTTCCGCCGCGAGACCGCCGAGGTGCTGCTTCCCCCAACCTCGTCGGTCGACGCCGCCGTCCGCCGGTTGACCGAACTGCCCACCGGTGGCCGAACCCCTTTGACCGCAGGGCTTCTCACTGCCGCAGACCTGCTGCGTGTGGAGCGGGTGCGCGATCCCAGCAGGCGCGCTCTGGTCGTTGTCGTCACCGACGGGCGGCACACCAGCGGCCCGTCGCCGCAGCTCGCTGCCGCCCATCTGAAGCGGCTCGCTGCCGCGACCGTCGTCGTCGACTGCGAGAGCGGGCGGGTCCGACTCGGGTTGGCGCAGGAGCTCGGCCTGCAGCTCGATGCCCGCACCTACCGGCTGGAGGAGCTGTCTGCCGACAGCCTCACCCGCGTCGTGAAGGCGGCCTGACATGCCTCAAGGCGTGCCGACGGCCGTCCCGGACGACGGGCTGACGACCCGGCAGCGCCGCAACCGGCCGCTGCTCGTCGTCCACACCGGCGAGATGAAGGGCAAGTCGACCGCGGCGTTCGGCATGGCCCTGCGCGCCTGGAACCAGGGTTGGCCGGTGGGGGTCTTCCAGTTCGTCAAGAGCGCGAAGTGGAAGGTCGGCGAGGAAACCGCCTTGAAGGTCCTCGGAGCCTCGGACGAGGGCGGTCCCGTGACGTGGCACAAGATGGGCGAGGGCTGGTCCTGGACCCGCAAGCAGGGCACCGACGAGGACCATGCCGCCAACGCCCGCGAGGGCTGGGAGCAGATCAAGCGCGACCTCGTCGCGGAGACCTATCGGTTCTACGTGCTGGACGAGTTCACCTACCTGCTGAAGTGGGGCTGGCTCGACATCGACGACGTCGTGGCGGCGCTCACGAACCGGCCAGGTCAGCAGCACGTCGTCATCACCGGGCGCGATGCGCACCCCCGGCTGGTCGAGATCGCCGACCTGGTCCTCGAGACCACCAAGGTCAAGCACCCGATGGACGCCGGCCAGAAAGGGCAGCGAGGCATCGAGTGGTAGCCCTTCCGCGCGTCGTGATCGCCGCCCCGGGCAGTGGGGCCGGCAAGACGACGGTGGCCACCGGTCTGATGGCTGCGCTCCGGCAGCGCGGGCTCCAGGTCAGCCCGCACAAGGTGGGACCGGACTACATCGACCCGGGCTACCACGGCCTCGCCGCCGGACGCCCCGGACGCAACCTCGATCCCGTCATGGTCGGTGAGTGCCTCGTCGCGCCGTTGCTCCTGCACGGTGCGCGCGGGTGCGACATCGCCGTCATCGAGGGCGTGATGGGGCTGTTCGACGGACGGGGATCGACCGAGGAGGGCTCGACCGCGCACGTGGCGCACCTCCTCGAGGCGCCGGTGATCCTCGTCGTCGACGCGAGCTCGCAGTCGACCAGCGTCGCCGCGCTCGTGCACGGCTTCATGAGCTATGACGAGGACCTCGACGTCGCCGGGGTGATCCTCAACCGGGTCGCGACCGACCGGCACGAAGGGATGCTCCGCGACGCCCTCGCCGGCCTCGTCCCGGTCGTGGGTGTGCTCCGGCGCGATGCGCAGGTCGAGACGCCCAGTCGCCACCTCGGTCTGGTGCCGGTGGCCGAGCGCGCGCCGGAGGCCGTTGCCGCGGTCGAGCGCCTCGGCCGCATCGTCACAGCCGCGGTCGACCTCGACAAGGTGCTCGAGATCGCCTCGGCTGCAGCAGATCTCGATGCGTCGCCGTGGGAGCCGCCGACTGTCGACCGCGGCATCCGGCCGGTCGTCGCGATCGCTGGGGGACCGGCGTTCACGTTTGCCTACGCCGAGACCTCGGAGGCCCTCGCCGCGGCCGGAGCCGAGGTCGTCGTGGTGGACCCGTTGCGTGACGAGGGACTGCCTGAGGGGACGCGCGCCCTGGTGCTGCCTGGTGGATTCCCCGAGGTGTACGCCGAGCAGCTGGCGGCCAACGAGGCGTTCCTCGCCGCCGTCCGCAGCCACCTCGACGCGGGCCGGCCCGCATACGCCGAGTGCGCCGGGCTCCTGCTGCTCTGCAAGGCCCTCGACGGCACCGCGATGGTCGGGCACGTCGACGCGATCGCGACCATGACCCCCCGCCTCACCCTCGGCTACCGCACCGTTGTCGCGCACTCCGACACCGTCGTGGCTGCGGAGGGCACCGTGCTGGTCGGCCACGAGTTCCATCGCACGACCGTCGACCCGCGCGCCGGCAAGCGGCCCGCGTGGCAGCTGCAGCACGACGGCAGCGTCGAGGGCTTCAGCGAGGGCGAGGACGTGCTCGCCAGCTATGTGCACCTGCATCCCGCCGGAGCGCCGGACCTCGCGCTGCGTCTCGTCGAAAGGGCCGCGTCATGCTCGTGATCGGAATCGGAGCCCGCACGGGCGTCACGGTGGACGAGCTCGAGGCGCTGGTCGTCGAGGTGCTCGGCGACAAGGTCGACCAGGTCATCGCGGTCGCCACGCTCGACACGAAGGCGCAGGAGACCGGGCTGCGGATGCTCTGCGTCCGGCGCGGCTGGAACCTGCACAGCCACACCGCCGAGCAGCTCGCAGCCGTCGACGTACCGACCCCCAGCACGAAAGCCAAGGCGGCGGTCGGCACGCCTTCGGTGGCCGAGGCAGCGGCCATGCTGCACGGCAAGCTCACGAAGACCAAGGCGAGCAGCGACGTCGCCACCGTCGCTGTCGCGAAGGTGCCATGAAGCAGGGCACCGTCGCACTCGTCGGCGCGGGTCCCGGCGACCCCGGGTTGCTCACCGTCAAGGGTGCTCAGCTGCTCGGCGAGGCGGATGTCGTCCTCGTCGACCGGCTGGTCGACCCGGGCATCCTCGAGCACGTGCGCGAGGAGGCCGAGGTGATCGACGTCGGCAAGGCGAGCTGGACCGGCACGGCTCCGCGCCAGGACGAGATCAACTCACAGCTCGTGGCGCACGCCCGGGCGGGCAAGAAGGTCGTGCGCCTCAAGGGCGGTGACCCGTTCGTCTTCGGTCGCGGCAGCGAGGAGGCGGAGGCCCTGGTGGCGCAAGGGATCCCGTTCCAGGTCGTGCCCGGGGTCACCAGCGCGATCGCCGCGGCCGCCTACGCCGGCATCCCGGTCACAGCCCGCGGCTACACCCAGGACGTCTGCATCGTGACCGGCCACCTCGACCCGGACGACGAAGCCAGCCAGGTCCGCTGGCAGGCGCTCGCGACCGGACCCGGGACCCTCGTCATCCTCATGGGGCACGACCGGCTGCCGCTGCTGACCCAGGGCCTCATCAAGTACGGCCGGTCTGCCGACACCCCCGCTGCCTGCATCCAGCAGGGCACGACCGCCCAGCAGCGCGTCGTCGTGAGCACCCTCGAGCACCTGGCCGAGGAGGTGGCCGCGGCCGGGCTGAAGGCGCCCGTGGCCACCATCGTCGGCGATGTGGTGCGGCTCCGGGAGACGCTGCAGTGGTTCACGACCCCCTGAGGCACCACGGGGACGCGGAGACCGCACCGGGTCTGCTCGACCTCGCCGTCAACGTCCGTGGCGACGCGCCGCCCGCCTGGTTGGTCGGACGATTGGAACGGGCGCTTCGGCAGCTGGCCCGCTATCCGGACCCGCGGCCGGCGACTGCCACGGTCGCCAAGCGGCACGAGCGAGACCCCGACGAGGTGCTGGTCACCGCCGGTGCTGCCGAGGCGTTCGTCCTGCTCGCCCGTGCACTGCGGCCGCGGCACGCGGTGTGCATGCACCCGAGCTTCACCGAGCCGGAAGCAGCGCTGCGGGCGGCAGGGCACGAGGTGCACCGCGTCGTCCTCGACCCGCCGTACCAGCTCGACCCGGGCCTCGTCCCGGACGAGGCCGACCTGGTGGTGGTCGGCAACCCCACCAACCCGACCGGTGTCGTGCACGAGCGGCTCGCCGAGCTCTGCCGGCCGGGCCGAGTCACCGTCGTGGACGAGGCCTTCATGGACGCCGTCCCGGGTGAACCGCATTCGCTGAGCGCTGTGCGGTTGCCCGGCCTCGTCGTCGTGCGCAGCCTGACGAAGACCTGGGCCCTTGCCGGGTTGCGCGTCGGCTACCTGCTGGCCGAGCCGGCTCTGGTGGACCAGCTGCGCGAGGCCCAGCCGTTGTGGTCGGTCAGCACCCCGGCCCTGGCCGCTCTCGACGCCTGCCTGCAGCGCGGACCCGTGCGGCAGGCAGAGCGGGACGCTGTCGCTGTCGCTGACGAGCGCGAGGCGCTGGCCGCTGCCCTGGGCGAGCTCGGCGTCGAGGTCGCCGCGGGCAGCCAGGCGCCGTACCTGCTCTGCCGGGTCCCCGGCCGTCCGGACGTGCGGGACCGGCTCAGGGAGGAGGGCGTGGCAGTACGGCGAGGGGACACCTTCCCGGGTCTGGGCCCTGAGTTCTGGCGCACCGCGGTCCGGGGTCGTGACGCAACAGTGACGCTTGTCTCAGCGCTGCGTCGGATACTCCGTGCGGAGACTCGCCAACTTCACATCTAGGTCACGTGTGAAAACGTCACTGCGGGTTAGGTTAAGGACCAGTCCCAACGGCGTTGAGCCAACGCTGGAGCCATCCAGCGGGCGCGAGCGTTGATCCCAGGCGACAGCTGGTCGTCTGCCGGGGCCCAGGCGGAATGCGCAAGCAGCGCTTCGATACCTGAGCACCCACAGCCCGACGAAGGAGCCCTCCCGCACGTGGACGCCGTGATCCGCAGCCTCCGTGCCTCTGGCGCACCGACCGACAGGGCGCCCGCGATGCCGCGCGTCTCGGTGGTCGTGCCGACGTACAACGAGGCCAAGAACCTGCCGCATGTGTTCGGGCTGATGCCTGAGGTGCATGAGGTGATCGTGGTCGATGGTCGTTCGACGGACGGCACGATTGAGGTGGCGCAGCAGCTGCGGCCGGATGTGAAGGTCGTCCGGCAGACCCGGAAGGGCAAGGGCAACGCGCTGGCGTGTGGGTTTGAGGCGGTGACGGGCGACATCATCGTGATGCTGGACGCGGATGGCAGTGCGGATCCGCGGGAGATCCCGCAGTACGTCGCGGCGCTGGTGAAGGGTGCGGATTTTGCGAAGGGCACCCGGTTTGCGTTGGGTGGTGGTTCGGATGACATCACTCGGATCCGCAGGATCGGCAACTGGGGCCTGAACCTGATCGTGAACGTGCTGTTCGGGACCCGCTACACCGACCTCTGCTACGGCTACAACGCCTTCTGGACGCACTGCCTGCAGGTGCTGGATCTGGAGTCGGGCAGCACTGGTGAGCAGATGCTCTGGGGTGATGGGTTCGAGATCGAGACGGTGATCAACACCCGGATCGCGAAGGCGAAGCTGACGATCCGTGAGGTCAAGAGCTATGAGTTCGCGCGGATCCATGGCGTGTCGAACCTGAACGCGATCAGTGACGGCCTGCGGGTGTTGAAGGCGATCTGCATCGAGCGCTTCACCAAGCCCGCCGCCCGCCCCGAGGTCCC
>JAODND010000095.1 GCA_025465465.1 Frankiales bacterium | reverse complement strand
TGGTCGTGAACTACACGATCAATGCCGGCGCGACGAGTGCAACTCAGACGATCAGTGGGCTCCTCACGATGGCGACTACCGCCCCCGATGGATGTCAGGGCAAAACGTTCACCGCAACCTTGAACTTTACCGGGACTCAGATCTAAGCCCGCGTTCTCTCCTGACCCGCCCACTCCTGACAGGACGTCATCACCGTGATCAGCAACAGCACCTATCACCTCCGCCGCGTGGTCGGCGTCGTGATAGGTGCTGTCGTTGCGATGTCGTTCACCGCGCAACCGGCGTGGGCGAAATGGACGGCAACAGGGACAGGACCGGGTAGAGGGGTGGCGACGTCGATTACCGCCCCTACCGTCACGGTGCCGAGCACCTCGACAACCAATGTGTCTGTCAATTGGAGCGGTGCGACGGGACCTGCTGGTCAAACATTGAAGTACTTCGTCGAGCGAATGTCAGGCTCGACCCCGACGGCCGCCTGCGGTAGTACGTTCGCCGCGCCAATCACAGGAACGTCGT
The DNA here is from genome assembly GCA_025465465.1 of Frankiales bacterium. GTDB lineage: Bacteria > Actinomycetota > Actinomycetes > Mycobacteriales > SCTD01 > RYN-111. The sequence goes on along the minus strand of JAODND010000095.1, from coordinate 13,801 downwards.
GCACGGATTCGGGTGTCGGGACCGGCTCGTACACGTATCGGGTCACCACCCGGTTCGGAACCAACTGGTCGGCCGTGAGCGCGCAGAGCTCCGTCGTAGGCGTGGGAGTCATCACCACCCTCACGATCACCTCGTTCACCGCGCAGTCAGGACACGCGGCGAAGACGGTGGGGACGGCTGCCATCGGCACTACAGGCGATGCGTTGACAGTTAATATCGTCTACTGCGGCACGAGCGCAACGAACTGCGCATCTCCACTCGCAACTGCGACCAATGTGGCGGTCAACCAGGGCACAGGCGCCTTTACAGATACAACGGGCAATCTCGGCAACAACGCGACGGTCTTCGTCCGCGTGACGCAGGTCCGAACGGCGGGCACCTTGGCCGACACGGCGGGCCCAATCACGGTCTAGCGTCACGCTGCCAGGTTCGTCGACGTCGACTCGCTAGTTGGCAGTTCATCACGTGCCTCGCACCTTCCTGCCAATCAAGGGACCGATGCGGACGGGTGAAGAAGCCGTAGTCAGGTGGATCGCGGCCTGATCTGACCGTGAATCAGGGGACGCGTCGGTCTGTAAACCGGGACTAGGGAGCTACTACGAGCAGCATGTGATTCTTGGCCGACCTGAGCGCCTCGATGAAGGTCAGCAGCAGCGGCCCTGGAGCGGCATCGCGGCTGAAGACGGCGAGCTCTCGTCGTACCGGTTCTTGCAGTCGGAGGGCCACGCCGGCAAAGCCAGGCTCGAGGACGTTCGACGGCACCATCGCAGGTCCCGCGCCGGACGCAGCGAGCCGGGCGGCAGCGGAGACCTGACTGGTGCGGAGGCGACCGCGAGGGGCGAAGCCGGCGCGGGCGCAGGCGGCATGGACGAAGGGGCTCAGGCCCTGCCGCTGGGAGAACAGCACCCAGTTGCGGTCCGCGAACAGGCGCAGGTCGACCGGTCCTTCTGACTTCGCGAGCGGATCGTCCGGGGCGACGACGACGACGAACTCCTCCCAGCCGAGGGTCTCGACGTGGCCATACCAGTCGGCCGGCCGGGGGCCGACGGCGACATCGCAGTGCCCGTCGCTGACGCCCTGCTCGAGGCTGTCGCGGTGCTCGTACTCGACCAGCTCCACCGAAAGGTCGGGATGCTGACGGCGCAGGTTCGCCAGCGGCACGGGCAGCACGCCGATGGAGAGGGAGAGCACCGTCCCGACCCGCAGCAGGCCGCCATCACCCTCGGACACACTGGACAGGAGGCGCTGGGCGCGCTCGGCCGCCGCGATGACAGCCTCCGCTTCCGGCAGGAACGATCGGCCCTCGGCCGTCAGCTGGACGCCGCGGGGGAGCCGTTCGAAGAGCCGGCAGCCGAGCTCCTCCTCGAGCAGCCGCAGCTGTGTGGACAGCGCCGGTTGGGAGATGTGCAGGTCGAGCGCCGCCCGCGTGAACGAGCCGCGATGGGCGATCGCCAGCAGGAACTCGAGCTGCCTCAGAGTCATAGTCACAACCTATGGGCGACGGCCGATATTGGTATTAGACTTATAGCACGGGTCGCAGCAACCTTGTTTCGTCAGCGTCGCGCGGGGGTTCAGCTCCCGGTCAGCAGGTCGCTGCGTCTCACCGGAGGTCCACGTGACCAGAGCTACAACTCCTCAGCGCCAGTGGCCCACCGCGGTCGCCGCAGCCTCCCTTCTCGTCGTGGCCGCCTGCTCGGCCACCTCGTCGAGTGCGGCCACCAGCGGTACGACGGCGGTGGGCGTCCAGCAGGCAAAGGACGCGGTGGCCGCGGCCCAGTCGCTCCAGACGACGTGGACCGGGCCGACGACCTCCCCGAAACCCCCCAAGAGCGCCAGCATCATCTATGTGAGCTCAGACCAGAACAACCCGTTCGCGTCGCAGTTCGGCAGCTATCTGAAGGACGCCGCCGCGAAGCTCGGCTGGCACGTCAGCGTCATCGACGGGAAGGGCACGCCGTCGGGCTGGTCGGACGGCCTGCGGCAGGCGATCGCCTCCAAACCGAGTGCCATCGTCACGTCGGCCCAGGCGCCGTCGGTGCAGCAGCCGCTGGCCGAGGCCGCGGCGGCCGGCATCCCGGTGCTGGGACTGCACTCCTCCGCAGCCCCAGGACCTGACCCGACCCACCACCTCTACACAAACATCACCAGTGACCCGGCCGCGGCCGGCAAGGTGATGGTCGACTGGGCGATGGCCGACTCCAACGGCAAGGCACACATCGTCATCGTCGGCGACGACCAGTACCCGGTCTCGAACCTGAAGCGCGACGCGATGGTCGCCGCCATCAAGGCCTGCAGCGGCTGCACCCTGGAGAAGAACGCGAACGTGCCTGTCGGCACCGCCGCCACCGACCTTCCCACCCAGCTCACCAGCTGGCTGCAGACCTATCCCAAGCCGCTGTATGTGCTGTCGGTCGCGGACTTCTACTTCGACGTCGGGCTCAGCAGCCTCAAGAACCTCAACGTGCCGAAGAGCGACCTGCGCCTCGCGGCCACCGACGGCACAACCCAGGCGTACCAGCGGATCCGGACCGGTCAGTACCAGGTCGTCACGGTGCCCGAGCCGACCGAGCTCCTTGCCTGGCAGGCGGCCGATGAGGTGAACCGCGCCCTGAACCACCAGCAGCCGAGCACCTTCACGCAGCCGATCTATCTCGTGAACAAGCAGAACATCGACAGCCAGGGCGGAAGCAACAACCAGTTCGTCCCGCAGAACGACTACAAGACCCGCTACGCGAAGATCTGGGGCGTGTCGTGACGACAGCGGCACTGGAGGTCCGGCACCTGAGCAAGAGGTTTGGGAACATCCAGGCGCTCGACGACGTGTCACTCCAGGTCAACCCGGGCGAGCTGCACGCGCTCGTGGGGGAGAACGGCGCCGGCAAGTCCACCCTGATCAAGCTGCTCGCAGGAGTGCACCAGCCGGACAACGGCTCCGTGGTGACTGATGGCACGGACAGCCGGGCGATCGCCTTCATCCACCAGGACCTCGGCCTCGTCGACGACATGTCTGTCGCGGAGAACGTGGCACTCGGAGGTCGCTATGCCCGCACGGGCGCCGGCCTGATCTCCTGGCGTCGAGCCCGAGCGGCCGCCACCGCGGCACTGCTGGCGATGGGCCTGCACACCGACACCCGACGCGACGTGGGGGAGCTCAGCATCGCGGAGAAGTCGATGGTCGCGATCGCCCGCGCCCTTGCCCTGCGCTGCCGGTTCCTCGTCCTCGACGAGCCCACGGCCGCCCTGACCTACGAGGACGCCGACCGGCTGTTTGCCGCACTGGCGCACGCCCAGCGCGGGGGCATCGGCATCCTCTATGTCACCCACCGGCTGGATGAGGTGTTCCGGATCGCGAACCGCGTCAGCGTGCTGCGTGACGGTCGCTGCGTCACCACCGCCGAGGTCGGCCAGATCAGCCCGTCGGAGCTCACCCAGCGGATCATCGGACGCTCGCTGGCGGAGATGTATCCGACCGTGAGCCCCGCCTCGGATCAGGTGGCGCTGGACGTGAGCGGCCTGCGGACCGACCGCAGCGGCCCAACCAGCTTCCAGCTGCGGCGCGGCGAGGTGCTCGCACTCGCCGGACGCATCGGTGCCGGCCACCAGCAGGTCGGCCGCGCCCTGATCGGTGACGAGCGCGTGCTGGGCGGGCGCGTCTCGCTGGACGGCGCGCAGTTCTCCGGGAGCCGACTCGGCGCTGCCCTGGCGAAGCGGCTGGCGTTCGTGTCGGGCAAACGCCAGGAGGAGAGCGTGCTGAGCGGTCTGTCCCTCACCGAGAACCTGTTCTGCAACCCCGCTCTGGTGCACCGCGGCGCCAGGTCGATCACGACCCCGCGGGCGGAGGCACGAGCGGCCCTGACCCTGCTCGCGTCGTGCGACGTGCGTCCCCTGGACCCGGACGCCGTGATCGACACCCTGAGCGGTGGCAACCAGCAGAAGGTCGTCCTCGCCCGCTGGCTCGCGACCGGAAGGAAGGTCCTCGTGCTCGAGGAGCCGACCGCCGGCGTCGACGTCGGTGCCCGGGCACAGATCTATGAGCTGCTCGCGAGTGTGCTGAGCACCGGCGGCTCGGTGCTGCTGATCTCCTCGGACTTCGAGGAGGTCGCCGGGCTCGCGCACCGGGCCCTGGTCTTCGACCGTGGACAGGTGCTCGTCGAGCTGGCCGGGCCCGACCTGGAGCTCGCCTCCCTCACCCACGCGGCATCGATGGGCACCCTGTCGAAGGCGGCCCGATGAGCACCGGCCTGCGTCGGCTGTCGTCGCACGGAGGTGCGGTCGTCAACAAGTACGGCCTGCTCGGCATGCTCGTCCTGCTCACGGTGGTGTTCTCGGTGCTGAAGCCGAACACGTTCGCCACGACGTTCAACTTCCAGTCCATCGGACTGAGCAAGTCCATCGTCGCGCTGCTCGCACTCGCCGCCGCGATCACCATCAGCACCGGCGAGTTCGACGTCTCGATCGGCTACTCCGTCGGGCTCTTCCACGTGCTGGCCATCGGGTTCCAGACGCGGAACGGGATGCCGTGGCCTGTCGCGGTCGTCGCTGTCCTCGCCCTCGGCGCCGTCGTCGGCCTCGCCAACGGACTGCTGGTGACGCGCGCCTACGTGTCGTCGTTCATCGCGACGCTCGGCAGCGGGACGCTGCTCTATGGCATCACGCAGTGGTACACGCACGGGCAGCAGGTCGCCGGCACCCTCGGCGGCGGCTTCACCAGGATCGGCGGGCTGCTCGGACCCATCCCGGTCCCCGTCATCATCGTTGTGGTCCTGTCGGCCGGCCTGTGGGTGCTGTCGGAGTATCTGCCGATCGGGCGGATGGCCTATGTCGTCGGCTCGAACCGCAAGGCCGCGGAGCTCACTGGCATCTCGACCCGCAAGGTGGTGCTGGGGGCGTTCGTCGCGAGCGGTGTCCTCAGCTCTCTCGCCGGCGTCGTTCTCGCCGCGGAGCTCGGCGTCGGTGTGCCCGGCACGGGCTCTGAGTTCCTGCTGCCGGCGTTTGCCGCGGCGCTGTTGGGAAGCACGGCGATCCGCCCCGGCCGTGCGAACGTGCTCGGCTGCCTGATCGCGGTCGCGCTGCTCGCCGTCGGGGTCAGTGGGCTCCAGCAGCTGGGCGCCTCGACCTATGTCGACCCGCTGTTCAACGGCGCGGTGCTCATCCTCGCGGTGTCCCTGACCTCTTACGCCGGCCGTCGGCTGCGCGCCCGTACCAAGTCCGGTGCGGGACCCGAGCCCGTCGAACCGGCTCAGTCGAAGCTGCCCCCCGTGCCGGACATGGTCGTCCTGACCGAGGTGACGAAGTGACCACCCACGCGCACGAGGACCACCTCGAGGGGGAGACGCACAACCGGGCGGTCGGCACCCGGATGCTCTTCGAGAACGACCGGGTCCGGGTCTGGGAGATCGACCTCGAACCCGGCGAGCGCGCCCCGTTCCACCGGCACGAGGGCGACTACTTCTGGACCTGCGTCGAGCCCGGTGCGGCCCGCAGCCACACCGGCACCGGCAGGTTCCAGGTGCAGCAGTACGCGGTGGGGCAGACCAGCTACTTCTCCTACCCTGAGGGCGAGTTCCTGGTCCACGACCTGGAAAACATCGGCGCCGGGCGGCTGCGGTTCGTCACCGTGGAGCTGGTCGAGCCGCGAAGGGCGGAGACATGACCGGTATCGGCGTCCAGTTGCCCGTCGCGGGCTTCCATCCGTCCGTCCACGGGCTGCGGGCGATGGCCGAGCTCGTCGAGGACGAGGGCGCGCACTCCGTCTGGGTCAGCGACCACATCCTGATGGTCGACGAGGCCGCCTCGAAGTACCCGGGCAACGACGACGGGTCGACCTGGTGGAACCCCGAGGACGACTGGTACGAGTCGATGACGTCCTGCGGCTATCTGGCCGCCGTCACCAGCGAGGTGCGGATCGGCCCCGGCGTGCTGATCCTCCCGCAGCGCAACGTCCTGGAGGTCGCCAAGCAGGTCGCGACCCTCGACCAGCTCAGCCACGGCCGGTTTGTGCTCGGTGTCGGCATCGGCTGGTCGCGGGAGGAGATCGAAGCCCTCGGCTATCCGTTCGGCTCGCGGGCCGGTCGGATGGCGGAGATGCTCCAGGTGCTGCGGGATGCCCGCAGCGGTCGGCCGCAGGAGTTCCACGGCGTGCACGTCGACGTGCCCGCCGGCGTCATCCTGGAGCCGCGTCCCGTCCAACGCGACGGCGTGCCGCTGATCGTCGGTGGCGAGGCACCCGTTGCCCTGCAGCGGGCCGCGGCGCTCGGCGACGGGTGGCTCGCCCTCGCCAAGCACCAGTACGGCCCGTTCCCGCTGGCACCGCTCGCAGACGGGATCGCGACGATCCGCGGCCACCGGGACTCCCTGGGCCTGGACGCCCCCTTCCAGTTCGTCCTCCGGCTGGTCCGGAGCCGGCCGGAGTCGCTGCCAGAGCTGCCCGCACTCATCGACGACCTCGCGGCTCTCGGCTTCGACGAGGTCGTGATCCAGCCACCCTGGGACGACCTCACGAAGACGAGGCGCTGGATCCGTCACGCGTTGTCCTCCGCGTCGGTCACGCCGAGGTCGAAGGAGGTGCGCAGCCTTGCTCAAAGCTAAGCTGACCGTGCGGATCCGAGGCAGCCACGACCGTCCGGACGAGTTCGAGGCGTGGATGACCCAGGACCACTTCCCGAAGATGCTGGCCTATCCCGGCGTCGAGGATGCCGCCCTGCTGCGGAAGCTCCTCGGTGACGACCCCTTCCACTACACCGCGATCTACACGTTCCGAGACGCCGACACGCTGCGTGGCTTCATGTCGTCGGAGGTGCTCGCAGGCCTGGCGGCCGAGTTCGACGAGACGTGGGGTGATGCGAGCCTGCGCCAGCGCTTCGCCTATGAAGTGCTGCCGTGAGCTCCGACCCGCCGCTGGCTCCCGGGGCGATCCTCGGCTGGCGACTCGTGCCGCCGGTGGACCCGAACAACGCGACGGTGGAGCAGCTCGCGGCAATCTCCGGCTTCCATGCCGCCCGGGGGACCGAGGGCCGGCCGCTGCCCGACCTGTTCGCTGTGCTCTTCAATGCACCTGAGGCCGCTGCCCGGCTGGCGTCGGTCACGGCCTACTGCCGCTTCGAGTCCTCGCTGAGCCCGCTGCTGCGCGAGGTCGCGCTCCTCGCGAGCTGCTATGCGACCGGCTTCGAGTATGAGGTGCGCCACCACGAGCCGCTCGTCCAGGCTGCGGGAATGAGTGACCGCGACCTGCAGGCCCTTCGCGCCGGGGAGTGGGGCCGACTGGCAGTTGACGTCGCGATGGTGGCGGCGTTGAGCCGAGCCGTGGCGCTCGGCACCTCGATCCGCGGCAGCCAGCTCGAGGACGAGGTCCGCAGGAACTTGTCCGCCAGGCAGATCGTCGACGTCACCGTGACGGCTGCCCAGTACAAGGCCTTGCAGTGTGCCGGCGCCGTCCTCACGAGCATGGCGGACCTCTGATGCCCGAGCTGACGACGAACGACGGGGTGCAGATCCACTACGAGGACCACGGCAGTGGGCCGACCGTGGTCTTCCTGCCCGGCTGGTCGATGTCGTCCCGCTGGTTCGACCAGCAGGCAGCTGCTCTGGTCGAGGACCACCGCGTGCTGCAGGTCGACCCTCGCGGGCACGGCCGTTCCGGACAGCCCCGGCACGGCTACCGCCTGGCCAGGAGCGCCCACGACCTCAACGAGCTGATCGAGTCGCTCGACCTGCACGACGTCGTGATCGTCGGCTGGTCGCTGGCCTGCAGCTCGGTGCTGTCGTTCTGGGAGCTGTTTCGCCCGACCCGCGTCCGCGGACTCGTCCTCACGGCGTTCACACCCGTCATGCTTCCCCGTCACGACTGGGACTGGGGATATGGCGACGACCCCCGCGACGTGATCGAGGCCATCAGGTCCGACCATGCCGGCTTCGTCAGGTCGTTCATCCCGACGCTGTTCCACACACACGTGCCCGACGAGGACGAGCTCACGTGGATGGTCGAGTCCTCCGCGCAGGCAGCGCCGTGGGGGGTCGAGGCCATCCAGTGGGACCACTTCTTCGCGGACTGGCGTGACGTGCTGCCGACGATCGACGTCCCGGTGCTGGTCATCGAGGGAGAGCACGACAAGAACACGCCCTGGCAGGCCGGGAAGTATGTCGCCGACACCGTGCCGGACGGCCGCTTCGAGCTGTTTCACCACAGCAGCCACGTGCCGTTCTACGAGGAGCACGAGAGGTTTGCCGTGACCCTGCGAAGCTTCCTGCAGTCACTCCCACGAGGCACCTCGTGACGCTCCCGGACGAGGCACGCGGCGCGGCGCCGGCTCGTGGTCGCCTCGAGGGCCGACGGATCATCGTGCTGGGTGCCGGGCAGCAGACCTACGGGTTGGCCGACCCGCCCGTCGGCCATGGCCGTGCCATCAGCGTGCTCGCGGCCCGCGAGGGAGCCAGCGTGTTCTGCGTCGACCTCGATGCCGACGCGGCCGCGGAGACGGCGGCGGTCATCACCGGCGAGGGCGGCAGCGCCTGGGCCGCGGCAGCCGACGCCTCGGAGGAGGCAGCTGTCGTCCGCGTGCTCGACGAGGCCACGGCGATGCTCGGCGGGCTCGATGGCCTGGTGCACAACGTCGGGATCGCCCAGGGCAACGGGCTGACCGGCACCACCGTCGAGCAGTGGGACCGGGTGTTCGCCGTCAACGTCCGCTCCCACTTCCTGGCCTGCCGGCATGCGCTGCCGAGGATGTCGGCCGGCGCCGCGATCGTGCTCGTGTCATCCCAAGCCGCCTACTGGCCGGTGGGGGCGTGGCCTGCCTACAACGCGAGCAAGGCGGCGTTGCAGGGCCTGCTGCTTCAGGTCGCCAAGGAGGGCGCCGCCCTCGGGGTCCGGGTCAACGCCGTCGCGCCCGGGCTGATGGACACCGCCCTGGGTGTCCACTCCGCGAGCGACTTCCCGCAACGGACGAGCACCCCCGTGCCGCTGGGCCGGATGGGAACGGCGTGGGAAGTCGCGTACCCCGTCGTGTCCTTGCTCTCGTCGGAGTCGAGCTATGTCACCGCGCAGACCTTGCTGGTCGACGGTGGCCTCACAGCGCTGCGACAGCCCACGTCGCTCTGACCTACCGCGCGTCGGTGACGGTCGACAGGCCGGTACGGGTGCCGTCCCGGTCGAGGCGCCGCAGCCACGGCGCTCGGGCGGCCGGTGTCGTGGCCGTCCACGCCCGCAGGAAGTCGACCGTCGTCGCCTCGACGAGGTCGCGGTAGGGGTTCGCGGACGAGAAGGGTGCCAGGTGTGGAGCGTCATGCAGGTGCACATAGACCTTGGGTGCGCGCGGCACCGCCCACACCCCGGCTGCCTCGAGCAGCGAGTTGTACTGGTCGTGGTCCGACTGGATGAGCAGCGAGGGGAGCCGGCGCGCCGGCGCGGAGAACGACCCCATCGTCGGCCTCCTGGCACCCGAGAAGATGAGGACCGCCGTCCAGCGGGGATCACGCACCGCGTTGGCGAACCCGGCACCGAAGCTCGTCGACCCGCCGTCGGAGTGGCCGGCGACGAAGACGTGCCGGGTGTCGACGGCACGGCCGAGGGTGCGCTCGACCTGGGTGAGCACGAAGGACGCGTCGGTCGGCTGGTGGTCCACGTCGGCCTCGTCGAGCCAGTGGCCGGCGCTGGGGTTCGTCAGCGGGAAGTATGGCGCCGCCACGATGAAGCCCGCGTTGGCCCACGCATGCAGCAGGTGCGAGTAGGTCAGCGGCGTCACGTCATAGCCGTGGGCAAACACGATCAGCGGGTGCGGTCCCGGGGCAGTCGGTGTGAGGAGCCAGGTCGGCAGGGTGCGGGATCGCGCCAGCACCGTCCTGTGACTCACAGTCGAACGGGTGCGATCGACGTACTGCACGCGTTGCTCCGCGACGGCAGCGCGGGTCGCCGCCTGCGGACGCAGCACCAGCGTCGGGTGCACCGACGAGGCGCAGCCGGACGCAAGGAGCGCGGTGGCTGCGAGCAGGATCGGCCCGCGGCGGGAGGTCACGGCTACAGACTGCCGGACGGGAGCCCACGGTGTCAGCGCATGTTCTCAGGACGCTCTAAGCGTTGTCTTGACAGTCGGGGGGACGATGAAGGCATGACTCCTCGCGCTGCCATGCGCCGCCGCGCCACCTGGTCCGTCCCCGTCGCCACCGCAGCGGTCGTCACGCTCGCGGCCGTGCTCCCGGGGACGGCTTCGGCCGCCGCGCACCCGACACTGCCGGCACGGACTGCGGCGGAGCTGCTGGCCGCCGTGCAGACGAGTGCGGTGACGGCGCTGTCCGGCACCGTCGTCGAGACGGCCCGGCTCGGGCTGCCCACGCTGCCGGGTGCCGGAGACACGGCGGCGCTGTCGCCGCAGACGCTGATCTCGGGCACCCACACCGCGCGGGTCTGGGTCGATGGGGCGGACAAGCAGCGCATCGCGCTGCTCGGCCAGCTCTCGGAGGCCGACGCCGTGCACAACGGCAACGACCTGTGGACCTACACCAGCAGCACCCAGCAGGTCGGCCACACCACTGTCGGATCCGCGGCAGCGTCGGCCAAGAAGGACACCGCCGGCGAGAAGGGTGATCTGACGAAGTACACCCCGCTGGGCGCCGCTCAGCAGGCACTCGCCGCGATCGACCCCTCGACGGCCGTCACGGTCGACCGCACCGCACGGGTCGCGGGCCACTCGGCGTACACCCTGGTCCTGACGCCGCGAGACAACCGCTCCACCGTGCGCCGGATCGCGATCGCGATCGACGCCACCCGCAGCGTGCCCCTGCGGGTGCAGGTCTTCGGCGCCGCCAAGGCTGCGGCGTTCGAGATCGGCTTCACGCATGTCTCGTTTGCACGGCCGTCGGCCTCGACTTTCCAGTTCACCCCACCGGCAGGCTCCAAGGTGTCGTCGGACCTGCTGGGTGCGACCGCACCGCGCAGTGCGGATGGGGCGACGACGAGCGCCGGCTCCACCGGCAGCCCGAAGGTGCTCGGCACAGGGTGGACCTCGGTGCTCGAGCTGCCGGCCTCGAAGGACGGCTCGTCGCCGGTGTCGGCCCTGACCGGCGGCTCACACCGAGCCGGCGAGGTGGTCGCCAAGCTCTTCACCACGCTGCCCAACGGTGACCAGCTGCTGCGCTCGGCGCTCCTCAACGTGCTCGTGACGCAGGACGGCCGGACGTTCGTCGGTGCCGTCACTCCCGAAGTGCTCGAGCAGACCGCTGCCGGGCACGCCGGGTGACGGCGACTGAGACCTCGGCTGCCGTCCGCCAGGGCGATGCACCTCCCGTCCCGGCCCTGCGCACGCACGGCCTGACCCGCCGGTTCGGCCACCACCTGGCCGTCGACGACGTGAGCCTGCTCGTCCCTCGCGGGGCGGTCTATGGCTTCCTCGGGCCCAACGGCTCAGGCAAGACCACGACGATCCGGATGCTGCTCGGGTTGCTCTCCGCGGACGACGGCGAGGTCGAGCTGCTCGGCCAGCCGATGCCCCGGGCGCTGGCCCGCGTGCTGCCTCGCGTGGGCGCTCTCATCGAAGGGCCCGCGTTCCACCCCTACCTGACGGGCGCGGCAAACCTGCGCCGCCTCGACGCCAGCGATGCCACCGCCGATCCGGCGACGAGCAGCGCGCGGATCGCCGACGCCCTCGCCCGCGTCGGTCTCACTGCCGCGCGGGGCAAGAAGTTTCGGCACTACTCGCTCGGCATGAAGCAGCGCCTCGGGCTCGCCGCGGCGCTGCTGCAGCCGCGCGACCTGCTCGTGCTCGACGAGCCGACCAACGGCCTCGACCCGCAGGGCACGCGCGAGGTGCGCAACCTCATCCGGGAGCTCGCCAGCGACGGCACCACGGTGCTCGTCTCCAGCCACCTGCTGGCCGAGATCGAGCAGGTGGCCACGCACGTCGGCATCATGTCGGCCGGCAAGCTGCTGCGGCAGGGCACGTTGGCGGAGGTGCTCTCGGACGGCGCTGCCGTCGTGCGCATCGCCACGCCCGATGTCGAGAAGACGGCAGCGCTGCTGCAGCAGCTGGGGCTGCAGGGAGTGCAGCCCGACCCGGCCCGTCAGGAGCTGCGCGCTCGACTCGGAGACGCAGCTCCGGAGGAGGTGGCGCGAGCCGTCGTCACGGCGGGTTTGCGGTTGCGTGGTCTTGCCGTCGAGAGGCCCGACCTCGAGGACCTGTTCGTCGCGTTGACGGGGGAGGGCTTCGATGTCCTCCAGTGACGTGCTGGCTCCCGCGTTCGTCGCGCCGACCCGCTACCGAGGGGCATTCGGGCGGCTCTACCGCAGCGAGGTCCGGCTCATCCTGGGTCGGCGCCGCAACGTGGCGATGCTCGTCGTCCTGAGCATCGTGCCGCTGCTCATCGGGATCGCGGTCAAGGTGAGCACACCGCGCGGTGGCGACGGGCCGCAGTTCCTCGGCCAGATCACCGGCAACGGCTTGTTCCTCGTGTTCACCGCCCTGACCGTCGGGATGCCGCTGTTCCTGCCGCTCGTGGTGGGGGTCGTCGCGGGTGACAGTGTCGCCGGTGAGGCCGGACTCGGGACGTTGCGATATCTGCTGACGGTGCCGGTCACGCGCAGTCGGGTCCTGATCGTGAAGACCCTCGGCGTGCTGACGTTCACCGCCACCGCGGTGCTCGTCGTCGGGCTGATGGGGATCCTGGCGGGCGGCATCCTGTTCGGCCTGCATGACGTGACCCTGCTGTCCGGCGACACGGTCAGTCTCGGCAACGGCCTGCTGCGGACGCTCGGGGTCATCGCCTATGTGATCGTCGCGTTGTTCGGCCTCGCCGCCGGGGGTCTGTTCGTCTCGACGCTGACTGAGAACGCCATCGCTGCGATGGCGACGACGGTGGGGATCGCAGTCCTGTCGTTGCTGCTCGACGCGGTGCCACAGCTCAGCGGTCTGCATCCCTACCTGCTCACGCACAACTGGCTCGGCTTCGGCGAGCTGCTCCGCGGCCAGGTCGACACCGGTGCCCTGCTCAGCTGGAGCGGGCTGCACCTCGCCTACGCGGCGGTCTTCCTCAGCTTGGCCTGGGCGCGGCTCTCGACCAAGGACGTCACCGGCTGAGGGCTATCCGGCCAGCGGCAGCGGGGGCAGGCTGCCTCGCCGATATGCGTCCCGCAGCCGATGGAGGTCGTCCTCCGCCTGGCCCAGCTCGAGGAGCAGCGACCACTCGGCCGCCGTCCAGACTCCGGCATAGCCGGACGGGTGCTTGTCATACACACCTTCCCTTGCCGCCTGGTAAGCGATCCGCGCGCGTTCGTCTGCGGAGCAGACAGCAGCCCAGTCGACCCGTGCATAGGACTCGTACATTTCTCCCCCTCGAGGACGGACACAGCGTGTGCTCGACGAGCCAGTAAGTGCTGGTCCTTCCTCGCTTCTTCCCTGCGAGGGCACCCGCAAATGAATCTTGGCGTTCGAATTCACGTTTACTTCCGGGCCTGGGAGCACCTGCGGGGGTTCGTGGCGAATCGGGTGCGGTCACTTGCTGAGGACAAGCGAAGAACGCGCGGCGCTGCGGGCTGTGCCAGGCAAGGATGGCTCGATGATCGAAGCGCGTGGGCTCACAAAGCGGTACGGCGACAAGGTCGCGGTCGACGACCTCACCTTCACGGTCCAGCCCGGGATGGTGACCGGCTTCCTCGGCCCGAACGGGGCCGGCAAGACCACCACCTTGCGGATGATCCTGGGGCTCGTCCGCCCGACGGGTGGGCATGCCACCGTCGGCGGCGTCGAGTACCGGCACCTGCCGGAGCCGTCGCGCATCGTCGGCGCCCAGCGGGAGGCGGCAAGCTTCCACCCGG
>JAODND010000075.1 GCA_025465465.1 Frankiales bacterium | reverse complement strand
GACCCGCGGCACCCCGGGAACGCCGGCGCGGCGATCCGGGTGGCGGCCGCCGCCGGTGCGTCAGGCGTCGCGCTGGTCGGCTCGCTGGACCCGTGGCACCCGGCCGTCGTGCGCGGGTCGGCGGGCCTGCACTACGCGCTGCCGGTGCTGTCGGCCGGCGTGGCGGAGCTCGGCGGCACGGTGTGGGCCCTCGACGCCGACGGCGAGGAGCTGGCGGACGTGCCCGACGAGGTGGTGCTGGTGGTGGGGAGCGAGCGGGCCGGCGTGTCGCCGTCCCTGCGGGAACGCGCCGACCGGGTCGTCTCGCTGCCGATGACGCCGGGCGTGTCGTCGCTCAACCTGGCGACCGCCCTGAGCGCGGCCCTCTATGCCTGGAGGCTCAGGCGCAGTCCCCCAAGGCCTCCCGGGTCCGGCGGGTGACCGTGCGGACGAACTCCGGCGGCAGCCCGTGGTCGAGAGCGTGCCTCAGCAGCAGTGCCATCGAGTAGTCGGGCTGGCTGCGCAGGGCGCGCTCCAGCGCGATCGAGGTGATGGTGCCGCCCCCGTCGCAGTAGGTGACCCACGCGAGGACAGTGCACACCGGGGCGGCGTACGGCGGTGGGGTCCGTCGCGCGACCGCCGCGAGCAGCTGACGCAGCCCAGGACTGTCGTGCTGCCACAGGGCCGCCACCGAGTCCCGCGTGATGAGGTCGGTGAGGCTGACCGCGAGCGTCGCCGCCTCCATGTCTGGCAGCTGCCAGCGTGGGTCCTCGGCGTTGCCCACCGCCCGCCGCCACGCTTGGATCGCCTCGCTGCGGGCTGCGCCGAACCCGGCCTCGGCGCAGGTGTCGACGAACAGAGTGAGCGCCCGCTCGCACTGCTGCAGCGCGATCTCCTCGTCCCGGGGGCCGGGTCCGGTCAGCGTCCGCTCCAGCTCCTCGCGGCTCGCCAGCTGCGACTCCCCGCGACCGAGCTGCTCCAGCCGCAGCGTCTGCACCACCGGCGAGTCGGCCTCCGCGTCGACCGGAAGTCCCTCAGCCGGGCAGCAGGACCCCTCGCAGGCATAGGAGACGAACCGCCCACCCCTCACCAGGAGCGCCTCGGTGATGATCAGGTCGTCGAGGGCGTCCGACAGCCGTCGTATCAGTCCGGCACGAGCCCGTTCCTCGCCGTCTGGTGCCTCGGTGTAGACGACGAGGACCACGCGCGTCGCCTCCTGACGCCGCACGATCTCCTCGACCTGAAGCGCGAGATCCTCCTCATGCCGGGCCTCCGGCAGGTCGACGCGCATCGTCAGTCCGGTGCGTCCGCGCGGCTCGTGGCAGCAGACGACGACCAGGCTCTCGGTCGGCGTGTAGCCGAGGTTCACCGGCAGCGCCGCCACCATCTGCCCCGGGGTCGTGACGCGGACCACCGGCGGGGGCGGAGCCATCCGACGAGGCTTCCTGCGAGGGGTGCGGCTCATGGACCAGCAGCCTGGCGGCCCTGGGCTGTGGGTAACGACGACGGGACAGATCTGTGGATCAGGTACGGCGGGCAAGGACGGGGGTGAGGGTGCCCTGGACGAGGACGGACAGGACGACGACGACGACCGTCACGCCGTACAGGCGCTGGCCTTGGTCGACGTCGAGGAGCATCGAGCCGAGGAGCAGCGGGACGGCACCCTTGAGACCGGCGAGCAGCACGAAGGCCTGCTCGGCGCGCGACAGCCGCGCGGGCAGCAGCAGCGGCCAGCAGGCGAGCGGGCGGACCAGCGCGGCAACGGCGAGGAACAGCAGGAGACCGGGCAGCCACACGTCGAGGTGCACGAGCACGCGCGGGTCGACCAGCAGTCCCAGGGACAGGAAGGCCGCGGCCTCGCCGACGGTCCCGACGGCGACGTGGATCCGGTCACCGCCGACGACGATGCCGGCGACGAACACGGCCAGCAACCCCGACCCGTGCGCCACGGCAGCGAGGGCGAACAGCCCGAAGGCACCCGGCAGGGCGACCAGTCGCGACGCCCGGCGCAGCGCGAAGCCACCCGCGATGCCGACGGCGGACCCGACGACCAGCTGCAGGGCGAAGGCGACGGCGGCATCCGACAGCGCCTGCCCTGACAGCGATCCGGCGTCGAGCAGGGCAACCATGAGGGCGATCCCTACGGGATCGTTCGCGCCCGACTCGCCCTCGAGGACGGTCGCGCTCCGGCCCTCGACGGACCCGAGCACGCTGAAGACGACAGCAGGGTCGGTGGGCGCCAGGGCGGTGGCGAGGAGCACGGCGAGGTACCAGCTGACGCCGAGGACCAGGTGGCCGACGACCGCCGCCCCCGCCACGGTCACGACCGTCCCCAGCAGGCCGAGGCAAAGGACGGTGGGGGCCACCGCCCGGAACCGCACGAGCCCCATGCCTCTGCCGCCGTCGAAGAGGATGAGGACGAGCGCGACCGTCACCACGTGCTCGACGGACGGCTGCCCCACCGAGATCGGGATCAAGGCCGCGACCGCCAGGTAGATCAGCGGCAGCTTCACCGGGCTCCTCAGGTCAGCACGACACGACTGCCGACCAGACTTCCCGGCGCACCGAGGCTCAGCCTAGGGTGCATCGGGTGTTCAGCCTCACGGTGCCGGTGCAGATCCGCTTCAGCGACTTCGACCCGCTCAACCACGTCAACAACGTGGCCTACTTCGAGCTCATGGAGACGGCTCGCGTGGAGGCGATGCGCGCGCTCCCCCGGACGCTGCGCGGGCACATGGTCGTGCGGCACGCCTCCTGCGACTACGACGACGAGATCCGCGGCGGCACCCGGTCCGTGGACATCACCGTGTCCGTC
Source organism: Frankiales bacterium (assembly GCA_025465465.1). Classification (GTDB taxonomy): domain Bacteria; phylum Actinomycetota; class Actinomycetes; order Mycobacteriales; family SCTD01; genus RYN-111. Next base: position 14,674 of record JAODND010000075.1, on the reverse strand, counting down.
GAGAAGATCGGGAGCTCGTCGTTTTCGCTGCTGCACGAGATCCGGGCCGACGGCGCAGTGGTGGCGGTCGGGCGCGTGACGATGGTGGCCTTGGGCGACGAGGACCGCCGCCCACGTCCGCTGTCGGAGGACGAGCGCGCCTTCCTTGAGGCCTGACGGGCGGTCTGGGAGCCGGAGGGCTAGGGCAGGAGCTCGTCGATGGCACGCCAGATGCGTTGCACCGACACCGGGCCCTTGGCCTTGAGGGCCGGGGCAAACAGCGAGACCCGGAGCTCCTCGAGCATCCAGCCGATGCGGTCCTTGCCCTCTCCGGCGGGCAGTGCTGTCCACTCCTTCTCCACGGCGTGCACGTCGCCCATGTGCTCCCCGTCGCGCGGCGACCGCCGCTCGGCACGCACCGCGGCCGCCTGGAGGTAGCGGGCGATGTCGGGCAGCCGCGCCGCGCCGTGCTCGGTCACGAACCCCTTGTGCACCAAGCGTTCCCGCTGCGCCGCGAGGTTGGCCGCAGCAGGTCCCGGCAAGGTTGCCGCGGGCACGGCAAGCACCTTCTCGACGTCCGTGAGCACCTGCAGCAGCGCCTCGACGATCCCGGCACGGACGACCCCGAGCTGGTGCTCGAACGCCGCCGCGGTGCGTGGTGCCTCGGCCATCAGGGCGTCGACCGCAGCCGTGACGCAGTCCTCCATCAGCGCCTGCAGGCTTCCGTGCGGGTTGTTTGCCAGCGCCAGCTTCGCCGCGTTGGAGAGCCGCCCGGACACCGCCTTCACCGGCGAGGGCGTGCCCAGGAGCAGCAACCGCCGTACGCCCGCGTGGTGCACTTCCGGGGACGGCGCCGGGAGCACCCGCAGCGCGACCGAGCTGCCCTCGTCGACGAGCGCGGGATAGCCGACCACGACTCCCGCCGTCACCTCGGCGGGGAGGTCACCGACGGTCCAGCTCGTGAGACCGGCGGTCTCGAGATCGCCTGCTGCAGAGGCGATCGCGGCCTGAGCAGGCTTTGCGAGTGACTCCTGCAGAGCCTGCAGGTCCTTGCCCTCACCGACGGCGGTCGCGCCGTCCATGACCCGATAGGTCGGCCGCAGGTGCGACGGCAACCGGTCGGGGGCCCACTCCCCCAACGGGACCACGACGCCCTTCAGGGCCCGGGCCTCCCTGGACAGCGCGCGCAGCAGGTCCTCCTCGCGCGGTGACACCCTTTCGAGGATCTGGCGGGCGGTGTCGGGGGCAGGCACGAGCTTGACGCGCAGCGGCTTCGGCAGCGTCTTGATGAGCGCGGTGACGAGCTCGAGCCGCATCCCCGGGACCTGCCATGCGAAGTCCTCCGGCTTCACCCGGTTGAGGACCGCGAGGGGGACGTCGACGGTGACCCCGTCGGCGCGGGTGCCGGGGTCGAAGGCATAGGACAGATCGAGGCGGAGGTCGCCGCTGACCCAGACGGAGGGGTGCTCCCCCGGGTCGACGTCGCCGCTGACGAGGTCCTCGAGCCGCAGGTCGAGCAGCTGCGGGTCGGCCGGCTTGGTCTGCTTCCACCAGCGGTCAAAGTGCGCGCCGCTGACGACCTCTGCGGGGATGCGCTTGTCGTAGAAGTCGTGGACCACGTCGTCGGAGACGACGATGTCCCGGCGGCGGGCCCGCCGCTCCAGCTCGTCGACGTCGGCGAGCAGGGCCTGGTTGCGCTTCCAGAAGGCGTGGTGCGTGTCCCAGTCACCCTCGACGAGTGCGTGCCGGAGGAACAGGTCGCGCGACAGCTCCGGGTCGATGCGTCCGTACTGCACCTTGCGCTGGGCCACGATCGGGATGCCATAGAGCGTGACCCGCTCGAAGGCCACGACAGAACCGCGCTTCTTCTCCCAGTGCGGCTCCGAGTAGGACCGCTTCAGCAGGTGCTCACCGACCTTCTCGACCTGCTCCGGCTCGATGCGGGCGACCTGCCGGGCAAACAGCCGCGACGTCTCGACGAGCTCGGCGGCGACGACCAGCGCCGGTGGCTTCTTGGCCAGCGGGCTGCCGGGGGCGATGACGAAGCGGGCACCTCGCGCGCCGGCGTACTCGCGGGCCTCCTGGCGCAGGCCGACGTGCGACAGCAGGCCCGAGAGCAGTGCCGTCGTCACCGTCGAGGGATCGCCGGACGACTCGAGATCGAGGTCCATCGACCTCGACACCCGCCGGAGCTGGCCGTGCAGGTCCTGCCACTCCCGGATGCGCAGGTAGTTGAGGAACTCGCGCTTGCACAGCCTGCGGAAAGCACTGGAGGACAAGGCTCTCTGCTGGTCCTGCACGTGCTGCCACAGCTTCAGCCAGGCCAGCAGGTCAGACACCGGGTCGGCGAAGCGGGCGTGTGCCTCTGTCGCCTGCTGCTGCTTGTCGAGCGGCCGCTCGCGCGGGTCCTGGATCGACAGCGCGGCGGCGATGACGAGCACCTCCTTCACGCAGCCGAGCCGACCGGCCTCGACGATCATCCGTGCCATCCGCGGGTCGACCGGCAGCTGCGCGAGCTGCCGTCCCACGCGGGTGAGCCGGCCGTCGTCGTCGATCGCGCCGAGCTCCTCGAGCAGCTGGAGGCCGTCCCGGACGTTGCGCTGGTCCGGCGGTTCGAGGAACGGGAAGTCCTCCAGGTCGCCCAGCCCGAGCGACGCCATCTGGAGCAGCACCGAGGCGAGGTTGGTGCGCAGGATCTCCGGCTCGGTGAACTCCGGCCGGCTGTCGAAGTCCTCCTCGCTGTACAGCCGGACGCACACGCCGTCGGCCACCCGGCCGCAGCGCCCCGCGCGCTGGGTCGCCGACGCCTGGCTGATGCGCTCGATCGGGAGCCGCTGCACCTTGGTGCGGTTGCTGTAGCGCGAGATCCGGGCAGTGCCGGGGTCGACGACATAGCGGATGCCGGGCACCGTCAACGAGGTCTCTGCGACGTTGGTCGCGAGCACGATCCGCCTGCCGGAGTGCGACGCGAAGACCACGTGCTGCTCCGCGGCCGAGAGCCGCCCGAACAGCGGCACGATCTCCGCGTCGGTCACGCCGCGCAGGGCATCGGCCGCGTCGCGGATCTCCCGTTCCCCACTGCAGAAGACCAGCACGTCGCCGTCGCCCGGCAGCTCCTCGCAGGCGGCGACGATGCCGGCGATCTGGTCCTGCTCGTCGTCGAGCGGCCGGTAGCGGACCTCGACGGGGTAGGTGCGCCCACTGACTTCGAGCACCGGCGCGCCGTCGAAGTGCCTGCTGAAGCGCTGCGGGTCGATCGTGGCCGACGTGATGACCACCTTGAGGTCCGGACGTCGCGGCAGCAGCTGCTTGAGATAGCCCAGCAGGAAGTCGATCGTCAGCGATCGCTCATGGGCCTCGTCGATGACGATGGTGTCGTAGGCCATCAGGTCGCGGTCGCGCGAGAGCTCCGCGAGCAGGATGCCGTCGGTCATGACCTTGACCAGCGTCGTGTCGGCGACCTGGTCGTGGAAGCGCACGGTGTAGCCGACGAGGTCGCCCAGCTCGGTGCCGAGCTCCTCCGCCACCCGCTCCGCCACCGCCCGGGCCGCGATCCGGCGCGGCTGGGTGTGACCGACGAGGCCGGTGACGCCACGCCCGAGCTCGAGCAGGATCTTGGGCAGCTGCGTCGTCTTGCCGGACCCGGTCTCCCCCGCCAGGACGACGACCTGGTGGTCGCGGATGGCCGCGGCGATCTCCTGGCGGACCTGCGCGACCGGCAGCTGCTCCGGATAGGTGATCGAGGGGACAGCGGTGCGACGTGAGCTGACGCGCTCCTCCGCCCGCGCGACGTCCGACGCCAACCGGGACAGGTCGACCCTGGGGCCGTCGAGACGGCGTTCCAGTCGTCGCCGATCCCGCAGCATCAGGCCGGGGAGCCGTTCGCGCAGGTCGGTGACGGAGGGCGCGGCGGACATGGCCCCCTCAGGCTAACGGCGTCTCAGGTCCTGGTGGTCGTGCCTGGGGGCTGCCCCAGGCCAGGACCGCCACCGGGGCGGCCCCGTCGCATCGAGCCGACGAGGATGCGGTCGGCCACCCGCGAGGAGCCGGTGCCGGTCGTCTGCACGAAGACGTCGGCCCCCTTGGTCACGTCGGCCAGCGAGCCTGGTGCGCCGTCGACGATCACCGTCGTCGTGCTGGTGACCGTCACGGTGGTGCCGCCGACCGTGATGCTCGTGGCGCTGAGGGCGTCGACGGGGCCGCGCAGGCCGCTGCCCGCGAAGCCGCCCCGCGGACCTCCCTGGAAACCCGGCGGACCGCCTCGGGGGTTGGTGGCCGCGCTGGGCGACGCCGACGAGCTCTGCAGCGTCATGACCCCGACGACCCCTGCGATCAGGGCCGTGCCGAAGATGCCCAACGCCTTGGCGCGTCGGGACAGGGCGGTCTGCTCAGTCATGCAGGCAGTGTCGGGAGCCCAGCCGGGAGCGCCCTGGCAGCAACCTGTGATCTGCCTGGCAGAGTGACGCGATGGCGAAGCGCAGTGCCGGGATCCTGCTGTTTCGGCGCACCCCTGCCCTCGAGGTCCTGCTGGCGCACCCGGGCGGGCCGCTGCACGCCCACAAGGACGTGTGGACGGTCCCCAAGGGCGAGTACGACGACCTGGAGCTGCCGCGCGCGGCGGCGTACCGCGAGTTCGAGGAGGAGCTCGGCCACCCGGTCCCGGACGGTCCGGCGCTCGACCTCGGCGAGGTCGTGCAGAAGGGGGGCAAGCGGGTCGTCGCCTGGGCCGTCGAAGGCGACCTCGACCCGGCGTCCGCCGTGAGCAACACCTTTGGCATGAGCTGGCAGGGCCGCTGGCAGGAGTTCCCCGAGATCGACCGCGTGCAGTGGTTCGACGTGCCCACGGCCCGCACGAAGATCAACCCGGCACAGGTGGCGTATCTCGACCGTCTGCTCGCGGCGCTGCCACCCGAGCGGTGACCTGGGTCAGCTCGCGGCCTTCACCAGCACCGCGAGCTCGTCCTCGAGGTAGCCGACCATCGCGTCGAGGTCGGGGACGAGCTCGCGGTCGGCGATCAGCCCGAAGTGCATGCCGCCGTCGAGCGAGCAGACGGTGATGTTGAGCCCCTGACCGTCGGCGATCGCGGACAGCGGGTAGTAGCCGAGCAGCCGGGCCCCGGCGTAGTACAGGGCGACGTTGGGTCCGGGCACGTTGCTGATGAACAGGTTGAACGGGTTGACGCGCTCGAGCAGCCTGACCCGGGCGGCAAGCCGCGCCGCCTGCCCTGCCAGCGCCGGCATGGCGAACTGCGTCACGTCGGACAGCAGGGTCGCCGGCAGCGCACCGTGCTGCTCCTTGGCGGCCTGCATGGCGGCGGAGCACGCATGCATCCGTTCGACCGGGTCGGCCAGGTTGGTCGGCAGCGCGGCGATCATGGTCGAGACCTTGTTGCCGTTGGCGCCCTTCTCCTCCGCACTCCGGATGGACACCGGCACGGCGGCCACCAAGGGACCTTCCGGCAGGGCGTCGTGCTCGATCAGCCAGCGCCGCAGCGCGCCGGTGGACAGCGCCATGACGACGTCGTTGACGGTGCCGCCCAGGCCGTTCTTCACCGTCTTGAGGTCGTCGAGCGGCAGCGTCCGGAAGGCCCACCGACGGTGCGGGGAGATGGTCTTGTTGAACGGCGTCGCGGGGGCGCGGAGCCCTGCCGAGGGCAGCACCACGTCGCTGTCGCGACGCAGGCTCATGGCGAGCGTCGGCACCGACCGCAGCAGCCCGTAGGTCATCCGCGCAGCCCGGAACGGGTGCCCCGACAGCGACACGGCCGAGCGGGCGAGGACCTCGAGGGCACTCGGCTCCTTCTCGGCCTTCCACGGCACCTCCTCGACCGACCGGCCCTCGGGGGTGATGTCCAGGACGGCGGTCAGCAGCTCGCTGCCGGACACGCCGTCGATGGCGGCGTGGTGAACCTTTGTGTAGACCGCCATCCGGCCGTCCTGCAGCCCGTGGATGAGGTAGAGCTCCCAGAGCGGCCTGCTCCGGTCCAGCGGCCGGGCATGGAGGCGGGCCGCCTGCTCGGCCAGCTGCTTGTCATCTCCTGGAGCGGGCAGCGCGAGCTCGCGGACGTGGTACTCGATGTCGAAGTGCGGGTCCTCGATCCAGTAGGGCTGGTCGAGACCGAGCGGCACCGTGACGAGCCGGCGGCGGAACGGAGGCAGCAGGTGCAGCCGGCCGTCGATCATCGTGGTCAGACGATCGAGGGTGAGTGGCTCCGGAGCGGTGGACGGGTCGAGGACGCAGATGCTCCCGACGTGTCCGAAGACCGAGGGGGTCTCCATGGCGAGGAACGCGGCGTCGAGACCCGTCAGCTGCTGCACAGCCGTGTTTCTACGCCGTCGGGGACTGGTTTGTCAGAACGGCTTCGATCCGCTCGAGGGTCTTGGCCATGTTGCGGCTCGTCTCCTTGGCCGCCCGGCGCACGATCGGCCTCGTGAAGACGGCCTCCTGGGAGATGTCCCAGGACTCCGTGACCTTCGTCCCGCCGTCGACGGGCTCGAGCTCGTAGCGCCAGACGCGGCCACCGGCGAGCCAGTCGACGAAGCCCACCGGGGCGGTGGTCTGCCAGGCGAGCCGCCGGTTCTCCTCGTAGTCGATGACGGTGCTCTTCATCGCATACGGGACACCCATCTTCATGTTCATCCCGAACGTCGAGCCGAGCCGGAGCTTCTCCGGCACCCGCTTGGCGTCGCGCACCGTGCCGCTGCCGTCGATCTCCCGGTGCCGGTTCGGGTCCGAGATGATCGCGAAGATGGCTTCTGGGCTGGCAGGGATGACCCGCTCGACACTCACGACATCGCTCATGACCGCACCCTATGGGCCGCGGCCTACGGTGATGCCATGGGCGTCACCTACTCGTCATACCTCCGTGTCGAGGAGCTGCTCGCGCTTCAGCACGAGCCGCGGGCGCATGACGAGCTCCTCTTCGTCGTGCTGCACCAGTCGCACGAGCTGTGGTTCAAGCTCGCGCTGCACGAGCTCGACGAGGCGACGCGGCTCATCAGCGGCGACCGGTTCCCCGAGGCCGAGACCCGGCTCCGCCGGATCGTGACCGTCATGCGGCAGCTCGTTGCGCAGTGGGACGTGCTCGGCACGATGAGCCCCGCCGGCTACCTCGAGTTCCGGCACGTGCTCGAGGGCGGCTCGGGCTTCCAGTCGGCGCAGTTCCGCGAGCTGGAGTTCGCTTCGGGGCGCAAGGACGCGTCGTACCTCCTGTCGCCCTGGCTCTCCCCCGGGGAGATCGTCCGGCTGCAGCAGCGGCTGGACGCACCCTCGCTGGCCGATGCCTTCCACGGGGCACTCGACAGGGCGGGTGTGGCCGATGTCGTCGACGTGCTCCGCGCCGGTCCGTCGCTGCTGACGATGCTGGCCGAGACGCTGCTGGACTACGACGAGGCCGTCGGCCACTGGCGGCACCGGCACGTGCTCGCGGTCGAGCGCCAGATCGGACTCAAGCCGGGTACCGGCGGCTCGAGCGGTGCCGCCTACCTCCGGTCGACGCTGACCCATCGCTTCTTCCCCGAGCTCTGGGAAGCCCGCACCCGCCTCTGACCCCACGGGAGATCAGGCGAGGTCGAGGAGCATTCTGGTGTTGCCGAGGGTGTTGGGCTTCACCCGGTCGAGGTCCAGGAACTCCGCGACGCCCTCGTCAGGGGACTGCAGCAGCTCCGAGGCGACCCGCGCGTCGACGAGCACCTCGTCGGCGACATGGAAGCCGTGCCGTCCGAAGAAGGCCGTCTCGAAGGTCAAGCAGAACACCCGGCGTACGCCGAGCTCGCGGGCGGTCGCGAGCAGTGACTGCAGCACGGTCGAGCCGACGCCCTGCCCGTGGTGGTCCGGGTGGACGGCCACGGTACGGACCTCGGCAAGGTCCTCCCACATGACGTGGAGCGCGCCGCAGCCGAGCACCACGCCGTCGACCTCGGCGACCTGGAACTCCTGCACGTCCTCGTAGAGCACGACGGTCGCCTTCGACAGCAGCCGACGGTCGGGCGCGTAGGTGTCGACCAGGCCGCGGATGGCCGCGACGTCAGCAGTGCGGGCCCGGCGAACGATCACCGGCACGAGGCTAGACCGCTCGGCCGGCCGAGCTGAACCGGACCGACCGCGTGCCGCTGGTGGTGCAGAACGTGAACGCCGCGCCCACCCGGGCGTGCGGCTGGCCGAGGGCCGCGAGCACCTGCTCGGGGGTCTTGCCCTGCACGCCGGCGAGCGCAGCCGGGGACAGGTCGGGGATGTCGGAGCGGCAGGCGTCGCCGCGGACGCCGATCCCGCGCTCCCACATCTGCAGGAACGCCTCGGCCGCGTTCTGGACGTCCTTCGTGAACGCCGCCCCGTCGCCGAGCTGGTCGGCCTGGACCTGCACGTCCTGCACCCAGTCCGGGTAGAGCCCGTAGTGCTCGACGCCCTCGGTGTTGATGTCCCAGGTGCGCACACCGGTGTGCGACTTCGCGATCGTGGTGCCTCCCAGGCCGCGGAAGGGGTAGGTCACGCCCTTGCCGGGCTTGGGATTGCGGGGCGCGCCCTGAGCCGAGAAGCCGCTGATGTCGGAGCCCCAGCCGATGCCGAACAGGAACCTGCTGTCGGCGTGCTTGCGGAGCACCTCCCACTTGCCGAGGAAGCTCGAGCTGCTCTCGGCGTGCGGCGTCACGATGCCGCCGAGCTTGAGGATCTGGAAGTAGTTGGCGTCGTCGGCCCACGAGTGCGAGGACACGATGCCGCTGTAGTGGTGCGCGGCGACGTAGTCGAGCGCCTCCTGCCGGGCGACCGCGCTCATGTGGTCGGGGTCGAAGATCATGCCCCGCTTCATCAGCCCGTCGAGGAAGACCTTGCCCAGCGAGGACAGCCCGATCGCGTTGCACTGCGGGCCCGACGGATAGACGGGCGCGACACCCGTCGCCCCGCTCATCTTCAGGATCGCGCCGAAGATCGCGTCGCGCCCGACCTCACCCTGGCTCTCGTCCGCCACGTTGTACTGCTGCTTGTCGTGCTGCGCCGGCCCGAACGGCAGCTGGCAGGAGGTCATCTCCCAGAAGTGGCCGGTCTCCTTGTAGTTGCCGTTGTTGACGATGACACCCGTGGTGCCGTCGTCGCCGGTGACACCGGTCAGCGCGTTGTCGAACTTGTTGGTCATCTCCATCTGGCGGACGCCGAGCTTGTAGACCTCGGAGAGCCGCTTGTCGATGTCCGCGGCAGTGCAGCTCGGGCCGGTGTAGTAGTCCCGGCAGCCGAGCGGGCGGCTGACCTCGATGCCCAGGATGACCGCGAGCCGCCCGCTGTTGATGACGCGCCGGGCCTGCAGCGGGTCGGTGACGATGCGGTACCAGCCGCGGCCGGGACCGCCGTACTGCGCGTCGATGAAGCGCTCGAGCTCACGGGTGCGGTTGGCCTCGAGGGCGACCGTCTCCATCTCGTCGCAGGTGTTCTTCTTGAGCGGCCAGAGCTCGCAGAGCTGCCCGTTCTGGACGAGCAGGTTGGTGTACATCCGCAGGCCGCCGCGCCAGGCCCGCTCGAGCCACTTGTAGTAGACCTGCTGGTGCGTCAGCGAGTCGTAGTGCGGCCAGAAGCTGAAGGTCGGGTAGCCGTCCGTCGCGTGCCCGGTCGCCGGGTTCTGGCCCGAGAGGACGTCCTCGAGCAGCGCGCCCTGACCGTTCGCGACCTTGTGGTCGGGGCAGTCCTGCAGCGCGGCGTCGATGCCGTACGGGTGCCAGACCCGACCGCAGATGACGCGGCCGCCCAGGAACTCGAACGACATCGTGTGCTGGTGCGCGTCGACGTATCCCTTGGTCTCGGAGTATCCGGTCGCACCGCGGGCGATCGGGCCGGTGACGCCGGTGCCGGACTCGGGCCAGACCGCGCAGCCCTTCGTGGCGACGAGGGCGAACCGGGCCGCTTTCGCGGTGAGCGCGCCCGCCCCAGCCGTCAGCACACCGGCCGGTGAGGACACCACTGTGGCGGAGATGGCCGGGTCGAGCGGTCCGGCGACCGACTCGTCGCCGTCGTCGTAGGCCTGCTGGAGGACGAAGCTGGAGCCGACCTGCTTCAGGACCCACTCGGCGGAGGCGGAGGGCGCGGCAGCGTCGATCACCTTGTCGCCGCGGACCTGCGCGACGAGCGGCGCGGTGCCGACCTCGATCGCGCTGACCCCGGTGTCGAGGGCGGTGTCGGCCGGGCCGCGGACGGCCCGCTCGTACTCGTCCCCCGTGCCCGCCAGGTAGCCCTTGACCACCTTCGCCGCTTCCTGGGTGGGGGCCGGGTTGGCAGCCGTCGCGAGGAAGTCCGCATGCGAGCCGAAGAGCAGGTACTTGCCGAGGTCGAAGGCCTGGAAGCGGAAGGGCTCCCCCGTGGTCCCGGTGGCCGCGAAGCCGGCGCCGCTGCGCGTGACGAGCTTGCCGGACGCGACCGACCTCAGCGCGAAGCAGCCGTTCGCCGGCGCGTAGCGGTCGGCGGTCGACGGGGTCCGCGGCGCGACGAGCGTGGTCGTCCCCTTGGCCAGCGCCTCCTTGAGCGGGGCCGACACCGGCGGTGCAGCCGCCTGCCCGAGGTTCGCGAACGAACCCGCCGCGATCGAGCTGACGACGACAAGACCGAGCAGGGTGCGGCGCATGCAGGAGCCTTCGACGGTCGCAGGGAGGTTTCCTGCCTTAACGAGTGGCCACTCACTTAGATGCGCAGCAGCCCGTTCTGGGTGCCGTGCTCGTTCCAGACGTGCTCGTCGGCGTTCTCGTCGTCGAACCACTCGCCGGAGGCGGTGACGTAACGGAACTCGAGGGTGTCGCCCGGCGCGGCCTGGACGGTGGCGCGCAGCGTGCCGTCGCGCGCCTTCTTCAGCTGCTCGTGCTGCCAGCCGTTGAAGCTGCCGGCGAGGAAGACCGCCTCCTCACGGGGCGGCTGCACGAAGGTCACCTGCACCTTGCCCAGTCGCTTGCGACGCGTGATCACGCCAGCAGCCTCCCGCGCTCGTGTTAACGGTCTGTGAAGACCCTCTTGCCCGGGTCCGAGGAGCTCATGCCTCGGGTCAGGCAGCCCAGGCGCGACCGAGGTCGAACAGCAGTCGCTGCGAGCTGCGGTGCACCTCCCAGGGCCACCGACCCAGGGAGTCCGCCCAGACGAGCTGGAGCGCCGTGAGACCTGGGGTCAGCGCCACGGCGACGTGCAGGGTCTCAGGTCTCGTCACGGCGAACGCCCAGAGCGCCGGCCCACGGAGCAGATCGCACCGCCGCCCCGCGGTCGGGACCTCCTCACCGGCGACCACGGCCTCGATCAGGTCATGGGCGTCGTCGGGCGGCTTGCCGGTGACGACCAGCTCCGGCTGCCCCCGGGCGGCGAGCCCGACGGTGTAGGCCACCGGCGCGCCGTGCCGGTCGGTCGCCTGGATGGCGTGACCGAGCCGTGCGACCACGGGTCGCACCACGTCATCCAGGTAGTCCTCGAAGGTCGCCTCGGGGTTGTCGCACATCCAGCACAAGGGCTGCTCCTCTCACGCGGGGTCACTCAGGAGCAGCCACCCTGCGGTACGGCCCCGACAGGACCTGAGCCGTGTCCACAGCCGACAGCGTGAAGACACGGGTGCGCTTGACCGTCACGCCCTCGAGCTCGCGGGTGGTCGGGATCTCATAGCAGGCGACCTCGGTCAGCCCCTGCCGCGGCAGGTAGTCGCGGCCGGGATCCCCCACGTACACCGGTCCCTCGAAGGCCTGCAGCCATCGCAGCACCCGGGGCGCGAGGTCCCTGTCGTAGAGGATGTCGCCTGCCAGCAGCACGTCCACGTCGGGCACGGGGGCGTCGAGCAGGTCGGCGCACCACCACGTGACGTCGAGGTCGTTCGCCGCGGCGTTGGCGAGGACGACCTCTCCGGCGATCGGGTCGATGTCGTTGGCCAGCACGTACGCCGCGCCGGCGCGCCGGGCGGCGAGCGCGACGAGCCCGGAACCGGTCGCGAGGTCCAGCACGCGCAAGCCCGCGACGACGGCCTGGTTGTCGAGCAGGTACCGAGCGACCGCCTGTCCTCCGAGCCAGGGGAACGCCCAGTACGGCGGGGACTCCTGCCCGGTGAGGGCGGTCACCTCCTCCCAGAGCGCGTGCAGGTCGTCGGCCTGGTGCAGCACGAGCTCGGGGACGAAGGGGACGGGCTCCAGGGCGAGCCATGACGCGAACTGCACGGCGGAAGCCTGCCGCACGCCCGCGCGTTGTCCTCGACGTGATCCCCCTCAGCGTGCTCGACCTCGCCCCTGTGTCCTCCGGCCGCAGCAGCTCCGTGGCCCTGCGGGAGTCGGTGCAGCTCGCGCAGCGCGTCGAGGAGCTGGGGTACCGCCGGCTGTGGGTCGCCGAGCACCACGGGATGCCGGGCATCGCCTCCAGCGCTCCTGCCGTGCTGCTCGCCGCGCTGGCCGCCCACACCGAGCGAATCCGGGTCGGGTCAGGTGGCGTGATGCTGCCGAACCACCCGCCGCTCGTCGTCGCCGAGCAGTTCGGCACGCTGGCCGGGCTGTATCCGGGTCGCATCGACCTCGGCATCGGCCGCGCGCCCGGTACCGACCAACGCACCGCCCAGCTGCTGCGGCGCGGCAACGTCGACGACATCCCGGGCGAGATCCAGCTGGTGCGCGCTTTCTTCGAAGGGCCGGTGGAGGGCATCACCGCGGTCCCGGCCGAGGGCAACGTGCCCGAGGTCTGGCTGCTGGGGTCCAGCGGCTACTCCGCGGAGCTGGCCGGCCTGCTGGGGCTGCCGTTCGCCTTCGCCCACCACTTCAGCGGTCAGCACACGCTGCCGGCCCTGGAGCTGTACCGCTCGTCGTTCCGCCCGGGTGCGCTCGCCGAGCCGTACTCGATGATCTGCGCCTCGGTGCTGGTGGCCGACAGCTACGAGCGGGCCCGCGCCCTGAGCCTGCCCGGCGCGCTGTCGTTCGTGAAGCTGCGCCAGGGTCATCCCGGGGTGCTGCCCAGCATGGAGGAGGCAGCGGCCTACGACTGGACGCCCCAGGAGCGACTGTTCGCCGAGCAGCGGCTGGACTCCGCTGTGCTCGGCTCACCGACCGAGGTCCAGCAGCAGCTGAAGGAGCTGCTGGCGCGCACCGAGGTCGACGAGCTGATGGTCGTGACCTCGGCCCATGGCCTGGAGGACCGGTTGCGTTCCTACGAGCTGCTCATGACCGAGGTAGCAGTCGGTCGCTGATGATGCGGCGCTGGATCTCACTGGTGCCCTCGAAGATGGTCGTGAGGCGCGCGTCCCGCCAGTAGCGCTCGACCCGCCGCTCCGTCGTGTAGCCGTTGCCGCCGTGCAGCTGCATCGCCTGGTTGGTGACGCGGACAGCCATCTCGGTGCACTGCAGCTTGACCATCGCGGCCTCGCTCTCGCAGGGCACGCCCTCGTCCAGCAGGTGCGCGACCTGGCACCACATCGCGCGCCCCTGGGCGACGTCGGCCGCCATGTCGGCGAGCGCGAAGCGCAGCGCCTGGAAGTCCGCGATCGGGTGCCCGAACTGCTCGCGCTCCTGTAGGTAGGCGGTGGTGTCCTCCAGGGCCGCTCGGGCCACGCCCACCGCCCGGGCGGCCGTGTGCACGCGGGCGATGTTGAGGCCACGCTGCACCGACGCGAAGCCGCCCTCGTCGTCAGCGGCACCCGAGTCTCCGTACAGACCGGTCAGCCGATCGCTGTCGGGAACACGCACCCCGTCGAGCAGGAGGTCCCAGGTGAGGAAGCCGTGGTAGCCGATCTTGTCGATCGTCGTGCCCGTCATGCCCTCGGGGAAGCGGCCGCGCTCCTTGACGACGAGGAACGGCTCGAGTCCCGCCGACCGTGGCTCGTCCGGCGCTGGTTCGCGGACCCGAGCCAGGACCTCGATGAAGTCAGCGGCGAGGGCGTTGCCCGCCCAGCGCTTGTGGCCGGTGAGCACCCAACCGTCACCGGCGCGCGTGGCGGTCGTCGCGACGCCGGCCAGGTCGGACCCGGCATCCGGCTCGGACAGAGCGATCGACCCGATCCAGTCGCCCTCGGCGCTGCGTTTGAGCAGCTGCTCGCAGCGCAACGGGTCGGTGACCTGGGTGCCGAGGCCCTGACCGCGGGCGAGGATGCTCGCGACGCTGAGCCAGGCCCGGGCGAGCTCCTCGGACACCAGGGAGTACTCGAACACCCCGAGGCCGAGCCCACCGGAAGCGGCAGGGATGGTGATCCCGAACCAGCCCTTGGCGGCCATCTCGCTCACGAGCTCCGGGGGCATCTCCCCCTTGATCGGGTCGAGGTCGTCGGCGACGGGGAGCACGGCATCCCTGGCGAACGCCCGTGCGTCGGCCTGCAGGGCGAGCCGCGCGGGGGTGGCCCACGGGGGCAGGAGGTCCATGATCACGTCCTGCCCCCGTGAGCCGGGGCTACGCGTTGCTCGTGCTACCCGGCTGCCTGCCCGGAGGTCCGCTCGTGGCAGAGGTCCCGGCCAGGATCATGCGGGCCGTGCTGCTGGACGTCTGCGTGGTGGTCGTGGTCTGGCCCGGCGGTCCACCGGCCAGCACGGCGACCGTGTCGCCGACCTTCAGCGCCGAGGCCGTCGAGGCGGTGCCGTTGTCCATCACGCGAGTGCTGCTGGAGATGGCGTACGTCGAGACGGTGCCGGCGCTCGACCGCACGCTGATCGAGGTGGCGCTCACGGCGGTGACCGTGCCCGTGGCGGGGGCCGGCCGGCCGGCCCCGCCGGGCGGCGCGCC
>JAODND010000094.1 GCA_025465465.1 Frankiales bacterium | reverse complement strand
CTGCGAAGACGCAGTGCCGGTGACAGCGAAGAACGCCGGCTCGCCGGCGGTTCCGCGAAAGCAAGCGTCGCGAGCCGAGTGACCCGGGTCCGGTGGGGGCACACCCAGAGGATGAGCCTGACCCCGCAGGAACCCGACGAGGTGCTGGCCCTGCACTTCGACGAGCAGGCCGTGGCGGCCGACCTCGCGCTGTGGTGCGACGGCGCGGTGGAGGAAGGCCCGGACGGCAGCATGGCGATCCTGGTTCCCGGCGACCGCGGACCGCAACGTGCCCAGCCCGGCGACTGGATCGTGCGCAAGCCCGACGGCGGCTACTACACCTGCTCACCGGAGGCGTTCGCCGCGCTGCACGAGCCCGCCTGACCTCGATCAACCGGTCTCGGGCTCGTCCTTCTTGTCGCGGCGCCGACGCCAGAGCAGCAGGAACAACCCGAGTGCGAGCAGCCCGATGAGCACGCCCGCGATCGTGGCGAACACGGCGAACCCCTTCTCCTTCGTCGCCGGGACTGCCTTGACCGGTGGCGCCGTCTTCCCCGCTGCGGGGAACGTGATCGTGGCGGTGACGGCATGGCTGATCTGGTCGGACTGCAAGGTGAGCTTCGCCGTCCAGGGGCCACCCGTGATCGCCTGCGGCAGGACCACCTTGACCGGTTCGGTCTGCCCGATGCCGAGGGTGGTGCCGAGAGTGGCGGGGAACGGACCGGCGGACAGCCCACCAGGTCCGTTCGTGAGGCTCAGCGAGCCGTTCATGTCCAGGGCCCGCTGGCCGGTGTTGCGCACCTGCGCGATCACTGCAGGGATGCCGTCTGAGGTCCGCTGCGCCTGCAGCTGTGTGACGGTGAAGTCCGACTTCGGGGCCGGGCCGTTGCCGACCGACAGATAGATGCGGATGCCGACGCGGTTGACGGTCTTGACGGCACCGCCGATGGGCGGCAGTTCTGCCCAGATCACGCCGTACCGCTCCCCGTCCGACGCGTCCTTCGGCACCCGGATCTTCACCTCAGCGGTCGCGCTCTGCCGTGGCTGCAGCGAGGCGGAGCTCGGCGTCACCGTTGACCAGGAACCGAGCTCCGAGGGCGTCCCGCGCTCGGAGGGAAAGAAGGAACCCTTGTCGATGCTGGCGCCTCCGACATACAGCGCCGCTCTCAGCGGCTTGTCGGTGTTGTCGCTGACGCCGACGTGCCGCGTGAGGACGGTGCCCGCGACCACGTGGTCGATGATGTAGATCCGGGCGCGTGGGTCGTTGCGCAAGGCGGTGGGCGCGTCCAGCAGCCGGATGCCCAAACCACTGTCGGTCGCGGCCGCGTGGGACGTGGCCGGGGCCAGCGCGGCAAGGACCGCCGTCGTCGCAAGCAGGGTACGAAGGCGCATCCCGTCTTTGTAGTGGCTGTTCACCTCGGATCAGGCCACCGAGTGGGTGATTGCGCCGGCATAGGTGCCCGCCACCTGCGACGCGAGCAGGGCAAACGTCAGCGTCGGGTTCCAGGTGACGGTGCTGTCGCCGACCCCTGTCCACCTCGCCGCCGCAGCCGACGATCCCAGCGACGCGCGCAGGCTGGGCGCCATCGCACCGACCTGCCCGGCGAGCGCACTGCCCGGCCCAGAGCTGTAGCTGATGCCGGACCTCACGACGGTCTCGTCGGCGGTGCCGGTGCCGGTGATGAAGTCCGTCGCGGAGACGGTGGCGGTCCAGGTGGCGGCCAGCGAGCCGCGCGGATCGGTGACGGTGATGATGCCGAGCGAGCCGGACACCGAGGACGCGCCGGCGCCGGTCGTCGCGATGCTGAACGCCGAGTCGGCGACCGAGATGGCGAGCCCGCCCGGATCACCGCTCAGCGTGAACGCCACCGCGGTGCTGCCGTCGGACCACGGAACGGCACTGGCCGCCGGAGCGAGGGCTCCGGCGGCCAGTGCTGCCGTGACGACGAGGAGGCGAGAGCGCACCCCTCCTTGATACTCGGGATCAGGCCACCGAGTGGGTGATCGTGCCGGAATAGGTACCCGCGACCTGCGAGGCCAGCAGCGTGAAGGTCAGGCTCGGCGTCCAGCTGACCGTGTTGTTGCCGACACCGGCCCACGTGGCGGCCGTCGCGCTGCTGGCCAGCGAGGCGTTGACGCTCGGGACCATGGCACCGACCTGGCCCGCCGCCGCCGTGCCGACGCCCGACGAGTAGGTGATGGCCGACTTGGCGACCGTCTCGTTCGCGGTGGAGGTGCCCGTGGTGAAGTCGGTCGAGGCGACGGTCGCGGTCCAGGTGGCGACGAGCGAGCCGCGCGGGTCGGTGACCGTGACGCTGCCCAGCGAACCCGACGCCGACGTGGCACCGGTCGAGGCGGTCGCGATGTTGCTCGCGCTGCTGGGGACGGAGACCGCGAGTCCGCTCGCGTTGCCGCTGAGGGTGAACGTCGTGGTGGTCGTACCGGCCGACGCCGGGCCGGCGAGCAGACCGATGAGGCCGGCAGCAGTGGCGGCGGTGATGGTCAACGTCTTTCGCATCGGTGCTCTCCTGGGTAAGAGTGGGGGGATGACCCTCCTTGTTTCGGGGTCTTCGGGGCCACACCACATAGCCCGCTGTGATCATCTCGGGGACTAGATACCTGGCCGTACGACTGCTCCGAATGGCCGCGGACGCGCCCGGTTCACGCCACGCTGTGGGTGATCGTCCCCGTGTAGGTGCCCGCCACGGCCGACACCGGCAGCGAGATCGTGATCGTGGGTTGCCACGTGACGGTGGTGCCCGTCAGCAGCGGGACGGTGCCGCAGCTCATCGCCGTCTGGGTCGTCCCGATCGAGACGGACGACGCGAGCTGGCTGGGGGTGCAGAGGTTTGCCGCGATGCCGGTGGTGCCCGTCACCGGGCCGGAGCGGTAGCTCACCGAGCCCGCCGCGATCGTCTCGCTGGCGCTGCCGGCGCCCGTCTTGAACGCGGTGCTCACCACCGTCGCCGTCCACTGGCCGTTGCCGACGAGACCGGTCCCCCCGATTGTGGTCACCGTGACCGAGCCGAGCGATCCGCTGATGCTCGAGGCGCCGGTCGTCTGCGATCCGAGCGACGCGGAGCTGGGCACCGAGATCGACAGCGACG
Source organism: Frankiales bacterium (assembly GCA_025465465.1). Taxonomy (GTDB): domain Bacteria; phylum Actinomycetota; class Actinomycetes; order Mycobacteriales; family SCTD01; genus RYN-111. The sequence goes on along the minus strand of JAODND010000094.1, from coordinate 52,235 downwards.
CGAAGCCCGCGGCCTGCGCCGACGGCTGGGGGAGCAGCACACCCGCGGCCAGCACGACAGCAACGGCGGTACGGCGGATCACAACCGACAGGGTGCCACGCTGCGTGACGCTTTCGGGGCAGCCTGTCAGCCGAGCAGCCCCACCCGCCGCCAGACCTGCTTGCTCGGCCCGCCGATGATGCCGAGCTCGAGGAACCGATCGGTCAACCGCTCCCCCGCCGTGCGCAGGACCTCGCGACGGTGCGGGCTCGTGCGGGCCGCACGCGCCGCCTCCCGAGGGTCCAGACCGACGGCGCTGTAGACCGCAGGTGAGATGTAGGACCCGACCGTCGTGGCGACGGTGGCCGCGATGGTGGCACGGAACAAGACGCGCTTCGGCGCCGAGGCCGCCTGCCACTGGCGGGTGAGCTCGCCGCGTGCGTAGCCGATGTGGCGGGCCTCCTCGACGACGTGAACCCGGTTGACCTGCTGTGCGAACGGCTGCACGGTCTCGTCCGCGAGTGACCGTCGCTGCAGCTGGTCGAGGACCTCCTCGCCGATGAGGGCCGCGGCGAAGACCTCCGGTCCGTCCGACGTACTCGCAAACAGCGCTCCCAGCCGGCGGGCGACGCGGTGCGGCTCGTAGGCGGGGCACCCGAGGCGTTCGATCAGGCGGCCAAACATGATGCTGTGCCGGCACTCGTCCTCGATCTCGGTGAGCGCGTACTGCACATGGGCCGACCGAGGGTCCAGTGGTGCGACGTGGCGGAGCAGCATCCGCATCAGCAGGTTTTCCAGCCAGATCCCGGTGGCCGCCAGGCTGGCTACCTCGTGACGGGACAGGTCCTGACGCTGTTGCGGCGACATGCCCCACCACAGAGGGGTGTCGAAGAGGCTCACCGACTCCCACGGCATGAAGGGCGCGTGCGCCAGCAGCGGCGCTTCCCAGTCGACCTCCGTATCGGGGTCGAGGGTGTGCTTCGCGGACGCCGCGATCAGGCGCTGGGCGGTGCGCTCCTGCAGGTCGACAGACATGGCATCTCCTCATGTATACGGGCGTATACCTAGGGTATACGCTTGTATACATGAGAGCGCAAGGCACGATGTCGGGCATGAGTCATCGCGAGACCCTGCTGGGGGCAGCTCGGGAGCTGTTGCACGAGAAGGGCCTGTCGCGCACGACCGCCCGCGACCTCACCGAGGTGTCGGGAGCCAATCTCCGCTCGATCGGCTACCACTTCGGCAGCAAGGACGAGCTGATGACGCAGGTCCTCGCGCAGATCTGCGCGGAGTGGACGGCCGGACCCGTCGAAGCGTCGCGCGTCGAGGGTGGGTCACCCCAGGAGCGGATGCTCGCCGCTGTCCGCACGATGCTCGCGGACCTGCCTGGCAAGCGGGACGACTACTTCGCCTATCTCGACGGGGTTGTCGAGGCGCGACAGAACTCGAAGCTCTCCGGCCAGCTCACGCAGAGCCTCTCGCAGTCGCTCGACTCGATCGCCGGCGCCATCTCGGAAGCGACGCCCACCCTGTCGCCGGGCGTCGACATGTTGCTGGCCCGGCTGCTCGTCGCGGTGCACGACGGGTTGATGCTGCAGGTGGCCGTCGCGGACGACGCGGCGCTGCACGACATCGAGGAGCTCGTCTCGGCCTTGGCGGGGCTCGGCGTCACCCTCGCCGCGGCCCTCGAGTTCCCCGGCGCCGCCGACACCCTGCACACCCTGATCGGCGAGCCCTGAGCTCAGGTTCGTACGGCCCGCTCGCTGGGGGGACGCTGGGTGGGCAGCGAGGAGACGTCGCTGCCCTGACTGCTGACCGAGACGGCGTTCCGGGTCGCCTTTGCCCGATAGAGCTCGTGGTCGGCGCGGGCCATCAGGTCGCCGGGAACCGCCGCCGCGCCGGAGGCCGACGCGACCCCCAGGGAGAGGCTGAGCCGCACGCGGCCGCTCAGCGCCGTGGTCGCGCTGACGGCGCCCTCCCTGATGCGCTCGGCGACGTCGAACGCCGCGCCGGCGCTCATCTCTGGGAGCAGCACCGCGAGCTCGTCGCCGCCGATCCGCGCCACCTTGCCGCGAGCACCCACGCACTGGGTGACGAGCGCGGCCACCGTACGCAAGGCCTCGTCGCCGCTCGCGTGCCCGTGCAGGTCGTTGATCTGCTTGAACCTGTCCACGTCGATGAGGACGACAGCGACCGCGGTGCCGTCGGTGTCGGCCGCCGAGCAGGCGGCCTCGAGCTCGGCATCCCAGGCCCGCCGGTTGGCGAGGCCGGTCAGCGAGTCCTCGTAGTTCTGCCGCTGCAGCTGATACAGCAGCTCGGCGTTGCGGGCCTGCTCCTGCTCGAGACGGCCGCGGGTGGCGAGCTCGCGCGCCGTCAACCGGCTGCGCTGGGCATGGGCGATGACCGCGATGACGGATGCGGTGCCGAGATAGAAGCCGCAGGCGGCGAGGTCCTGCCGTGACATCTGATGCGGTGCGGTGACAGCACAGACCCCCAGCGCCGCCCAGGTCACACCGACCAGTGCCTGCGTCCACCTCGCCGGGCCTGCCATCACGCAGCCGCTGGCAAACAGCGCCAGCGAAAACCCGAGCAGGTAGAACTCGCGGGCATCGCTGGCCCGCACGACCATCCAGGCGATCTCGATCTGGACGACCGACAGCATGCCGAGTGCGAACAGCTCCGGGCGCTGCTGTCCCCACCGATGGCGCAGCATGACGAGTCCGAGCAGGAGCGGCAGATCGCACAGCAACCGCAGCCGCAGGAAGGCAGTCGCGAAGGAAGGCTCGAGCAGGTGGTCGAACACCGCCCAGGCCGGTACGACGACAAGCGCCGTGATACCGATCAGCACGGCGCTCGTCATCGCGCGCGCCCGCACCTCGTCGCGATACGTGAGCTCGACAGGCGTCCCCACAGTGCTGCTCGCCTTCGTCCGAGTACCGGCTCTCAGCGTGCAGCACGTGATCATGTGGCGGCACTGCACGAAAGAGTCATCTTGCGCATAGCCCACATGTCGCTCGCGCCCCGGTGGCTGCGGCCGTGTGGCCCAGTCCCGCCAGCCTTCGCAGGGCCCGGTTCGGCGGAAAGTAGGTAATTCGATCGCGTTCTGGCGTGTCCGCCTTTCCGATTTCCCACCCGGCGAGGTGTTCAGCGGCGGGCGACGTCAGATCGAGCTCGGGGTCCGGGTCAGGTCGATGGTGACGGGCTGGCTGCCGTCCCTGGGCTGGGGGATGTTCTCGCGAGCCAGCAGCAGCTGCGTCACCTGGTCAGCCGGCTTCGGCACCGACACGTGGAAGCCCTGCGCCAACGTGCACCCGAGCTCGCGGACGCGCTCCAGCTGGGCTGCGTCCTCGACACCCTCGACCACGGTACGCATGCCGAGCGCGTTCGCCAGCCCCACGATCGCGGCGACGATCGCCCTGTCGACCTCGCTGTGGTCGAGGTCGCCGACGAAGCTGCGGTCGATCTTGACCTCGTCCACGGGGAACCGCTTCAGGTAGTTGAGCGAGGAGTGGCCCGTCCCGAAGTCGTCGATGGCGAGCTCGACACCGAGACCTTTGAGCTCGCCGAGCGTGCGTACCGTCAGCTCGAGATCCTGCATTGCCAAGGTCTCGGTGATCTCCAGGCAGAGCCGCTCGGGCGGCAGCTCGCTGACCCGCAGTGCAGTCGCGATCTGCCGCAGCAGACCCGGGTCCTGAAACTGGCGCGCGGACAGGTTCACCGCGACGCTCACCTGGACACCGCTCTGCTCCCAGAGGTGCGACTGCCGGGCCGCCTGGATCAGCACGAACCGGCCGAGCGGCAAGATCAGGCCGGACTCCTCGGCGATCGGGATGAACTCCCCCGGCATCCGTAGCCCCTGCTTCGGGTCGGGCCAGCGGATGAGCGCCTCGACGTCGCGCATCGTGCCCCGCTGCAGGTCGACCTTTGGCTGGTAGTAGACCTCCAGCGCATCGTGCGCGATGGCGGCGCGCAGGTCCGCCTCCAGGTCGAAGCGGTGCACCGACCGCGCCCGCATCGCTGCCGCGTCATAGCAGTGCACGCCGCCGACCCCGGCGGCCTTGGCCTGCGACATCGCGACATCGGCGTCGTGCAGCACATCGTCGGCGGTGGGCTGCCCGTCGGTCATCGCGATCCCGATGCTCACGGTCGCGACGACCTCGCGACCCTCGGACAGCCGCACCGGTGCGCTGACCTCGTTGAGGATGCGGGCGGCCAGCCGCTGCGCGGTGCCTACCCCATGGACATCCTCGACCAGAAGAGTGAACTCGTCCCCGCCGAAGCGGGCGAGCGTGTCGGACGGACCAGCCACCACAGCGATCCGCCGGGCGATCTCTCGGAGCAGCTCGTCCCCCGCCCGCTGCCCGAGGTTGTCGTTGAGCACCTTGAAGCGGTCGACGTCCGCGAGCAGCACCGCGTGCGTACTGCCGCTCCGCTCGCCTCGCCGCAACGCCTGGTCGAGGCGGTCCAGGAAGAGCCGCCGGTTGGGCAACCCGGTGAGCTGGTCATGGAACCCGTTGTGAGCGAGCTGCCGCTCGGCGGCGATGCGCTCGCTCACGTCGCGGAAGACCAGGACGGCGCCGACCGCCTCGTCCCCGTCGAGGATCGGCGCGCAGGTGTAGCTCGCGGGGAAGGTGGCTCCATCGAAGCGAAGGAAGATCGCCGCTTCGTCCGCGCCCGCGGTCTTGGAGCGCAGGCACCGGCCGACGACAGCGACCAGCGAGTCCCGTGCGGTATCCGTCATGGGATCGCGAGAGTCCTTGCGCACCAGCACATCCGCGGACGTGGCGAGCAGCGAGGCACCGGCGGCATTCACATAGATCGGCCACCCGTCGGCGTCGAACGCGACGACGCCTTCGGCCAGCCCTCCCATGATCGCAGTGAGCTCGTCGCGCTGCCGCTGTGCGCGCGCATACATCGCCGCGTGGGACAGCGCCGATCCCCCAACCGCAGCGAGGGCATCGAGCAGCCGTTGGTCGGCCGCGTCGTAGGGCTCGGAGTGCCGCCGCCCCGCGAGCGCGAGCCACACCGTCGTGCCGTCGACGTCGAGGCGACTGCTCAGCTCGGCGTGGTCAGGCTGCTCGGGCGACAACCGCACCTGGGGGCAGCGCAGCAGCTCGCCGGCCACGTTGGTGAGCTCGGCTCGCACGTCGGCGGCCGCCAGCGGCCGGTGGACAGTGAGGGTCGCGTCAAACAGGCCCAGCAGCCGGTCGCGGTCGTGCCGGGCGTCGAACCGGCCGGCGAGCACCCAGCGCCCGCCGAGATAGAGCGGCAGCATCAGCACGACCGCCCAGGGCGCGGCACGCGCCGCCAGACCCACCGGCGCGGCGACGACGCACCCGACGGCGAGCACCAGCGCCCGGAGCCCGGCACCGTCGAGCAGTGCGACGCGGAGCCTCGCCGAGGAGGTGACAGCGATGATGGCAGCGACGATGAGGGCGCTGAGTACGAAGAACAGGCAGACGCCTGCGAGCGCGATGGCGAGGTCGGCCGCGGAGGCGCGCCCGGTGGTGCTGATCCCGAGCAGCCGGGTTGCGACGACGGCCAGCGCTACCGCGACCATCACTGCGGCCCAGTTGAACGTGGCCTTCACCAGCGCGCGCCGATGCACCAGCTGCCCGACCGCCGCCGCGACGCCGAGCAGGACCAGCACGCCGCTCGGCGGCAGCAACAGCAACGCGACGAGCAGCAACCCTTCGTCAGCGTGCACCGCCTCCGACGACTGTCCTCGATAGACGATCAGGGGCCAGGTCCAGGCGGCCAGCACCAGGCAGGTGAGCAGCGTGAGGGTCCCGAGCCGGCCGAAGCCGGCGTCCCTGTAGTAGCCGCCCACACCCGCGACCAGCCCGGCAGCCGCGACGACGACCGCCAGGATCACGGCTCGTGCGCGCCGGGGCAGGGTCATCGCCGGGCGCCTAGTTCCACGCCGACGAGTTCCATGCAGAGCTGTTCCAGGCCGACGAGTTCCAGGCCGAGCTGTTCCAGGCAGAGGAGTTCCAGGCCGAGCTGTTCCAGGCCGACGAGTTCCAGGCCGAGGAGTTCCACGCGGACGACTGGAACAGCGGCGAGCTGTTGAGCGGGTCGACGGCGGTCGTGGCCGGGCCGGAGTAGGGGAAGGGATACGGCTGCGGATAGATCGGCGACCCGGCCCCGCCGGTGGCCCAGCTGGAGACGACCTGGCGCGACAGCAGCGAGATCGGCGCACCGAGCGCCGGTGGGAGAATGGAGCTGACGTTCTGCAGCATGCTGATCGCCGGCTCGGCGACCGCACGGGAGACGTCGAGGACGCCGTGGCCCTGCTGGAACGGGTCCTGCGGTGGGCCCGGGCCGGCGTTGGTGGTGGTGAGCAGCGCGGCCTTGATGCTGTCGGCGCTCGCCGAGGGCTTCGCCTGCACGAGCATCGCCGCGGCACCGCTCGTGATCGCCGCGGCGAACGACGTGCCGGAGCCGACGAAGTTCTTCGTACCGACCCGTGCCGACTTGTTGTTGTTCCAGTTCACCGACGTGGAGGGCATGACACTGACGACCGACTTGCCGGGGGCAAGCAGGTCTGGCTTCCACCAGCCGTCCCAGGAGGTCGGTCCGTTGCTGCTGAACGCAGGGACTGCGTCGTCGGTGGTGGTGACGGTGTCCTTGTCGTCCAGCGCACCGACCGTGATGACGAGCGGGTCGTCACCGGGCGAGGTGATGGTGCCCCGAGCGGGTCCGTTGTTGCCGGCCGACGCGACGACGACGAAGCCGGCGCGCCACATGACCTCGACCGCCTGGTCCAGCGGGTTGAGCGCGGTGGGTCCCTGCGGGATCGCACCCACCGACATGTTGATGACGTGGATGTTTCCTGGGTTGTCCTTGACCCACTGCAGGCCGCGGATGATCGTCGAGACCGTGGTCTTCCCCGAACTGCCGGCCACCTTGACCGGGACCAGGTCCGCGCCCGGTGCCTCGCCGACATAGCTGCCACCTGACGAGGCCCCGTTGCCGGCGACGAGACCGGCGACGAAGGTGCCGTGTCCATAGCCGTCGAGCCAGGGGTTGTTCTCGCCGCTGAGGTCGACGCCCGGTTGCAGCCGCCCCGAGAAGTCGGGCAGGTTCGCGATGCCTGTGTCGACCACGGCGACACCCACGCCGTGGCCGGTGACGCCACCGGCGATGACGCTGCTCGCCCCGGTGACTGTCGGGAACACGTTGTCGAGCTGCCGCGACGGGGCCGGCGCCGCGCCCTTGTCGACCATCGCAGTCAGCACGGTCGCGTCGGGCGAGACGAGGTACGACGTCTTGAGCTGGCCGATCTCGACGGTGGTCAGGTTGGCGAGCACGCCGTTCACCAGCGGCAGGTCGAGCACCACCTGTCCCACGCCACCGCTGACGACGATGACGCTGTTGACTGCCGTGCGCGCGAGCAGGGAGCTGCCCGCTTCGACGATGACCGGCGACAGCGTGACCCTGACCGGCGCGGCGACGGCCGGTTGCGCTCCACCAACGGCAACGGCGACAGCGACGGCTGCCGCGGCACCGACGCTCCATGGCCGACGACGATCCGGGATGCGCATGGCGCTCCCCCCTCATCAGGCGACTCGGGCCCGATCGTCATGAAGCGCACCACAACGTCTCCACGAGCGACATGGTTCATGCCGACCCGGATTGGGATTTGACTGATCCGACCTATGACCTGCGGCAGATGTGACTACGGGAGCGGCCACTGCATGCAGCCCGAAATGATCATGGACGGCGACGGCGCCGTGTTCTCGTCGCGTGTGATTTCCGTCGGCGGTCGAGGTGTGCCAGGAGCCGGCCAGGCCGAGAAGAGACGTGCATCGGCGTGGTCATCCCGAACTATGGCGACCATGCGGCGGGCGGAGGATGGTCAACGCGAGAGAGGAGTGCGAATGAGGCTCTCACTCGGTGCGCGGGCGTTGTCGGTCGTTGCTGCGGCGTGTTCAACGTGGCTGACCGCCATGACGGGAGCCGCGGCCGCAGGCACCCCCACGGGCGTGTGCACCAACAGCTACGCCCCTTACACCTACGAACAGCTCGCATTCGATCCCGATGCGCAGGCCATCTTCTCCGTCATCGACACCAACGGTGATGCCGTCATCTGCTTCAAGCTGTATCCGAATGGGGCGCACGCCGGGCACCTCGGCAACCTTGTCGATGACAAGGCCGCACCACATAGCTGAGGCGTTTCGGCACCTACTCAGAGCGCGAGCAGGGATGCAGAACGCGTTCCTCTCGGCCTGCGTGCAGCGAGCGTCGACAATCTCGGGGAACTACCTTGCGCCTGAGTCTTCGGGCGGCGTCGATGAATGGGCGGCGATCTTCTCGGCGGGCAGCGACTCGCCATGATCGACGGAGACGTTTGGTAGTGCCGAGGCCTTCGAGAGCGCGTCAACTCTCCGTCGATCAACAGCCTCGACCGCACCGAGCCGAGCTAGTTCTGTGGCGAGGAGCCGCCCCTCGCTGTCCTCCGGTCGACGGCGACAGAGCGGGTAACCACATCAGCTACATGAGAAGCGGACCCAGGCCGACCATCCAGTGTGTCCCGTTGTCCAGCCCAGGCCTTAGCGCGTCGGTGAACTGGGAAGGAGTGGCGGCCTCCCATGTCGAATGCCTGGGCCTCACTCATCTCGTGGAGGAACCCAGTGCGCCGTCTCGTCCTGCTCACCGCCGCCGTAGCCGGGGTCGGTTTCGCCGCGCCCGCCTTCGCCTCCCAGCCGGTCCCGGTCGGGGTTTACCAGAAGCCGGACGGCTCGGTCTGCGTCGCGGTCAGCCTGCAGGTGCCGCAGTGCACCCCACCGCTTTCGTTCGTGCAGGGCCCGACGGTCCCCCAAGTCCCGCCGGTGCCCGTCACCGTCGACCACCGGCCCGACGGTTCGATCTGCGTGACGTTCAGCGAGCAGCTTCCGCAGTGCACCCCGCCTACCGACTGATCGAGCAGCTGTCGAGGTCATGACGTCGACACAGCAGGAGATCCGTCGAGAGCGGCGAATCCCGGTAGCGACTGACCCAGCTCGCGACATCCCAGCGACAACGAGCACGTGGAGAACCCAGTGCGACCCAGCCCTCGTCTTGCCCTGCTCACTTGCGCCGTGGCGCTCGTCTCGTCAGCCGGGGTAGGCCTGACCGCCGGCTCCGCGCACGCCACCGGTGCCATCTTCGGCAACGGCGCCCCCGGGTTCGTGGTCTCTGCCGCGAACATCCCGGTGCCGCTGACGCCCGTCCTGCAAGGCACTGCGGACTTCGCAGGTGAGCCGTCGATCGGGATCAACTGGAACACCGGGGCAGGCCTGTTCATGGCGGGCACTGACACGTTGAAGGTCACCTACGACGCGGCCACGTCGCACGTGACCTGGAGCGACGCCAGCCCGTTCTTCGGCTCGTCACAGAACCTGGACCCGATCCTGGCCACGGACCCCACAACCGGGACGACCATGGCCGGTGGCGACACCGGTGCGTGCAGCGCGATGTTCCGCTCGAGCGACGACGGGTCGAACTGGCTGCCCACCGTTCCTTGCACGGGAACCTACGACCACCCGACCGTCGGTTGGGCTCCGAGCGCGCTGACGCCTGGTGGTCACGTCTGGTACTACTGCCAGCAGGGTCCGGACGAGCACAACTGCACCACCAGCAGCGACGGTGGTCTCACCTGGCTGCCCGGGACCACGACCGGTCTGCTGACCTGCATCGGACTGCACGGGCACATCAAGGGCAGCGCGGACGGATACGCGTACCTGCCGGGCAAGAGCTGCTTCGACGCCAACAGTGCCCTCGTGGTCGGCGGCGAGTACACCCACGACGACGGGGCGACCTGGACGGAGTACACGATCCCGGGCGCGACCGAGACGGCCTTCGACCCGGCCGTCGCCGTCTCACCGAGCGGCACGCTCTACGAGGCCTGGGAGGACGGCGCGAGCTCGCACCCGCTGATCGCTTCCTCCCCGGACCACGGCGCAAGCTGGAGCGCACCGATCGACCTGGCGTCGAGCGTCAGCCCGCCACTGGTCGCCTCGACCTTCGCGAGCCTGGTCGCCGGCGACAGCGGCCGACTCGCCTACAGCTTCCTGGGCAGCTCGGTCGGGACCGGCAACCCGAACACCACCGGCTTCCACGGCGTCTGGTACCTGTACACCTCCTACAGCTACGACAACGGCAAGACCTGGACCACCGTCAAGGACACCCCCACCCCGGTGCAGTACGGCGAGATCGACTCCGGAGGCACCACCACCAGCGGCCAGCGCAACCTGCTCGACTTCATCGACTCAGCCGTGACCAAGGACGGCCGGGTCGTGGTGGCCTTCGCCGACGGCTGCCTGGCCGACTGCGAGGCGGCCGGTGCCAGCGGGAAGCCGACCGCCCAGGCCGACGCTGAGGCGTTGTCGACCCACGCGTGGGCGACCGTGGCCTACCAGAACGCCGGCCAGGGCCTGTTCGCCGCTGACGACGTGGTCCTGCCGCCGAGCGCACCAGCGCTCACGACGGCAAACGGTGCCAGCGGCGTCAGCCTGACCTGGACCCCTCCTGCCAGCGACGGTGGCGGTCCCATCACCTCCTACCACGTCTACCGCAGCTCCGGCGGCGGCGCCGCGACCCTGCTGGCCGCGCCGACTGGCCTGGCGTGGCTCGACACCACCGCGGTGCGCGGGACGACGTACACCTACACCGTGACGGCCATCAACAGCGCCGGCGAGGGGAGCGCGTCGAACGCCGCCACCGGCCTGTCGTACACCGTCCCCGGAGCCCCGGCGCTGACCGTCACCGCGTCCGGCAGCAACGCAGCGCTGTCCTGGACCGTCGCCGACAACGGCGGCGCCCCGATCACCGGATACCAGGTCCTGCGCGGCACCTCCGCCGGCGCCGAGACTTCCTTGGCGACGACCACCTCAGGGTCCTACACCGACTCCGGCCTGACAGTCGGCCAGACCTACTTCTACGAGGTCGTGGCTACTAACGCCGCCGGCCCCGGAACGCCGTCGCCCGAGGTGTCGTTCTCGAACGCCACCGTCCCAGGGGTGCCGTCTCTGACCGCGACAGCCCAGACCAACCAGGTCGCCCTGACCTGGACCGCACCCTCGGACGGCGGCGCGGCTATCTCCGGATACGTCGTCAGACGCGGGACCGCCAGCGGAGCCGAGGCGACCTACGCGACCCTCGGTGCCGTCACGTCCTACGCCGACACGGCAGTCACCCCCGGCGTCGCGTACTACTACCAAGTCCAGGCCGTGAACACTGTCGGCACCGGGGCGGCCTCGACCGAGCGGACAGCCACGCCCTTCACGACCGCCGCCGCGCCCACCCTGAGCGCCACCACCGGGAAGAACCAAGTCTCGCTCGGCTGGACCGTCCCGAGCTCCGGTGGCACCAGCATCACCGGCTACCAGATCTACCGAAGCACCACCTCTGGCAAGGAGGTGCTCGTCCAGACCATCAGCACCGGCACCACCTACATCGACAGCGTGCCGGGCGGCGTCACCTACTACTACCGCGTCGCCGCCGTCACAGCGGCCGGCACCGGGACGCTGTCCAAAGAAGTGGCGGTGTCCCCCCGGCGCTGACCTCCTCGGCACCCGCCGCCAGCGAGCGCAGGCGATGAGTTTGGCCGCGCGCGGTCGTCCAACGATCGTATGAGGACCCGCGGGAGGAGGAGACGATGAATTCGATGGCTCGTCGGATGTTCGAGCTCGTCGAGCCGATCGGTGTCATCCCGTACTCAGCCGACGAACCCAACGAGGCGATGTTTGCCCTGGGGTTCAGCAACTACTGGGACACCTACTTCGCGGGACGGGCGGCGCCGCTGGGCCTCGCCCCAGCGGAAGTGGTGGACGCGCTCTTCTACAGCTTCGCTCCCGGCGAGGTGGCTCGCCACATCCCAAAGGTGTGGCGCACGACCACGCCCGAAGCGGCGATCGCCGCTCGTCAGCTGGGCTGCGCGAAGGCGCTGCGGCGGATCCTCGGCGACCACATCGACTCTCCCGCCTTCGCCCGCGCGACCGATCTGTTGATCAAGGCGGCGACCAGCCCACCGCTCGAGGGCCGACCGATGTACGCCGCGCTGCGCGCGATCCCGGTCCCCGACGACGGGGTGACCCGCCTGTTTCACGCAGCCTCCTTGCTGCGCGAGCACCGTGGCGACGGGCACATCGCGGCCCTGATGACCGAGGGCATCGGCGGCCTCGAGGCTCACGTCCTGTTGGCCCTCGACATGGACCTGCCGGCAGAGAAGTTCGGGCGCATCCACCACCTCCCGGCAGCGCAGCTCGCCGCCGTCATCGACGGGATGCGCGATCGCGGCCTGATCGGGGATGACGGTTGGCTCAGCGAGCAGGGTCGCGCCGTCAAACAGCGCGTCGAGGCGGTCACCGACGACCTCGCGGCGAAGCCCTATGAGGCCCTCGAGCCGCACGAGCTGGATGAACTCAGGTCCACCCTCGAGCCACTCGCCGCGCTGCTGCTCGCTGCCCAGGACTAGGACGAGTGGTCGGCGATGGCGCCGGCGCAGACCAGCGCCTCGGCAGTGATCTCGTGCAGGGGTCCGGTGGAGGTGCCGTTGAGCCAGCGCTCGTAGGCGTGCTCCGCAGCGGCAAGCATGACCTGCACCAGCACCCCCGGCCGCAGGTCGAGCTCGGGGTCGGTACCGAGGCGGGCGGCCACCAGTGAGACGAGCTGCTCGCGCTCCTGCCTGCTGATGAACGAGGCGCGGTGGACCACCTCCGGTGCGGTCGCCATCGCTCGTCGCCACAGCGACATCAGCTCGGTCTCGTCGGCGAACTGCTGGGTGCGGAGCAGGATGGCCTGCGCGATCCCGGCGGGGACCGGCTCGTCGTCGGGTCGGGCCGCGAAGTTCGTGACGACCTGCTGGCGGCCCCGCAGCAGGGCACCGGTGAGCAGGTCCTCCTTGGTCGTGACGTTCCGGAAGAACGTGCTGAGCGAGACCCCGACCTCTGCAGCGATCGTCTCCGTCGTCACGGCGTCATAGCCGTGCTCTGCAAACAGCCGCAACGCCGTCCGCTCGATGGCCTGCCGGAGCTCGGCCCGCTGCCGTTCACGCAACGAGGGCCGCACTGCGTCGACCAGCTCGGTCACGTCGGCTCCAGAGCCGGAGCGGGTACGTCCATGGCCGGCCGCTCGCATCCCCCGTCGACGTGGAAGATCTTGCCCGTCACCCATGAGGAGGCCGACGACGCCAGATAGAGGGCGGCACACGCGATGTCCTCCGGCTCACCCGCACGGCGCATCGGGGTGTTGGCCTCGAACTGCGCGCGGAGCGCCTCATCGGTGAGCACGACCTCCAGGCTGCGGGTCGCCACGCCACCGACGCCGATGGCGTTGACCCGGACGCGCGGGGCCAGCTCGACCGCCATGTTCTGCGTCATCTTGTTCAACGCCGCCTTCGCCGCGCCGTAGGCGACGAACGAGCTCATCACCAAGTCCGCCGAACGCGACGAGATGTTGACGACAGAGCCGGCCCCGACGGTGTCGACCATCGCGCGGGCCGCGATCTGGGTGAGCAGGAAGGGAGCAGTCACGTTGAACCGCAGCGCTCTCTCGAAGAACGTCTCCGACGTCGACATGGCCGGCTTGGGTCCCGTACCACCTGCGTTGTTGATGAGCACGTCGAGTCGGCCTAAGGTCTCGACCGTCGAGGCCACGAGCCGATGGAGGTCCTCGGTGCGCGTCACGTCGGTGACGACAGCCAGCCCCTTGCGGCCACGGGCCTCGACCTCGCGGACGACCTCGTCGAGGTCGGATCCGGTGCGGGCCGCGACGACGATGTCGGCACCTGCCTCGGCGAGGCCGACAGCGATGCCCCGCCCGATCCCCATCCCGCCGCCGGTCACGATGGCCACCTGTCCGTCGAGGCGAAAGCGGTCGAGGATCATGCGGCTGCTCCATCCAGGGCGAGCGGTGCGGGAAGCGCGACCGTCGCAGAGCTGACAGTCACTGTCAAGAAGGCACTGGATGCCACACCCGCGAGCTACGAGGGCCGTTCGGGACTCCGTTGCTGCCCGCCGTCGGGGGCTGGACGCGCGGCTGTGGCGGCGATCCAGGCTTGCTGGCGCTGGTGTGCCGCGACGCTGTCCCTCTGCACTGCTGCGGCCGCATTGGCCACTGCTCTCGGTCCGCCGCCGAGCCAGTCCACGACGCGCACGAGCCTGCCCTGTCCGGTGCGCTCGGTTGCCATCTCAGCTCTCCTCGGCTCGGGAACAAGCACTGCCGAGGGCTGGAGCAGACGCGACCGGGCCGCGTGAGTCGACTGTAAGACGGCTCCCTCCCCTCGAGCAACCAGTCAGGTCAGTTCAGCGGGGCTGTTGACATGGGTGACCCAGATGACTAATTTACAAGCGACTACTTGTACAAGCTCTTACATGTGAAACAGCGCAGGTCTACGGAGAGAGGGACTGACATGAACGACGACTACGAGGCCCGACTGACGCTCGCCGCCTCCACCGACGACGTGTTCGACGCACTGACGACTCTCGACGGTCTCGCCGGGTGGTGGACCTCGGTGGCGGGCTCCGGACTGACCGGCGGGGAGCTGACCTTCACCTTCGGGCCGGACTCGCGGGCGGTGATGCGGGTCGACGCGGCCTCACGCGGCGTCAACGTTCGCTGGACCAACGTGGCGTGTGTCATGGAGGACTGGGTCGGGACCAGCATGCACTTCGACCTCGAGGCCACGCCGTCCGGTGCCACGGAGCTGCGGTTCCGTCACGTCGGGCTCACGCCCCAGCTCGCGTGCTACACCGACTGCAAGAGCGGCTGGGACCACTTCATCCCGACCAGCCTCCGCGACTTCGTCGAGACCGGCGCCGGCCACCCGAACGGGTCCGACGCCGACCTCGCCCGCCGCGACGTCCGCGAGCAGCAGCGCGCCTCCGCACAGGTCGGGTGACATCCTTCGTGGCATGAGTGCAACTCGAGCGGCCCTCCCCGATCAGGGTGATCCCGCAGACGTCGTGCTCAAGGCCCTGGCCGATCCGCACCGTCGCCAGATCCTGCGCTTGGTGCGAGGCGGTGAGCTGGCAGCCGGCGAGATCGCGTCACACTTCGAGGCGACGCAGCAGGCCGTCAGCCATCACCTTCAGGTGCTCGCGAAGGCCGGTCTGCTCAGCGAGCGACGCGACGGCGTGCGACGGCTCTACGCTCTCGACCCGCAGGCCCTCGATCCGGTCCGCGAGGTGCTCTCCGACCTCTGGCCGTCGGCGCTCGGCCGACTGAAGCAGGTCGTCGAACGCGACCACAGCAAGACCCGATGACAGCCGAGGTGCTGACAGCGACGGTCCGGATCAGCGCACCGCCCGATGCCATCTTCCCCTACCTCATCGATCCGGCCCTGATGATCCAGTGGATCGGCGAGTGGGCAGACCTGCGCCCTGAGCCCGGCGGGACGTTCGCCCTCGACATCAACAAGACCCCTGTGCGCGGTGAGTACGTCGAGATCGACCCGCCGCGGCGCGTGGTGTTCACCTGGGGTGTTGCCGGCAAGGACTCACTGCCTCCCGGCTCCACGACGGTCGAGATCGTGCTGACCCCGGACGGGCCGGCGACGGTGGTGGAGCTCTTCCACCGCGACCTACCGGCCGAGGACTTCCCCGGCCATCTCGAGGGCTGGACCGGCATGCTCGCCAAGCTCATGAAGCGCTGGGCCGTCACGACCTGACGTGCCGGCTGGAGCACCTCGAAGCGGTCCTCGCCGCTCGTCAGAGGATCAGGGGGCGCAGGCGTTCGGGTCGTCGAAGTGGCCCGGCGTGGTGGGGAAGGCCGAGCCGGCTCCGTGACCGTTGTTGTCGGAGTTGTAGACGAGCGCGAGCTCGTCGAAGGCCGACGTGTCGCTGGTGGTCACCTCAGTCAGGCTCTGGCCGGCACCCATCGCGGCGGCCCACTTCTGCAGGAAGTCCTGCATGTCGGGGCTGTGCTGGCGGACGTCGTTGTAGCCGCCGTAGGCCGCGTTGCAGTGCGTGTAGAGGTTGTAGGCGCCATTCCAGTCGAGCAGCCGGTCACCCTGGTTGGGCCCGTTGTCAGCGACGTCTCCCTGCAGGATGTCGCGGTCCCAGCCGCCGTACTGCCAGTCGATGCCTTGGTGGTGCTGGTTGTTGGTGGCATCGCTGTCGTCGAGGTTGGTCATCACGAACCAGGTGCATGGGTCGACCGTCGTGCTGCCCGTCGTGACCGGCCAGGCGGCATTGGCACAACCGCCGGGGTAGGTGCCACGCGGACGCCAGTCGAGGACGTCGGAGCCGAGGTCCCCGGTGGTCTTCGCCACCGACGGGCCGCTGGTCGCGCCCTTGCCGCCGACGACGTAGTCGACGTAGGAGTCGAAGTAGGGAGAGCTCGGGTCGGTGCGGTCGTTGACGTGCGCCGCATCGGTCGTGTCGTTGCCCTTGCCACCCCAGAGCACGTCGGCCCCGTCATCTCCGAACACGTAGTCACCGCCGGAGTCGCCGTTCATCAGGTCGTCCCCGACACCGCCGTGCATCGTGTCGTGACCGGTGCCGCCGCGCAGCTGGTCGTCGCCGCCGAAGGCGACGCCGTCGTAGACCATCTTGGTGCCGGTGCTGCTGACGGGGAAGGTGTCTCCGTAGACGTCGTGGGTCAGGTCGGTCTGCCGCGTGACGGTCCCGGTGAGCAGGCCCTGGAAGTCGATCTTGGGTACCGAGCTCATGGACTTGTTGACCTGCGCGGAGCGGCTCCCGTTCTCGAGCCGGTCGACGACGCCACCGCGGTCGCCGAGCATGGCGTCGTCACCGGCGTCGCCATACATGACGTCGTTGCCGAGCTCGCCGTACATGTCGTCGTTGCCGGCGTCACCGTGCATGATGTCGGCGCCGTCCTGGCCATACATCGTGTCGTCGCCGGCGTCGCCATACATCAGGTCGTCGCCGAAGGCGCCGGTCGGCTCGCAGGTCCCGGTGGCACGGGTTGCGCAGAACCGGGTCGAGCCGGACGGCGCGAGGCCGTGCCGCACGACCGCGGAGCCGGGCGCGGGTGAGGCGCCGTAGCGCAGCGTGGAGACCCGGTTGGTCAGCGGGTAGCTGGCCGGGTCGAGCACGGTGGTCGGGGTCACGAAGGCCCCTGATCGATCGAGGATGTCGCGCACGATCTGCCCGTTGTCGCCGAGCTCGTAGTCGGCCCCGCTGTCACCGTGGATCAGGTCGTTGGAGCCACTTGTGAGCGCGTCCCGGAAGCCCTGCCGGGAGGAGCCACCGATCAGGTCGTCCTGCCCGTACGGCGCGTCGGTCTCGCCGAGGTCCTCCGCGGCCGAGCGAGGCTGCCAGGCCCCGGCAACGGCGGTCGCGGGTGTGACGAGTGCCGACAACAGGGTGTCGCCATAGATGACGTCGTTGCCGCCGTTGCCCTCGACGTAGTCGTCGCCGGCCTCACCGGTCAGGATGTCCTTGCCGTCCTGACCCATCAGCAGATCGACGCCGTCACCGCCGGACACCTGGTCGTCGCCGAAGACCGCCCTGCTCGGAAGGCCCAGCAGGCCCGCCGAGCCGTTGGACAGGTCATACGCCGTGATGCTGCGGCGCGTCATGATCTGCAGCGAGCTGCCGATCCGGAAGGTCCGGGAGTCGAGGGTGCCGACCCGCGTCACGATGCCGTTGTCGCCAAGGGCCACGTCGTCGCCGGTCCCGCCGAAGATCAGGTCGGCGGCGTCGAGCTGACCGGCCGTCGCATCGCCGGTGCCCGTCCCGAACGGGGTCGAGCTGCCACCGACGAGGTCGTCGTCACCGGTGTTGCCCTCGATCCGGTCGGTGCCGGGCCCGCCCTCGACATAGTCGTCACCGGCGCCGCCCTGGGCGACGTCGTCACCGCTCTGGCCCATGAGGACGTCGGACTCGGTCCCACCGAGGAGCAGGTCCGCACCCGCATGGTTGAGCGATGGGCTGTCACCGAGGTCGTAGAGCTCGACGGTCCGCGGGGTCATGCCAGGCCGGTTCTGCGTGATGGCGCTGGCGGTGCCGGCGCGGTGCACGAGGCCGTTGTCACCCAGGATCACATCGCTCCCGCTGCCGCCGTCCAGGACGTCCGCGACGTCCGGCTGGCCGCTCTTGAGGCCGCCGACGACGGACTCGACGAACTGCGAGCCGCCGACCAGGTCGTCCTGCCCGCTGTCGCCATAGACGTGGTCGAGACCAGGGCCGCCCTCGGCATAGTCGTCGCCCGCGGAGCCGTGCATGGTGTCCGTGCCGCCCTGCCCATAGAGCAGGTCCGGCTCGGTGCCGCCGTCGATGATGTCGTCGCCTGAGGTGCCGCTCGCCGGGTTGTCACCCAGGTCGTACGGCGTCACGGTGCGGCCGAGGACCATCCCGCGGTTGCGCCCGACGAGGTCGCCCGCGGCCACCGTGGTGTCGAGCAGCTGGCCGTTGTCGCCGAGTACGACGTCGTCGCCGGCGTCACCGGACAGGGTGTCGCCCGTGTCGGGATAGCCGGTGACGTCCTTGGTCGCGGCCGTGCCCGAGGGCAGCTGCTGGCTGCCGCCGATGAGGTCGTCGCTGCCGTCGTTGCCGTGGATCGTGTCCGTGCCCGGGCCGCCCTCGAGGTGGTCGTCGCCGGCGTTGCCGTCGATCGTGTCGCCACCCAGACCGCCGTAGGCCAGGTCAGGCCCGTCGCCGCCGGCGATGGTGTCGCTGCCGCCAGGCGGCGTGGCACCGGAGTAGGCCAGGTCGAAGGACGGACCGGTGGCGGCGGTCGGGTCGCCGTTGTCGCCGATGAGCGTGTCAGCACCCTCGTCGCCGTAGAGGTGATCCCCGGCGTCCGGTCGGCCGGCGGCACTGGTGCCACCGATGAGCAGGTCGGCGTCCTGGCCGCCGAACAGCGTGTCGCTGCCGTCGTTGCCCTCGAGCACGTCGGTGCCGACGTTGCCATAGAGGGTGTCGACGTTCTCGTTCCCATAGAGGTGGTCGTTGCCGGCGTCACCCTGGACGACGTCATCGTCGCGACCGCCCCAGACGGTGTCGTCACCGGCACCGCCGTAGAGGTGGTCGCTGCCGCGCATGCCGCAGATGACGTCCGCGCCGCCGGAGGCGAAGACCCAGTCGTCGCCACCGCCGGCCTGGATGGTGTCGACCCCGTTGCCGCCATAGATGAGGTCAGGCCCGTCGGCGTTGGCGCCGGTGTAGGCGCTGGTGTTCTCGTCAGGTCCGTCGGACCGGTTGGTGCCGACCTGCGCGCACGCGACGGCCATGTGGTCACCGAAGATGGTGCTCGCGCCGTCGCCGCCGTAGATGCGGTCAGACCCGCCACCACCGACGAGCGTCTTGGGGCTGGCGGGGTTGGTGTCGGGCTTCACCGACACCGGGTGCGCCGGCGTGCCGAGCACGTCGACGCTGTCCGCTCCCTGCAGCGTCACGTCGGCGGGCTGCGACACCAGGTAGTCGTTGCCCTGGCCGCCGAAGACCCGGTCGGTGCCGTCGCCTCCGGTGAGCACGTCCTCGCCGGCGAGGCCGAGCAGGACGTCGGTCTGGCCGGGCCGGGAGTGACCCGTCACCAGGTCGGCGCCGTTGGCACCCACCACGACGTCATTGCCGATGCCGGTGTCGACGGTGTTGAACTCACCCGCGGCGAGCTGGTCGTCGGTGCCGGTGACGTCCTGGCTGTTGTCCGGGTGCGCCGGGTCGTAGCCGGTCGGGACGTCGCCGGTGAACACCTTGTCGTCGCCGGCGCCGGCACTGATCCGGTCCGGGCCGGTGCCGCCGTAGAGGTGAGCGCCCTGGTCGGTGTAGGTCTGGCGGATGGTGGCGTCGCTGATGGTGCCCGCCAGCGGGCTGTCCTGGGCGACGGCAATCTGGTCGCCGCCCGGGCCACCGAAGGTGTCGCCGCCACCGAGGCCGACGCTGAGCACGTCGTTGCCGGCCGGGCCTGCGTTGGGTGTGGCGTTGTTGACCAGGGTGATGCCTGTCGGGTTGACGGCATTGACGGTGGTGTCCCCGTCGGTGTTGCGGGTGACGGTCTTGGTCCCACCCACGGCGCTGAGCTGACCGTCGCCGGCGACGGTGTCGATCGCGTTGCCGACGGTGATGTGGTCGTTGCCGCCGTTGCCCGCGACGACGACGCGGGCGGCTCCCGCGAGCGCAGGCAGGCTGTTGTCAGGGTTGGCGGACGTCAGCGGCCGCTCGCCGGTCGTGATGCTGTCGTCGCCGGCGCCGCCGTCGATGAATGCAGGGCCGGTGTCGGTCTTGACGACGTCGTTGCCGCCGCCGCCGAAGAAGACCACCTGCTCGTCGAAGTGGTCGCCCTTCTCCTTGCCCTGGAAAAGCGCGATCGTGCGCTGCTTGTCGTTGTTGCCGCGGGCGTCGAGCACGACTCCACCGGTGACGCCGGTGAAGTCCTCGGACAGGCCGAGAGCCTGCACGGTCATCGTCGTGCCCTGCTGCCGGACGATCCACGTCTCCGGGTCATTGGTCTTCAGGCCCCACGGCGCACCACGTTGGGAGTCCGAGCCGTTGGTCACACCGGCGAACAGGTAGAGCACGCCGGCCTTGGTGCCGCCGAGCTTGGGCGGTGGTGGCGTGCAGTCGGCATGGACCGAGAAGTCGAGCAGCGTGATGTCGGCCAGCGTGAAGTCGAAGGAGACGTCGAACGGCGAGAACCCGATGGTGACGAACACCTTGAGGAACAGTGACAATCGCCCACCGACGTTGAACAGGCAGATGGGGTTCTGCAACGCGGTGGCGAGGAACTCGCTGAACCGGAACTTCCCGTCGTTGTTGGGGTCGTTCCAGGTGAAGTCGACGGTCAGCCGCAAGCCGCCCTCCACGCCCACGGACAGGAAGGCGACGCTGACCTCGGCCCCGGCCGCGATCTCGCCGGTGAACTGCACGACCGGGATCAGCTGGCCCTGGTCGTCCTTGGTGACGAAGTAGAGGCTGTCGAGCACCGCGACATCGACCTTGCCGCGCTCGACTGCCTGCCGGATGCCGTAGGTGTCGAACCCGGCCGCGATCCGGAAGGTGACCCCGGCGCTGCCGCTGATGGTGAGCAGCACGGGCGGCGGGGCGTAGATCGGGCCGAACTGCTCGGAGAACGTGAAGTTGAAGCTCAGCGGTCCGCTGTCGAAGTGCGCGATCTCGACGTCCTTGCCGACGAGCAGCTTCAGCAGCTCAGCGGGGTGCCGCAGAGCCGGGAAGGTGAAGCCGTAGTTCGCCGCCGACGCATCGGAGTCGGACAGCGTCGAGCCGCCGCCACCGAGCTTGGTGTTGAGCGCGCCGATGAGCGAGCCGAACGCGGTCCCGCCGCTGCCGTCCTTGATCACGTTGGTCAGCGCGTCGGCAGCGTCCGGGGTCGCCGCGGTGGTCTTGGCGGTGTCCGGCTTGAGACTCAGCGAGCCGAGCGGGATCGGGGTTCCGTTGCTGACGGCGTTGAGCACGGCGCTGATCTGCTTGATGGTCTTGATGACCTGCACCACTGCAGCGACGGTCTCGCTGCCGCCGCCGAAGGCCGAGGCGAGCGTCACGAGCGTGACGTCGCCACCGCCGACGAGATGGCTGAGGTCGGACAGCACGGGGATGGGCGCGCTGATGGTGTCCAGGATCGGCTGGACCGGCTTGAGGGTGCTGATGATGTCGGCCACGATCGGACCGAGGGCGGTCCGCAGGAACAGGCCGGCGTCGAGACCGACGTCGTAGAACCCGAAGCTGTCGCCGTCGTTCAGGGTGAAGCCGAGCGGGTCGGCGGCGTCCCACTTGCCCAGCAGCTTGAAGTCACCCGACAGGCCGGGCAGCGACGGGTCATAGCTGGGATCGCCGATCCCGCCAACGCCGGTGGCGAAGTGCTCGTCGATGTTGACGCTGCCCTTGAGCTTCGGGGTGAGGGTGCCGCCGCCGGTGAGCAGCGACGACAGCGACAGCTGGCCGTCGGCGCAGCCGCCGCAGCCGAGGTCGACGGTGAAGGCGAGGCCCAGCTCAGGGGTCCCGGGGGTGTTGCGACTGAGCTGCGCCTTGATGAAGCTGACGCTGGCGTTCAGCGTGGTCGGCAGCGTGATGCTGGCGCCGACCTTGAGCTCCGGCTGCGGCCCGCTGCTGGTCTCGACCAGGAAGCCCTTGGTCTTGTCGAGCGTGACGGCCAGGTCGAGGGTCCAGCCGATCTTGGCCGTGACGGCGGTGCCGTCGACGAGCGAGCCATCGGCGTCCTTCTGGGCGTGCAGGCTGATGCCCGGCAGGCCGAAGTCGATCGGGATGTGGGCCGACAGGCAGGTGTTGTTGGCGTCGAAGTCGGTGCAGCCGCCGGTGGTGGGGTCGACGACACCCTGGCCGAGGTGCACGCCGAGCGTGACCGCGGCGACGCTGAGGGCGGGGGCACTGTCAGCACACGGCTGCCGCCCGATGCTCGGCGCACTGCCGACGCTGACGGGGCCAGCGCCGTTGGGAGTGCTGAAGTCGTCGCTCGCGGTGGTGCCGTTGACGGTGGCAATCAGCCCGAAGCCGCTGCCGGTGTTGCGATAGACCTTGTAGGTGGTCGCGTAGTTCACCGCCGCCCAGGAGACGTCGTTGTGGTGGCCCGAGGTGGTCACCTTGAGGTTGCTCACGCTGTCACTCGGGTCGCTGAGCTGGCCGGCGGTCGTGTTGTGGTAGGCCGCGACGGCATACGTGTAGCTGGCGTTCTTGGTCGGGTCGGCATCCGGGGCGCCGACCCCGGAGACGCCCGGCTTGCTGACCTTGTCGAGGGTGGCATCACAGGCGAGCGCGATCGTGGGGGCGCCCTGCAGGACGTGCGCATTGGTGAGGTCAGCGCCGTTGATGGCGTTCTGCAGCTGGGTCCGGACGTCGCCGGCGTTGCTGAACGTGTAGTGCGCCGTCGCCGGCAGCGCCGCGTTGAACGCGGCCTTGAGCTTGCCGATGAAGTCGGTGCCCTCCTGCAGGTCCTTGCCGATCAGCGGGACCTTGCCGCCGGCGATCGCCTTGTCGAGCCCGTCTTTCGCCGTGTCGAGATAGCTCTGCACACCGCCGCCGAGCGGGCCGAGGTCGAGCGTGCTGGCCGCCAGGGCCGCCGCGAGCGGGTCGGTGCCCGCGATCGTCGGCGTGAGGTCGGTGGTCGTGGTCGGCACGGCGACGGTGACAGTGCCGAGGTCGGCCGA
Organism: Frankiales bacterium; assembly: GCA_025465465.1. GTDB lineage: Bacteria > Actinomycetota > Actinomycetes > Mycobacteriales > SCTD01 > RYN-111. Next base: position 29,188 of record JAODND010000094.1, on the reverse strand, counting down.
CGTCGCGGCTGCCGTGGTGGGCAGGCTGGCGCAGACGGCGCCGGTGACGCTCGCGCAGCTCTGGCTTGCACCAGCCAGGGTGGTGCCGGTGCCCAGCGCGGTAGTCCACGCGGACAGGGTCACGGGCGAGGACCCGGTGCCGGCCGAGGTCGACGTGAGGTCGGCCTTGACCGTCGAGGCCGCGCCGAGGTTCAGCTCGAAGCTGCCGGCCGCGGCGGTCTTCGCGCCTGTGCTGTCACTGGTCAGGTGCGCGACCCGCGAGCTCGTCGATGCGATCTTCAGCTGCCCGACCGGGTCGGTGACGCCGGTCCCCGACAGCGGCAGGACCAGGGTGGCGTCGGTGGTCGACAGGACGTGGAGCGGCAGCTCGCCGGTGCCGGCGTGACCGGCCAGCGGCACCGGGGAGCCGTTCAGCGTGAGGGACTGCAGCAGCACGTTGGAGGTGTCATAGGTCCGCGGCCACACCACGTGCAGGTTCAAGACCGGGGTCGGGGTGCGGTCGACCGTGAAGGTCACGTGCGCGCCGCTGCCGAGGGTGGCCTCGAGCTGACCGATCAGCTGGTCCAGGTCGCTCGGCGGCGCCGCAGTGAATGCGTCGACGCTGTAGCTCAGGTCGTCGACCACTGAGTACGGCGTGCCGTTGGCGGGCGTCTGCGACGAGGCGCCCGTCGGGGCCTGCAGGTCGAGGCCGTGCGGGTCGAGCACAACAGGGTCGGTGGCCGTGGCGGGAGTCACGATGTGCAGACCGGTGGCGACATACTGGGTGCCCCCGATCGCGACCCGACGCCCGATCGACGTACGCGGGTCGAAGGTCCGGCCCAGATCCGTCAGCGTCAGCACGTCGCCCGTCTTGCTGTAGCTCGCGCCCCCGCGGGTCTCCTGGCCGGCAAGGGCCTGGCCGAGCGTGCTGCCCAGGACCGGGACCGGGGTGCCGAGCACGCCTCCCGACGGGGCATTGGTGAGGTTGCCGCTGAACGCGCCGAGGTCGGCGAGCAGCAGGTCGAACAGCTTCGACGGCTTGGTCGGGTCCACGTCGAGGACCGCGAGGTCGGCCAGGTTGCCGGCACTGTCGGTCACGACGGGCGCGGCACCGCCGGGCGCGCTCGCAGTGATGCTCGCCGTCCCGGGTGCGGCCGGACTGTTGAAGAAGGTCGGCGCCCGGACCACGTCCAGGGTCAGCGGGGCAGACGCGTCCACCAGGTCCGTGCCGGTGGGGAGACCGGTGAGTGCGGTGCCGGGTGCGGTGTGGATCTGGTTGATCAGCCGGCCGAGCGCGATGTCGCCCTGGCTGCCGGTGCTGACCTGCATGTTCGGGCCGGTCCCGGGCGCGGTCAGGCTGACGGTGCCGCCGACGTGCACAGGCACATAGCCGACCGGCGCGGTGATGTCGACCACGCTGGTCAGGGTCGACCGGGCCGTGATCACCTGGTGTCCGGTGGACAGCTGGAACCGGTCGGGCCGGGCCGGCAGCTCGGCGATGACCGTCGAGGACCCGTCGGGGTTGCTCACCGCATAGGGGCAGGCCTTGTTGCCGTTCGCCGGCGTGGCACAGGCGGCACCCGTCACGGACGGCTCGAGGTCCAGGACGAGCGGCAGCGAGACGTCGTACCCGGCGTGCGTGACGGCCTGCGGGTAGGCGGAGTTCGCGCCGGCGAGGTGACCTGTGGTCTTGAGGGCGTCACCGAGCTCGACGTTGCCGGTCTTGGAGTCGCCGTCCTCGATCGTGTAGGCGACCCCGCTGGGGGTGCCGTTCTTCCAGTACGACGTCGCACCGGCGTCGATGCCGAGTGGCACCGGGTCGAGCGTGATGGTGGTGCCCGAGACGTGGTCGATCACGGCGGAGCTGCCGCCGGCGTTGATCTGACGCCCCTTGAGGCCGTCGCGGAAGTCCTGCAGCGTCGTCGCGAAGTCGAACGACGTGCTGATCGTGTGGCCGTCGTAGCTGACGCCGGTCGGACCGGCGGTGAGCATCGGTGCGAGCGGGTCGGTCGGCTGGTCGCTCGCGGCACGGTGCACCTTGATGGTGAAGACCAGCTTGGGGTGGGCCGCGTCGGTCGTGACGAAGTCGGCGGCGTCGATCGTCACGGCATAGGGGCTGCTCGCGGGGCCGTGTGTCGCCGCGAGCTTGTCGAGGAACTCCTGCACGGAGGTGAAGTCGGTCTGGCCGGGCTGGCCGAGCACCGAGGTCTTGGTCACGTGGTCGGTGAGGAACTGCTGCAGCGCCTCGTTGCCGGGCACGAGGTCGGCCAGCGATCCGCGGACCAGCGGGAGGTCGACGTTGATCAGGCTGCTGGTGGGCTTGGCGTGCTCGATCGTGTCGAGCGTGACGGCGAGCTGCGCGACGCCCTGCGCCAGGTCAAACGGCGCGAGCCGCTGGAAGGCCGCGACCGGCGCCAGCGCATCGGCGGCGTAGTCCGCGGTCGGGTCGAGGGCGAGGTTGGGCGAGGTCGCGGTCACGTCGATGGTGGCGCCGGGCAGGTTGGTGATGGACGCGCTCGATCGAGGGGTGATGTAGAGCCGACCGTCGAGGGTCCCCCCACCGGGGTTGCTCACGGCCACGGTGCCCAGCCCGGCCGACGCGCCCTTGGCCCCCAGCTCACCGCTGGGTCCGACGGTGAGGAAGCCGTCGTTGTTGGGGTCGCGCACACCGCCGACCAGGTGGGTGGCGACGTCCCACTTGTTGCTGCCCGACGGCGGCGCTCCCAGGGTCACGCCGAGGATCCCGAGAGAGGCGTCGACGTCGGTCAAGGCACCGCTCAGCGAGGCCGTCGTGTTGAGCGCGACCGTCGGACCGGCGGCCAGGCGCGCGCCACTGGTGTCGTCGCGGTTGACGTCGAACGCCAGGTGCAGCACCGGGTGCGCCGCCACGCCCTTCGTCGAGCTGAAGTCGATCGGCTTCGTGGTCGCGTGCAGCCGGATCCCGGTCACGACGTCGGAGCGCTGGATGACCACGTCGACGTGCAGCACGTCGACCCCACCGGCCGAGCTGAGGCTGGAGACGAACGTCGCGGTGCGCGGAGACGGCGCCGCATCCAGGTCCACGGTCGTGTTGAGGGCGTCCTTCAGCGCGGTGGGGCTGTCAGCGGTGCCGTAGGCGCCGGCCGCCGCGAGCGCGTCGGCCAGCGGGGTGGCACCGAGGGCCTTGGGACTGCTCGGCACCAGCGTCAGGGCCGGCTCCGGCGACGCGAACGCGCCCACAGCGGTCAGGCCGTCGAAGAACGACGCCGCGCCGCCCGCGCCGCTGATCGCGGTGCGCAGCTGATCAGCGGCGGCGATCTCCGCCGGCGTCGCTGCGGCATGCGCCGGCGCCGCCACAGCGATGCCGTAGGTCGCGGCCATCGCCGCCACTGCCGTTGCCGAGACAAGCCGCTGGAAGGATCCCCACCGAGCCATGTGCCCAACCCCCACGCGCCCAGCACGGCGCGAATACTTGCGAGTGGCAGGAGAATCCCCCGACCACGCCGGAACGTAGACCTCTTGGGTGGACATGGCTACAGATTCCTGAATGAACTCACCCGGAACGCTGGCCCCAGCTGTCCCAACGGGCTGTTCCTGAGGACCGGATTTGATCGCCGGGAGAGGCGTGTGTCACACTTCTGGGACCACCGAGCGAGCGCTCGGTCGTTGCTTGTGAGACTCGGTTGAGTTGCAGAGACGGGAGACGGGATGTCCTTGACGGCTGGGGTCGAGACGGCGCAGGCCGAGGCGACGGAGGTCTTCTCGACGTGGTTGGCCGGCTTCGCGGGATCGATGGAGTCCGGCGACGTCACGGGGGTCACCCGGCTGGTCACGGACGACTGCTGGTGGCGCGACCTGCTGGCGCTGACCTGGGACCTGGGCACGTTCCGTGGTCCGGACGAGGTGACCGCGATGCTGACCACCCACCTGCCGCGGGCGGCCTTCGGAGCCGTGACCATGGTCACCGAGTACGCCCCCAGCCACCAGGCCCCGGAGGGGGCTGAGCCGTGGGTGGAGGGCTTCTTCACCTTCGAGACCGCGCTTGCCGTCGGCCGCGGCGTCGCCCGGCTCCGGCTGGTCGAGGGCGAGTGGCGCGCCTGGAGCGTCATGACCGGGATGGAGGACATCAGGGGTCATGAGCGAGCGCTGGGTGCCCGGCGCCCGATCGGCCCGCGGCACATCCCGGGGGCGTCGACCCAGGAGAACTGGGCGGACCTGCGACGCCAGGAGACGGCCTTCGCGACCTCCGAACCCGACGTGGTCGTCATCGGCGCGGGACAGGGCGGCCTCGCGGTGGCGGCGAACCTCGGCCTGATGGGCGTCGCCACCCTCATCATCGAGAAGAGCGAGCGGGTCGGTGACGGCTGGCGCAAGCGCTACCACTCGCTGGTCCTGCACGACCCGGTGTGGGCCGACCACCTCCCGTACCTGCCCTTCCCGCAGTCCTGGCCGATCTACTCCGCCAAGGACAAGATCGCCGACTGGTTCGAGTTCTACGCCGCTGCCATGGAGCTCAACGTCTGGACCTCGACCCAGCTGCTCTCCAGCGACTACGACGAGACGTCCGGACGATGGACCATCCGGGTGCGGACCGGTGACGGTGAGCGCGAGATCCGACCCAAGGACCTGATCCTCTCGACGGGCGCCGCGGGCGAGCCCAACATCCCCGACATCCCTGGCAGGGAAGGCTTCTCAGGCACCGTCTACCACTCGAGCGGGCACACCTCGGGCGGTGACTGGGCCGGCAGGAAGGCCGTCGTCGTCGGTGCCTGCAACAGCGGCCACGACATCGCCCAGGAGCTCTACGAGCTGGGCGCCGAGGTCACGATGGTGCAGCGCTCGTCGACCTACATCATGAGCCAGCAGTACGGGATCCCCGCGATCTTCGGAGGGCTGTTCCACGAGGACGGTCCGCCGACCGAATACGCAGACCTGCTCAGCAGCGCCTATCCGTGGCCCTTGGTCCTTGACCTGGCCGTGGAGCAGACGAAGGCGATCGCGGAGATGGACGCCGACCTGCTGAAGGCGCTCGACGCGGTCGGCTTCCGGAGGAACGACGGCCCCGACGGCACCGGTCTGATGGGCTACGCCCTGCGCAACGGCGGTGGCTACTACATCGACGTCGGTGCGTCGCAGCTGATCGCGGATCGCAAGATCTCGCTCGCGCAGGGTTCCGGGGTCGCCGAGTTCACCCCGACGGGGATCCGGCTGGAAGACGGGACGGCACTGGACGCCGATCTCGTGGTGCTCGCGACGGGTTACTCCAACATGCGCGAGACGGCTCGACGGCTGTTCGGTGACGGCGTCGCGGACAAGTGCCAGCCGGTCCTCGGGGTCAACCCGGACGGCGAGCTGGGCGGCCTCTGGAGGCGGACAGGCCAGCCAGGGCTGTGGTTCATGGGTGGACCGCTCGCCTGGGTCCGCATCTACGCCAAGTACCTGGCCCTGCAGATCACGGCTGACCAGGCGGGTGTCCGCAGCGCCTGAGCTGCCCTCACGTACGTACCCGAGGAGTCCGAACGCCAGGGCTCCTGCACATGCACGGCCAGGTGGCGGGTCTCTCGGTCGAGAGGGTCGTGACCTGTCACCACCTGGGTCATCCGGCACGGGTGCGTCGCAGAAGGAGAAGTTCATGCAGCTCAGTACCTCAGGGTCAAAGTCCCGGGTCGGCGTGGTGGCGGCCCTTGCCGGTCTCACCCTGCTCGTGTCGGGATGCGGAGGTGGGTCATCCGCCGGCGGCTCCACAGCCAAGAAGCTCGTCTACTTCATGGCGCCCAACACGACCCCCACCCGATACATCCAGCAGGACGGCCCGGACTTCAAGAAGGCCCTGGAGGCGTTGGACCCGACCATCGACGTCAAGTTCGTCAACGCGGCCGGTAGCTCGGACACCCAGCTGGCCCAGGCAAACTCCGCCATCGCAGCTGGTGCCAAGGCGCTCGTCGTCGTGGCAGCCGACCCGAACACCAGCGCCGGTCTCCTGCAGGCGGCCCAGCAAGCCAACATCCCCGTCATCGGCTATGAGAACCCGCCGATCAAGGGAGCCATGTACGCCCAGGTCGTCTTCGACCCGAAGTCGGTCGGCGAGCAACAGGCCACCTACTTCGCCGCCCAGGTGGCGTCGGGTGCACTGGGCAGCACCCCGGTGAAGGTGGCCCGCCTGTTCGGCAACAAGGGTGACGTGTACACGACCGACATGCTCGCCGGACAGAACCAGATCCTCGACCCGCTCATCCAGGCAGGCACCATCAAGGTGGTCTGCCAGGACTACGTGAAGGACTGGGCCCCCACCGCCGCGCAGACCGCGACCGAGCAGTGCCTGACCAAGACCCAGAACAAGGTCGACGCCTTCCTCGGCTTCTACGACGGGATCACCGCCGGCACCATCGCGGCACTCAAGGGGAAGAACGTCACGATCCCCGTGTACGGAGGCCAGAACCCCGAGCTCACCGGGCTCCAGTACATGCTGACCGGTGACCAGCAGGACGATGTGCTGAAGGCCTTCTCGGTCGAGGCCGAGGCCGCGGCGAAGATCACGCTGGCCGCGATCCAGAAGCAGCAGCCACCGGCGGACCTGGTCAAGGCCACGGTCAACAACGGTGCAGTCGACGTCCCGACAGCCAAGCTGCCCTCGACGCTCATCCACCTCGACAAGGGCGTGGACCCGGGGACGGCCGTGCAGAAGGCCGTTGACCTCGGCATCTTCACCTGGAAGCAGATCTGCACGGGACCGGCGGCAGCCACCGCCACCTGCAAGGCCAAGGTCGGCTAGCGAGCAAGCCTGTACGAGGGGGGTGACCGCACCCCAGCGGTCACCCCCACCACCAGCCAAGGAGAAGCCCATGCCCGAGTCCCCCGGTCACGTGTCCGGCTCAGCCGCCCTGCTCGAGCTGCGGCAGGTCTCGAAGTACTTCGGTGGAGTGCGAGCCCTGCACGACGTCGACCTCACGCTCAACGTGGGCGAGGTCGTCGCGCTCGTCGGTGACAACGGCGCGGGCAAGACCACTCTCGTGAAGGTCATCTCCGGCGTCGAGCACCCCGACACCGGAGAGGTCCTGATCGACGGCGCACACGTCCGCCTCGACAGCCCCCGGACGGCAGCCGCGAGCGGCATCCACACCGTCTACCAAGACCTGTCCCTGTGCGACAACCTCGACGCCGTGCGCAACCTGTTCCTCGGCCAGGAGCGGGCCGGCGGACGCTGGCTGGGTCGCCCGCTCGACCGGCATCAGATGGAGACAGAGGCCCGTCGGGTGCTCGAGGGCCTCTCGGTCAAGATCCGCTCCCTGAGCACACCCGTGGGTGGGCTGTCGGGAGGACAGCGGCAGGGGATCGCCATCTGCCGTGCGCTGATCTCGGATCCGAAGCTGGTCATCCTGGATGAGCCCACCGCGGCCCTCGGGGTCTCGCAACGGGCGGAGGTGCTCGACCTGATCGGCCGGCTTCGCGAGCAGCGTCGCGGGGTGCTGGTGATCTCGCACGACCTCAAGGACGTCCAGCAGGTCGCGGACCGGGTCGTGGTGATGCGGCTCGGCGCCAAGGTCGCGGAGTTCACCCGCGGTGACTACACCTCCAGCGAGCTCGTCGCGGCGATGACCGGTGCGCACGAGGTCTCCCATGGCTGAGTCCACGCCTGCCGCCCAGACACCCCTGACGGCACGGATCACCGAGGCCCTCGGTGGACCGTTCCGCAGCATCCCGGTCCTGCTGACCCTGGTCGTCATCTGGGTCCTGTTCTACAGCCAGAACAGCGCCTACCTGAGCTTCGGCAACATCACGAACCTGACGCTGCAGATCGTCACGACAGCCATCCTGGCTCTGGGCATCGTGTTCGTGCTGCTGGTCGGTGAGATCGACTTGTCCGTCGCGGCCCTCAGCGGAGTCTGCGCGACCGTGGCGGCCAATCTGTCCGTCAACATGGGCTGGCCCCTCGCCGCTGGTATCGCCGCCGGAGTCGTCGTCGGGCTGGTCGTCGTGTTCGTCGAGGCGCAGATCGTCATCTTCGGCGTCCCCTCGCTCATCGTGACGCTCGGCGGCATGGTGATCCTGCAAGGAGTGCTGCTCGTCGTCCTCCCGCCTGAGTTCACGGTGAGTGTGGGCGGCACGACCTACGCAAAGATCGCCAGCAGCCGCGTGCCGGCCGGAGCAAGCTTCGCGCTCGCCTTCGTCGGTTGGGCGATCTACTGCTACTCGCGGCTGCGCAACCAACGTGACCGCAGAGGCTCCGTCACCTCCCCCGCCCTGACGACGTCGGTGATCCTTCCAGCCGTCGTGTCCGGCGTCGCCATCTTCGGCATCGTCGCGGTGCTGAGCCATCACGATGGCCTGCCACTGCCCGTGCTCATCCTCACGGCGATGCTGCTGGCCGCCTCGTATGCGACAACCCGGACCCGCTACGGGGCGCACCTCTATGCGGTGGGTGGCAACCGGGAAGCGGCCCAGCGTGCCGGAATCCCCGTGTCACGCATGATCATCTACTCGTTCCTGGTCCTGGGTCTGTGCGGTGCCGTCGCAGGCATGGTCGACGCTTCCCGGCTGCTCGGTGTGTCGGTGTCGTCAGGGTCAGGGCCCCTGATGCTCAACGCGATCGCCGCGGCCGTCGTCGGTGGTACGAGCCTGTTCGGGGGGCGCGGCACCGTCTGGGCAGCACTGATCGGTGCGCTGGTGATCGGCTCCATCAACAACGGTGTGCAGCTGCTGGGGCTCTCGACCGAGGTGCAGAACTTCGCGACCGGAGCGGTGCTGATCCTCGCGGTCGCGATCGACGTCGTGATCACACGAGGTTCGATCCGACCCAACCGCCGCTGAAGCCCGTCCCGTCCGCCAGATCCGTCTTCGCAAGGGAGTTCCGATGACAGTCCCCGCGGCACCGTGGGTGCCGGCCGAGGACGAGGTAGCGAGCTCGCGCATCGTGCGGTTCGCCAGCTGGCTCACGGCCCGAGGCGTCGTCGAGCTCGCCGACGTCACGGACTACGCCGAGCTGCAGGCCTGGTCCGCACGCTGTCCCGGTGACTTCTGGCAGGCGGTTGCCGACTTCTTCGAGGTCGACTTCGACGGCCGGGCCGAGGTCGCACTAGGCAAGCGGCAGATGCCCGGCGCCCAGTGGTTCCCGGGCGCGACGCTGAACTTCGCCCAGCACCTGCTTCGCCACGGTGACGACCAGCGGGACGCCGTCATCGTGGTCGGCGAGGGAGGCGGCCGTGCGTCGATCACGTTCGGGGAGCTCCGCGCCCAGGTCGCGTCCGTCGCGGCGCGGCTCCTCGAGCTGGGAGTCGAGCCTGGCGACCGGGTCGTGGGCTATCTCCCCAACTGCATCGAGGGTGTGGTGGCCTTCGCCGCGAGCGCAGCCGTCGGTGCCTGCTGGTCGCAGACGGCCCTCGACTACAGCTCACGCGCTGCCGCCGACCGGCTCGCGCAGCTGGCGCCGAAGGTGCTGTTCGCGGGCGGCGGCTATGCGTTCAAGGGAGAGGTCCGCGACCGGCGCCAGGAGGTCGAGGACCTGCGAGCCCTGCTGCCGGGCCTCGCCCACACGGTCGCCGTCCCGACCAACGGACTCTCGATCGACGTCGGCGACGACGTCTCCGCCTGGTCGGACGCCCTCGCGGTCGTCGGAGAACCCGGCACGACGGCGGTCGCCTTCGACCACCCGCTCTGGGTGCTGTTCACCTCGGGCACGACCGGACCGCCGAAGGGCATCGTGCACGGACACGGTGGTGCTCTGCTCGAGCAGCTCGTCTCGCCAGGGTTCCACCTGGATCTCGATGAGGACGACGTCTTCTTCTGGTACACCTCGCCCAACTGGATGATGTGGAACGCGCAGGTCTGCGGCCTGCTGCACGGCGCCACGATCGTGCTCTATGACGGCAGCCCGACGAGTCCCTCGACAGACGCCCTCTGGCGGGTCGCGGCCGACCTCGGGGTGACCGTCTTCGGCACCAGCCCCGGATATCTCCAAGCATCGGCGAGGTCAGGCGTGGAGCCGGCTCGCGACCTCGACCTGCCTGCTCTGCGGATCATCGGCGTGACGGGATCGGTGCTGCCTGCGAGCTCCAACGTGTGGGTGCGCGAGCACGTGGGGACCGATGTCCAGGTGGGTTCCATGAGTGGCGGCACCGACATCGTCGGGGTGTTCGTCGCGAGCGCGCCGACGACGCCGGTGTACGACGGGGAGATCAGCGCTGCTGCGCTCGGCGTGGCCCTCGAGGCGTGGGACGACGACGGTCAGCGCGTGCCGGCCGGGACGTCGGGCGAGATGGTCATCACCGAGCCGATGCCGTCCATGCCGCTGTACTTCTGGAACGACCCGGACGGGAGCGCTTATCGCGATGCGTACTTCTCGACCTACCCCGGCACGTGGCGTCAGGGCGACTCGATCACGGTCACCGAACGGGGCACCGTCGTCATCCACGGGAGGTCCGACTCGACCTTGAACAGGAACGGGATTCGGATGGGTAGCGCGGAGATCTACGAGGCCGTCGAGTCGCTGCCGGAGGTGGAGGACTCGCTGGTCGTCGGCGTCGAGCGCGCGGACGGTGGCTACTGGATGCCGATGTTCGTGGTGCTCGCCGCCGGCACCGGCCATCCGGATGAGGTCGTGGCTCGGATGCGTACCGAGATCGCCCGTCGCACCTCCCCGCGCCATGTCCCGGACGAGATCGTCATCGTGCCTGCCCTGCCGCACACCAAGACCGGCAAGAAGCTCGAAGTTCCCGTGAAGCGGATCCTCCAAGGTGGTGACCCCGACCGGGTCAGCAGTGCGGGGGCGGTCGATGACCCTGAGGCGCTGCAGTGGTTGATCCGCTTCGCCCAGGATCGACGCTCGGTGGAGAAGGCATCGCGATGACAGTTGCCGAGGACTGGCGGACGTACGACGACCAGGGCCTGCCCCGCATCCTCGACGCCGCGCTGCAGGCCTTTGCCGAGCACGGCTATCACGGCACGACGACGCGCGAGCTCGCCGAGCGGTCGGGTCTTTCCGTGCCCGGGATCTACCACCACTACCGGTCGAAGCAGGACATCCTGATGGACCTGATGATGGTCGTCATCGACGAGCTCATCGAGCGCAGCCGCCTTGCGCTCTCGTCGGCCGCACCGCAACCGCGGCCCCAGTTCGACGCCCTGGTCGAGTCGTTGCTGCGCTTCCACATGTCCCGGCAGCGCGGAGCGACGGTGTCGACCAGTGAGCTCCGCAGCCTCGAGCCCGCGAACCGCGAGAAGTACGTTGCCCGGCGCGATGAGCAGCAGCGGATGCTCGACAGGATCATCCTGGCGGGCGTTGCCGCGGGCGAGTTCAACACCCCCTACCCAGCGGAGGCCAGCCGGGCAGTCGCGTCCCTGTGCGTCGGCGTGGCTTCGTGGTACCGGGCGGACGGCCAGCTCTCCGTCGACGTCCTGCTGCGGCGCTACCTGACCATCGCCGAAGCGATCGTCGGCCTCCCATGAGTTCTCGACACCTGATCGACCTGACCAACACGTTCATCCGCAGCCGGGTGCTGCCGATCGACGACGAGTTCGACGGCGACATCACCGCGGCCGGAGGAGACGCCCTCCGCATCGAGCTCCAGGCGGAGGCAAGGGACGCGGGCATCTTCGGTCCCCAGGTGCCCGTCGAGTACGGCGGTCACGGCCTCAACATGTGTGAGCGTGCCCCGATCTTCGAAGCGGCCGGCTATTCGTTGTTCGGACCCGCCGCCCTGCACCTCGCCGCTCCTGACGAGGGCAACATCCACCTGCTCGATCAGGTCGGATCGCCGGAGCAGCGGGACCGCTTTCTTGCCCCCTTGGCACGCGCAGAGATGCGGTCCGCATTCGCGATGACCGAGCCCGCGCCGGGTGCCGGATCCGACCCCACGCTGCTGCGCACCCGAGCCGACCGGGTCGCCGGAGGCTGGCGCCTCAACGGCATGAAGTCGTTCATCACGGGCGCGGATGGCGCCAGCTTCTTCATCATCATGGCCCGCACGAGCGGCGAGCCCGGCACGCCCGGGGGCGCGACCATGTTCCTGTCTCCGGCGACGGCGCCGGGCATCAAGGTGGGGCAGCACATCCCCACCATGGACCGCTCGATGCTCGGTGGGCACTGCGAGGTCTCTCTCGAGGACGTGTTCGTCCCCGAGGACCAGGTGCTCGGCGGCGTCGACGAGGGCTTCAGGTATGCACAGGTCCGGCTCGGCCCTGCACGGATGACGCACGTGATGCGCTGGCTCGGCGCGGCACGACGGGCACATGAGGTCGCCGTGACGAGCGCCGTCAACCGTCGAGCATTCGGCTCGCGGCTGAGCGACCTGGGCATGGTCCAGCAGATGATCGCCGACAACGAGATCGATCTCGCCGCTACGCGTGCCCTGCTCATGGTCGCCTGCCATGAGCTCGACGCAGGAGAGCGCGCACCGATGTCGACGGCGATCGCCAAGACCTTCGCGGGCGAGGCGTTGCACCGGGTGGCCGACCGGGCGATGCAGATGTGCGGCGGTCTCGGGGTGTCCTCTTCGCTGCCGATCGCCAAGATCGAACGCGAGCTGCGGCCGTTCCGGGTCTACGACGGTCCGTCCGAGGTGCACCGATGGTCGATAGCCAGACGGGCGGTCCGCGCCATCGCGGGCCCCCACTCGTGAGCGAACCGCCCGGTCATCGCCTTGATCTGCAGGCCATCGGCGCCTTCTTCGCCGAGCGGGGGGTGGCAGTCGACGGACAGCTGTCGGCCCGTCCCCTCGTCGGCGGGCGGTCCAACCTGACCTTCGTGGTCTCCGACGCGCGCAGTCAGTGGGTGGTTCGTCGTCCGCCCACGGGCGGGGTGACGCCGTCGGCACACGACGTGTCGCGAGAGTTCCGGGTGACCAGAGCACTCGAGCAGACCGGTGTGCCTGTCGCGCGAACGATCGCGCTCTGCGAGGACCCGAGCGTGATCGGAGCAGAGTTCTCTGTCGTCGAGTTCGTGCAAGGCACCTGCATCCGGTCGCAAGATGAGCTTCAGGAGCTCAGTGATGCGGCCGTCGGCGCGTGCGTGACCGGCCTGGTGTCTGCCTTCGCAGCGCTGCATCGGGTCGACTACGAGAGCGTCGGCTTGGGCGACTTCGGACGTCGTTGGGGGTATGCCGCCCGCCAGCTCCGCCGATGGACAGGGCAGTGGGACATCGTGTCGACGGCCAGGTCAGATCTGGCTGACCGGCTCAGCCTCAAGCTGGCCGACTCCATCCCCGAGCAGCTGCACTCCTCGATCGTTCACGGTGACTTCCGGATCGACAACACCCTGCTCGCCGACGGCGATCCGGGAGTGGTGACGGCGATCGTGGACTGGGAGCTCTCCACCATCGGAGACCCGGTCGCCGACGTCGCGATGATGTGCGCATACCGGCACCCTGGGCTGAACCTCGTGCTCGGCACCACGGCTGCCTGGACGAGCCCGCGCCTGCCGTCCCCCGACGAGTTGGCAGCGCAGTACGAGGCGACGGCGGGTATCGGTCTCGACAACTGGGACTTCTACATGGGGCTGGCCTACTACAAGCTGGCCGTCATCGCGGAGGGGATCAACCACCGGTACCGCGCCGGGGCGACGACCGGCGAGGGCTTTGACACTGCCGGTGACTCCGTCGTGAGCTACCTGGAGGCGGGTCTTGCCCACGCAACCGTCCGTTGACTGCTCTCAGCGGGTGGACTGGATCCCGAGGATCGCCAGGTCGTCGGAGGCGTCGGGTCCCTGGAACGCCGTGACGGCACCGGCGAGCCCGTCGACGATCTCGGAGATCGCCCGATCGCTGAGGGCGGCCAGTGTCGCCTCGACCCGCTGCAACCCGAAGAAGTCCTGGTCGCGGCGCGCTTCGGTGGCCCCGTCGGTGAAGGTGATCAGGGACTCGCCGCGCTGCATCTCGAAGCGGGTCGAGGAGATGTCCGGGTGCGGAAAGAGCCCGAGGGGCTGGCCGATCGACCCGACCTCGATCGCCGGCTGACCCGGGCGCAGCAGCAGTGGCGGCTCGTGCCCACCGAGGCACAGGTCGACCTCGAGCACCCAACCGCGGCGGGTCAGCAGGGCGAACACCGCAGTGAGGTAGCGCTCCTCGGCGATCTCCTGCCGGTAGACGGCCTCGTTGAGGACGCGAAGCACTTCGATGCAGCTCCGGGTGCGCAGGGCGGCGGCCCGGACCGTGTGCCGGGCCAGCGCGGTGAGGGAGGCGGCACCGGCACCCTTGCCGCTGACGTCGCCGAGGACGAGTCCCCAGGTGCCTCGACGGATCGGAAACACGTCATAGAAGTCGCCGCCGATCTCGCTTCCGTCACCGGACGGCTGGAAGTACGCCGCCGACTTGAGCCCGCTGATCCGGGGGAGCTCGTGTGGCAGCAGGCTGGCCTGCAGGGTGCGCGCGAGGTTGCCGGACCGCTCAGCCTCGCGTCTCGCCTCGGCGATCGCGCCGCGGGCCCGGTCGGACTCCTGAGCCGCGACCCGCTCGTGGACCTCGAGCAGACCGCGCAGCAGCGCCTCGCGTGCCTGCGCGCGGTCCCGCTCGGCGACGCGGCTCGTCCGGACACCGGACCGGTCGGCGAACACGGGGAGGTCGAGCATCTCGGTCATGGCCAGGGTGATGCTCGGCGAGAGCGCCTCGAGCAGCTCCGCGATCTCGCGGCGCACCGCGACGCGGGCGAACAGCACAACCGTGTAGATCTCGCCGTCGGGAAGGACGCCTCCAAACCCGAGCACCGACCGGACGCCGTGCTCCCGCACGAAGTCCTGCGCGGGGATGAGCGGGCTGCCCCACGCGTCGGGCACATGGAAGACCCCGAAGCGGTGCTCCGCCGGGTCGAGCACGAGGCCGGGCGGTGCGACGAGCGCCCCGACGTTGACCCGCATCTGGGCCAGCAGCCCGGCGATCATGGGGAGCTCCGCGATCCGGTCGGCGTTGTGCAACGGGATGACCAGGTGGCCCTGGGAGAGCCGCCGGTCGTTCCACTCAGGGCTCTCGCCCGCCGTGCCGAGCAGCGTCAGGCAACGCACCTGGTCGTCGACGTCGCCGACGAAGGCACGCTCGGTCGCGGGAAGCCCCGCTGCGGGCTGGGTCAGGTAGACCCTGACAAGGACCGCCTGTCGACCACCGGTGTCGTCGACGAAGGCCTCGTGCAAGAACGTGCACAGCTGACCGGCGTAGTCCTCCAGGTGCGCGGACTGCCCGGCGAAGGCGCGCAGCGACGAGGCAAGGCGCACCATGTCGCCCAAGCCGAAGTCGGTGAGGTCGTTGCTGGCACCCACCGTCAGTCCTCGGTCCTGGGCGGGTCGTCCGACACCACCGCCCAGGCGATCTTGCCATCTCCCGGCACCGTCTCGACACCGGAGGCACTCGCTATCAGGTCGACGATGAGACAGCCGCGGCCCGACTCCGAGTCCTCGCCCAGCACCGCCGCCGGGCCCATCTCGGGGTCTCCGTCGCTGACCTCGATCCGCACGTCGTGGTCCTGACGCCGCAAGCCGAACAGGATCGGCTTGCCCCCGTGGCGCACGGCATTTGTCACGAGTTCGGAGGTGACCAGCTGGACCGTCCCGATCAGACTGGAGAGCCGCCAGCTGCCGAGCACCTGGGCGCTGTGGCGCCGAGCGATCCCCGGCGCTGTCGCATCGCTAGGAAGCTCGAGGTCCTCCGGACTGCTGGATTTCATACCTGACCCCTGCCCGCAGGCCGACCTCGCAACCGGATGCGGCACGGGGACCACACGCCACCTAGTCATCAAAGGGACCAGAAGCCCGCAACACGGCCTCAATGAGCCATCAACACAGCGGAGCGAGCCGTCGATGAACCCGACGTGACGCCCGTGCGCTTTCCCCCCAGGGCCGGGCCGCTCCTTGTGGTCGCCTCCGGGCTCGCCATGCTCGCCCTCTACGCGCTGCCCTCGGGCACGGCGACCATGGTCGCGAGTGCGGTGCACGCCGTCACGCTCGTCGCGGCCATCGGCGCGCTGGTCCTTGGTCCGATGTCCAGCCGGGACCTGCTCTCGACCCGGCGGCTGCTCGCCGCGGGCCTGGTGGCGAGCGGCGCGGGCCTGGTGGTCGAGACCCTGCTCGCCGGCAGGGACGGGGTCGTGCCGGTCCCGTCGATCGCGGACCCCATCTCGCTGCTCTGGGTCCCGCTCGCCGTACTCGGCTTCTGGCGGGTCCCCCGCAACCAGCAGAGCAGGGCGGCGAACGCGCGGGTGGTGGCGGACGCGGCGATGTGCACGACGGCGCTGCTGTTCGCCAGCTGGCTGACCGTGCTCGAACCTGTGCTGGCTCAGCAGGGCAGATCGGCCGTCACGGTGGCGGTGCAGTCCGCCTATCCGCTGACCGACGTGTTCGTCGCCGCCCTGGTCCTGGCGCTGCTACCTGTGGTGCGGGCGGACCTCCGTGGCTTCTTCGACACCGTGGCGGCGGGCCTGCTCTTCATCACGATCGGCGACTCCGGCGACACCCTGGCCGTCGTGCACAGCGGTGCCTCCACCTTCGGATGGCAGGACGTGTTCCTGCAGCTCGGGATGGCCCTGCTGGTCTTCGCCCCCTTCCGGCGCACCGACAACAAGCCGCGCGGACGTCGGCGGGCCTTCCTCGACGGCAGCCTCGGGCAGGCGAGCGGGCTGCTCGCCGGAGGCGTCGCCGTGTGGAAGGCGTCGCACGGGCGCCAGCTGGGCCTCACGGACTGCCTGCTGGCCATGCTCATGCTGTGCGCCGGCATCAGCCGCCAGCTGCTGCACTCCAGCGAGCTGGCCCGCCTCGTCGACCTGCACCGGATCGCAGCCGAGCAGGACGCGCTGACAGAGATCGCGAGCAGGCACGCGTTCCTGGCTGCGCTGTCGGAGCGGCTGCGCTCAGGCGGACCCGGCACGGCAGTCGTCCTGCTCGACCTCGACGGCTTCCAGGAGGTCAATGACAGCTACGGCCAGGAGACTGGGGACGCGGTGCTGCATGCCGTCGCCGCCCGGGCCCAGGCGGTCTGCGCACCTCACCTGGTGGGGCGGACGGGAAGCGACGAGTTCGCGGTCCTGGTGGCGTCCGACGATGCCGCCGCGGCCCTCGCCCAACGCCTCGCGGGGTCACACCCCGTGCTGACCGGCGAGACCTCGCTCGACATCGGCGGCAGCGTCGGGTGGGCGGTGAGCGTGGCCGGCGACACAGCGGCCGAGCTGCTGGCCCGGGCCAAGCTCGCCCTGCAGGCGGCCAAGGCCCACCCGGCGAGCGTCGCGGAGTACTCCGATGCTCTGGGCGTCACCTCCCAGCGTCGGCACCTGCTCATCGCCGGCCTGGCCCACGCGGTCGACCGGGGCGAGCTGTCGCTGAGGTACCAACCCGTGCGCTGCCTGGCCGATGACCGGTTGGTCGCCGTCGAGGCACTGGTGCGCTGGCGGCACCCGCAGCTGGGCGAGGTCTCGCCGGGCGAGTTCATCCCCCTGGCAGAGGACAGCGGTCACATCCAGGTGATCGGCTCCTGGGTGCTCCAGGAAGCCATCTCCCAGGTCGGGCGCTGGGACGCCCTCGGCCGGTCGCTGCCACAGCTGTTCGTCAACCTCTCCGCCAAGCAGCTCACCGCTGACCTTCCTGGGCAGGTGCTCGAGCTGCTCGCCCAGCACGGCATCAGCCGACAGCGACTCGTCCTGGAGCTCACCGAGAGCCAGCTCCCCGGTGTCAGCGGCGACCAGGCCCTCACGGAGCTGCGCGCGGCGCAGGTGCAGATCGCCCTCGACGACTTCGGGTCGGGCTACTCCAGCCTGGCCCAACTCGTCCGGCTGCCGGTCGACATCGTCAAGCTCGACCGCGACCTGGTCGCCAACCTGGGGCAGGAGGGCGGTGGCGCTGTGCTCACGGCAGCGGTCGCGCTCGCCCGGTCTCTCGGCCTGATCACCGTCGTCGAGGGGATCGAGACCGAGGCTGAGCGGGCGGCTGTGGCGCGGTCGGGCGCGGACCTCGCGCAGGGCTACCTGCTCGCCCGCCCGATGACCGCCGCAGACGCGTGCGAGCAGCTCCCCCGCAGCGAGGTATCCCTCCCCCTGCAAGCAGTACGACGATGAGGCCGGTGCTCCGGAGGGCGCGTCAGCGGCGACCCACCGAGGTCCTCATCCTCAGCGGCATGACGTCGATGGCGAGTCTGGCCTGCCTCGCGCTCTACCTCTGGCCGCTCACACCGAAGGCCCCGACGAGGCTGGACCTCGCCTTCGCGGGGGTGGCGGGCGCGCTGACTCTCGGGCTGTGGACCGTGCGTCGGGTCCCCCGCGTGGCCCTGCACGCGATGGTGATCATCTGGCTCATCGGCATCACGCTGGGGGTGCTGTTCGCCCCCAACCCACAGGGGGCCGCGGGCACCGGTGTCACCTACACCTGGACCCTGCTCTACACCTCCTACTTCTTCAGCGAGCGGGCCGCGCGCGCCTATGCCGCCACGACGGCCGTCGTCTATCTCGCGGCCTCCCTGGCACGTCCCTACCAGGGCGTCGTGGCGACCTGGGCGATCGTCACCATCACGTGCGTCGTGGGCTGCGAGCTGCTGCTGAGCATGTTGCGTCAGCTCCGGGTCGCCGCGCTGCACGACAACCTGACCGGCCAACGGAACCGGGCGGCCCTCGTCCAGCAGGGAGCCGACGCGATCCGGACCGGCCGCAGGCGCGACCGGCCGCTCACCGTCGTTCTGCTCGACCTCGACCACTTCAAGCAGATCAACGACGAGCGCGGCCACGCCGCCGGCGACGCGGTGCTGCAGCACGTGGCCCAGCACTGGACCAGCCGGCTGCGTGCCGGCGACACGCTGTACCGGGCCGGTGGCGACGAGTTCGTCCTGCTGCTCCCCGACACGCGGGAGGAGCAAGCGGAGGGGCTGCTGCACCGCCTGCGCGACGGATCCCCGACCGCGTGGTGCTTCGGACTCGCCGAGGTGAGGGCGGACGACGACCTGGACGATGCCCTGGCCCGGGCGGACCGCAGGCTCTACGCCGCCAAGTCGCTGCGGCCCCCGCCGCCGCTACCGGCACCTCGCAAGCCTCATCCGTGGGAGCAGGTCCCCGGCTAAACTTGACATGGGGCAACTTTCGACGAAATGTCCTGTACGCTGGTTTTACCTAGTTGTCTACGCTCATGCTCTCCCAGGAGCGGTGTCCCTTGGACCTGTGGACCAGCGCCACCGGCCGCACAGCCGTCGTGACGCCTCGAGGCGAGCTCGACATCGCCCACACCCATGACCTGCGGCGATGCCTGTATGAGGTGGGACCCACCGCGACGCTGGTGCTGGTCGACCTGCAGCACGTGACCTTCCTCGACAGCAGCATCCTGGGGGTCCTCGTCGGTGGGGTGAAGCGCTGCACGGCCAACGGCACGCAGCTCATGATCGTGAACGCCGCGGGCATCCCGCTGAAGGCCCTCACGCTCACCGGGCTCACCCACCTGCTGCCCGAGGCTGATCGCAGGAGGACGGCTCTGCGCGGCTGACGAAGGCAGGGCTAGTCATATCGGGCCAACTGCCGAGGAAAACGCCCAGCCGTCGGCGCCTCCTTGCCAGAGTGCACGCATGACTTCGACGCTGCCGCTCGCCGACACCCGCGACATGAAAGGGCTCCACAACGTCTTCCGCGAGGCCCTCGACGCAGCGCCGGAGCTGGTCGGCGGCGCCGCCGACGGCGACACGAAGCGAGCCGAGTACGTCGGGACTTACTACGACAACGTCCTCCGGCTGCTGCACGGCCATCACGAGGGCGAGGACGAGCTGCTCACCCCGAGGCTGGCCGAGCGCTGCACCGACGCGGAGGCGGCGGAGGTACGCCGGATCGCCGGTCAGCACGACGGTGTCCTCGGTGACCTGGCGGCTGCCGAGGCGGCAGTCGCCAGCTGGCGGGCCGAGCCGCAGACGGACCAGCGCAACGCTGCCGTGGCGGCGCTGCGCCAGCTGCAGGACAGCCTCGCCGCGCACCTCGCCGAGGAGGAGAGCGTCGTGCTCCCGATCGCGGCCCGGCACATCAACGTCGCCGAGTGGGGGGAGCTGCCTGCGCACGGCATGCGGACGTTCACCGGCGACAAGCTCTGGCTCATCATCGGCCTGGTGCAGGAGCAGATGCCGGCACAGGCGATCGCCAACATGGAGGCTCACATGCCGCCGCCCGTCCTCGAGTTTTGGCAGAGCACCGGCAAGCGGATGTTCAGCGACTACATCGCAGTCCTGCGCCCCTGAAGGACGCAGCGATGAGTCAGGCGGTGACGAGCTCGTCGTGGGCGATGTGTGCCAGCTGGCGCCAGAGCAGGACGCAGAACACCGCGGAGCCGATGAAGGCAAACCAGTAGGGCGCGGTCACGCCCCACTGCTCGGCGAGCACGCCACCGATGGCCGACCCGACGACCATGCTGCCGAAGACGCCGACCATGTTCACGCCGTTGACCCGGCCCTGGAGCTCGTTGGGCACCGACCGCTGCCGGATGCTGGTGGACGTGGTGCCCCACACCATCGCGTGCGCCCCGAAGACGAAGAAGATGACCATCGCGAGCCACGCGTCGGTCGTCACGGCGAGGGCGAGGTGGGTGAGGGTCTCGAGGACCAGCCCGATGCGCATGAGGGTGCTCAACCTGAACCGTCTCGTGATCCGTCCATAGAACGCAGCCCCCACCAGGCTCCCCGCCGCCGACACCGTCGTGAGCAGACCGAAGCCGACCTCGTGCAGGCCGAGGCGGTCCCGGGCATAGAGCACCAGCACCGACCAGGCCGCCCCGAACGTGATGTTGAAGATGAAGATCGTGAGCACCAGCGTCCGCACGGCGGCGTGGTGGAGCACCCAGCGGAAGCCCTCGGCGATGTCGTGCCGCAGGTGAGTGGGCTCGCGGTCACCCGGCGCCGTCGAGGTGGCGATGCGCGACACCAGCACCACGCCCACCGCGACCAGCACTGCCTGCCCGAGGAACGGCCAGGAGCGGCCGACGGCAAACAGCGCGGCCCCGATCGGCGGGCCGATGAGCTGGTTGACACCGACCAGCCCAGCCGCGAGCCGGGCGTTTCCGAGCGGTAGGTCGTCCCGGTCGATGACCATCGGCAGCAGCGTCTGCGACGTGGTGTCGGCGAAGACCTCCGCCGTACCGACCACAAAGATCGACGCGAGGACGACCGCGATCGACACGGCGCCCGTCGCCACCGAGACGCACAGCAGCGTGAGCACCACGGCTCGCGCGAGGTCGACGGCGATGATGATCCGCTTCCGGTCCACGCGGTCGGCGATCGCCCCGGCGACCAGGCCGAAGATCAGCCAAGGCAGTCCGCGGAGCAGGACCGCGAGGGCGACGAGGAACGCGTCGTCGGTCTCCGACGCCACCAGCAGCGGGCCGGCGGCGAGGCCAAGTCCGTCGCCGAGGTTGCTCACCCAGGAGGACGCGAGCAGCCGCCGGAAGTCGGTGCCGAGCCTTCTCGGAGCGACCATCTCCACGACGCTGACCATCCCCCGAGGCTAGGGGTCGCGACCCAGGCGTTTTCTCAGTGCCGAGGGGGCAGGGTCTGCTCATGCCCCGCCGTCGGTGCGCTGCCGTCGTCGCTGTCCTGGCACTGGGTGCGTGCACCGCCCAGCCCGGCTCGGCGCCGAGCGTCGTGCACCTGCGTCCCCTCGCGGCGGGCACGAGGTCGGTGGCCGGCCACTCGGTGCAGGGCAGGGAGCTCACGGTCTATCGGATGGGCTCGGCCACCGCGAAGCGCCGCGTGCTGGTGATCGGCGTGATCCACGGCGACGAGGTCGCCGGCCGTCGCATCGCGCTGTCGCTGCTGCACCTGGACGTTCCCGCGGGAACGTCACTGTGGGTGGTTCCCGATGGCAATCCGGACGGCGTGGCGGCGCACACCCGGCAGAACGCCCACCGCGTCGACCTCAACCGCAACTTCTCCTATGACTGGGCACCGATCGGCCGCCCGGGCGACCAGCAGTACTCAGGTCCGCGCGCGCTCTCGGAGCCCGAATCGGCCGCCCTCTCCGACCTGGTCCGGCGGCTCCGTCCCGCGGTCACGGTCTGGTTCCACCAGCCGGTCGGCGTCGTCGACGAGTCCGGCGGCTCGGTCAGCGTCGAGCAGCGGTTTGCGAACACCTTGGGCGAGCCGCTCCGACGGATGACCCGCTACCACGGCAGCGCGACCGGCTGGCAGAACCACGGCTATCCCGGCACCACCGCGTTCGTCGTGGAGCTGCCGCGGCACCCGACGGACGCACTCGACCAGCGCGCCGTGCGGGCCATCCAGAACCTGCTCTGAGCTCAGCGCTGGATGGCCTTGGTCTCCAGGAACTCCTCGAGGCCGAAGGTGCCGGCCTCCCTGCCGATGCCGGACTGCTTGTAGCCACCGAACGGCGCGGCCGGGTTGAACGCGCCGCCGTTGACCTCGACCTGGCCGGTGCGCAGCCGGCGGGCGACCTGCATCGCGCGCTCCGGGCTGCCCGACCACACGCCGCCGGCGAGGCCATAGTCGCTGTCGTTCGCGATCCGCACGGCCTCGTCCTCGTCGGCGTACGGCATGAGGACGAGCACCGGCCCGAAGATCTCCTCGCGCGCGATCGTCATGTCGGGGGTGACGCCCGAGAACACCGTCGGCTTCACATAGAACCCCTTGTCCTGCAAGGGTTCTGCGCCGCCCGTGACGAGGCGGGCACCTTCGGCCGTACCCCGGTTGATGTAGTCGCGGACCCGCTTGAGCTGGGTGCTGCTGACCAGCGGCCCGAGCATCGACGAGGGGTCCTGAGGGTCACCGGTCGCAAACGCGGCGGCCGTCGCTGCGGCGATCTGCTCGGCCTGCTCGAGCTTGCCGGCGGGCACCAGCATGCGGGTCAGCGCCGAGCAGGTCTGACCGGAGTTGAGGAAGCACTTGCCCACGCCGTCGGCGACGGCCTTCTCGAGGTCGGCGTCGTCGAGGATCACGTTGGCCGACTTGCCACCGAGCTCGAGGGCGACTCGCTTGACCTGCTTGCCGGCCAGCTCGGCGATGCGCTTGCCCGCCCGGGTCGAACCGGTGAACGAGATCATGTCGACGTCAGGGTGGACGACGAGCGCCTCGCCGACCTCCTCGCCATAGCCGGAGACCAGGTTGAAGACCCCGGCGGGCAGCTCGATGCCGTCGAAGATCTCAGCCAGGACGTACGCCGACAGCGGCGCCACCTCGCTGGGCTTCACGACGACGGTGCAGCCCGCAGCCAGCGCGGCACCCACCTTGAGGACCACCTGGTGCAGCGGGTAGTTCCACGGCGTGATGCAGCCGACGACGCCGACGGGCTCGCGCACGATGAGCGAGTTGCCGACCTCCTGGCCGTCGAAGTCGAACGTGCGGGCCAGCTCGGCGAAGTTGGCGAGGTTGAACGACGGGAGGCCGACCTGGATCATCTTCGAGAAGCCGAGCGGCATGCCCATGTCCTCGGAGATGAGCTGCCCGAGCTCGTCGGTGCGCGCGACCAGCGCGTCAGCGGCGGCCTGCAGGAAGTCGGCGCGCTCCTTGGGAGCGAGCTCCGACCAGCGCGGGAAGGCCTCCTTGGCAGCGGCGACCGCCTTGCCCACGTCGTCCGCGGTGCCTGCCGCGACCCTGGAGATGACCTCCTCGGTCGCGGGGTTGACGACCTCGATCGTCTTGTCCGACGTCGAGTCGATCCATGCGCCACCGACATAGAGCTGTGTGCGATCCATGGGGCTGACACTGCTGCCCCTGAAACCCGACGTCAACTCCGGGACCGCGACCCCTCAGGCCGACGCGGCCCGGGCCAGTTCGTACTCGCTCCACGCGATGACCAGCTCGAGCTCGACGGCACCGCGATCGACCTCCAGCTCGGAGCCCGGCTGATCGATCCTGTCGAGGCAGGTGATCGCACGCCACAACCGCTCTTGCGCCCCGCGGGGCTCCGGTACGTCAAGCACCCCACGACCGTAAAGCGCACAGCCGCCCGTCGTCAGCAGTCAGGACGGATGGTCTGCGATGGCTACTTCTGGCCCTGGAAGAGCCGGTAGACGACGTATCCGGAGAACCATGCGATCGCCAGGAAGGCCGCGACGAGCAGTCCCGTGTAGAAGTACTCGATCGTCACGGGTGCAAGTGTATCGGGGGTGCGCTCCCTCGTCGTGAAGCTGACCGCCGGTGCCGATGCCCCCGAGCGGTGCCTCCAGGCGCTCACCGTCGCCTCCGTCGCGGTCGCCTCCGGCGCGGACGTGTCGGTGTGGCTGACGGGCGAGTCGGTGTGGCTCGCGACACCCGACGGCGAGCTCGAGATCCCGGAGTCGCCACCGGCCTCGACCCTCATGGACGCCCTGCTCACCACGGCCCGCGTCCACGTCTGCACCCAGTGTGCGGCCCGCCGAGGGTTGACGGCACAGGACCTGAAGCCTGGAGCCGTCATCGCCGGGGCAGGCTCCTTCGTCGAGCAGGCGCTCGCTGCTGACGTACAGGCACTGGTCTATTAAGTAGGTTCGTCGGGTGCGTCCCGTCCTGCTCCTCGCGCCGCTGCTGCTCGCCGCCTGCACCAGCCACAGCACCGCCAGTCCCATCACGACGACCACGCCCACCCCGGTCGACCCGTGCCTGGCCGCATCCCCACCTCCCGGCTGCATCACCAGCACGCCGGGCGCCTCGCACTTTCCCTACCCTGCCGACGCCGGCCGGATCTCGCCGCTGCCGGTGCCCGAGAAGTTCGTCGGCGAGCTGGCCCGCAAGGACAACAACCTCAGCCCCGGCATCCACACGGCCACCATCACGGTGACCGTCGCGGCGGGCAAGGTGCTCGCCACCGACGTGCTCTGCCAGGGCCGCGGCACGGTCGCGGTGACGAGCCGACCGGCCTCCGCTGCCCAGCAGACCATCACGTGCGACGGCAACCAGATCCCCAGCCAGCGCGCGGCGCGTGCGAGCTCCCCCGTGAAGGTCGCCACCCGCTACGTCGTGACTCTCAGGGCCAGCGGTCCGTCGCGCTGGCTGGTCGCCGTGAGCGCCCGCGCCCCTCAGTAGGCGCCGGAGGAACGGGCCACCGCAAACAGCGTCTTCCAGAGGATCTGGATGTCGAGGGCCACCGACCAGTTCTCGACGTAGTAGAGGTCGAGGCGCACCGACTCCTCCCACGGCAGGTCGGCGCGGCCGCTGACCTGCCACAGCCCCGTCATCCCGGGCTTCACGAGCAGCCGACGGTGCACGTGGTCGGCATAGACGTCCACCTCCGTCGGCAGCGGCGGCCGCGGACCGACGAGCGACATGGTGCCGGTCAGCACGTTGAACAGCTGCGGGAGCTCGTCGAGGGAGTACTTGCGCAGGATCGCCCCGACCCGGGTGACCCGCGGGTCGGCGCGCAGCTTGAACAGCGGACCATCGGACTCGTTGAGCGCCAGCAGTGCGGCGATCTCGTCGTGCGCGCCCGCACGCATGCTGCGAAACTTCCAGATCCGGAAGCGGCTGCTCGCGCGTCCCACCCGCTCCTGACGGAAGAACACCCGGCCGCGGTCCTCGACCTTGATCGCGACGGCGATGATCAGGAACGGCAGCATGAGGGCGACGAGCAGCACGATTGCGCCGGTCAGGTCGATGAGCCGCTTGAGGACCCGCCGGGCACCCCCGAAGGCCGGTGCCTCCAGGTGCAGCAGCGGCAGGCCGGCGACGGGACGGACGTGGATGCGGGGGCCGGTGACGTCGGTGATGGCGGGCGCGACCACGAGGTCGGTGCCAGTGCCCTCGAGGTCCCAGGACAGCTGGCGCAGCTCGCGGCTCGACAGTGCTGAGGCGCCGGCGACCGCGACCGTGTCGATCCTCAGGTCCTGCAGCTTGTAGGGCATGTCGCGGGCCGGCCCCACGTTGGGCAGCGCCGTGTCGAGGTATCGCAGCTCGGTCCGCTTGTCGTAGTCGGGCAGGGAGACGGCGACGACGTGCAGCCCGGCGAACGGCTCGCGAGCGACCTGGTCGGCCAGGGCCAGCACCTCGGCCACCGATCCGACCGCGACCACCCGGTGCACGCAGATGCCGTGCCGGCGCAGCGCATGCAGGACCCGGCGGGCGCCATAGCGGGCGAGCAGCAGCAGCGCGAGCCCGAGGGGGATGGCGATGGCGATGAACCCACGGGCGATCGTGGCCTTGAACGCAAAGGCCAGGAAGCCGATGAGCGCGACCAGCCGGATCGAGGCGTTGCCGACCCGCTTGAACTCCTCGAACCCGACGCCGAGGAAGCGCGCCTCATAGCTGCGCCCGGCCAGCAGCATGAGCAGCCACAGCGGCGCCAGACCGCCGACCACGAACCCGTAGGGGATGTGGGTGCCGCCCGCCACGATGCTCGTGTCGACGTCACCGAGGCGCAGCTCGAAGGCGACGAGGGCCGCGAACGCGATCATCAGCAGGTCGAGCAGCGTGAGGGACAGGGCGTACCGCTTCTCCCAACCGGGGCGGCCGAGGGGGCGCGGCTCGGAGGGCACCGCGCGCAGAGCGCGCTCGCCGTCGTGCGGATGCACCGACATCAGCTCGCCCCCCTTCCCGCGATCAGTGTCCTCGTCTATCCAGGACAACGCATGACTTCAGCAGAGATCGCGCGAGCTTGCCCGGCGACGGGGATTGAGCACCTGCCGCGCGGGGAACTGATGCGGCAAGCGGACGCGACAGGGAGCCAGGGCATGCACGACGGCGCGCGCACGGGGCGCGAGTTCCAGCTCGCCCCTGAGCCGTCTTCGGTGCGCCTGGCTCGCGCGGCCGTCCAGGAGTTTCTGACGGCCGAGGGCCTCGGGGACAGGGCGTACGACGGTGCGCTGGCCGTCTCGGAAGTGGTGACCAACGCCGTCATCCACGGCCGCGTGCCGCTGGTGCTGCGGCTGCTCATCACCGCAGACGGCGTCCGGATCGAGGTCGGCGACGGCTCGCCCGTTTCGCCGGCTTTCAGCATGATCGACCCCACCGCTGTGACCGGCCGCGGCCTGATGCTGGTGTCCGCGGTCGCTGACCGCTGGGGCGTGGAGCCGGAGGAGCACGGCAAGACGGTGTGGTTCGCCTTCGACCACCTGCACCCGACCGCCGCCGAGGCCGAGGAGACCGACCGGTTGCTGGCGTCCTGGGCCGACGGCCTCGAGATGGACCCGGCCCGCGAGCAGGTCCGCGTGGTCCTCACCGACGTCGACACGGCGCTGCTTGCCGAGAGCGAGGCGCACGCCGAGGGGCTGCTGCGGGAGCTGACGCTGGTGGCCCCGGAGTCGCCGCACTTTGGCAAGGCGCAGGACATCATGGCGGCGGCGGCGCCGCTCGACGCGCTGCGCCTGGATGTGCGACATCAGGTCGCGATCGCGCGCCACGAGGGTCGAGCGACGCTCGACGTGCAGCTCACGGTGCGACGTGAGGACGCCGAGCAGGTCCGCGACTTCATGCACGCCCTCGACGAGGCCGACCGGCTGTCGCGGCTCGGTGAGCTGCTGCTGGTCGCGACCTCGCCCGCCACCAGCTGGTTTCGCACGACCTTCCTCACCCGAGTCCTGGACCAGCTCCGCAGCTGACCTCGCCTCGCCGCGACACGCGAGCGGTCAGGCGGGTTCGTCGAGGAGCAGGGCGGTGTCGAACCAGCGGACGTACGTGGACCCCTGCAGCGCGAAGCGGACCTGCGCGCGCGGTCCGTTGCGCCCGAGGATCTCCCCCGGGCAGACCGTGCCCTCGACCAGCACCCAGGTGCGCGCCTCCTCGCCAGCCGGCGGCGTGTAGCGCTCACCGCTGCTGAAGCTCGCGTCGAAGGGCTTGTCGTCACTCATTTGCCGCCAGGCAAGCATGTGATCACCTACCGTGCAAGTCGCCGGTCCCGCACCAGGGGCAGGAGTTCCGCCAGTCGCTCGGGCGGCTTCGGTGGCGCGACAGGCCGCGGTGCCGGTGGGTCGACGTCCCGCACCAGGAGCAGTTGGCCGAGGTCATAGACCCGCAGCGTGCTCAGCACCTCGTCGGACGGGTGCATCAGCACCACCCCACCCAGGTGCGCGTCGAGCGACCGGAGCAGTTCTACGCCCGGTTGCGGCAGCGCCGTGACCTCACTGAGGTCGAGGACGAGGTGCCGCAACCCCGCGCTCAGCAGTGGTGCCAGCCTGCGGCGGATCACCGCGCATGCCTCGTCGTCTAGCTCGCCGTGCAGTCGCAGGGCTGTGCCCCGCTCGGATTCCATACCGAAATCGCCTCCCGACAGTGTCCTATCCCGTCGGCGGCGAAATACTCTTGCCGGATTGCAACTTCTGTCAGCGACGAGCGCGTTTGTCCTCATACATCGCGGCGTCGGCACGCTGCCAGAGGTCGTCGATCCCGAGGTGGGCGCTGGTCGCCCACCCCAGCGAGACGTTGACCCCCTGCTCGAGCAGCGCCTCCCGCACGCGGGCCGCGAGCGCCTCCGCCGACGCCTGGTCGGTGTCCGCGGCGGCGATCCCGAACTCGTCGCCGCCGAGCCGGCACACGACGTCGGTCGCCCGGCGGGTGCCGGACAGCGCGACCGCAGCGCGCGCGATCAGGCCGTCACCGGCAGCGTGGCCGTACGCATCGTTGACCTGCTTCAGCCCGTCGATGTCGAGGATGACGATGGTGATGGGACGGCCTGTACGGCGGGCTCGCCCGGCCTCGACGTGCAGCGTGTGCAGCCAGGCCCGACGGTTGCCGAGGCCGGTGGCGGGATCGCGGTTGGCGATCTCCAGCGCGCCACGGGCGGTGCTCTCGGCGATCAGGCGTGACATCTCGGACTCCATGAAGGCCGACAGCATCACGGGGACGACGTGCGCCTCGGAGCGGCCGATCTCGGAGTTGGCGCTGACCCACAGCAT
Source organism: Frankiales bacterium (assembly GCA_025465465.1). Classification (GTDB taxonomy): domain Bacteria; phylum Actinomycetota; class Actinomycetes; order Mycobacteriales; family SCTD01; genus RYN-111. The sequence continues at coordinate 498 of JAODND010000094.1, read as the reverse complement.
GGCCTCGGGCACGTGGGCGGTGGCGGGGATCGTGTGGCCCGTGAACGACAGCGTGCCGTCGCCGCGCGGGGTCGTGCCGGGCGGCCGCTCCGCGATCACCGGGCCGTCGAGCAGCAGTGCGCAGCCGACCTGCAGCGTGAGCAGCTGGGTCTCGGCCAGGACGCGGGACAGGACTGCCTCCAGGCAGCGCCGCAGCGCGTCTGAGCGCGTGCGCGTGTCGGCCTCCGCCATTGGCGGGGGCACGAACAGTGCCGTGCTCACGTCTGGTCCCCCAAGTTCGAGTGTCGCTACCACGGGCTAGTTTCGCCGCCCGTCGTGGACTTCCTGCCCAGCCGCGCAATCACGCGGCTTGCAGCACCCGGATGTGAGCAGGGACCTCGGGGCGGGCGGCGGGCTTGGTGAAGCGCTCGATGCAGATCGCCTTCAACACCCGCAGGCCGTCACTGATCGCGTTCAGGTTCGACACGCCATGGATCCGCGCGAACTCATAGCTCTTGA
>JAODND010000090.1 GCA_025465465.1 Frankiales bacterium | reverse complement strand
CAGCATCCGGACGACGACGTCGGCCAGGCACTCGGTCGCCGGGCGAACCTCGGGCGGCAGCGTCAGATAGCGCGCGTCGCCGTCCTGCGAGTACTCGCTGCCGCGCTCGATCGGCGGCGGCGGCGTGTTGTAGGACCGGCGCCAGAGCATGAACTGCTCCTCGCCGAACTCGTTGCGCACCTGCGCCTTGTCCTTGCCCTGCAGCGCGCCGTAGTGGCGCTCGTTGAGCCGCCACGAGCGCTTGACCGGGATCCAGTGCCGGTCGGCGGCGTCCAGGGCGATCTGGGACGTGCGGATCGCCCGGCGCAGCAGCGAGGTGTGCACGACATCGGGCAGCAGGCCGTTATCGACCAGCAGCGAGCCGCCGCGCTTCGCCTCCTCGATACCGGCGTCGGTGAGATCGACGTCGACCCATCCGGTGAACAGGTTCTTCTGGTTCCAGTCGCTCTCGCCGTGACGGAGCAGCACGAGGGTCGGCATGCCCCCCATCCTTCCAGAGCGCCGAAGTCGGAAGGCCGCCCCTGTCCTGACCGGTCACGGATTCCGACTTCGCGAGGGACCGGCGCGTCCACAGGTCTCGCGGCCGAGCGGGCGTGGTCCGCGAACCGCTGGAAGCGTGCTCGTCATGTCCGCACCGGCCCGGGAGGCGAAGCAGCTGTGCTGGCCCGACGTCGTCGCTCGCCAGGACGGCGTGCTCACGCGCAGGCAGGCACTGGCGACCGGCATGAGCCGCGCCGAGTGGGAGTGGAAGCTGGACTCGAAGCGCTGGCAGCCGATCTTCGACGGGGTTGCGGTTGCGCACTCGGGCGAACCGAGCGCGCTGCAGCTGCGATGGGTGGCGGTGCTCAAAGCCGGCGTGGGTGCGGCGCTGACGGGTGACGCAGCGCTCGTGCACTTCGGCGCCAAGCGGCTCCAGGTGTCCCAGCACGACGTGGCGATCCCCGCCGCGCGAAGGGTGCGTCGGGTGCAGGGACCGCTGCTCATGATGGTTCCGCACCGGATCGAGAAGCTGGAGCTCTGGACGGCGGGGCATCCGCATCTGCGGCTCGTGCACAAGCACGGGGCGACGCTGCACGCAGCCGCATGGGCGGCCACGGACGAGCAGGCCGAGCACCGCCTGACGCTGGCTGTCCAGCAACGGCTCACCACGGTGACCTCGCTGCGCCTGACGTTGGCAGACATGCCGCGGCTTCCGCGCCGCGCCCTCATCGCAGCCGTGCTGGACGACGTGGAGCTCGGGGCCACCGCTCAGAGCGAGCTCGAGTTCCTGCGCTTCTGCCGCCGGCACGGCCTGCCTCTCCCGGACCAGCTGCAGCTCGAGGTGCGTGCGGGCAGCACCCGCTACCTGGACGCGCGCTGGTCGTGGTTGCGGATCACCGTGGAGATCGACGGGGTGCACCACATGTGGGTCGAGCAGTGGAACGCCGACACGTTGCGCACACTCGAGCTGGCCGTGGCCACCCGAGGCACCGGCGAGCAGCTGGTCCGGGTGACTCGCGCCATGCTTCGGCACCACGAGGACAGGGTGGCGACTCTGCTCCGACAGCTGCTTGTGCCCTGAAGTCGGAAGCCCCGACGTGTCAGGACGTGGTGCGGCTTCCGACTTCGCCGAGGTCGATGAGGCCGGCTGCGTGGGCGGCCGCGGTGGCGGGGTGGAGGGGCAGGCCGGTGCGCTCGGCGCACAGGCGCAGCAGCTCGTCATAGGCCGGCTGACCCATGAGCGCGACCAGCTCCGGGCCGTAGGACACGACGACCGGGTCGGCGCCGACGTGCGCCTCGGGTGAGGAGGTGCACCACCAGTGCAGGTCCTCGCCGCCCGGGCCCCAGCCGCGCCGATCGAACTCACCGATGGTCGTGAGCTCGACGCTCACCTCGTCGGGGCGCTGCACCTGCTCGACGGTGCGTCGCACCGGCAGCTGCCAGCAGACGTCGGGCTTGGTCTCGAGCGGGTGCCTGCCGAGCCGGAGCGCGAGCGCGTGCAACGCGCAGCCCTCGCCGCCCGAGAACCCGGGACGGTTGAGGAACACGCAGGCGCCGTCGACGGTGCGGGTCTTGCGGGCCGGCTCGCCCTCGAGCTCGTCGTCGACGGAGATCCCCTCGGATCGACCGACGGAGGCGAACTGCCAGTCCTTCTTCTTCAGCAGCTTCGCGAACTTCTCCGTCCGCTTCTCGTCGGCCTTGTCGCTGTAGAACGCCCCGTGCGAGCAGCAGCCGTCGGTGGCCCGCCCCTCGATGACGCCGTGGCACGAGGTGCCGAACACGCAGGTCCACGACGACATCAGCCAGGTCAGGTCGGCGCGCACGGCCTTGCCCGGATCGGACGGGTCGGCGAACTCGATCCAGTCGCGGGCGAAGTCGGGATCGACCTCGCGGAGACGGGGCATGCCGAGGTCGGTGCGCAGCTTCACACCCGCGAGCCTAGTGACCCCCAACCCCGGTGAGGGGCTTACGCTCGCGGGCAAGATGTCTGAAACCTCGCCTGTGTCCGTGCCGGGGGCACGCGTCGCCCTCGCGACGGCGAGCGTCTACCCCGAATCCACCGCGAACGCGTTCGAGATCGCCGCCCGGCTCGGCTATGACGGCGTCGAGGTGATGGTCTGGACCGACCCCGTGAGCCAGGACATCGAGGCGCTCAAGCGGCTGCGCGACTACCACCAGGTCGAGATCCTCGCGATCCACGCGCCCTGCCTCGTCATCACGCAGCGGGTCTGGGGGAACGACCCGTGGATCAAGCTCGTGAAGGCCAGGGAGGCGGCGGAGGAGCTCGGTGCCCAGACCGTCGTCGTTCATCCGCCGTTCAGGTGGCAGCGCGACTACGTACGGCAGTTCGTCGGCGGCATCCAGCAGATGGCGAGCGAGACCGACGTCCGCTTCGCGGTGGAGAACATGTTCCCGCTGCGTGCCCGCGGGCAGCAGGTCTCGCCGTACGGCCTGGACTGGGACCCCACCGGTGAGGACTTCCTCGACTTCACCCTCGACCTCAGCCACACCAGCGTCAGCCAGTCGGATGCGATGTCGATGCGTCGCGACATGGGCGAGCGGCTGACGCACGTGCACATCGCCGACGGCACGGGGACCGCCCGCGACGAGCACCTCGTCCCCGGGCGGGGCGAGCAGCCGTGCGCTGAGCTGCTCGAGGGGCTCGCCGAGGACGGCTTCGACGGGCTCATCGTCGTCGAGGTCAACACCCGGCGCTGCGAGGACAGGTACGAGCGGGAGGCCGATCTCGCGGAGGCCCTCGCGTTCACGCGCCTCAACCTCGCGGCGCGGTCGGACTGGGCGCCGCAGTGACCTCGGCGGGGGACCCGCGGTGAGACCTGGCGACCCCCTCGCCTTCGAGGACCTCGTCGAGGACTACGACGCCGCCAGACCGAGCTATCCCACAGCCCTGTACGACGCACTGGGGCCGCTCGGCGAGTGCCTCGAGCTCGGCGCCGGCACCGGGATCGCCTCGGTCGAGCTCGCGCGGCGGGGCAGCCTGATCGTCAGCGACCTCGGCCCGCGGATGCTCGCCAGGGGGCTGGACAAGCACAGCGGTCCTGCGGTCGTGTGCCGGGCCGAGGCACTGCCCTTCGCCGACGACGTCTTCGACACGGTGTGCGGGGCGCAGATGTGGCACTGGACGTCCGAACCCGCGGCCCAGGAGGTCGTGCGGGTCCTCCGCAGGGGAGGTCGGCTGCTGCTCTGGTGGAACGAGTCGGAGGCCGACGGCCAGCCCTGGTGGGATGCTCAGCAGGACCGCCTGGAAGCTGGCAATCCCTTGTATACCAGGGGTTATCGCGAGGTCGACTACAACGCCCAGCTCGGCGAGTGGTTCACGACCGCGCCGCCGACGCTCATCCGCTGGTCGCGCACCCTCGACCTCGAGCTCTACGCCCGCTGGCTGCGGTCGAAGTCCTACGTGCAGAAGCTCGCCGACATCGACGGCTTCGTGGCGGCCTGCCTCGACGACCTGCGCGAGGTGTTTCCTGACGGCCTGGTCGACGAGCCGTTCGTGACCCGGCTCTGGAGGTTCGAGAAGACGTGAAGGTGCTGCGCACGCCCGACTTCGAGGTGCCCGGCTTCCCCTGGGAGACGAGGTACGCGGAGACCTCCGACGGCCTCCGGATGGCGTATGTCGACGAGGGCGAGGGTCCCGTCGTCCTGCTGCTGCACGGCGAGCCGTCGTGGGGCTTCCTCTATCGCACGATGATCCCGGTCTTCCTCGGGAACGGCTTCCGGGTCGTGGTCCCGGACCTCATCGGGTTCGGCCGCTCCGACAAGCCCGCGGACACGACCGACTACACCTATGCGCGTCACGTCGAGTGGGTGCGGTCGGTGCTGTTCGACGCCCTCGACCTGCAGGACGTGACGCTCGTCTGCCAGGACTGGGGCGGCCTGATCGGGATCCGGCTCGCGATGGAGAACCCGGGCCGCTTCGCGCGCATCTGCGCCGCGAACACCGGGCTGCCGGACGGACTGCGCAGGCTCGGGCCGGAGTGGTGGCAGTTTCGCGACTTCGTGGCCCGCACCCCGGACCTGCCGGTCGGCTTCCTGGTCAGCGCGGCGGTCGTGAACCCGATGGCCCCGGAGGTGGTCGCCGGCTATGACGCACCGTTCCCCGACGCGTCGTACAAGGCAGGTCCGCGGTCCTTCCCCGACCTCATCCCGCAGACCGAGGACGACCCAGCGACGCCGGCCAACCAGCACGCCTGGGAGCTGCTCGAGAGGTGGGCCAAGCCGTTCCTCTGCGCCTTCTCCGACAGCGACCCGATCACCCGTGGCGGCGACAAGCCGTTCCACGCGAAGGTGCCGGGGACCGTCGGCCAGCCGCACACCACGATCGAGGGCGCGGGCCACTTCCTGCAGGAGGACAAGGGCCCCGAGCTCGCGCAGGTCGTCGTCGACTGGGTGCGCTGGCTAGCCTGACGAGCATGCTCCGCCAGGTGATCCTCGCCGCGTCCCGCAGCGACCGCATGCGCCGGCTCGTCGAGAACGCACCGGTCAGCAAGCAGGTCGTGCACCGGTTCGTGCCCGGGGCGACCGTCGAGGATGCCGTCCGGGCGAGCCGGGAGCTGATCGGGAGCGGCCGCCTGGTCACGCTCGACCACCTCGGCGAGGACACCACCGACCGGGCGATGGCGCAGGCGACGGTGGACGCTTACGTCCGGCTGCTCACCGCTCTCGGCGAGCTGACCGACGGTGCCCGCGCCGAGGTGAGCGTGAAGCTGTCGGCCGTCGGCCAGACCATCGACGACAAGGTCGCGCTCGACAACGCGCGCACCATCTGCGCCGCGGCCCACGAGCACCACACGACGGTGACCCTCGACATGGAGGACCACACCACGACCGACAGCACCCTCGGGATCCTGCGCGAGCTGCGTCAGGACTTCCCGGCCACCGGCGCGGTCGTGCAGGCCTACCTGCACCGCACCGAGGCCGACTGCAAGGACCTCGCCCACGAGGGGTCGCGCGTGCGGCTCTGCAAGGGTGCCTACAAGGAGCCGGCGTCCGTCGCGTTCCAGGCCGGGGACGACGTGGACGCGAGCTATGTCCGCTGCCTCGAGGTCCTCATGAACGGTGCGGGCTATCCGATGGTGGCCACCCATGACCCGGCGATGGTGACTGCGGCGAAGCGGCTCGCGAAGGCCCGGACCAGGGGCACCTATGAGTTCCAGATGCTCTACGGCATCCGGCCGACGGAGCAGCAGAAGCTGGCCGAAGAGGGAGAGACGATGCGGGTCTACGTCCCGTACGGCGACGAGTACTACGGCTACTTCATGCGGCGGCTCGCGGAGCGCCCAGCCAACGTGACGTTCTTCCTGCGCTCGCTGGCGAGCAAGCGATGACGACGTTCGCCCTGGTGGGTGTCGGCAAGCTCGGCGAGGCGCTGCTGTCGGGCCTGCTGCGCTCCGGTCGTCCCAAGGAGCAGGTCATCGCGGCCGAGCGGTATGCCGGGCGCGCCAAGGAGATCGCCGAGGTCTACGGCGTCCCGACCGCCGACCCCGTCGACGCCGTGGCGAAGGCCGACGTCGTGCTGCTCGCCGTGAAACCGCAGGACATGCGGACCGCGCTCAAGGACATCGCGCCGAGCGTGCGCCCCGAGACCCTGGTCGTGAGCATGGCCGCCGGCATCACCCTGAAGCTCCTCGAGGAGGAGCTGCCGCCCGGCACCCACTGCATCCGGGTCATGACGAACACCCCCGTCTTCGTCGACGAGGCGATGTCGGCCATCAGCCCGGGCACGCACGCCACCGAGGAGCACCTCGCGCTCGTCGAGGACCTGCTGTCGAGCGTGGGCCGCGTCATCCGCGTCCCGGAGTCGCAGCAGGACGCCGTCACAGCCCTGTCCGGCAGCGGACCGGCGTACTTCTTCTACCTGGTCGAAGCGATGATCGACGCCGGCATCCTGCTCGGGCTGCCGCGCGCGACCGCCGCGGAGCTCATCATCCAGACCGCCGTCGGCAGCGCCAAGATGCTCAAGGAGTCGGGCGAGCACCCCGTCGTCCTGCGGGAGGCCGTCATGAGTCCGGCGGGGACGACGATCAGCGCCATCCGCGTCATGGAGGACCACGGGGTGCGGGCGGCGATGCTCGCGGCCCTGGAAGCTGCCCGGAACAGGTCGCAGGAGCTCGCCGGCGGGTGAAGGACCCGGCCGCTGGATGCCGAAACATGCAGGCATGCAGCTCCGCCTGGCCGCACCGGTCGCCGTCCTCGCCCTCGTGGGTGCGGCGGCGCCGGCTGTCTCGGCGCCCGCGAGACCGTCGGCAGTGGTCCAGGCACGTGGTGACTTCGGCCCGGCGACGGGCTCCGCGACCACGTGGGCGAGCCGGGCCCTGCGCAAGCAGCTGGGGACCGCTGCGAGCCGCTTCCGGTGGGAGGTCGTCCGCGACAGCCTGATCGGCCAGCACGTCCGGGGACGTGAGTACCGCGGCGGCGTGCCGGTCGAGGGCACCGACGTCCTCGTCAGCCAGGTCGACGGCCGGGTGGTCCAGGTCGAGGCGCACGGCTCGCCGCTGCCGGGCGCGCCGACGGCGAAGCCGGTGGGTGAGCTGGTGGCGAAGGCCGCGGCCCTCGGCCACCTCGCCGTCAGGCGGCTCTACGTCCCGGCCGAGGTGACGCGGGTCCTCGCCGCGCGGGGCGGCCGGCTGGTCGACACCTACCAGGTCACGGTGGTCTCGCAGGTCCCCGACGTGATCGCGCGGGTCGACGTCGACGCCGCCACCGGGCGGGTCGTCGGCGAGACGTCGCCGGGGCTGCGCGACAGCGGCACGGCCCGGGTGTTCGACCCCAACCCGGTCGTGACGAGCCGCAACACGTCGCTGCGCCAGCCGCTCGAGACGCACACGACCGACACCGACGTGCCGCTCGCCAGTGCCGAGCTGTCGGCCCAGCTGAAGACGGTGCCCGTCACCTTCACGACGCCCGGCACCCAGCTCACGGGCGACTGGGCCTCCGTCATCTTTCCCCTGGGATACAGCGGATCCAGCCTCGACTACACCCGCAGCGACCCTCGCTTCGTCGGCGTCATGGCCTATACGCACGTCGACCGCTACCAGCGGTGGCTGCGCTCGATCGGCCTCAAGGACGTCAACGCCGAGCCGCAGAGCCTGATCGCCCTCAACGTCGGCGACGACAACTCGCAGTATGTCCAGGGCTCGGACGTGATCGTCTATGGCGGCGGTGGTGTCCCCGACGCGGAGGACGCCGAGGTCGTCCTGCACGAGTATGGCCACGCGATGCAGGACGACCAGATCCCGGGCATCTCCGGCGCGGGCGAGACCGGTGCCATGGGTGAGGGCTTCGGCGACTTCAACGCGGCGAACTACTTCGCCATGACCAGCGGCGGCTTCGGTGACCTCTGCGTTGCCGAGTGGGACTCGACGTCCTATGCGACGACGAACCCGCCCTGCCTGCGCCGCCTCGACAGCACCAAGCGCTGGCCCAAGGACCAGTACGTCGTAAGCGACCCGGTCCACGGCAACGCGCCGTTTTGGTCCGCATACCTCTGGCGGCTGCGCAGCCACCTGGGCAGCACCTCGACCCAGCGGTCGACCAACGCCATCGTGCTCGTCGTCACCGCCCAGGAGCTGATGAGCCCCACCGGCTCCTTCACCGCCTCGGTGGCCGCCCTGCGCACCGCGGCGAAGGCCCTGAGGCACCCCGA